>JAJZNW010000013.1 GCA_021811615.1 Bacteroidota bacterium
GATGGGACTCGTTTCTCTACTTGAGACAATGCTCAAAATCCAGAATCATTCACGAACCGCCGTATACGGAACCGTAAGTACGGTGGTGTGAGAGGACGGCGGGAGTAATCCCGCCTCCTACTCGATAATCGTGTTCGCCGATAAGACAAAGCCGACCCATACATAATTCAGACGCTACGGTCTGTATTGTACCGTCGCATGCTCCGGTTGATCGTTGCCCTTAGTCACGTTCCGATAGATTAGAACTACAACTGCGGTCCCGGCAGCCGACAACAGCATGATTGCCAAAGGTATGTGTAATGATGCCAGCGGCGTTGTCGAGCTTCCGTTGCTGGATCTGTAAAGAGAAAGAACTGCGACAAGATTGTATGCGAAGTGAGCTGTCATGCTGGGGAGAAGGCTTTTGCTCCTGTAGACAAAGTAGCCTATGAGCATCCCGAAGAGAGAGAGGGATACAAGATCGAGTGGACGCATGTGATACAGCCCGAAGAGGATTCCGGCGACGATTATGCTTTTCGGACCCATCGTTCGCTCGAGAGTCCGCTGGACATATCCCCTGAACAGAGTCTCCTCGCATATCGCAGGGGTGACGCATACAACTGCTATTACGAGCAAGAGTTGCGAAGGCGTGTTCGATGTAAAGACCAGCGAACCTATCTTTGCCAGAAAATCGGGGAAGTGAAGCTCTTCCATCAGGAAATCTCCGATTCCCGCGCTCACCGGGTAAAAGAGTATTCCGCCGACGAGAGCTAGGAGTATCTGACCGGGATGCGTTTTTCTGAACCTGACATAAATGAATACGTGTTTTGTGTGCCAACGGCGAATCAGCCATACCGTCGGGAGAAGCAGGAACACGAATTGCGAGAGGATAACCGAGTACAGGATAATCGGCTTGGTGAAGAGAGCTCTGGCAGTGAGGAGCTGCGTAAGTGTCTCATGGGGATTGGAAGTGCCGCCTACAGCTCTGCCGCGAATCACGACTGCGAGGAAGCCTATTATGGTCTGTGCATAGAAGTATACGATCGCAACGATTATGAAGCCCAGGATCGCGGCGGTCGTCAGGCTCCGGCCTGCCTTTTCCCGCGAACCTTCGAAGCCTGTCTCCGGCCTCGATGGAGTGCCGGCTTCTTCGACCTGATCTGGCGCTTCCATTTAGATGGCCGTATCAGACGGTGTATTTTCGGTGCCGGCCGGGCTCTCAGGCTCCGCGATATCGTTATGCCGCGCCCGTAGATCGAAGTACATCACGACAGTAAATGCAGGCGTGATCAGGAGCGAGAGTATCGAGCTTAGTCCGGCGCTTATCCCGATCATCGGACCGAACCCTGTCTGAAGCTTGCCCAACTCCGCAGCTGGAATCTTACCTCCCGTTTGTCCCAGGGAAGTGAAGAAATGTTTGTATGTTCCCCACATGCTTCCGAACGTCACCGGGAGCGTAACGAGCGAGACGGCAAAACTGGAAACGACATAAAACAGGATCAGCAGGCCCAGAGTTCGCCACCAATGATCTCCTACAAGGAACCAGCTCTGCTTGAGTGCGCCGACGGGGCCGAGCTCCTGCAGTGCGACCGCGGTCAACGCGAAATATAGCCTTACGATGAAATAGAAGATCGCCGCGACAATGACGAAGATCAGCGTTGCAGCAAACATTATCGACACCAGCCCGGAAGAACCGGAGTCCTTACCGAGGACTATGGCTATGGTCCCGCCTACGATGGCCGCAAAGAATCCAAAGCCGAGGAAGATCACCATCTTCAGGAAGCCTTCGCCGATGCCGTTCAGCCACCGTCCGTCGAATGTCCTCCTCAAGGCATCCCGATAACCGACCCTTTCGGATCTTAGCTCGCTGCCGATGACGATGCTGATTGCAACTTCTGCGAGCAAAGCCGCCACCGCCAACAGGAGCGAAGCGCCGCCGAAATAGAAACTTCCGGCGAACATCGGCGCGAGAACCGGAAGATGTCTTCCGCCGCCGCCTGCTGTGAACACGGGCATAGTGGAATAGAAGTGATGTGCGGAAACCGTTAACAGTATGATCGGGAATGCAAGAAAGGTCAACGCGATCGCCGCACTTCGCAGGAACGTCTTGCCGATCATCTACAAGGTCGTATCGAATATTTCCCCGATCGTCATCGGGTTGAATGTGGAAGTCATGGTCCGGCTCCTACTCCTTTGAGAAAAGAATTAAGATGAATTTATCAGGGGGTGATCAGAAAACCAAAGAGACTAGAGCCGATGACCCCGTGACCGAGCGGTTACACGATGCCTTGGTCATTCCATGTAGTGCCGCGTCTTCGACCGGAAGTGAATCTTGAATCAGACACCCGTTTAGGTTTATATTTTACAGAGGTTTACAATGGCTATGCAAATGGGTGTTTTCGGCCAGACGGTTGAGAATCAACCTCTTGAAATCGAAGAAACCACGACCGACTCACAGACGCCGGCGAGAGTGATCCTTTTCAACGACAACTGGCACACTTTCGAGGAAGTTATCGGTCAGCTTATAAAAGCTCTGGGCTGTGATACGGACAAGGCGGGCGCCATAGCCCTCGAGGCTCACACTACGGGCAAGGCGCTGGTGTTCGAAGGCCCGATGAAGGATTGTCTGCAGATAAACAGTGTTCTCGAAGAAATAAGTCTGATCACTCAAATAGAAATCTGATTGATGAATTCAAACGAAGTACGCGAGAGTTTCATAAAATTTTTCGAAAAGCATGGGCACAGGGCTGTCCCGAGTGCGTCCGTCGTCCCTTACGACGATCCCACGCTTCTTTTCACGAACGCCGGCATGAACCAGTTCAAGGACGTGTTTCTGGGGAAGGGGAGGCGCGACTACACGCGGGCCGTCGATTACCAGAAGTGCATCCGCGTAAGCGGGAAGCACAACGACCTCGAGGAGGTCGGCCACGACACGTACCACCATACCTTCTTCGAAATGCTCGGCAACTGGTCGTTCGGAGACTATTATAAGAAGGAGGCGATCGAGTGGGCCTGGGAGCTTCTTACCGGCGAATGGAAGCTTCCTAAAGATAAGCTCTACGCTACCGTTTTCGAGACCGACGACGAGGCAGCTGAACTCTGGACGAAAGTCACCGATATTGCTCCGTCAAGGGTATTAAGGTTTGGCTCGAAAGATAATTTCTGGGAAATGGGTGAGACGGGTCCATGCGGTCCATGCTCCGAAATTCATATCGACCTCGGCGAAGGAAATTGTCAAAAGAAACACCAGCATGGCGTGAACGTCAGCGGCTGCTCGAGGTTCATCGAACTGTGGAACCTGGTTTTCATTCAATACAACAGGGATGAGTCGGGGGAGCTTCAGCCCCTCCCGTCGAAGCATGTCGATACTGGAATGGGCTTCGAGCGCGTCGTATCTGTGTTGCAGGGAAAGCGATCGAATTACGACACAGATGTCTTCACGCCGATCATATCTGAGATCGCCAGGGTTACCGGGAAGAAATACGAGGGAGAACGCAACCAGGTGGCGATGCGTGTTATTGCGGACCACGTCCGCGCGCTGACGTTCGCCATAGCCGATAATGCGAACCCATCCAACGAGGGGCGCGGCTATGTCCTCAGAAGAATCCTTCGTCGTGCGTCCCGCTACGCGAGAAATCTGGATGTGCGCGACCCGTTTATTTATGAGCTCGTGGATGTACTCGTAGCCAACATGGGAAAGGCCTATCCCGAAATTACTTCTTCCAAGGAGAGGATCAGGGAGGTCATAAAGTCCGAGGAAGAGAGCTTCAACCAGACCCTGGACCGCGGCCTCGAGATATTTGAAGAAATCGCTTCACGCCTGAAGAGTGCCGGGAAGAAGGAGATTCCGGGAGAGGAAGTTTTCAAGCTGTACGATACTTACGGCTTTCCTGCCGACCTCACGAACCTGATTGCCCAGGAGCGCGGTTTCACGATAGATACTGCCGGATTCGATGCTCTCATGCAGAAGCAGCAAAGCAGGTCGCGCGAAGCAACAAAGAAGGCGTTCAACGTCAATCTTGCCGGCGACGCTCACCTGGATGAATTGGTAAGGAACGTTCAAAGCCAGTTTACGGGGTACGATACCACAGAAAATGCGGCGAAGGTTGTCGGCGTGAAGAGCACCGGCGAAGAGAGCTTTGTGGTCCTTGACAGGACTCCATTCTACGTGGAGGCCGGCGGCCAGGTGGACGACACCGGGACGATTCGCGCTGCGGAGTTGTCGCTTCCAGTCGTGGATCTGCTGAAAGTGGACGACAGGATCGTGCATGTCGTCGAAGGGGAAGCTGAAGCGGCTCTGAAAGTCGGAAGCGATGTCACTGCCGAGGTCGATGGCAAACGGCGGCTTGAAATCATGCGTAACCATTCCGCCACGCACCTCTTCCACGCCGCGCTCCGGAAAACGCTCGGGACTCACGTTCACCAGGCAGGCTCGCTGGTCGACCCGGAGCATTTGCGTTTCGATTTCGCCCACCACAAGAAGGTCTCACCCGAAGAGCTTCGCGACATCGAGCAGATCGTCAATGACAAAATCCTGGAGCGTATCGAACTGGTCCATCACCGGAACATTCCGTACGACCAGGCGACGAAGATGGGCGCACTTGCGTTCTTCGGCGACAAATACGGCGACAGGGTCAACGTGGTCCAGTTCGGCGACTTCTCGATGGAGTTCTGCGGCGGCACGCACGTCAGGAATACAAGCGAGATCGGACTCTTCAAGATCGTCTCGGAGTCGAGCATCGCAAGCGGAGTAAGGAGAGTCGAAGCTGTTACCGGCGGCGGTGTCGAGAAGATTATCGCAGGCCTTACGGCAAGAGCCGACGAAAAGGAAAGGGAAAAGGACGAGCTCGCTGAGCGGATCAGGGTTTTGGAAAAGGAATTGAGCGGCTACCGGCTGAGGACCGCAATGGCCGCCGCGGAGAAGCTGCTCCATGCGGCGGGTGAGGACGGCATGATCGAAGGCGTGAAAGTGGTTTACGGTCTTGTCGAAGTAGATTCGGATGACGAGCTTAAGCAGGTCGCCGATTACCTGAAAGACAAACTCGGCAGCGGTGTAATTGTCCTCGGGAGCAAGATCCAGGGGAAGGCGATGTTTGTTTCGAGCGTGTCGCAGGACGCAATATCACAGAAGAAGCTCCATGCCGGGAAAATCGTGAACGAAGTTGCCCGCAAGGTCGGCGGCGGTGGAGGAGGCAGGCCGAACTTCGCAACGGCCGGCGGCAAGGACCAATCGAAAATACGTGACGCAGTTGACAGTGTGCCTGAGATCGTAAGGCAGCTTCTAAAATAGGAGGCCAATGAAAACTTTCGACTATCTTCTTGACATACGCGATCAGAAGGGGGCCGGGTTCCTGCTTCTTCTGGATCCCGATAAACTCGTGGGCGAAAATCTCGGCACCGTCGTCAAACACGCTCAGGATTCGGGCGTCGACGCTTTCCTCGTGGGAAGCAGCCTGATGACGCGCGACATCTTCGAGCGGTCATTGGCCGAGATTAAAAAATATTCGAAGGTACCCGTAATCATTTTCCCGGGAAGCCTCTTCCAGATTTCGGCGCAGGCCGACGCGATCCTCTTTCTTTCTGCACTTACTTCGAGGAATACCGACCTCATAGTCGGGAACCACGTCCATGCCGCTCCGCTGCTGAAACAGCATGACCTCGAGCCTATTTCGACGGCGTATTTGCTGATAGAATCGGGCAAGTTGACCACCGCTCATTTCATGTCCGACAGCCTTCCGATACCGCGCGAGAAAGCGGAGATCGCATGTGCCTATTCACTCGCCGCAGATATGTTCGGATTCCAGCTGGTCTATCTCGAAGCCGGGAGCGGCGCTCTCGCTCATGTCCCGAAGGAAATGGTTTTTGCGGTCTCCAGGACGGTCAGAATGCCGGTGATCGTCGGCGGCGGCATAAAAGACCCTGAGGCCGCCAACGAACTGGCCCGCGCCGGGGCGTCCTTCATCGTGACCGGAAATTTCTTCGAGAAGAACGGCAATTCCGGAAAGCTCAAAGCCTTTGCCGATGCAGTTCATTTTAAGCAACCTGTCCCGACGGTCGTTTAGTCGGGTTCCAGTCGATCATTTTACACTGTCCTTGAAAGGAGCAGCCATATAGTGGTAGATCGCTCGAAGTTTATTAGAGAATCTCTTGAAGATAGTGCCGCAACTAAGAAAGCGATTCTGAATTCATGCTTTGAAGATATCTCGCGCGCAGTTACGATTGTGAGAGATGCGCTGAAAAAAGACAACAAGATACTGTTCTGTGGCAACGGCGGGAGTGCGGCGGACTCACAGCACATCGCCACCGAATTCACCATCCGCCTGAACCATGACATCATAAGGAAAGGACTCCCGGCGATCGCTCTAACTACGGATACTTCTGCGCTTACCGCAGGGGGGAACGATATCGGATTTGAAAATACTTTCGCAAGGCTCGTCGAGGCATTGGGCCGGAAAGGTGATGTGCTCGTCGGTATCTCCACAAGCGGCAATTCCGCCAACATCCTCCTGGCCGCCGATAAGGCGCATGAGAACGGAATGACCGTGATCGGACTTCTTGGAAAAGACGGAGGAAAGCTGAAGGCAAAATGCGATCTGCCGATCATCGTCCCTTCCGATAATACACAGAGAATTCAGGAAGGACATATTACGATCGGCCACATCGTCTCCGAGCTTGTGGAGATGGAACTTTTCGGCTGAGCATGAGCCTTTGTCTAACAACAAAAGGGAGAGCGCGTTATGAAACTGAAGAAGCAGGAAATAGATGCGCGGCTGTCAAAGCTTCATGGCTGGCAGCTGGCAGACGATTCGATCAAGAAGGATTTTAAGCTCAAGGATTTCTCGGAAGCGATGGGCTTTGTTGTCAAGATTGCCCTTGAAGCCGAGAGAGTCCAGCATCACCCGGATATCACCATAGAATACAACAGGGTGAAGATCGTCCTGACCACACACAGCGAGGAAGGACTGACCGCGAAGGATTTCGACCTCGCGGAAAAAATAGAAAAATTCCTGGGAGACTAAACCGAATATCTCCCGCAGGCAGCGCAGACGTTCGCTGATTTGTATCTGCGAAAATCAGCGGGCTCAGCCAGCTGGACACGGCTGACGGGAAAACCGCGGAGGATTTACAGAACATTATGGACAAAGAAAAAATTCTAGACCTCTTCAAATCGACAGGGGCGCTCCAACACGGACACTTTCGCCTTACAAGCGGGCTTCACAGCTCTGAATATTTCCAATGCGCTAAGGTCCTTCAGTACCCTCAGTATAACGAGCTCCTCTGCGGCGAAATCTTCAGACACTTTCATGATTGGAGGATCGAGCTTGTTGTGGCGCCGGCAATCGGCGGGATAATGGTCGGACAGGAAGTCGCCCGCCAGCTCCGCGTGCGCGGAGTCTTTGCCGAGCGCGAGGACAAAACGATGTCGCTCCGAAGAGGCTTCGAAGTCAAGCAGGGAGAACGTGTGCTCGTCTGCGAAGATGTCGTCACCACCGGCGGGAGTGTGCTGGAAGTGGTGGAGCTGGTGAAGGCGCGCGGTGGCGTAGTGGCCGGCGTTGCAAGCATCGTGGATAGGAGCCGGGAGCCTATAAACTTCGGCGCGGAGTTCTTTTCGCTTATGAAGATGGAGGTACCGGTTTACCAGCCCGATTCTTGTCCTCTCTGCAGCGAGAACGTACCAATCGTGAAGCCCGGCAGCCGTAAAGTGGATCCATCCACCAAATAGTACTCCTTAATTTCTAAGCTTATATAGATGCGGACGCCGACGACCTTTCTCGCCTGTCGCCGCCTTCAAAACAAGGATAAAACATGGCCCTGAAAGTCATTGATCACAAGGTCGTTTACAAGGGGAGAGTCTTCAACACCATCGTTGATGAAGTCGAATACGAGTCGGGGAACAAAGGGGTTCGGGAGGTCGCCGAACACCCCGGCGGCGCCGTTGTTCTGCCCGTGACGAACGACGGAAGAATCGCATTCGTTTACCAGTACCGTTATCCGCTCGACGGGTATCTCTACGAGCTCCCGGCAGGCAAGCTCGAGCCGGGCGAACCGCCCGAAGTCTGTGCCAGGCGGGAACTGCAGGAAGAAACCGGTTACGAAGCCGGTAGTCTCGAGAAACTTACGGCCATTTATACGACGCCAGGTTTCTGCACCGAGAAGCTTCATATCTTCATCGCGAGAGACCTCAAGGACGGCAAACAGCATCTTGAGGAGGGAGAACTGGGGCTGTCGATCAAATATCTCACTCCCGCGGAAGCGTTCGATATGGTCAGGCAAAATGAGATCGTCGACGCTAAAACGATCGTCGGGCTGTTCTTTCTGGCAAAGTTTCAGGGCGCGTGATGTTGTCTGCTTATGAGATAATCCGAAAGAAACGTGACGGGAATAGTCTCTCCGCGGAAGAGATCGACTATTTTGTCAGAGAGTACACCGCAGGTAATCTTCCGGACTATCAGGCCTCCTCGTTTCTGATGGCGACTTACTTCACCGGTATGAGCGACGAAGAGATTCTACAATTTACGAAGTCGATGATGTCGACGGGTGTCGTCGTCGACCTTTCGGACATTCCCGGGCCAAAAGCGGACAAGCATTCAACCGGAGGCGTCGGCGACAAGATATCGCTCATCCTCGCTCCCCTCGCTGCAGCGTGCGGAGTGAAAGTTCCGATGGTATCCGGTAGAGGGCTCGGCCATACCGGCGGAACGGTGGACAAGCTCGAGTCGATACCCGGATTCAGGACTCGTATGTCCATCGGCGAGTACAAGCAAATCCTTGCCCGCGTCGGACTCGTGATGAGCGCACAGTCTGAAGACCTCGTCCCCGCAGACAGGAAGCTTTATGCGCTCAGGGATGTCACTGCGACCGTTGAATCGATCCCGCTGATTACGTCCAGCATAATGAGCAAGAAACTCTCCGAGGGAATCGACGCGCTGGTTCTGGACGTGAAAGTCGGAAACGGCGCTTTTATGAGGAAGACGGCCGACGCCCGGAAGCTTGCGAAGTACATGGTGAAGGTCGGAAAACTCTACGGCAAGAAGGTGACCGCGTATCTAACCGACATGAGCCAGCCTCTCGGCAGGGAAATCGGCAACTGGGACGAAGTCGTCGAATCGGTCATGGTACTGCGCGGCGAATCGAAGTCCGCCGATATTATCGGGCTGACGGAGCTCCTTACGGCAGAGATGGTCTCACTCTGTACCGGGGAAAACCTGACTTCGGCTAAGAAACGCGTGGAGAAAACGCTCGCCTCCGGAGCGGGCTACGAAAAATTTCTCGATATGGTGAGGGCCCAGGGAGGCGATTTGAAAGTAATCCGAAACCCGGGGAGTTATCCTAAACCACGTTTCGTTCTCGAAGCGAAGTCGGTGCGGAGCGGGTACGTTTCGGAAATCGATACCTTCGGAGTGGGAATGGCGAATGTAAAACTTGGCGGCGGCAGAGCGAAAGTCGGCGACAAAGTCGACCCGGTGGCAGGAATCACCATTGTGAAAAAGGCCGGCGAGAAAGTATCGGTGGGCGATGTCCTGGCCGTCGTCCGCGCAAATGACGACTCGAGGGCAAAGGCTGCAGTTGAACAAATCATATCGTCTTATGTACTTTCTGCGAGTAAACCCGCAGGATCAAAACTGATCAAAGAGAGGATTTCTTGAAAAAGATCGTGATGTTTCAGAAGTCGTCATGCGGTACTTGCAAAAAGGAAAAGGAATACCTGACGAAAGCGAACATCCGTGTCGACGAGATCGACATCGTGAGTGACCCGCCACCGAGGGAATTTCTCGAGGAACACATCGACGCCGGTAACCTCGACGCTTTCATTAACAAGCACTCAAGAGCATATAGAGCATTTAACCTCGCGAATAGAAGTGTTGAAAAGTCGGAGCTGATCGAGCTCATGCTCAAGGATCCCAACCTTATCAAGCGCCCGATCATCGTAGACGGTAAGAAAGTCTACTTCGGGTACACAGAGATCTAACGGAATAATTTTTGACGAAGAACTATTTAGCCTCAGCTGCAATATTTGCAGTCGTAATCCTGCTTGCCTTTCAGGCCGTGGCACAAACCGGCGGCGGGACGGCAGCTCATAATAAACTCGATGCGCTAATCGACTCGACAGTCGAGAACACCTACAACTATAGATTCCGAAAGGCGCTCGATTTTGCGGATTCCATGATAGCCGCGTACCCCGACAGGCCGGAAGGATATGTTTACAGGTGCGGGATCTACTCGAAGATGATCGCTGAGGATTATTTCCTCTCGCCAGACAGCATCTGGAATGTGTACCATGCCGTTGTCGATAGGGCATGTTCCATTTCTAAGAAGCGGGCTGAATTGGCTCCGGATAACGTACACAGGCTTTTCTACTACGCAAGTGCGCTCGTTTACAGGTCGAGATACGAAGCCGCGAAGAGCGACTGGTTCGGCCTTATGGCCGATGGGCTGAAAAGCAGGAAGATACTTGAAAAAGCCGTAAAGCTCGATCCTCGTTTCTATGACGCCTACTCCGGAATCGGGGCCTTTAATTATTATGCGGCCCATCTTCCCTGGTACCTGAAACCCATAGCACTCATCCTCGGAATAAACGGGAATGAGAAGGTAGGTATTGAAGAGTTGAAGAAGGCGGCGGAAAACGCCAGTTACTCAAAGGCCGAGGCGGCCTCCTTCCTGGCCGACATCGTTTACGTCGACAAGAAAGATTACTCCGGGATCGTGCGCCTTTCGCTCGCTCTTCACCGGATGTATCCCGGGAACCTCGACTTCGTTCGCTCGTTGTGCTTCGGATACTACAGGCTTCACGATTACGACAAGGTACTTCGTTTCGCGGACCCGTGCCTCGCGGATTATCGCGGGGCAGACTCCTTGAGGTTTGTGAGCCTTAGCTACATCCGCTTTTACAGGGGTGAAGCTTATGCAGCTCTCAGAAAGCACTACGGTGAGGCGATCGCGGACTTGAGCAAGACTATTGAAATGGGCAAGCCAAGTGTGCTCATCTCACAGGCTTATTATGGAAGGGGTTCGGTTTACGAACGCATGGGAGAGAGAGATAAAGCCATTATGGATTTTGAGACGGCAATAAAGCTTAACGGGGACGACAACGCGTGCAGGCAGGCGAGGATCGCACTCGACAGCCTCCAAACACGATGAGGCTTTAAAGCGCTGAAGCGTGAATCCCAATCAGAGCCGGACCATGGAATGAGTTGCCGTCCGGTCGGCTGAATCGCCCCTTTTCTTACCTGGAATCAAATCGCCTCTGCTCGTGTTTTGATTGGTATGAAACTAAACATAGGCGACAAAGCTCCCGACTTCAAGCTGCCGTCGACGGGAGGAGGGACCTTCGATCTGAAAGAGAGTCTCAATGACGGAAATCTCGTCCTTTATTTCTACCCGAAGGATTTTACTTCCGGCTGTACTCGCGAGGCGTGCGGATTCAGGGACGAGTTCGCCGACCTTAGAAAATCGGAACTCAGAGTGTTCGGATTAAGTACCGACACCATTGAAAGTCACGAGAAGTTTAAGGCCGAGTACAAGCTTCCTTTCGAACTTCTATCGGACAGAGATGGCACAGTTTCGATCCTCTACGGAGTTTACAATAAGCTGTTCAAGATCTCCAACAGGGTAACCTTCATAATCGACCGGGAGGGGAAAATTATTTCGATAACGAAGAACATGTTCTCCCCGAAAGTGCATATCGAGGCGGCGAAGAGCATTTCAGGATAGGACCGGAAATACATGTGAAGTCCGACGGCGAGATTATCGAAGCACTCGACGAAGTAATTGAGGGGAGGAGCGTCAAGAGATTCGTGCACGAACTCGTCTTCGAGGGACGTGACCTTTCGGCTGTTTTTTCCGGGCGTCTGGTAAAAGCAGGCTTCGTCGTGACAACTGTCGGTCAAGTTGAAGTAGGATTGGACCAGCGTGTGGCCGCGTTTCTTTTGCGCGATTCAAAAGCCTATTTCGGCTGGGTATTCGTCGAGCGGTTCACCGAAAGAAAGAGCCGGAAATTATTCGGAAGCGCCCTCAAAAACCGGAAGGGAGACTGGGCAATCCAAATTCCCTTCAATAGCAAGGAAACCATCTACGTCCGGTATTCCGAACTGCTCGATATGGAAATGGACCCGAACTTCGTATTGGAGTGACCTCAGAGATTCTTCCTGATTACTTCGAGCATCTCCTCGTGGATTGTGCCGTTCGAAAGAACGATATCCCTCTGGTAGATCGAGTACTTCTCGCCGTTGAACCCGGTCACCTTTCCCCCCGCTTCTGTGGTAATCAGGACAGCCGCAGCGGTGTCCCAGGGATGCAGGTTGACCTCCCAGAATCCGTCAAGCCTTCCGCATGCGACGTAGCAGCTGTCGAGGGCCGCCGAGCCGAGCCTGCGGACTGCCTGCGTCTTCACCAGAAATTCCTCAAAGTGCTGGACACAGTTGAACGGATTGTTCTTCACGTCGTAGGGGAACCCAGTGGCAAGCATAGACTTCTCAAGCGTGTTTGTCGTCGTAACCTGCAGCTTCCTGCCGTTGACGTGAGCACCGCCTCCTTTTTCAGCCGCGAACATTTCATCGAAGTTCGGGTCGTAGACCGCCCCGGCGATCAGCTCTCCTTTTCTTTCCACGGCTATCGAGACGCAGTATACGGGGAAGGAGTGAGTGAAATTCGTCGTGCCATCGAGCGGATCGATGATCCATCGGTATTCGGACGTCGGCGACGAAGCCCCACTCTCCTCGGCGAGTATCCCATGATCCGGAAAGTTCTTCTGAATGAACTCCTTAATCATTGCCTCCGACCCTTTGTCTATGTCGGTCACTAGATTCGTGAACGATCCCTTTTCTTTTATCTCCGAGATCTTCCCTTCGTTTTCTTTAAGGAATGTGCCGGCTTGTTTCGCAATCTCAATTATCCTGTCGAGCATGTTTTTCCTGTTTTTTTATTTAATTTAAGCATCATTTGCAAGAAATCTGATGATAATAGTCTCATTCGAACAAGTGTCCATTCGGTCCTCATCCGCAAAAAACAGGACTCCGGCTGCATCCTTCTTTTGGGATCGCTCTAAGAGTGCCTTCAATAAGATTCGTACGGTGTTTGATTATGAGATTCACGGGAAATATATTTTGGATGTGATTTGAGGAGTACCAGTGGCGCCTACAAGAGAGGAAGCATTATCACTGCTATTTGAGTACACCACGACGGACAGCTTGAGAAAGCATGCACTGTCTGTCGAGGCTGTAATGCGCGCTTACGCCAGGAAGTTCGGGGAAGATGAGGATCTCTACGGACTTGCAGGACTTCTTCACGACTTCGACTATGAAATGTACCCCAATGCCGATCAACATCCGTACGTTGGGAACAAAATCCTGGCAGAGAAAGGCTACCCCGATTCAGTAAGGCAGGCTATCATGGGACACGCGCCCTATACTAAAGTCCCGAGAGAGACCAAAATGGCGAAGTGCCTTTTTGCCTGCGATGAATTGACGGGATTCATAATTGCGATAGCGCTGGTTCGTCCCACAAGACTGGCGGGTATGGAAGTGTCCTCCGTCAAGAAGAAGCTCAAGGACAAAGCGTTTGCACGGAGTGTAAGCCGTGAAGATATCATAAACGGCATTGCAGAACTCGGTATACCCGAGGCCGAGCACATCTCGTTTGTGATCAAGGCACTCCAGGATAACGCAACAATATTAGGATTGGACTAATGGCAAAGATCACAGCTATCGTCAACGATTTGATTTTTATGACGAAAATCAGAAATACTGCCGAGTATTTCGGACTCTCGGTCGCTTTTGTGGGCAATGAAAGTCAGGTCGACCACTACCTCAAAGACTGTGAATTGATATTGATCGACCTGGAAAATGATTTTATCGATTCATTGGGTCTGATCGAAAGGCTGAAGAACAATCCCGATACGTCGTCGATCAAACTGATCGGATATATGTCTCATATAAATACACCGCTGCGCGCGAAAGCCATGGCGTCGGGATGCGATGACGTGCTTTCCAGATTCGAATTCAACGCGAATGTGAGAGAGATCCTTCAGGCTGCTTGTTGTTGATATTGTAGCATGATGCCTGAAGCCCGCCCCGTCCGCCTATTTCCTTTTTAGTCCTGAATGAACGATACTCCCGATCTTTCACTAATCGTTTCGGTCTATAACCGGGAAGAAGTCCTGCGGCTTGTGCTGGCCGCGATCCAAAGACAGTCCTTCCGGAAGTTCGAAGTTATAGCTGCCGATGACGGCTCCGGGCCGGGAGTGAAAGACGTGGTCGACGAGGCCCGCGCAGAGTACGGACTTTCAATAAAACAGCTGTGGCAGGAAGATGTGGGATGGCGGAAAAACCGTATCCTCAACTCGGCGGTACGCACCGCCGCCTCGCCTTACCTGGTTTTCATCGACGGCGATTGCCTGCCCGGCAGGGACTTCCTCCTCGATCACTACTCGGAACGTGAGGAGGGAAAAGTCCTTCTCGGAAGACGTGTCGAGATGAGTAAACGCTGGGCAGGTAAGCTGACCCTTGCGAAAGTCATGACCGGCAAGTTCGAGCACATGGGGATTCCCGAGCTGCTCGATGGAGCCCTGGGAAAAGCTCTCAGAATTGAAGAGGGGATACGGATATCCAATCGTTCCGTACGTGAATTGATCGGGAGGAAATCGTCGACGATTCTTGGGAGTAATTTCTCCCTGCACAAAAAGGACCTTGTCGCGATAAACGGGTTCGATGAGGCTTACGACGGTCCGGGACACGGAGAGGATTCCGATATTCAATACCGCCTTTCTCTGATCGGAATAACCGGGAAATCACTCCGAAACCTTGCTGTGCAATACCACGTGTACCATCAAAGAACCCAGCCGTCTCAAAAATCGTTGATGAGATTTGAGGAAGTGAAGAAAAGCGGCGATCCCATTTGCCGGATGGGAATCGAACATCTTGACGGATCCAGGCCGATCTGACTGACCCGCACATATATTTCTAAAACACAAAATCGGAGTGAAATTAATGTTTGGATTCAAAAACGATTCAGATAAAGACATCTCTGTGGCTGAACTCAAGTCGAGAATCGACAAGGGGGAAGAGGTATTCATTCTCGACGTTCGGGAGCAGGGTGAATACGATCAATGCAACCTCGGCGGGCAACTCATACCATTGCGGGAGCTTCCGAAACGCCTGGGTGAACTTGATCCGGACCGCGAAATAATAGTCATGTGCCATTCGGGGGGACGAAGCGCCATGGCTGTGCAGCTTCTCAAGCGGTCCGGTTTCAAGAACGCGAGAAATCTCTCGGGCGGCATAGACAGGTGGGCGAGAGAAATAGATCCCAATATGCCGCGTTACTGACCGGTAAACCGGATGCCGGCGGGTAGAATTACTCGGCGAGTTCAGTTATTTTTGTCTATGAACAACAAGGCCTTGCAATGAAAATCGTCTTCATGGGCACGCCTGAATTTGCCGTACCTTCGTTGAGGGCACTGGTTCGTTCGGGCTGCGAAATCGCCGCGGTCGTAACTAACCCCGATGAGCCTAAAGGTAGAGGACTTAAAGTATGTCCGCCTGCAATAAAAAGTGCGGCGGAGGAACTTGGGCTGCCGGTTATTCAGGTCGCTTCTCTGAAGGAGCCAGGTTTCGCCGACTCTCTACGCATTCTCTCGCCCGATCTCATGGTAGTGGTCGCATTCAGGATACTTCCGAAGGAAATCTTTACTATCCCCAGGCTCGGTACATTTAATCTTCACGCTTCGCTTCTCCCGCTCTACAGGGGAGCCGCCCCGATAAACTGGGCAATCATAAACGGTGAAAGGGAAACGGGGATCACTACCTTCTTTCTCGACGAGAAGGTGGATACCGGCAGAATTATCCTGCAGAAGAAAACCGATATCGGAGAGAACGAGACTGCCGGTGAACTGGCAGGCAGACTTTCCGCGATAGGTTCGGATGCGGTATTGGAAACTTTGAAGATGATCGAGCGAGGTACTGTAAAGGTCATGGAGCAGGACGGTACTCTTGCGACCAAAGCTCCCAAGATTACGAAGGAGGATTGTCTCATCGATTGGTCGAAGCCTGCCCAAACCGTTCACAACTTCATTAGGGGATTCTCACCCGAACCGGCCGCTTTCAGTTTCATGAACGGCAGATTGTTGAAGGTGTTCAGGGCGAAGCGGACGGGCGAGCCTAATCCGGATCAACCGGGAAGTGTTACCGTAGCGAATGGCAGGTTGTTCGCCGGCTGCGGAGATGAGAGGCTCGAGATCCTTGAACTCCAGTTGGAAGGCAAGAAAAAACTCGATGCGCGCGAGTTTATCCGCGGTGCACGTATCGAGTCTGATACTAAACTCTCAAGAAGCAGGGACTAGCTCTTCGGTTTGTCTCCCGCACTCGTTTTCTCCACCTTCGGGGGAGCTGCAGGTTCATTCTTCTTTGCGCTTCCGTTTCCACCTGATGTTGAAGGTGAAGTGTTGGACTTCTTGTAATCTGTGAGGTAGAATCCCGATCCTTTGAATATCAGTCCGGCACCGGGCCCGATCAGACGCTGGACCTTTCCGCCGCACTTGGGACACTTGCTCAAGGGATCATCTTTAATAGATTGAAACTCCTCGAAAACATTGCCGCAACTGTCGCATCTGTATTCGTACGTCGGCATCGTTAGTACTCCATTTCCACTTTCTTCGATTTAAATTATGCAAAATTTAACCAATCGAGCATGAACTTTCAATATAGCGTCGACCAAGGTTCTCGCCTTCAACACTGCCTTTCAATTGGATGAAAGTTCTTTTCAGTAGGTTCCATTTATGCCGCTATTCCTTGTTTAATAGCAAACCGCGAGTTATATTATTTGCCGATCGCGGGGTGGAGCAGCTGGTAGCTCGTCGGGCTCATAACCCGAAGGTCGAAGGTTCGAATCCTTCCCCCGCTACAGCATGAGCCGCCGTACCGGAGAGGTACGGCGGCTTTCTTTTTCTCGGCAAACATCTTCAAGTCTCCCAATCCGGGACAGCCCTTCAATCGCCGGAACCGTTCTTCAAACCTGCAAGCTTGAAAGACAGTTCTCTGAGCCTTTGCCTTGCCTCCTTGTCGTAAGCCTGCGCATTTGCATTTGCCATCCTCTTCTGGTCGAAATATTTTCCGGTGACGGTGCCGGTTTCCTCGGATGTTGCGACATATTCCAGCGCATCGGCACCCTCTTCGACGGAACTCATCGTGCTGCCGAAGAATTCATATACCATGTTTGTGTTCATGAGCGTGGCAGGATGCAGGCAGTTGACTGCGACGCCGGTGCTTTCCAACTCGCCTGCCAAGTCGATCGTGAACATTATCTGCGCAAGCTTGCTCTGCCGGTACGCGCGGAAGCTCTCGTAATTTTTTTCGAGCATGATATCGCGGAAGTCCAGCTCGTGCTGGCCCACCGACGAAACATTGATTACCCTGGAAGGTGCGGCAGCCTTGATGATTGGAAGCAAGGTGTAAGTGAGGAGAAAATGAGAGAGATAGTTTACCTGGAATCTGAGTTCAATGCCGTCGCGGCTGAGTTCCCGCTTGGAGTTCCCTTTGGGGCCTCCTCCGAGGCCGGCGTTGTTTATCAGTAGATGCAGGGTATCGTGCTTTGAGCGAATGGAAGTTGCCATAGCCCGCACTTCCTCAAGTGAACCGAGATCGGCGTTATAGTACTCCAGTTTATCGTTACCAGTCGCCTTCTTTATTTCGGCGATGGCATTCTCTCCTTTGGATTTATTGCGCCCGTGGATGAGAAGCGTTGCCCCGCGCGACGCGAAGCGTTTGGCCGCTAGTTTCCCCAGCCCGTCGGTCGCGCCAGTTATCATAATTACTTTGTTATCCAATGTCTCCATGATCGTAATTCCGATTCGTTGCCTTTCAACTTAATTTAATGAAAAGGGTTTTATCTGCCTCTTCCAAACACGCGCCTTCCGGCTCGTGGTTCCTTAGCCACGCCAAACCGATTGGTGTCCGGACTCACGGCTCACCGGTTTCTCCGCTGCATGAAGTGGAAGCTTTGCCGCTTTTTCCTTTTTGCAGTATCGTAAGATCCTTTTGAAAGGACTATTAGTCTTGTCCGGATGGACTGTAAGGTGAGCCTGGTTTTCATCTTTGTTTCATATCCGGCCGCTAAATTATAAATGAACGATTTGTTTTGTTGTTACTGTATCGATTTCCCTGGTTTCTTTTTCCGAGGGAGGGCTGCTTGCATCATGTACGTGCGTATTGGAGCGTTGCTCTTTACGGAGGCGAGGTTCATCTGATTTACGCAGTCGCCGAAGTGAATAATGATTGTGAATGCCGAGCAGGCGATAACCTCCTTGCAGACTTCACTTGAGAACAAGAAAAGAACGCGAGGGAAAGCCAATGGACCCAAAGTCGCTTTCCCTCGTTTTTCATTGTCAGGAATTACGACCCGATACCATGAACGCGAAGATCATTGAAGAGACGGAAGAGATCGCGAAGAGAGAAAAGCTCGAAAAAACTTCAAGCATGACTGGCAAGGAAAGCAGCAAATGCCTTAATTTAAGATAGTCGGTGGGGCGCATTCTTGTGTTGCCCCCGAGGATGAACAACCATCAGCTGAAATGATAAACCATAATGAAGTTTAGTTACATCTGGACGGGGCTGGTTCTCGGCTGGTTTCTAACTTTTATACCGATCTCAAACGCTCAGACAAAGCCGGTAACATTATCTGATTATCTCGGTGCTGCGCTGAAGGTGAATCCGCTTGTCGGTTCTGCGGCGCAAGCCAGCGAGTCAGCGAAGTACAACAGCGAGGCGATCAGGAAAGGGTATTACCCGCAGATAGGCGTGGGCACGCACCTTATCGTGGCTCCCGGATACGACCCCGCAATCACGAATGGCGGCGAGTTCGGTGCGCAGATCACCGGCTCGTACACTATATATGACGGTGGGGCGAAGTCTTTGGAAATCAGAAAGGGCGGTGTGGGCGTTGAGCAGGGAACGCTCAATCAGAGCCGTATCAGGGCGGACATAATCTATTCGGTCTCTATGGCGTATGTGGCCGCCGTAAAAGAAGAAAGAGAGCTCAGGGTCGTGGAACAGGAATATCGATCCTTGAGAGATTACCTGCGACTTGTAGACCAGCTTCACGCATCCGGCCAGGGAAGCGAGACCGACGTTCTCAGGACAAGAGTAGATTTGAACAACGCCGAGATAGACATTAACAGCAGAAAGGTATCCTATTCCAATTCCCTGATAGCGCTTGCGCAGGCGGCGGGCCTGCCGACAACTGATGTGACGGAAGTCGATACGGTAATGCCGGCAATTTCATATGACACGACGTTCAATGCCGCCCGAAACGTTGACCTGGCATCTCAGCAGCTGTCTCTTAAACAAGCCGAATTGGATGCACGGATAGCTGGTAGTAAGCTGCGTCCGACGGTTTCAGTAGGCGCGGATGCGGGGGCTCTGACTTCTTTGCCTAACTTGCAGCAGGGACTGACAAATGTCTTCGGTGCATCGGTCGGAGTATCGGTATCTGTGCCGGTATTTAGTTTCGGGTCGCTCCACGATACCTACAGCGCAGCCGAGGCAACCGCAAAAAGCATCGAGCTTCAGAACGACTATTCAAGGATTACACTGGAACGAGAGTTCGAATCTACGATGAACGACATCAGTCGGGCAGACGCACAGATTGCCGCACTGAAGAAAAATATAGTAGTCGCTGAGGATAATATGATGCTGTCCAAGGCGCAATACGCCGGCGGGACCGGCCTGAGTCTGGATGTGTTGAACGCCATCCAGATGGTGAACCAGATCAGGCTGTCGCTGGAAGAGGCGCGTGCGTCCAGAGCGCTTAACATCTTGAAGTTGAACAGAATTAACTATTCCGGAGCTTACTGAGCTTTATGAAGAAAGTCTTACCATTTTTGTTACTGACGGCGCTCGGCTGGGTTGTCTCCGGGTGCGGTTCAAAGAAAGGTGATGTCGAAACGGTCATAAAACCGAGAGCGACTGTCGAAGTAGCTCGCGCTTTGTCAGGAAACATAGACAACATGGTTAATGCGACCGGGTCATTCGAGGTCCTGAGGGATGAACAGGTGAAATCGACTATACAGGGAAAGGTGCTGAAGGTGTTCGTGCTCGAAGGGGATGCGGTCCATAAAGGGCAGCTTCTCGTGAAGGTCCTGTCTCAGGAGTCTTATGCTGCTATTACCGGCGCGCGAGAGATGTTAGCCCAGGCGACCTCGCCGTTTCAGAAACAACAAGCCGAAGATGCTCTTCGATTGGCTGAGAATACCGCTGCAATAGCATCAATCACCGCCCCTTTCTCCGGTGCCATCATACGTAGATTCGTCACTGAGGGGGAACTCGTGGGGCAGGGAACCACTCTTATCGAGATGGTCGATCTCAACAGCGAGTATTTCGTCGCCAATGTGCCAATAAACTATGTCGCGGAGATAAACCCGGGACAACTCGCGATCGTTACGATTCCCGGGATGAGTATACCTCCTGTTTACGGAACCGTTCGAGCCATCAATCCTGCCACCGACCCGAATACCCAGAGCGTTCAGGTGAGGATAGATCTGAAATCTATACCTCCGCTCGTTGCCGCAGGGACTTTCGGAAATGTACAGAT
Organism: Bacteroidota bacterium; assembly: GCA_021811615.1. GTDB lineage: Bacteria > Bacteroidota > Ignavibacteria > Kryptoniales > JAKASW01 > JAKASW01. The sequence goes on from JAJZNW010000013.1 coordinate 20,560, forward strand.
AAAAATCGGTGAGGCGAGATCTGTCGTACTGGTGCCGAAACCGGCAGTGTATCATAACGATGAACTAGACCAGTATTTTGTCTGGAAAATTCAGGGAGATACGATTGCGCTATTGACACGAGTCAAAGTCGGCCTTTCGGATTCCTCGGACTTCGAGATCACTTCGGGACTGAACCCGGGAGATGTCGTCGCCACCGTAGGAGGATACGGCCTCCCGGATTCTACCGCAGTAAAAGTCGTTAACAACTGAACGGGTATCCCAAGCACATGAAATTCTACCGTTTTATTTCATCGCACCGCAAAGGGATATTCTTCCTTGTCGCGATCCTCAGTATAGGCGGTATCGTCACTCTCTTCCAGATGCCGATCTCCCTTTTCCCGAACATCGACTTTCCGCGAATAGTAATACTGGCTGACAACGGCGAAGAGCCTGCCAGCAGAATGATGATAGACGTGACCCGTCCGCTGGAGGAAGCCGCAAGAGCGATACCTGGAGTCACTGTGGTACGTTCCGCAACGAGCAGGGGATCATCAGAGATCGATGTCAATTTCAAATGGGGAACGGATATAATTCAGGCACTGGAGCTTCTCCAGGGACAGGTAGCAGGCATTAGAAACCAGCTTCCGCCGACGGTCTCCATACAAATGGCGAGGATGAACGCTACCGTATTTCCGATCGAAGGCTTCAGCCTTGTGTCGGATTCCCTGGACCAGGTGCAGCTCCGCGACCTCGCTTACTACACTATCCGTCCCGTCCTGACAAGGATAAACGGTATTGCCCAGGTAGTCGTACAGGGAGGAAGGAAGCGTGAGTTCCTCGTCGAAGTCGATCCTCAGAAACTTCAAAGCTACGGCCTGAGCGTCAACCAGGTCACGGATGCGATCAACAAGACCAACTTCGTCGCCGCCTCCGGTCTTGTCCAGCGGAATTATCAGATATATCTCACTCTCGTCGATGGACTCTACAAGGGGCTCAACGATATAAGAAACACTGTCATATCTTTCACGCACGGCACGCCGATAACGGTCGGTGATGTCGCCACGGTCAAGCCCTCTGAGAAAATCGAGTACGTCCGGATAACGGCGGACGGTAAACCTGCCGTACTTGTCTATGTCATCCGCCAGCCGGGGGGAAATACGGTCGAAATAGGTAAGCAGGTCCGTGCCGCTCTCGCGGGGTTGAAGGGCGTGATTCCACCGAGCGTGAAGGTGAAATATTTTTACGACCAGGGTGACTTCATCAGCAGCTCGATCGGGAGCGCGAGGGATTCGATACTCGTCGGGCTGTTCCTTGCGATCATCATCATTTTCGTCTTTCTCAGGAGTATCCGGATAGGTTCGGTTGCGGTGATCACAGTCCCCGCGGTCTTCGCCACGTCGATTCTCTTCCTCTACGTCATGGGGAACACCCTGAACATCATGACGCTCGGCGGTATCGCCGCGGCTGTAGGACTAGTTATCGACGACAACGTCGTAATGGTGGAGAACATTTTCAGGACGATGCGATACGAGAAGGAGAGCATCGCGAGGGCCGTGGCACAGTCCATGAAAGAACTTCTTCCTGCCGTGATCGGGTCAAGCTTCAGTTCCATCATAGTGTTCGCGCCGTTCGCATTTCTTTACGGCGTGACCGGGGCTTTCTTCAAACCTCTCGCCGTGACGATGGCTGTCTCGCTGATTGTGTCGATGGTCTATTCGCTGACTTTTGTGCCGGTGCTGGCTGAAGCGTTCATAAGAAAGAAGGATGTCGAGCTGGAGGCTAAAAGGGAGGAGAAAGGGAGCCACAGGGTAGCCGATTGGTACGCGAAGGTGATGAGGGCACTCCTGAAAAGGAGCTATCTCGGTCTTGTGGCGGCAGCCGTTCTCCTGGGAGGTACATTCCTCCTCTACGGGAACATCGGCTCCGACTTCATGCCGCGAATGGATGAGGGCGCATTCGTCATGGACTTCCTCTCGCCGCCGGGAACCTCTCTGACGGAAACCAACCGGATTCTTATGAAGGTCGAAAAGATTATCATGTCGATTCCCGAAGTGGAATCGTATTCGAGACGGGAGGGGACGCAGCTCGGTTTTTATATCACCGAACCTAATAACGGAGATTTCCTCATCAAGCTGAAGAAGAACAGGAAGAGGTCGGTATTCCAGATCATGGACGAGCTCCGCGAGAAGGTTGAAGCGACCGAGCCTGCGCTGCATGTCGACTTCGGACAGGCGATGCAGGACCTTATCGGCGACCTGACAAATTCACCCGCTCCCATACAGATCAAAATATTCGGCCCAAATCAGGCAATTATCGAGCAGAAAGCTCAGGAGGTAGCTGATCTGATTGCGAAGGTCCCCGGCGTGGTAGACGTGTTCAACGGCATTACGATAAGCGGCCCATCGATCGTCATACACCCCGATCCCGTTCTCGCAGCGAGAGCCGGCTTCACGATGGAGGATGTCGAATCCCAGCTCCACACTATCATGAACGGCAACGCCGATACTTACGTCCTGGAAGGCGAGAAACTCATCGGAGTACGTGTCAGGTATCCGAACCGCTATCATACCGTCCTGCAGGATATCGAATCGGTGAGGCTTCTTTCGCCGAACGGATTCTATGTCCCGCTGGATGATATCGCGTCGGTGGATATACTGAAAGGTCAAAGCGAGATCGACCGGGAGAATCTCAAACCGATGCTCGCCGTCACCGCCCGGATATCCGGAAGAGACCTCGGAAGTACGATCGGCGACATCAAAAAGACACTTCAGGCAAACCTTATTCTTCCACAGGGGGTAAGCTACACCTTCGGCGGTCTGTATGAAAGCCAACAGGAGTCCTTCAAGAGCCTTCTTTTCGTCATGATAGCTGCGCTCCTTCTCGTGATCGCAGTGATGATTCTCGAGTTCGAGAATTTCACTATCCCTGTCATTCTCCTTCTGACCAATCTAACGTCTCTCTTTGGCGTGCTGCTGGCTCTTCTTGTAACCGGCATAACTTTCAATATCTCGAGCTTCGTCGGTATGATCATGATGGTCGGCATCGTTCAGGAGAACGGTGTGTTCGTCGTGCACATGATACAGGAGATCGGCAAGAAGACCGGGTACACGGTTGAGACGGTCATCGAAGCGTGCAAGGTCAGGGCGAGACCGATATTCATGACGACATTCGCCGCGGTCCTGGCTCTTATGCCCCTCGGCCTGGGCATAGGTGCAGGCGCCCAGATGCAGCAGCCTCTCGCAGTGGCGGTTATCGGCGGATTCATACTATCGAGTTTCCTTCTCCTCTTTGAACTGCCGATGCTTTATGTCTTTCTGAAAAGAATAAAATGAGAATACTGCTTGTCGAGGATGATAGGAGCCTGCAGAGGACGCTTGTCCGCCTTTTCAAAACACAGAACTTCGCGGTAGACGCAACGGCGTTCGGAAAAGAAGCGTCGTTCCTCGCAAAGACAAACGACTACGATGTCGTGGTCCTCGACTTGATGCTGCCGGATATCGACGGATATGAAGTATGCAGGAACATCCGTGAAGATGGAGTGAAGACGCCTGTCCTGATGCTGACGGCGCTCGACGAAGTCGACGACAGGATAAGGGGGCTCGACACAGGCGCGGACGATTATCTCTCTAAACCTTTTCATGCCGGCGAGCTGCTCGCGCGTGTACGGGCCCTCTCCAGGAGACTTTCGGAAGAGAAGACCTCGATACTGAAAATAGGCGACCTGGAGCTCGACTCCGCAGCCCGGAAAGCCTTTCGGGGCGGAAAGGACCTGAAACTCTCTGCTAAAGAACTTGCATTGCTCGAATACCTCATGCTTAATAACAAACGGATCGTTACGCGTGCGGAGATATCGGAACACGTCTGGGATCTCAACTTCGATCCGAAAAGCAACGTCATCGACGCATTCATAAAACTCCTCAGGCGAAAAGTCGACGCCGGATTCGATCGCAGCTTTATCCGGACGGTGCGCGGAATAGGTTACACGATTTCCCCTGCAACAGGCGGCCCAGGAAAAAAACACGGATGAAAATCCCAATCCGTCTCAGGGTCGCTCTATACGTCACGCTCTCCTTCGCAGCCGTAATAGTAGTGATCGCCTACGCGTTGACGGAATTATATGAGGGATTCTCCTACCGGGCGTTCGATGTTACCCTGCAAGCTGCCGCTACGAGCGTGGCAAACAGGGTCGCCAACGTTAACCTGAACGCCGGCCTCGCGGGTGTCGGCGAAGACGTCGAAGAATCCGTTTCGGATTTTGAAAATAGGATAGGACTGATCCATATCGGGATCTTCGATTCCTCGAACGTCGAGGTGTTTTCGTTGAACGACATCGACTCGATGGCTTTGAGAATCCCGCTGGAGCACAACCCCAAATTCATTTCGGTCCGCTGGGAAGGGAAAAAATATCGTGTTGCATTCGCGCGATTTGAGATAACCGACAGGACCCAGGGCACTGTCGTTGCAATGAGTTCGCTTGCCCCACTGGAGGAGTCGATCGGAAGAATCCAGGGCATAGCCATCGTTATCGTGCCGATAACGATTTTGCTGGTCGGGATAGGCTCGGTCCTCATTGCGCGGAGAGCGCTCAGGCCGTTGGAAAGAATGGCGGGAGACATCGATACCATAGGAGTCGGGAAGCCGCTGATGAAGCTCGATGTGCCCGAAACTAACGACGAGATCGAAAAAGTCGGCCAGTCTTTTAATGCCCTGATGGAAAGGATCGTCGTATTGATCGATTCGCAGAGAAACTTCCTCCTCGATGCTTCGCATGAGTTGAAGACACCTCTCACCGTGATCCAGACTGAAATAGAGATGCTTCAGATGAACCCGAGTCTGACTTCTGAGGAGAGGGAAAATCTCCAGAACTTGCTTTCTGAAGTGGAGTACGCTTCGAAACTTGCGGTCGACCTTATATATCTGTCGAGGCTGGAATCGTCCGTTGCTAACTTTTCAAACGTCGACATGTCTGCGGTGGTCAGGGAAGTCGTGTCACACCACTCGTCGTTGGCGAAACGGAAGGATATCAGGTTGTTGGTGAAGTCCATGGGAAAAAGTTGGGTGAGAGGAGATCACGAACCTCTGAAGCGGGCCGTTTCAAATGTCGTGGAGAATGCAATAAAGTATACCCCCGCCGGAGGGAAAGTCGAGGTTAATTCGCGGGTGGACCGATCTGCGTCGATTTTTGTTTTGACGGTTCAAGATAACGGTCCTGGAATCGGAACCGACGAGGTGCCCAGAGTATTCGACCGGTTTTACCGGACCAAGAGTGCCAGGGGAGGCGATGAAAAGGGAAGTGGGCTTGGACTTTCTATTGCAAAACGGATAGTGGAACAGCACAAAGGCACGATTACCATGCATAGCGAGCCCGGCAAAGGGAGCACGGTAAGGATAGAGATACCGCTCATTAGCACCCAGGTTGGCTGACTGAACTTGTCGCAATCCTGAATCTTCATTGTCAAGGCAACTCCCGATATGAGGCTCGATGATGCGCTTGGTATTGGATGAGGCTGGAGTGAAAGCGCACTTTCCGGACGCCAGGTAATGCGACCCGAAGAAATGTCCGATCCACCGCCATTCATTTCGCCGTTGAGTTGGTCTGAATACCGTTCCTGGATTTGATTTTAGCCTCGGAGAGCCTTAATCTATGGATGCAGGTAGACGCGGTATGCAGCCTACTTATCTCGTATCCCGGATGAAGCCGCGCGGGAAACCGAAGATATATTGTTCGGTGTAGGTGTAACTTGCGGAGGAAATACAGCGTGGAAGAATATGTCGGGAAAGCCGTTCGGATCCTCTATTGTTGTGCGTTGCTCCTTGGATCGATCCTGATCATAATGAGCTTCATCCGTGTACCGTCTCCACAGAGTGAAAGCTATCTGGTGTTTTATACAGACTCGATCTTCAGAGAGGCCGGAAGCTGGGTCGGATATCTTCTCGCTTTAGTTGTGATCGGAGGCGTGACCTACTCTGTGGCAGGCCGGGCAAGGCAGCGATCGGATGACGACCGGCATGAGCTGCCGGATATTACCCGGAAATTCACCGAAAGGTTTTCTCCCTCTCGCAGCCGGATTAACGAAATGCTGCAGCTGGGTGTTCCGATATTGATCAACCTGATCTTGTTCACGTATGTCGTCGGCCATGTCAATGCCATTAACAGGACCAGGCTTATTGACGCGAAGCTCGCATCGGTCGACCACTATCTGACGGGAACCTACCCTTTCATCAGCCTTGAAACGCTGCGATTTCCCGATTGGCTCGTCGAGACAATCGTCCTTTCGTTTGTCAATCTCCCTTTCTTTCTTGCTTTCGGTGCCGTTGTGGCATATCGAAAAAGCAGGCTGGTTTTCGCAAAATACGCTATCGCCTTTTTCACGAGTATCGTTCTGATGATTCCCGTCTGGCTTGCAGTCCCTGTAATGAGCCCGCAGGACAGGTTCATAGATAACGTGTACCATCTTAGTGTACCGGCCGGTGTCGAAGAAGCGCTTGATAGTTATGCCCCGGCAGCACCTGTCAGGGCTTTCCTTGCACAGATGAGGAAATCGAAGGGGGAACTGGCGATCATGCCCACGACGACTTTCCCAAGTTCACACGCGGCATGGGCCACAATAGTCATGGTATATCTCTTCGAAGCAAGTGTTGTCGCCGGTACCGTAACCGCTCCCTTCCTGGTACTCTCCACATTCGGGACTTTCTATCTTGCACAACACTATTTCGTGGATGCGCCGGCAGGAGTAATTGTCGGGATTCTGTCGGTTGTGATTTCCTCACTTACCTTCCGCAAATGGAAGGACGAGTCGTAAACTTCGGTAGCCTGCCCGGCGGGTCGCGGGAATTTGATTCGCATTTGCCGCGGGTTATCTTACCGGAGAGCCCGTGCTTCCCGGGGCTCGGTTCACATAGCATCTCAATGTGGAATTTCAATTTTCCTCCTTCATGTTTCTATGTCTGTAGCCGGCATTAACCGTGAAGGATTGTATGAATCTGGAGAAGGACTAAGTTATGCGTACCATCGATGAAATGTCCCGCCATTCCGTAAGAGTCGTATCCTCCTGCCGCACCTGCCTTAGGGCCGATGCGAGCAGCACATTCAGACGAAGCACCGAATATCCCATTCGACACTCGGGTAATGCACGCGCCGCGTTCCGCCGCTCGGCAATGATGGTCCTGGTGCTTACCGCTCTCCAGTTTCCTGCATTTGCACAGATGAAGCAGGTGATTGATCTCTCTGCGAAAACGAAAGGTTGGTTTGAGGGATACTGGAAAAATTTGGGCGGGAATGAATTCCCCTATTTTTCTTTTCGCACTGACGTTACCGATGGGCTGCTGACGCGGTGTACCGACGGAAAGATGACGATCGAATGGGAGACCGCTGCACTCCCGGCAGGCTGGAAAGGGAAGGAAGCGGGGTTCCTGTGGATTGCCGCGGTCAATCTTACTACACAGCCCGGGACTTTCGACGTGTCGGTAAATGGCATCAAACGCTTTGAGATCGTCGCTTCAAAACGGAAGGACTGGGTCTTGACAACTGCCGATGGCGGCCGGCTCGCGTTCACTACAGTTCAGACAGACCAATATGGCGATGCCCATGGCTACATGTCGCTGGTTGCGCCTGCATCGTGGCTGCGCGCAGGGAGAGGACAGATCATAAGCATAACGGGGCAGGCCCAAAATCAAAATACCTGGATAATTGTTTTCCGGGCCGGCGACGCTCTCTCCTACCTCCATAATTCCGTCGCTAAGGACGTGTGGATGGAAGTCGATTTCGAACAGACCGGTGATTCTTTGACCGGCATCGTGCGCGCCCCGGCTACTCTTGCGGGTGAAACCGTGAGTTACCTCGCCGGTAAAGAACCTGGTGCAGTGAGGCTGATACGGAAATCCGACCATGCCGCAGGAGAATTTGTGCTTCCGAATTCAGCATTGCATGCCCGGTTCGATATGTCGGATTCCCGTGGCGAGATATTCCTTTTGAAATCGCTCGGCGAGGATGGGAGAACGACCTGTCTCCTGACGAACTCCATTTTGGTGAACGAAAGCAGCGATGCTGGCGATGTAATCCGCCTCACCGCCCGCCGGAGTTATGACCCGAAGCTGGTATCGGAGCTTGACAGCCTGTCATCCTCCTATTTGGCGGACGGGGAAATTTACCTGATGAATTCGAGTCACCAGGACATCGCCTGGATGGATTCGCCGGAGAAGTGCGAAATTGACCGCGACACCATGCTCGTCACTCCTTTGCTAAACAAGGTGGTACAGGACACAAGCTATCGTTTCGACCTGGAGGAATCGCTTATACTTAGGGAGTACCTGTCGCGCCACCCGTCGAAAAAAGACCTGATCGGAAGAATGCTGCTCGACGGTCGCATATCCTGCGGTGCAAACTTCACGCAGCCGTACGAAGACATGTACTCGGGTGAATCGCTGGTGCGGCAGATGTATTTCGGCGCGAAGTGGTTGGAGGACGAGTTCGGCTACCATCCGGAAGTTTACTGGAGCGAAGACGTTCCGGGGAGAACACCGCAGATGATGCAGATCCTTAGAAAAGCGGGCGTCAAATACATGATGATAAGCCGGATGCAGAAAGGACTTTACCGGTGGTACAGTCCCGACGGATCATTTGTTACGATGTTCTCGCCGGGTCACTACGCGGATGCATTCACGCCGTTGCATAAGGGCTTCTACGCAGCTTCCGGGTACCTGTCCGGCAATTCGCTGTATTTCAAGAATTTCTATTCGCCGTCGACAAAGTCTCCCATCATGCCCGTCCTTTCTGACTGGGACATGAGCCAGCCTCAGGACTACACACGTGTGATAAATGAATGGGATAAGATCGGCGAACGTAGACTCGACAGCGGCAAGATCGTTCCGATATCTCTTCCCAGGATCGAGATCGCGGATGCGTCACGATTTTTCCACGACATGCTCGCTGCCAAACCCAAACTCAAGGTTATCTCGGGCGAACGTCCCGACGTTTGGGTCTACATCCACGGACCTTCGCATGAGAAGGCGTTGACCGCCAGCCGCGAGGGGGACATTCTCCTTACCGAGGCGGAGAAATTTGCGACGGCCAACGCCCTCCTTGACGGGACTTTCAGGAATTATCCCGCAGCACAGCTCAGGAAAGCTTGGGAGGCAAAGGTATACCCCGATCATGGATGGGGTGGCAAACATGGCAACATTACCGACGACACTTTCCGCAGGAAATTCGATTACGCCCGGAGCGTCGGGAAGAGGATACTCGGTGAGAACCTCGACGAAATTGCCTCGAGAGTCAGGACTGAAACCGGGAAAGGCCGCCCGCTGGTCGTCTTCAACGGGATGAACGCGGAGAGGACTGACCCGGTTTCCGTAGTGGTCAGATTTGACGACGGCCGGGCCCGCGACGTCAGAATGTATGACGATCGTGGAACTGAGATCGCGTGTCAGCTGAGCGATAGGACGAACTATCCGGATGGATCCATCCGACGGGCGAAGATACATTTCATCGCGCAAAATGTTCCTCCGATTGGATATGAAACGTTCTACATGAGACCGGTTCAGACGAATGCCGCCGAAAGGATTCCACCGTTTACCGGCGAAGGCCAGACAAAGTTCTATAAGCTGAAATTTACAAACGGCGGCCTGGCGTCCATATATGACAGGCAGCTGAAAGTCGAGTTGATCAACTCGCACGAGTTTGCCGCTGGCGAGGTGTTCACATTGCACTCGGAAGGAACGGGTGCCGGTGAATTTGCCAACATTCAACAGCCGGACACCGCCGGATTTGACAGGACCGGAGCTTACGTGACCCGGTGGAAGATCGTCAACGACGGGAACGTTTACACTACCTACGGATACCGTCAGAAAATTCGTTACGCCGTCGTCGATGAACGTATTCGGGTTTATAAACAACTCAAGCGGATCGATTTCAATGTCGCGCTCCTGAATTGGCAGGGAGTGCTCTACCGCGAATTCAGAATGGCGCTCCCGCTTAACATGAGACACGGTGAAGTCTCATACGAGGTACCTTTCGGCGCGGTCACTGTCGGCAAAGGTGAAATTGCCGGTGCCGCCGGAGAGCGTTACACAACCCCTTGTAGTGAAGTTCACCCGAGAGGGATTCAGAACTGGATCGGCGCAGATGGCCGCAGATTCGGAGTAACAATGAGCTCTTCGGTTGCCGTGGCCGATTGGATCGACCCGACAGGCCGGTCGCACTCTTATCCCATTTTACAGCCTATTCTTCTCGCTTCAAGGAGGAGCTGCAATCCCGAGGGGAACGAATATCTGCAGACGGGAGATCATTACTATCATTTCTCAATCACTTCGCATAAACCGGGATGGCTGAACGGTGAAACGTTTGGCCGCGGCGCGAACGAGGGCTTGATCGGCGTCTGGGCGGACCACAGGTACGCAAACGCCTCACTCGGCGAATCGATGAGCTTCTTCCATACCGACAGTCCAAACGTGCTTGTCTCGACCGTGAAAAAAGCAGAGGATCGGGACGCGGTTGTCGCGAGGATCGTGGACATGGAAGGGAAGGACAGAAATGTCGGGTTCTTCAGCTTCAAGCCGATACGGGATGCACGAAAAACTAATCTGATTGAGACAGTCGAAGGGACTCTACCTGTGAAGAAGGGCCGAATTCAAATCGGCCTGGGTCATAATTCGATCGAGACATTTGAATTCAAATAAAGTTGTAATCGGCATGTCTATTTGATCAGCATGCTGTCAGGCATTCTAACCGCCACAACTCTTCCTCTCGCTGTGGTGACTCCATTTGCGAGGACTCTTATTTCCGAGATAACCTTGCGCGAGGTTATTTCGATGACTCCGCCTCTTAACTCGAGCTCAACTCCGAGAGGCGTAGGCTTCGAGTAATCGACTTGCAGGGAAGCTGTGACGAATCGAATGGGCGGTAGACTCCCTGGCTCCCTCCCCTCATGCCGATAAGATGCGAGCGCCGCTGTTCCCGTACCATGGCAGTCGATCAGCGATGCGATCAAACCTCCGTAGACATAGCCGGGCACTGCAATGTGGTATTCCCTCGGCGTAAACCGTGCAAGCGTTTCCTCACCGTCCCAATAACTCTTAACGTGGTGTCCCTGCTCGTTTAGTCTTCCGCAGCCGTAACAATAGCTTAGTTCTTCGGGATAAAAATCTTGCACCCCTTTCGCTTCCATCTGGTCCTCCTGACAATTGTCTGAGCGCTTAGTCATAAACTATTCACAAATTACTGATTTGTACCTGAATTTGTCCAGGTGTCAGGTAGCGTTATTATTCTAACTCCGGATGTCTGAGAAAACGCTTAGCTTGCGGCAAAGTCCCGCGGGACGGGATCCCGGCTTTCTTAGGTAGTGGGAAATAATATTCGGGATCCGCCAGGAGCCGCGAGGGTGATTCTGATATGAAGAGCCTGGCGTTTTTTCGCAATCTTCGCGGTTCTTCTTAAAATCTTACGTGAAGAAAATCAAATCAGGACACTAACCGGTGTTCGCTATTTGCTAATAGATCGCTTTGCACGATCAAAGAATCTTCGACTAAAGGTGAAGGTTTGGGACTCCGATATTATATTTGGAGGTTTGTCGGCGGCGTTCGGGAGCCGGCTCGAGAAGCGGATCCGCCTGAACCGTCGATCGAGAGTTTTTCCAAAGTCCAACGAAAATGAGAAAAGCAACGAGTAGCACGAGAGTATCTCCCAGGACATTACTCATATTATCATCGCTTGTGAGCCTTGTACTTATTGCATCGGGGGTCGTTTACTATAACGTCGAAAAGAACAGGATCTTGGGTCAGAATTATCTCGGAATCGCTTCAGTTGCAAATTTGAAAATCAGGGAAATCGAGCGATGGCGGCTTGAGCGGCTTGCAGATGCAAGAGAGATAGCTGGAAGCCCTCTGATGGACCGGGCGATATTCAGATGGTTGAAGTCGAGAACTGACACAAGCGTCCGCAGCGAGATCGAGAAACAGCTGCAACTTGAGAAAAAGCTCTCGCTCTACACGAATGCTTTCGTCGTCGACACCAGCGGGCGCGCTATCATCGCAGGCGGAAACAGACTCCCCGATATCGGAGCTACAGAGAAGAGTTACTTTGAACAGACACTGCGAACGCGAGAACCTGTGCTCGGTGACATTTTTCATGGCTCCGGAGGGAGAGAGTATATTGACGTCATGGATGCGGTCGTTCGCCCTTCAGGCAGGCCCGCCGCTGTGGTAGTCCTTCGAAGTGACGCGACGAATTTTCTCTTCCCGTTGCTCAATTCGTGGCCCGTGCCGAGCCGGACGGCCGAGACTGTCCTGGTCGAAGTGCGAGGGCATAATGCCGTCGTTCTGAATAGCCTCAGGTTCAACAAGACGGTTCCCGGATCCACCGTCATCCCTCTAAGCAATATCGAAAACCCGGCCGTGCAAGCCGCGCTCGGTAGAGAGGGAATGTTTCAGGGAAAAGATTACAGGGGGAAACACGTTCTCGCCGACCTTCGCGCAATTCCCGGCTCACGGTGGTATCTGATTGCCAAAGTCGATTCGAGCGAGATCTTCAGAGAGCTCCGCTACCGTGCCGGGGTGGTGGCGCTCCTTGCCGCTCTCATCATTATTCTCCTTTTCAGTGCGACAGCTTATGCGCATCGTGACAGGCAAGCCGAGGTTTACCGTGAATTGTACGAAAGAGAATCCGAGCTCCGCGAAATCCATGAAGAGTACAGGGCGACTGTCTATAGCATCGGTGACGGGGTTATCACAACCGATATAAAGGGTTGTATAAAACAAATGAACCCGGTTGCCGAGCAGCTAACCGGTTGGAGAGAATCGGAGGCGAGGGGCAACCCTCTTGAAATAATCTTCATGACCGTCCGTGAAGAGACGGGGACCGCGGCAAAGATGGAATTTGAACGTGTACTTAGTGAAGGGGTAGTGATCGGTTCCCGAGAACCCACGATCCTTACTTCCAAAGACGGACGCAGGTATCCCGTCTCCTATACAATCGCCCCCATACACGATGATACGTGGAAGGGTGTAGGATCGGTGCTGGTCTTCCAGGATGAAAGCGCCGGACGCGAGGCGGAAAGAAGGCTGAAAGAAAGCGAGGGTAATTACCGCAATCTCGTCCAGATGTCCCCCGATGCCATCATAATATACCAGGACGACAAGATTGCCTTTATCAACGATCCCGGTGCCAGACTTGCCGGCGCGACGGGCCCTCAGGAGCTGATCGGCAAACCGATCTCTATGTTCATGAATCCTGATAGCCTGAAGGAATCCAAAGCGAGAGAGGAACGGATCTTGAGAGGAGAGAAGGTCACATATCCTGTTGAAGACAAATACGTGAGAGTCGACGGGACGATCGTTCCTGTCGAAATCTCTGCAGGCCCGACAAATTTCGGCGGGAAGATAGCTGTGCAGGTGGTCATAAGGGACGTGACGGAGAGAATCAAAAGAGAGCTCGAACTCCACGAAAGCGAAGAACGCTTCAGGACACTGTTCGAGAATTCTACAATCGGCCTCTACAGGACGACTCCTGACGGAAGAATCCTTCTTTCGAACCCTGCACTATTGAAAATGATCGGTTACGATTCGTTCAAGGAATTGGCTTCAAGAAACCTCGAGGAAGAGGGGTTCGAACCTGATTATGCCCGTCGCGACTTCATACAACGAATTGAGAGGGATGGGGAGGTTATCGGGCTGGAATCTGCTTGGACCCGAAAAGACGGTTCCGTTATCCAAGTCAGGGAAAATGCACGCGCGATGCGCGACTCGAACGGCAATACACTTTACTATGATGGTACGGTTGAAGACATAACGGAACACAGGAAGGCTGAGCACGCGCTCCGCGAGAGTGAAGCAAAATTCCGCGCTCTCGTCGAAGGCTCCGCCTCCGCGATCTGGATCCACGACGGTTTGCACTTCCTTTATGCCAATCCTACTGCCGTCAGGTTGACCGGGTACGCGCCTGAAGAATTCGCCCGGCTCGATGTTACGGATCTCCATTTACCGGAGGAACGAGGGCCGCTCAAGGACAGAATGACGAGGAGGCTGGCCGGAGAGGACGTTCTCAACCATTTTGAGTCGAGGGTGCTTAGAAAAAACGGCGATCTCGTCTGGGCCGATTTTACGGCATCACTCATAGAGTACAGGGATCGTCCGGCGATAATAGTTTCAGCTTACGACATAAGCGACCGCAAGAGGCTGGAAGAACAGCTGATTCAGTCGCAGAAAATGGAAGGACTCGGAAGACTTGCCGGCGGTGTCGCGCATGACTACAACAATATGCTGGGGGTCATAATCGGTTATGCGCAGCTGCTTCTCAAAAGAATGCCAAAGGATACTCCCGAGTACCGGTACGTGGAACTGATTGACTCGGCATCGAATCGCGGGGCTGACCTTACGAAACAGCTTCTCGCGTTTGCAAGAAAAGAAATTGTGACGCCCAAACCCATCGACCCTAACGAGACTTTAGCTTCACTTCATAGTATGCTTGTCAAGCTTATCGGAGAGAACATTACGCTGAAGTTCCACCCGGGAACAGACGTATGGAACATAAAAATAGATCAAACCCAATTCGGCCAGGTCCTAGTCAATCTTGTGACCAATGCCAGGGACGCAATCGGGGAAGTCGGAACGATTGCCATAGAAACATCTAACGCTTTTATGACTGAGCGGCTAGTCAAGGACAGGCTGGATATGGCCCCCGGTGAGTATGTCGTCTTGAGTGTCTCCGATGACGGCGCAGGGATCGACAGCGATATCATGGGCAAGATATTCGAGCCATTCTTCACGACTAAACCGAAAGGGCAGGGCACCGGGCTCGGGCTTTCGACTGTCTATGGGATCGTCAGGCAGAACGGAGGTCACATCAGCGTCTATAGTGAGTTAGGGATTGGAACAACTTTCAAGATTTACCTTCCACGATACTATGGGACTCTGGAGAAATCTCAAACGGAAGAGAAAACGGCCGACGTTACCGGCACAGAAACCGTCCTTATTGTGGAAGATCAATCTCAGCTTCTTGAACTGTCTAAAACCGTTCTTGAAGGTTATGGCTACAAAGTCCTTTCGGCCCAGAAACCAGGCGAGGCGATCTTACTCTGCATGGCATGCAAAGGCAACATACATGTCCTTCTCACGGATGTCATAATGCCCGAGATGAACGGTAAAGAACTCAGGGCAAAGATCGAGACCATCGTCCCCGGCATCAAGACAGTGTTCATGTCGGGATACACCGCCGATATCATAGCGGAACGCGGAGTGTTGGAGAAGGACGTTGAGTTCATCCAGAAGCCGTTCACACCTTACGCGCTCGCTGAAAAGATCAGGCAAGTCTTAAACTGATCCGATGAATCCTGACGGAATCAGCTTCCTATCGACACGTGGACGTTGACACCCGCCTCGTTGGTGGTCGTTCCGGGGATGGGGGAGCCGGGCGCCGTCGGCACTATCCGGGTGTTTTTGTAGTATAAAGACGCGGTCACACGCGAACTGAGAGAATACTGGAACTGCAAATCGATGGATATCTGGCTGGTTCCGTCGATTGGCGTACTGCCCGCGCTGATATCCTGAACCTGATAGGAATAACTTGTCGTCTGCGATACCGAGTAGCTTGCGCTTATGTTGATATTGTTCTTCAGGTTCAACCCGAGGAAGGGAAGAGACAAACCCTGTTTCTCATATTGGGCGGTAACGGAGAGCTGCCCCGTATACGATTCGGCGATGGTCTGGGACGAGGGATTCAAAGAATACTGCGTACTTGAGTTGTAAAGAACAGACCCGGATATGGTCGCGTTCGTAAAATTTTTGAAGGCGACATTCATCCCCAGGAGCGGTTGGAAGCCGTAAGAGACCGATTGATCGTTCGTGACTTCGCCCTGGCCGTTAGTGTTGGTCCAGGACCGGCTGTACGACGATTGGTAGGCATCATTTAAGCTGACCTGGGACGCGAATGTCTTGAAGAGCGGAAGGTTCTCGAGGCCGTCCCACGAAAACGAGTAATTGAGATCGGGTGCGAATTCTCCGAACACCTTGTTGAGGATCGGGAATGTCTCGAAGCCTTGCAGAAATGCCTTGGACAAATTCTGTGCTGGAGTGGAATTCGGGCTCGAAGAATTGAGCTTCTTGTAATCCGCTGCTACCTGGTTGATACCGCTCTTGAATGCCGAAAATATAAATACCGGCGGAAGCGTGAAGAAACTTTTGGTGACCTGTCCACTTATCTGCGTGCTGATGCTATTCAGGATTACGTTCCCGGCAGAATCCACCGTGAAAGTGGTATTACGGTTGTAAGACCATGCGACATTCCACGAGAGATTCAGCTGTGCCCCTGCCCACAGATTGCGCGACGTAGTGATCGTCAGGTTGTTGCTGTTCGAGAAATTGTCAGTGATGTTCACGCCGTTTATTGCGACCCTCCTGGTCGGCCCGAGCGAGAATTTGAAGAACGGGAAAGCTTTCTTCGGCTTGAGCGACAGCGCACCGTAAGGGTCAGACACGAGACCAAGCTGGTACAGCTGGGACGGGCCGAGCTCCGGGTTGCTTTGCTGGATGAAAGGCAGGCTGAAGAAATTTCCCATCCCGGGCCGAAGGCTCGGGAGTCCGCCGTTAGTAGCTGTGTTTGTAGATGAGAAATTGAACCCGATGTTCTGAAAATCGAGGAAAGGAACCTTGATCAGGTAGTCGAGAAGCTGACCTATGCTCGGCGAGTTCCCTGATGAAGTGTCCGGCTTTGGCGCCGCAAATTCCTCGCGTCCCCTTCTTCGTCCACGCCCGGGACCGGGTGCTGGAGATGCTGCCGTTCCTGCGCTAAACCACGGATCCGTCAGCGACTTCAGATACAGATTGGTGCCGAGCTGCAGCGAAGAATTGTAGCCCGCGCTTCTACCAAGGGCCCCCTGCTGGGCTGAATTGTTCCACTGGTAACCTGAATTGTAGCTTGCCTGCAGGGTCAGGTATTTCTGAATCCCGAGCGGAAGATGCGGGGAAGTGGAGAGGGCGAACTGTTCGGAGAAGGCGTAGTCTTCTCCGAAGTTGATCAAACCGCCGTTGAGAAAAATCTGCCGGAACACATAGGAATCGGGGAGGAGATTCAGTGCGCCTACCGAATTTGTATCGGACTCTGTTGAGACGAGCGAGCTGTTGTCGCTGAAGTTGTAGCTTATGCTCGGGTTGAGAATCCCGTTATTCGTAAGCTGCCATGTGAAACCTCCACCCCTCTGTGCGATGAAATTCGGCGTGATAATGGGCGTAGACTGCGACCAGAGATCGTTGATGGTAAGCGATCTGTTCGCGTTCATGGAAAGATTGAACGAATTGGGCAAATACCTTAACTGGAAATCGTGCGAGCGATCGGCGGCGTTCCCGTTAGCGGACGCAAACGGAGTAATGAACGCCATTGGATCAAGCTGGACCGAGTACCCGGCGTTGTATTGCCAAGACCATTGGTTCCCATATTTCGTCTGTGTGTTCCTGAACTTCGAACCGCTCCAGCTGAACCCCATCGTAATATTGTCGACGATGTCCTTTACGTACCACTGATTGGAAGGGAATTCTATTCTCATGTTTGAAATAGACCACTGGTCGTTGACCGAAAGCGACTGGGAACTCAACAAAAGGCTGTCTGCTAACGCTGCCGCCCGGCTTGGGGAAACATCCTGGCTTATTAAATAGCTGGTCCTTTTCCTTACTGCCTCCGTCACCAGGACGTCGCTGTTAGGTAAATAAAGAGGATTCGCGAAGGACTCCGTATGGTTATAATAAAATGGGATCGACGTCCCTATCCATGCACGCGGGAGGAAGCGGCTAAGGTTGAACGATCCGCTTATTCCCCAGTTGAGCTGGGCGTTCAAGTTTCCGAATTGAGTTGTCAGGGAATGGAAATATGGACTCACGCTGGTGTAGTTGAAGGAGATCGAACCGAAATCTGCCAGCTGAAGATTGCTTGACAACTGGTAAGCCAGACCCGGAGTGTTGTTCACGTTAGTCAGTCTCAGTACGTCGACCCATATTTCTCCCGTGAGTGGAAGCGGTGTCCCTGTGCGTGCAGGGTTGGTTACCCCTATTTGGAAATAGGTCACCTCCTGAAGTGAAGGATTTCCTTCCACCCAATAAGTCGCGCCCGGCGTTCCGTTGTCGGCCGGGTATGGCGGGATAACCTGGTTTACCGAGTCGCGCTTCTCCTTCAGCGCCGTAAGGCTTGCCAGGTTGATGACAAAATCCTGCCACCCCGGCTTGATGGGTTGCCTGTATTCGTAAAAGTTGTTCGCGTCGGTGCCGAATCTGAGGTAGACAGAAGCATCGTAATCTGTCGAATCGACATAGTTGAATGACGGATCACCATGCACGTACATCTTCATCGTATGGTAATTGAAGACGTTCATGGCTTGAGGAACAACCTTGTAAACATACCGCGTGCTATCGTCCTGAAGGCCGTTGAGAATCAATGCCAGCGATTGCTGGTTGCCCAGGAGCGGCCCGCTCGTGCTGGAATTCACCACCGGTCTCAGGCCGGGGGCAGGCGGTGTGTACCCGGGGTTGTCTTCGATGCTTACCACGGATACCTGCATCGTGCTGTCGTTCGGATTCGGAGTCTTCCAATAATTCCCGACCAGTTCGACTTTTGCAATTTTGATCCGCATAGGAGCGGTCATGCCGTTGAACCACATGCGGACGTACTGGACGTTGGTGAGCGTCGGGCTTCCTACCGCTCGCGAGTAATCCTGCAGCGGGATGATGTACTGGAACCATCCTTGATTTCCTCCGCCGGCTATGAACTTATTATGAGTAGTGTCGAGCTTCACCGCGTATTCGAAATAACTGTTCTGTAGATCGAGGGTGCCGTTGTGGTTGAGATCTTCCGTGTCGGGGAACTTGCCCCAGGATGCGACGTGGTTCCCTTCTGTCCCGTTTACCCTGTAGTACATGCTGTCGGGCGGATTGAGCGGAGGACTTGACGAAAAATAGTAGTCGTCGCCGTCGGGATCCTGTCCGGTAGGATCCCAAGGTCTGCCCGGGTCTGCGACTATCCATGGAAAGTCCGCCCTCTCTTTCGCGTCGTTAATTCCGTCTATTCCATAATCGAGAGTATCCGAGATCAGGGCGTTGTAACCGTAAGGATCCTCCGTGTGCAATACCCGATCTCCGATGACGTCCTCGCTTATTTGACCCAGATCGATGTGCATCGTGCCGGGACCGGGAGCACTTACAATCTTCATCCAGATCTCGATATATGTAATGTTCTGCGACAGCAGGTCGCTCGCGTTCGAGGAGAGGAGTGTCATCATTCCTCCCCAGTTCTCGCTCGGATCCGCGAGAAGTGTGGAATCGAGGTTCTTTGTGCGATTGAACTGTCCCCTAACCGTATCCAGCATTCCGATGGAAAGTACAGTCTGATTCTGCTGGCTGGACGCCACCTGCTTCTGCGGCCAGATTTCCTTGACGCTCGTTTCGCCGGGCAGCCTGTTGTACCAGTACGTCCAGGCTCTGTAGTAGTTCTTGACCGAATCGACGATGCCGGGATGAAGCGAGTCGAGGACCGAAACAGCAGGCGGGCTTGCCATGGTCCAGTTAGAAAATGTTATCGGGAGCGGTATCGTCTTCTTTGCACCTTCGAAGTCGTCTATGTATGCCATTCCCTGATGATGGTCGTCCGGAATCACACTCTGACTTGTGTTCGGGTTCGGAAGCATGTAGGCCGCTTCGCCGTGCATTGTAATGCTTGATGGTGCGGTGGTCTGCAAGATCGGAAGTGCGTTGAGAGCTGTGGTCAGGAACGGCAGCTTGATGATCGTTCCTGCGTCGGCTTCCAGCATCAGATTGCTTATGGGCTCCTGTCCCAGCCGGATGTTGGTGACCGGCGACTGCTGCGAGTAGTTCATGAGCGTGAAGCCGATGTCGGTGTTCTTGTTCACCCTGTAATCGGCCCTGAGACCAGAAAGTGACTTAGATGCGAGCTGAAATAAATCGTTGGTCTGGTATTGTATCTGAACGTTGGCCCCGGGCTGGAGAGCCGCCTGGTCCAGTATCTGTACTTCCCCTGTTACATAGTCGATCGTGTAATCTGAGCCCTCGGTCAGCGGCGAGCCATTGAGGAGTACCTTCACGCTGCCTTGGACAAGATTGAAGCCGAGGTTGTAGTGAGAAGTGACGGAGCTCGTGTAAGACCCGGTTATAAGGAACCTGTCTCTCGAAGTAAAATCGTTCTCCGCCGACTGGAGCGTCGTATCGTATATTGCACTGTAAGTGAAGGAATCCGGCGTGGCTATATTCTGGCCCTGCGGTCCGGAGTAGTCCTTGAACGCTTCGACAAATGGCTCGAGGTAAGGCAGTATGATCTCGCCGCTCGTGGGATCTATGTCTATGCCCGGATTCCAGTCCATCACTCCGTCAGGAGGGCCCGTTCCGTTCGGTCCCGTCTTGTCGAGTCCGAATACCTGCAGAAGGTTTATGTTGTCGATCGTGTTCTGTGACGCCTGGCCGGGGACGGTGTAGACTATCTGCACGTCCTTCAATGAATTCTGAGTGAGGTTCAATCCGCCGGTAGGATAGATGTTTCGAAGCATGAGTCTCCATGCGTCGGTCTCGCTCGGTATCGGGTTTGCCGGGACGATCATGTTCAACACCAGCGGAAGATTCGATGTATCCGTGTTCGCAAATGTACCGTACACGCTGCTGTTGGTACTGAAGGCTATGGCAACCACCTGGTTCGACTGGAAGGAAGTGTTCAGGGTCAGTACGCCCGTCCTGGGATCTATCGAGAATTCGGACGATTTGAGCTTCTCAAAGTATCCGCTCTCAATCTGCCAGCTGCCGCTGTCCGAGACCTGCCCGTTGCGGAGTGAACTATACAATCCCGGATCTTCCTGAAGCGAAGGGAGATCGATGACGGCGTATCCCTTCCTGAGATTTGTGTTCAATGCGCTCGAAGGCTGGGAGATGTATACTTCGTAATTGGTCACAAGCTTGTTTGCGTCGAACTGGTTGCCGTTGTTCTGGTAATATCTTTCATACTCTCCGATATACATCGTATCGATGAAGAAGTGATTCGTCGCGAACTGGTAGGCGTGAAGCGAGAATGTCTGGCTCGACGAGCCGTTGCTCACTGTCAAAGTCTTGCTCTGACCTTTCTGCTGGCTCGCCAGAGCCGTTAAGGTCAACGGTCCAAACTGGAATTTGGCCTTCAACCCGAAGAGCGCCTGGCTGTTCCCGATGAATGAAGATGGAGTGTTCATCGAGACGTTCCCCGCTTCCACGCTCTTCACGATCTCATCGGGATATCCCGTGTATTTCAGCTTCACCTGGTTTTCGTAGTTGAATTGATTCTGCGTATCCCAGTTGGCCGCAATGTTCAGCTTGTTGCCGACTGTGCCGTTGACATTTATCTGGAGAGACTGGTTGAAGGCAGGCTGGTTTGAGACATTTCCCAGCTGGGAGAGCGTCTGCGCGTTGAGCTTCTGGTTGCGCCATCCGCCCTGTATGTCGACTGAGCCCGAAACCTGCAGGTTGATTTGGGGAGGACCGAAAATGCTCAGGACAGGATTGGACGGAATCGGTATGCTGATGTTCGTGACTCCGGCCATGAGCGATTCGAGGCCGCCTACCTTTTTCAGAACATACGCGTGTGCGAGGGTTGCCCACGTGTTGTTTATCATATGCCGGCTCTCGATCTTGATGTATTCACCAAGTGGAATCTGGAGCGGGATCCTGATATCGTGCCCGAGCGCCGTCTCTCGGATTTCCATGTATCTTCCGGTCGAATCCAGAAGCGTGCTGTACTGTACCGCGTTTGAAGTCAGGAATAGGGGATAGTGGTACGGCTCGAAGATCGGCGCCTGTGGGTGAACCGGTCGCATGTGCTGCAACCACGCCGAGAGTCTAAGACTATCGGGCTGTGAACTGCTGTCGGCGGATACGGACCTCGCCGGGGTTCCAGACCTGTCGGCCGGTGGGATGGACGAGGGGGCAGAAGAGGTGTCGGTTCTATCGGAAGTCGTTCGGGAAGTGTCCTGTGGGATAGAGGCGACCCGGGCACCCGGCTTTTCTCTTCGCTGACCGCTCTGTTGACCGTTGATCGGCCGCTTACTTACCGACCTTGATTCACGAGGGGACGAGTATTCATAAGGCCAATCGGCTGGTTCCGCATACACGTCACCCCCCTGGCCATCTTCGTCGGTCAGTAAGTATTTTCTTCTGCCTGGAAACCTTGCGGGGGCTCTGAATCCACCGCCGGTAACTACCCAGTCACTGGGTCCGAAGGACTTCGCGGCGGCAATCAATAGCAGCAACGCCGGAAGCGCAAAATATATTAAGAGGAATTTGTTTTTTTCCACTGTACAGAATAGGCAAGTACTTCTCCTTCACATGGTTCTTCTAGCAAAACTGTATAAGTCTGTACAAATGGTCCTTTAATCCACTCCCTTTTTCATTGGAAATTATATACAAGCGTAGACTAATTATCAAGTAAACAAAAAATGCATCCCCCAATTATTCGGCTTTTTTCCGGACTAATTTAATGCAGATTGAACGAATTGCACGCGAAACTCTCCTCCCCGCGAATTCTTTACCCGACCGTCGGAATGTATGCTCATAACCGCAGATTAACGCTGAGATCTAGAACCACGCTTCCATTTCATTTAAGGCCGGCAAAATCTAAATTGATCGTGTTAGGATCCGCGAATCGGGTGTCTGTAGTCTCAGCGTGTTACTCCACCATAATTCGTACCAACGATTAAGTCTGTGCCCCCTCGTGGGAAGAGACCGTCTCCTGCGCGGATAAGCAGGCACGTTATTCAATTAACAGAGGAATAAATGAGAAGCGACGTCATCAAGAAAGGCTTCGAGCGCGCGCCGCACAGGAGTTTACTGCGCGCGGCCGGAGTGAAGGAAGAAGATTTTAAGAAGCCGTTCATAGCGGTAGTCAATTCATTCGTCGAGATTATACCGGGACACGTCCATCTGAACAAGGTCGGCGCGATCATCAAGGAAGAAATAAGAAAGGCGGGCGGCGTTCCCTTCGAGTTCAATACCATCGGCGTGGACGACGGGATTGCGATGGGGCATGCCGGCATGAAGTATTCGCTTCCCAGCAGGGAACTGATAGCGGATTCTGTCGAGACCATGATACGCGCTCACCAGTTCGACGGCATGATATGCATTCCCAATTGCGATAAGATCGTCCCCGGGATGCTGATGGCCGCGATGAGAGTCAACATACCGGCGATTTTCGTCAGCGGCGGGCCGATGGCTGCCGGTCGGACTAAAGACGGCCGTACCGTCGACCTCATATCCGTGTTTGAGGGGGTCGGATCTTACCAGTCAGGAAAGATAAACGACGAACAGCTCCTCGACCTGGAAAGAAACGGCTGCCCGACCTGCGGTTCGTGCAGCGGGATGTTCACTGCAAATTCCATGAACTGTCTGACTGAAGCCCTCGGTCTGGGATTGCCCGGCAACGGCACGGTCCTCGCCGTCGATCCGAAACGCGAAGAACTCTACCGTGCCGCCGCAAGGCAGATATTGAAACTCATCGAGATGGATCTGAAACCGCGGGACATCGTCACGGAGGAAGCCATTGGCAATGCCCTGGTTCTGGACATGGCCATGGGTGGGAGCACCAATACTGTTCTGCATACGATGGCCATCGCTCACGAAGCGGGCATACACTACGACCTTAACAAAATCAATATCCTTTCCAGGACGACGCCGAACATTTGCAAGGTCAGCCCTTCGTCTTCGTACCATGTGGAGGATGTGGATCGTGCTGGCGGGGTCAGCGCTATCATGAAGGAAATCTCGAAAATCCCCGGACTCCTCTCCCTCGGTGTTAAGACCGTCACGGGAAAGAGCCTGGGTGAGAATATATCGGAAGTGGAATCGACGGATAAGGAATGCATCAGGGAGATCGACAACGCCTACTCAAAGGATGGAGGTCTCACGGTCCTGTTCGGCAACCTTGCGCCGGAAGGGGCAATTGTGAAAACGGCAGGCGTAAAGAAGGAGATGCTCATGTTCGAAGGCGATGCGGTTGTCTTCGAATCGCAGGAGGATGCCGTTCAGGGAATCCTCGGAGGAAAAGTCAGACGGGGGAATGTCGTCGTGATTCGCTATGAAGGGCCGATGGGCGGACCTGGGATGCAGGAGATGCTCGCTCCAACTTCATACCTTATGGGAATGGGACTTGGTGACAGCGTTGCTCTTATCACCGACGGAAGATTCTCCGGCGGTACACGGGGCGCTTGCATAGGTCACGTGTCTCCGGAAGCTGCCGTAAAAGGTCCGATAGCCGCTATTCAAAACGGCGACCGGATACATTTAGACATTCCGGCAGGGAGACTTGAACTCCTTGTAGACAAAGGTGAGATCGAAAAGAGACTTGCCGCACTTCCAGCCTTTCAGCCTCGCATCAACTATGGTTATCTCGGCAGGTACGCCCGGCACGTGACGAGCGCGAACACTGGGGCAGTCCTTAAGGAATACTGAGGCCCATTTCAGAAGATCGTTTCTTCATTGGAATAAACCGGGCGGGATTTTCTATTTGTCCGCCTCGGGAGCTCCGGGGGACGACAATTGAACAAGAGTCATATCTCAGGCCTGTCGGGAGACGGAACAATTCTTCGCCTCCCGGCAGATAATCTCAAAAATTCTTCGCTTCTAAACCTTCACCGCTTGGCCCAGAACTCGTTCCACTTTTCGACTTCGTGTCGGTAATCTATGGATTCCAGAATCCTGGGGAAGTACTCGCCGAATTTCATTCCCGATTCTTCGTACTTCTGCAGATCCCGATAGATTGTCGGGGTGAGTATGAAGCCGTATTTATACTCATTCATAAGTGATGCTTGAATTGTCGTAGTGTCCAGGTCGTAAAGCTTTTGCTCCAGGCGCATGTCCGCAGCCTCAGCGAAACATTCGGCAACAAGTATCTTCCAGTTGCCACGTCTGATATCCACTTTAGACTTCACGGCGTCAAATAGTCCGGCGAGCCGACTTACATCTTCGGAATCGTTTCTGACGAGCGGTATGGTGACGCGGTTAAGGAGGTGATAGTAAAACATCGATCTGTCAGGCTTCTCCTCCTGCGGCCCTACGATGATGTATATTTCACCGTTTACCCTTGCCGTCATTGAAGTGAAATAAGGAATGAGCGGCATGAATTCGAAATGGATCCGTTTGCCGTTCGAGTAGAAGTAGTCGGTGTCGAGGCGGCAGTACTTATCGACATCCTCCATGGCCTGGTCGGCGAACGGTTTGTACTTATCATTCTCTGCCTGTATGATCGGACGATATTCGTCCCAAAGCTGTGCCACGTTAACCTTCCTGTAAAACTCCGCCAGGAGATCTGGGAAAGTGGAGTCCGCGAAAACAGTCTCCTCTAAATCTCCGGTGTTTTTCGGATTGTAGCTCCAATGAAAATCGGGTGGGCCTGACGTCAAAAGAGCGGCTTCGTAAGTCTCCAGTACCCTCCCGTGACTCTGATTGAATGCCCTTATCTTAGCCTGAAATGAAGAATCGATCCTGCCTGCGAGGTCTGCGCGCAATTCACTTCTGATTGGATCCATCCCGGCCCTGTTCCATTCGCCGACATTCCCCGCGGCATTCATCATGGCGTAGGCGGTAAAGATGCGGATGTCTTCGGAGAAATCGAAAAGGCTGTCTGAACTCTCTGCAAATGCCGATTCAGATGCGGCAAAGAAAGATAGCAGGAGCAGCAGGACGAAACTCTTTCCTGCCGGCAGCGTGTGTTGTGAAATCATTGCAACCTCCTATGGATGTTAGCGATCGTTTTTACGGCCATGCTTGGCGGTAATCCATGAGACCGTTCCCCACTTCAGATCCGCCGGGGATTTAGTGTATGTGCAGGCGGTGCACGACTTGCGGATGGTGTTCGACACGAATGTCGCCGGGAATGCGAATCGCTTCACCGCCTGATCCTCGGGGGCGAAGGTTTCCGGGGAGGCGGCGCTGGATTCGGGGACTGTTCCCGCGGCTGTGGCGCTTTCGGTGGAGGGGGCGAAACGTATCCTGGCACAGTTTGGCGGACAGGATGTGGGGCGACGTAACCCGCCGCCGGCGGCGAGGGAGGTGCAGGGGCATATCCCGGCATCCACATTATTGGTCTTTGATGGCCCGCGGCTGGCGGCGGTGGTGTGTAATTCGACGCTTCGCCGCTCCAGTCACTGGAATAACAGCCCGGAAGCCCCGAGACTATTAGTAGGGCAAAAGTCCATAAGGTTACCCGGCGCATGATCGTAAACGCCTCCTAAAGTGATTTCTTACTTAGACCGTCAGCGGGACGGGAAAGTTCAATCGCACACGGGATGTAAGGCAGGAGCCCAGCAATTACAGGGAGAAACATGAGGTAAAGAAAGAATTCCGCGGGGAAAAACTCGGTGTGTTACTTCCGAATGGTGAAGAGGATTCTTAAATGTTGTGAGCGAAGCTGCATGATACGCCCCTCCGGTTTTCGATTTTGCTTTCTAATCCGTTATTCAGCCAGAGAACCTCCTCCATAGGGCTGTGCAACTGAATAGACAAAAAAAAACGGCCTCGTGATTTCCGAGGCCACTTGGATGCTTTAACTGTGCGCCTGGAGGGATTCGAACCCCCAACCCTCAGATCCGTAGTCTGATGCTCTATCCAATTGAGCTACAGGCGCGGTATGATTAAATTAGCAATCGAAACACGATTTTCAAAGTAGGTTCTAAACCCGACATCACGTGGCTTCGTTTTCGTCGGAGGGAGAATGTTCCTCCAACCGTCGGGTCCACCAAATACCGTAGAGTGTGGAACCCCTTTGAGTGTACATCATGACATCTTTTTTGCTGAGTTCATGAGGCGGCAGTTAATAGCGACGATATTTTTTTTCTTAAACTGAAACCAGTTTCTTTTATTTGCATCAAAAAATAGGAATGGAGTTGTTATGGCAGAGAAATCCGCAGTCGTAAGACAAGTCAGAGGGATGACGTTCGCCGGGCTCACAGAGTCGGGCCATTGGGTGACAGTCGACGGGCCGCCCGAGTTTGGTGGCAGCAGCGCAGCCATAAGACCGAAGGAGCTGATTCTTATATCGCTTGGCGCCTGTACCGGCAGCGATGTCGTTTCGATTCTTCAGAAGAAACGCGTTAAGCTCGCCGGATTCGAAGTCAGGCTGAAGGCCCAGGTGGCCGAAGAACATCCCCAGGTCTATACCAAGATTCATATCGAGTACACCTTCTATGGTGAAAAACTTGCCCCTTCAGACCTCGAAAGAGCTATCGATCTTTCGCAGAACAAGTATTGTCCGGTAAGTGCCATGCTCAAAAACTCCGTGGAGATTACAAATTCCTATGTGGTCCTCCCGCCCGACGATTTTCACACGATAAAAACAGGAACTTAACGAGAAGAAGAGATGGATACGCCTCAACCCAAAGTAGTCATTTTCACGACCCCAACCTGCAGCTTCTGCAGGGCGGCTAAACAATACTTCAACGAAAAGCGGGTCAGATACACCGAGGTCGATGTCTCCCGCGATCAACGCGCCGCCCAGGACATGCTGAGGAGGACGGGGCAGATGGGGGTCCCCGTGATTCTCATTAACAACCGGCCTATAGTTGGATTCGATAAACCGAAAATAAATAATTTGCTCGGAATCAAAGAATAAAAGAAACAGGAGTAGAGATGAAGATTCAACCTCTGGACGACAGAGTCCTTGTGGAATTTGCGGATGAAACGGAAGAGCGGACTGCGTCCGGTCTTTATATACCGGACACGGCTAAAGAGAAACCCAGGACCGGCCTGGTCGTTGCCGTCGGTACTGACGAAGACCTGAAATCTAAAGTGAAAGTCGGCGACAAGATTCTCTTCGCGAAATACGGTGGCGAGGAAATTCAGATGGATGGGAAGGATTTCCGCATAGTCCAGCGAAGTGATATCCTGGGCGTCTTCCAGAACTAACCGGCATCGTCAGGGCGCGCGGCAATGAGAGTGTCGTTTGTGGCAGTGCGCGGCCGCGCGCTTGTCCTACCTCAACTTCAGTTTCTTAATTAAGCGGATGGCTTCGCCCGTTACCAGCGACGTTGAAATGTCTTGCGGGTGGTGCTCGGTGGTATCGACACCGCATCGCGGCAATCCGTCTACGCAGTTTGTGTACCCATGAAGAGTGAAAATCTCCGTCAAAATCTCTTTCAGTTTCGCAGCCTCCTCCTTACACGACTCCATCGAGCTTCCGTATTCGGCCAGGTAGATCGCCATGAGATTGCAGGCGTGCCCCTGACCGGTGTGCAATTCAGGTTTGTCGAGCGAGCCGAGCAATCGTGACGACAGCTCCCTGAAAAGCTTCTCCTTTTGTTCGTCTGTCAGCGGTGTGTAAGGGAGAATCAGCGGCAGCGCCATATCGGAGAGTAAAACGGTCCCGTCTCCCGTGCCTCTGTACCTCCCATCGGCCGTAAAGAATTCGGTGAAGTAGACTGATTCAATCTCCGCGGTAGTCTCGCTGTAAGCCGCCGACGAGTTGCCGGAAGATTTGGTTTCGTCTATCATCTTCAAAAGATTGTACCATAATGCGTTTACCGAAGCGTTTTCGACCACCGTTCTGTAACCCGAATCTTTACCTCCTGAGATGTCTATCAAACTCGTACCTCGCAATCTCGCTCCACCTATGTTGCTCTGCATGAGAATTTCCGCAGCATCCTCGAGCATCGGCTGGTAACGCTTCATCCAATCAGTGCTCTTGTCCTTCTCGGAAAGGCGCCTGACGGCAAGCGCGAAATACAGCGGGACTTTCGGATCGTCGTAATTGATATGAAAGGTATCTTCGTCTATCGTTGAAGGGAAAGAGCCGCTCACTTCGTTAGCCACCAGGTCGTACAGGTACTCCTGCTCGTACTTCGGTTTGTCCGCCGAATAGGCTATGCCGTCCATGGATACAAGCGAATCCTTCATCGTCAGCCCGCCGTATGGATAGCCGTCGAGAATGGCGAAGCTCCGTATCGCACGGCTTCGCGCGAGGTGGTTGAACGCGATATCGGAAAGATGAACGAATCGTTTCGGAAGTCCGCTGGCGGCCCGCTTTTTTTCTATAGATTCAATTTGTCTTGCCTCAATTTCCGGGTAATCGTATTCCGCGAGATCCCTTGTCGAAGCCGCAAAAGTAAGTCCCTTTCCGGGTTCCAGCTCGGTCTCCCAAAAACCGATATTGAAAAGATCTTCCCGATCGTTATCGTAGAGATCGGCGTCGTGTGCGTAAATGAAATTGTAATACCAGTGCGACTCCGGTGAAGTCGTGTATATCTGAGATAACTTGAGATAGAGCTTCGGCAAATTCATCTCCGCAATTATGCGCACTCCATCGGGGAGCTCGTCCACAAGAAACCCGTCTCCAGCCTTCTTGAGTGCATCCTTTGGCCGGAAACTTATGAGAGGAAGAAGCCGGATCGTCATCGCTTTGTTTGAGTGATTCTCATAATGGCAGTAGACGGAGCTCGATCCCCTCGGCATAAGCACCTTCTTCACAATCTGGCACCCCTCAAGGTCGAATGTCAACTGCGGGAAATGGTCGAAGACGAACTTCCCAAGGTATTTGAATCCCTCCGGGAAAATAGTTCCGGGATAGTGATTCGTCGAGAGCATGTAAGACTTGCCCTCTATGATTACTTCCTCGTCCAGCTTGTTCAGAAGCGTGAATCTCTTCAGCGGAAAATTAGTCGAGACTGTCAGGAGGGAATGCTGCCTCCTCGTGTTCATGAATGAGACAGTACCGGATGCATAGCCGCCGTCACCATCGGTCAGAAGCCACTCCTTTGATATGGAGAAAGCCGGATCCTTGAGCTGCTTCTGAGTATAGCTGATCATGCTAAATAATATAAACAAAGTCTCGGCAAGTGAAAACTTGAGGGCTCTTCAAGTGAACTTAGAAGTGAGCTTGATTAACTCCTTGTCGGACTATAAATTCGTAAAAATGAAAAGCGTCCGAGCAGTCATAGTTAGTATCATGGTCCTGGCCGCACCTTCCATCTCACTGTGCCAGATCGCAGGAGGAACGGTTGCGGAACAGCAGGACTACACATTCGCAATCGGTCTGTACCGTGATGGGCAGTATCCTATTGCACTTCAGCAATTCAAAGCGTTTATCAGCCGTTATCCGGGATCGGGCCATATCGATGAGGTCACCTTCCTCGCAGGCGAGTGTCTCCTTCAGGAACGCATGTTCGATAGTGCCTTGAGTTACTATCAGCGTGTGATGGAGCAGTTCCCCGGCTCTCATTATTTCACCCAATCGGAACTGCGTTCCGGAGAGATATATCTCCAGCTGAAAAAGCTGGATAAGGCCGAGCGACTGCTGAAGAACGTTCTGGCGAATTCCGGCGACAACGGTGTGAAGGGGGAAGCTTCCTATAAGTTGGGACAGCTCTTCGTGGCCCGTGGAGATTACAACAACGCCATAAAGTATTTCGACCTTACGTATCAAGGCTACCCGAAATCGGAATTCGCTGATTACGCTATGTACGGGGCCGCGTGGAGTTTCGGTAAACTCTCCCAGTTTGCCGAGAGCAAGAAGGCCTTTGCTGCCTTGTTGGCGGATTACCCGAACACCAGGCTCAGGGCGGATGCCGTCGAAAAGATGGGTGAGTGTGACTTCTTTCTCGGGAATTATCGGGAGGCCGCAAACGAGTTTTCAATTGCCATATCGTCGACGAAGAACGACGAGATTGTCGAACCTTCGCTTTATTACCGGGGACGCGCCTTCGTAGCGGTCGGAGAGCCTGACAGCGCCAGGATCTCCCTAAAGGAGTATCTGGATCAGTTCCCCTCGGGCGACCACTCGCAGGAGGTCCGCGTCCTATATTCCACGATTCTTATCGCGGCAGGATCCGATATACCTGAGGCGCTACATCTGCTGGCACAGATCAAGCCGGATGATCCCCTGTATTTCAATGCAAGATTGGAGACGGCTCGGGCATACGAAGCATCCGGAGACAGGGACTCCGCAGAGTCGACGCTGCTGCAACTGGCAAGTTCATCAAAGGCCGAAAGTCAGGTCGGAAGATCTTATTTCGAGCTTGGGAAGTTTTATTTCCAAAACAAATCCTACAGACAAAGTCAGGAAGCCTTTCTTCTCGCATCGAAGGATCCGTCTCTGTATGCCGAGGCGATGAAGAACGCCGCGGTCTCGGCCGCTGCGGCAAGCGATTACGCGAATGCAAAGCTCTATTTCCTCAATGCCATCTCTAAGCTCAAAGGTGCCCAGTCCGTCAAGGCGCACTTCGATTATGCCGCTTCGCTCTATGCGTCCCACGATTTTGCAGGGGCGGCACAGATTTATACGACCGCGGCGGATATCGCTCCTTCTGACAGCGAGAAATCCGAAGCCCTCTATATGGCCGCCGAATCATCCTACAGGGCAGGATTGTATGATCGTGCTACGGCGGACTATCAGGAATACCTCAAGACTTATCCTGCGGGTGATCACGCCGAAACTGCCGCGCTCGGCGTCGGATATTCCCTTTATTTCTCCGATCATTTTGCCGAGGCCGCGAAAACTTTCCAGGACTTCATAAACCGCTATCCTTCTTCGCCGATGCTTTCGGACGCTTACCTGAGGATGGGCGACTGCTATTATTACGGCAAGAGTTTCCAGAGGGCCCTTGAAATCTATAAGAGCGCGGCTTCGTTGTTTGCCGGAGATACTTCTTCAGCCTATGCATGGTACCAGATCGGCCAGACTTATTTCCAGCTGGGTCAGTACACTCAATCGCTGAGTGCGTTCCAGTTCGTCATCGGCAAATATGCATCGTCTTATGTCGCACCCGAAGCACGCTACGCGATCGGCTGGGTTTATTTCTCCGAGAAAGATTACACAGATGCCATTTCAAACTTCAGCAGGGTGACTGAGGATTACCCAAACAGCGATGTTGCTGCGCGGGCTCTTTATAGCAAGGGCGATTCTTACTACAACTCGGGCAATTACGAAAGCGCCCTGATCAATTACAGGCAGCTGTTGGAGAAATATCCCACAAGCCAGTATGTGGACAATGCAATAGTCGGCATGCAGTACTGCCTGACGATACTTGGCCGGACGCAGGAAGCTGAGCGCGTCATAGACGATTTCGTGAAGGATCATCCGAACCTTCCGAACGTCGACAGGATCTACTACAAGAAGGTCGAGTATGCACTGAATCAGAAACATTATCAAGAAGCGGAGAGGGATCTTCGCAAGTTCCTGGCGAAGTTCCCCAATAGCTCCCTCGTGCCCAAATCACTTTACAACCTCGGCGTTGTCGAGACCCATCTGGGTAATTCTCAGGAGGCAAGACAGGATTTCAGAAAGCTCATTTCCACTTTGCCATCCAGCGACTACACCACAGCAGGCCAGGTCAAGCTCGCCGAGCTATATACTGGCGAAGCCGATTATGCCGAGGCTGAAAAACTGCTCAACGAAGCGGCCGCCGCGTCGAACGACTACAGCACTACTGCCCAGGTCGATCTCGGGAAATTGTACCTTCAGCGCGGCGACACGCTCAGAGCCGAATCGAATCTATCCAAGGCGGCATTGTCGCAGACAGATTCGGTCAACGACGGGGACAAGGCGGAGGCAAAGGTCCTTCTCAGCGGAATCTATTTTGACAAAGGGCGCGTAGCGGACGCCATTTCGCTGGCCAACTCGGTCGCAAAAACTCGCGATGACCTTATCGGGGCTCAAGCCCAACTCCATGTAGCCGAATACTATTGTGCCTCAGGCGACAGCTCCGACGCGGTGTTGGCTTTCCTCAGAGTGAAGTATGTATTCTCGAGTTTTCCGGACATGGTCGCAAGGTCGCAGCTCGGGCTCGCGCGGTGCCTGGTCAAGTACGGCAATATAAGCGACGCGAAGTCGCTCCTCGAAGAGTTCATAAAGGAGAGGAGCCCCGATGCTTTTACCAGGACAGCCAGGGAAGAATTGAATAAGCTCGATTCCCGTTAGGAGAAAATATTAAATGAACAAGACAGCCGTGTTTTACGGTACTCTCATTACTATAATTGTGCTCGCTCTTATTATTTCGTCGGATTTGAATAAGACCCCTGATTACAAACCGAAATTCGCCGGCTTTGTGACAGAGCAGATACTTTCTAAGGACACTACAAACACGTATGGCCAAAACCTTCAGGTCCTGCACGGCATACATTCGAAGGAGCAGCTTCTGAATGTCATGCAGGGGTTTTCGGAGGCACTCGGCGTTAAGTGTGACTTCTGCCACAACACCGCCGATTTTGCAAGTGATTCTAAAGCCCCAAAAAGAATGGCCAGGATCATGATTAGAATGGTGAGAAACATCGACGAAAACTATTTGAACGGTCCACAAATGAAGAAGGTGACTTGCTTCACCTGTCATCGCGGTCAGGCAATTCCAAAACTGGTTGCCGAAAGGTGAGAGCGAGGTTCTTAGCAATAGTTGCCGTACTATGCGCCTGCGCCGTGGGCGCGAATGCGCAGGGAATCGTTACGCCACCCGTATCGACGTTCCAGCCCGATTCAGCTCTCCCCAGTGTCAAGGTCCCTGAATTTGTCATCACCGGTAAAACGCAGGTCTCACTCCCCAAAGCCGCCAAACCGACCGTGAAAATTGACTCTAGCTATTTTCAGGATAAGAGAATCCGCGGCATAGAAGCCGAACTCCCGTCGAACCGTGATCTAAGCAGGGAAGCCCTTGAAGGTACTCGGGCAAGGCCGGGACTGTTCGCGCGGGCCTCCATCGGTCACTATACGACCGCGAATTATCTCTTGTCGGGGAGTGAAAGCCTAAGTGGGTTCGACCTCAACGGCAGCGTGTCCGGCGACTACACGGCCGGATTCATCCCCAACACCGCGAGCAGGGGCTTCTCGATTCGTGCCGGTCTCGCTAAGGACATCGATTCGCGCGAAATGATCAAGTCGAGTAATTCCCTGAACTTCGGCTACTCGCGCTCGAGCTTCTCGCTCTATGGTGGTCCGCAACCGACGCTGCAACGGAAAACCTCAAAGGTCCGGTTCGGGGTGAACTCGGATATGTATATGGGCGACCTTCCTCTGGCGTTCGGGCTCGACTTCAACGATTTTACGGCCGACGACTACTGGCACGATTCCCAGTCATCGCTCGGCCTCTTAGCCAGCACCCAGGTACAGCTTCCATCGGGATGGCTTGGATTCAGAGGCGACCTCAGTTTCGGCAACCATACACTAAGCGGGCCTAAAGGCGGGCTCGTTAACAATCCTGCGACTCAGCCCGATTCGGCTGGACTGAACAGGTCCATTTACAATCTCCGCCTCGGCGGCAGTTACGGAAACTCTTTGATGCTGGGAAGCTTCACCTACTCGCTTGGGCTCGCCTACTACCAATACCGGGACGACTCCTCGAGCACGGTTGCCAAATTGTACCCCGACTTGAGGGCCGACTACAGAGTTAGCGACATGGTTTCAGTCTATGCAAGTCTTGACGGATCGGTCAGGCAGGGAAGTCTTGAAAAGTTCTTGTCCGAAGATCAGTATGTGGACGGACTGTTGCCGATTGTCGATACGCAGAACAATCTCGTGTTTAAACTCGGAGGCAGAGTTCTGGTTGCAGACGGCTTTACGCTCATCCCGCAGGTCGAATACAGGCGTGCGAAAAACTTGCCGCTCTTCTTCTCCGACTTGACAAACGTTACCCGTTTGACTTATTCGACTAACGCCTCTATAACTTCAGTATCGCTTTCGGCCGATTTCAGCATGGAGAATTTTTCAGCGAATCTCGGCCTCGAATATCAGAATGGAACGGCAGATTCCCTTTCTTCGATACCAAACCTCCCGCCTTTCAATGCGAACCTGGGGCTCGATTACCGCTTTACGCCTCAGCTTAATGCCACAGCGCAATTCCTTTTCCTCTCATCGAGGTATTCAGACCTTGCTCTTACCCGTAAGGTGAGCCCGGTCGGTCTGCTTGACCTCAGGCTCTCTTATGATTTCAAAATAATGGAACTGCCCTTCAAGGTGTTTGCCGGTGGGAATAACTTACTTAACGAAAAGTACTACATATGGCAGGGGTACCAGGCTTTCCCCCTGACCCTCTACATCGGTCTGAGCAGCCGGATCTTCTGAGACTTAGCGCACACGGCTTTTCATTTTGGCTGATATGTCGTGAAATGAGGTTGAATCAATTCAAAATATTTCGCACTTTGAGTGCGAAGAACTCCAACCAATTGAGGAGGAATGTACGATGGGAAATCTGAATTTTCAGGAAGGCCAGAACGAGAATCCCGAACAGGATCCAAACCAGAACCAGGGACCGAATCAGCCTGAAGAAAACGAGAGAAACCTGAGGGCAGACGAAGGCTATATCGATGATCCGACAAGCGGCTCGTCCAAGTTTCTCTGGATTGCTATCGTAGTCGTACTCATCGCGGGCATAGGGGGTGCCCTTTACATGCTGAACCGGGCGGGCTATTTGAAGTTTTTGAATAAGAAGAAGCCTGCAATCACGACGATTACTACGCAGGCTCCCGCGGCTCCCGCTCCGACCGCCGTCCCGGGTATGACGAAAGCGGCTGCCAAACCGGCGCCGGCACCACAGGGCTCCTTTGCGTTACAGGTAGCAGCCTTCACGAACAGGCAACAGGCCGACAGGTTCGTATCATCCATGCGGAAAAAAGGTGTCGATTCTTATGTGGCTGAGAGCCTGGCTGGCGGTAAAAAATGGTATAGGGTCTGTACGGGTTCGTTTGACACGAAGCTGAAGGCGATCGCAGCCATTCACAACATGAAGCAAAAAGTTGGAACCGATGTCTGGGTTGTACCCGCTCAATGACAAGTCTAGAAGCATAGCCGGTTCGTACTTCTACAGGCAGTACGAACTTAAGAGAATTTATCGGAAGAATTTCTACAACGGCATGTTTCTCGCTATCGGTGTGCATGCCGTTATCTTTCTATTACTTATCCTTTATGCGCCGGCTCTGACCAAGCCGCCTGAAGTGAAAATGGTTCTCTTGCCTCCTGTCGACGTTCATTTCAACGTGATGCAAATGAGAATGGTCGGCAGTAAGCAATCGGGTATGGACGTATCCGGCGCGGGCGGTGGCAATGGTACTATCCGCCAGAATGCCGCGGCCGCTTACGCTATTGCAGCCCCTTCAAACAGAGCCAATCCGTTGAACTCGATCGATCAGAAAGCTTCAGTTGTCCCACGGTCTCTCCAGGGGCCCGGCATGAATAATATTGTCGGGATTAGCAGGCGCCCGGTCTATTTCGATACTGTCAACGGCTTCAGCGGCAATTCCATGAACGGCACCGGATCCGGCGGCGGTATTGGGACAACGATCGGCGACACGATCGGCACAGGAGCGGGGCTCACCGGCAAGCCGGGATTTGGCGGAGGATTCGGTAACCGGTTCGTCCCGGGTAACCCGGGCAATAACTCTGCCTCCGGAACTCCTTACGCTATTTCATGGAACGGCGTCGCGCGGGCTCTCGTGGCCGGAAACAGACCTGAGTTTCCTCCCGGTGCCGAGAGCGGAGGGGTGGTCAAGATCAGAATCGTCGTGAATCCTGCGGGAGACGTAGTCTCGATGGTCCCTGTACAGAAATCCGGAGCGCGATTGGATGAGGCCGCCATGGCGGCGATCAGAACCTGGCGCTTCAGCAGGCTGGAGAGAAATTATCCCCAGGTCAACCAGTCTGCAGTCGCTACCTTCGTCTTCAAGGCGGAATAAACTGATTGAGTCAGTCCGGGCCGCGTAAACGGGCAAACCGCAAACAACAAATAATCACGAATCGGTTGGAAGTAGTAGCTTCAAGGCTCCGTGAGCTGTTCGGAGTTCCCGAAAGAAAACGCAGGCTGCCCGACCCCCTCGATCTCCTCGTGGCTACGATACTCTCGCAGAATACCAACGACATCAACAGTCACAAAGCGTACGTCAATCTAAAGAGTAGATATCCTGACTTCATGGATCTCGCTGCTGCACGCCCGCGGGACGTGGAACGGCTCATCAAAGTGGGCGGAATAGCGAACAAGAAAAGCAAAACCATAGTAGCTGTAGTCGCCGAGATACGGAAAAAGTTCGCCGGTTTTGAAAGAAGAAAACTTCGGAGAGAGAACAGGGATGCACTCATCGATTCGCTCACGGAGTTGAACGGTGTCGGCTATAAGACTGCCTCATGCGTTGCACTTTTCGCTCTCGGCGACGACGACGCGTTTCCGGTCGACACGCACGTTCACCGGGTATTGAACAGGCTCGGGATAGTCTGCCAGAAAACTCCCGACAA
This sequence comes from Bacteroidota bacterium, assembly GCA_021811615.1. Lineage (GTDB taxonomy): Bacteria > Bacteroidota > Ignavibacteria > Kryptoniales > JAKASW01 > JAKASW01. The sequence goes on from JAJZNW010000013.1 coordinate 57,732, forward strand.
GACGTACCTCGCAGTCCGGGACTCCATCCCCAAAGGGAAGGGGTACGAGATCCATTTGAATCTCATCAAGTTCGGACGGAAGATTTGTACGGCTCAGAAGCCGAGCTGTTTTGAATGTGTGCTTTTCGACGTCTGTGATTGGAAAGAAAAAAAACTTCAAGCGGAAAAGAAAGCTCCGACCGCAGATGATAATAAAATCGAGTTCATGCTCCTGGAAGAGGTCTGATCTTCGGAACGAGAAGCGATCGCGACAACTAACTCGAGTGTGTGAGGAAAATCAGCCTTCGATAATCGTTTGTGAGCGCGGGAGTTATGCCAACTCGGCAGCGGTGGAGAGTGTATCACTGGAAATCGTTATTGAATTTTATACGACTATTCATTAAGTAGAACCTATGAACCGGTTAGAGGAAACACGCGCACCTCGAATCAGCGGCATCAACGTTTCGGGAGAGACTGTCGAGGTCGACTATTCAACCCACCTGATGAACATTCTCCTTTTCTTCGAGCCGGTTTCGAGATATTGCCTGAATTCCGTCGAGCGTGTCCGGTTGATCTCAACTCGTTATGAGAATCTCTCCACAGGTTTCTGGTTTGTATTGGAACCCCGTTTGTCGTGCATGCTGCATTCAGATGTCGCCAAGAAGGCACTCGACAGGATGAGCGTTTTTTCCAACGTCCTCTTCGACCCGAATAACATGATTGCTCTGCAATCAGGGGTGCAGACCGTCCCCGCGGTATTTGTTGTCGATTCGAACGGCTTCCTGATCTCGAGGTATGAAGGGGAAATAAGCTGGGTTGAGATCGAACGGAATATTCAGGCGCGAATTGCACAGTCCGGTTACCGTGATGAACTTCCTACCATGCCGAAGCCGGATAACTATTCCGGCACAATAAGGTCTGCATCCGTGATGCGCCAGATGGGTTATGCTAACGGCGATTATGTATTTGGGAGTGTTATCGTTCCTGAGTCGGATCAGCAATTCTCCCTTCCCAATTTTTATCTTATTAACACGATCTACCCGTTTGGTGCCTGGTATGTGAGCAGGGATTTCATCGAGGGTAAATCGGGAAGCACTTTGTATATAAGCTGTGCCAGGGACGAATCGGTGTATTTGTTCGCCGGCTCGGAGGAACATACCCTCCTCAGATTGCACACCTCAATTGAATCTTCCCAGCATATATCGTTTGGAAGGGACGTTAAGACTGAGAATGGCTCGCTTCGAATTGAAGTCGACGACTTCAGACCCTATGAGCTTTTCTCTAACACCGGAGACTCAGACCTCCTGATCAGTCTGCAGGTGATGTCCGGCTCAGTGCAACTCTTTTCGGTTGAGTTTTGTCCGCAGCTCGATACCCTTTTCGGTGTAAACGCGTCACGCCCGTCGCGTTTGTAAAATACCCTGTTGTCAGACTAATCCTTCTCGCTCTGGACTCTTCCACATTGCCGGCGTTTCTAAATAGGGCGGCACTATCCCTCTATCGGTGGAATCCCTTCGAACGAAGAAATCATTTCGCGAAACTCTGCCGGTATCTCTGTCGTCTTTCGTGCCGAGTAGTCGTAAGCCACAAGCACACTGGACCCCTCGGCGACCCTCCGTCCGTCGGCGACATCCGTTATCAGGTAGGTCATTTCTAAGCTCTTGTTCTTCAGCCAGGTGACTCTCGTGTGAACCCGCAGCACTTCACCGTAGTAAGCCGGCGACCTGTAATTACAGTGCATATCCAGAACTATGATGCCGAGGGCTGACGCGTCGTCCTTAGGAAAATCGAACAGGTTGTGGAGGTAATGGACTCTTCCTTCTTCGAAATAGCTGATGTATGCGGCATTGTTCACATGACCGAGCGCGTCCATGTCCGAGAAGCGTACCGGCACATCAACACTGAATTTGAAATCTTCTTTTTTCATACGCGAAAGATTAATCAATCGAAGACACACATTCAACGATATGAAGCAGCGGACAACCCCGTAGCTCCCTGCACCGTCTTCTGAGCATGCCTGCCAGGCTGGAGCTTAACTACTACACAGAGATACGCGGAGAGAAGCAAATAACCTCTGTGGCCCTCTGTCCTCTCTCCCGCTCATTAATATCCCATCAGGATAATGCGGTCCCGCAGACCCGGATCCCGGCATACGAATAATATTGACGGGAGATTCCGCGTTGCGGCATCGGTGGAACTCTGTGAAATGTTCAAAGCCAGGCAGCGTCTGTCTGCCAGGGATGTGCTAAGCAATTACACCGAAGGTCTCACCGGCATGCGTTGCCCTTTCGGGTATTATCGATTAGATTTGTACAAGTTAACCCCAACTAAACCGCAGATTACAATGGAAACAAAACTTATTGAAACTATCAAGTCTAAGGCAAAAACCCTTAATCGCCACATTGTACTTCCCGACGCCATGGACGAGCGGGCAATACAAGCGGCGCGTAAAATCACAGACCAGTCAATTGCAAAAGTCTCCCTCATCGGAGATGAAAAGGATGTCCGCAGAAAAGCGGACGATCTGAACGTTCGTCTGAATTCCATCGACATAATCGATCCTGCCAGGAGCAGCGATCTCGAAAAGTACTCGCAATCGTTCTATGAGAAGAGGAAATCGAAGGGAATGACCCCCGAGCAGGCGCTTGAAACGATGAAGAAGCCGCTCTTTTTCGGCGCCATGATGGTGAAGGAAGGGCTCGCCAATGGAAGCGTAGCGGGCTCGCTTTCCACGACCGGCGACGTCCTCCGCGCAGGTATTCAGGTCATCGGCATGAAGGAAGGAATATCGATTGTCTCCAGCTTCTTCCTGATGGTATTCCCATCGAAGATATTCTCGTTCGCAGATTGCGCGGTTGTACCCGATCCGACCGCAGAGCAACTTGCAGACATCGCCATATCGACGGCAGAAAACCACAGGAAACTCGTGGGCGATGAGCCCCGGGTCGCGATGCTTTCGTTTTCAACGAAGGGAAGCGCGAAGCACGAGCTTGTAGATAAGGTGGTACAGGCTACCGAACTCGTTCAGAAAAGGGCTCCCAACCTGAAGGTCGACGGCGAACTTCAGCTCGACGCGGCTGTGGTACCGGATGTCGCCAAGAGGAAGGCGCCTGCAAGCGCGGTCGCCGGCGAAGCGAACGTTCTGGTGTTCCCCGATCTGAACGCAGGCAACATCGGTTACAAGCTGGCACAGCGGATGGGAGGCGCCGATGCGCTCGGTCCGATCGTGCAGGGCCTGAAGAAACCGGCATTCGACCTCTCCAGGGGGTGCAGCGTTCAGGACATTGTCGACGTCGTCGCGATCAACTGTGTGATGGGAGCTTGAAGTATTTCAGATGCCTCCTTCCTTCGATGCTCCTATGAGGGCGTTGTGATTTCCCCATGAGGGCTTTATGCCTCGTCCTGTTTTGAATGGGCCACGGAGCAAAGTAAGAGCTTCTGTTCGTCAACCCCTGAGGCCCGTTTGGAAGGCACAAAGCCCTTAAGGAGAATCGATGGGTGGTGGTTTTGTTCAAACCAGGCTGGAATGTCATCGGTCTAACGTGGTTTTTGAAACTCTATCACCGGTTTGCTAACTTTTCATTTGTGTTACTTCGTATCGTCCGATCGTGGTCCGGCAAACGTCCGAAACCGCTGAGAATGAAGATTCCCGAATTGGAAGAATGTTGAAGGATATGATAGTCAACGTAAAAAATATAAAGATTGGCGGGGACAACCCACTCGTTGTCATTGCCGGCCCGTGCGTGGTCGAGAGCAGGGAGCTTGCATTTAAAGTCGCCGGAGATGCGAAGAGGATCGCCGAAAGACTCGGGATGCCGTTCATCTTCAAGTCGAGCTACAAGAAGGCCAACAGGACAAGCGGGAAGACCTTCATGGGCATCGGTATGGACGAGGCTCTGAAAATACTCTCGGATGTCAAAACGGAGCTCGATCTTCCTATCTTAACCGATGTGCATTCCGAAGAGGAAACAGCAACCGCGGCGGAAGTGGCCGATGTCCTGCAGATTCCTGCTTTCCTCTGCAGACAGACCGAGCTTCTGCAGGCGGCCGGACGAACGGGAAAGGCCGTGAACATCAAGAAGGGACAGTTTATGGCTCCCGAAGACATGCGCCTTCAGGCTGACAAAGTCAAGGACACTGGAAACCAGAACGTCATGCTTACCGAGCGCGGAGCGAGTTTCGGTTATCACAACCTTGTTGTAGATATGAGATCGCTCGTGATTATGAGGGAAAGCGGCTGTCCCGTCGTGCTGGATGCCACTCATTCTCTCCAGCTTCCGGGCGGTGAAAAAGACAGGACCGGCGGTCAGCCCCAGTTCATCTTCCCGATAGCCCGGGCCGGTGCGGCCGTCGGGGTCGACGCAGTCTTCCTTGAAACCCATCCTGATCCTTCAAAGGCTTTGAGCGATGCCGCGACGCAACTTCCGTTTCACCTGTTCGAGTCACTTCTGACGCAGATGAAGAAGATCGACGGGGCACGCAGGGAATTGGCCTCATGACAAAACACCAAGTCCTTCTCTCAAAGCTGAAAAAGATAAAAGCTCTCCTGCTCGACGTGGATGGAGTGCTGACCGACGGCGCGATAATCTATGGAGCCGACGGGATAGAACTCAAAGTATTCGATTCGCAGGATGGGTACGGAATTGTCAACGCGATCAAACAGGGAATACGAGTCGGCATCATTACTGCGAGAAAATCTGAAGTCGTCGAGAGGCGCGCGGCAGACCTTGGCATTGCCGATCTCTACCAGGGATCGATCGACAAACTCACTCCGTATGAGAAGATCAAGAAGGATTATTCATTTCAGGATTCTGAAGTCGCTTACATAGGTGACGATCTGCTCGACATGCCGCTCCTTCAACGGGTCGGTTTCAGCGCTGCGCCTGCAAATGCTGTCAGGAATGTAAAAATGAAAGTGGATTACGTCGCAAAGGCGAAGGGCGGTCACGGGGCTGTCCGCGAAGTCATCGATCTGATTTTGAAAGCACAAAAGAAGTAAGCGGGGATTATGGACGCCATTGAAAAAGGTAAAGAGGTTGTAAGAATTGAGGCACGCGCAGTTCAGGCCCTGGAAAGCAAGATCGGCGAAGAATTCGCCGGAGCGGTGGATCTCATAACGGGCATTTCCGGGCGAGTGGTCATAACAGGGATGGGGAAATCAGGCTTGATCGCCAGAAAGATCGTCGCGACCCTGAACTCGACCGGCACGGCGGCGATCTACATGCATCCGAGCGACGCCGTACACGGAGACCTCGGCATGGTTCGTCCCGAAGATGTGGTCGTCTGCATATCGAACAGCGGCGACACGGAGGAAGTCGTTCAGCTTCTCCCGATGTTCAAGAGAATAGGCGTCCCGGTAATTTCGATTCTCGGAAATCGCTCCTCGAAGCTCGGCCGCGAAAGCAGTTTCGTCCTCGATGCCGATGTCGAACAGGAAGCCTGCCCTTATGATCTCGCGCCGACGGCCTCGACGACTGCCGCCCTCGTGATCGGAGACGCTCTTGCGATCGCACTCCTCGAGAAGAAGGGATTTACCGAGGAGGAATTCGCCATGTTTCATCCTGCGGGCAACCTCGGCAAGCGGCTCCTCCTTAAAGTTGAAGAACTCATGGTAAGAGGGAAGGACATCCCTACTGTATCGAACTCAGCCTCGCTCCGCGAAACGATATTGGTAATGACGTCGGGGAGGCTGGGGGCGGCCTGCGTTGTAAAACCATCCGGCGAACTCGCCGGGATAATCACCGATGGAGATCTTCGCCGTCTGCTCCAGAAGAATCTGGACTTCTCCCAGATGACCGCCGACGACGTGATGACGAGGAACCCCAAGGTCGTCAAGCCCAGCATCCTCGCAGTTGCCGCGATAGAAGTGATGGAAAACTTCAACATCACACAGCTCATCGTCGTGGACGAATCGCGCAAGCCGGTGGGCATGCTCCACCTTCACGATCTCGTCAAGGCAGGGCTCTCCCCAAAGAATGACGTATGATGAGACACCCGTGGAACCCGGCCATCTTTCTCTCTCTCTTCCTCCTCGTCGCGCTCGCCGGATGCCAGGATAAGCTGAAACCGACTGTCGTTCCGGTTACAGGGAAACTCCCCGACCAGGAAAGCTGGAATTCCACTATCGTCTTCAGCGACAGCGGACAAACCCGGGGCATTCTCTGGGCCGGGCATGTGCTCGTCTTCAATAACATAAACAAAACGTTTCTCGGAGACAGCATCAGGGTGGACTTTTACAACGATCAGGGTCAGCACACAAGTTATCTTACGGCCGACAGCGGCGTGGTGGACAACAATACGAACAACCTCGAGGCTATCGGGAATGTCTATGTCCACAGCGACAGCGGGACATCTCTCTGGACCCAGAAATTATTCTGGAACAACAACACGCAGAAGGTGACTTCCGATGTTTATGTTAAAATAGTCTCGACTAAGGAAACAATAGAAGGGATAGGATTCGAGTCGGATCGGGATTTGACAAACTACAGGATTTTCAACGTCAGTGGGGAAGCGAAGACCGAGAAATGAAGGAGAAGAGTGGAACGGGGAAAGGGAGAAAGGGGGACATGGTGAAGGGGAGAGCCGGGGACAGGGAGAATGGGCGACCTGCAGATACGGAGAAGCTGATCACTTTGAGTGCGATGATATCATGGCCCGGGAGGGTAATAAGCGTTGTGTCTCGCAAGTTACGGGCTCCTTTGTCATATCCCCGCCCGGTCAACTCTCCTCTTTCGGTATCTGCCGCTTTGCTCCTTTCGTTCGGGACCTTTCTTCTGATAGCCGTTCTCCTGATTTCCGTACCGGCGAATGCCCAGCAGCCCGTCAGGCTCATACATGCCGACAGTCTCGTTGGATATACCTTAAACGGCGACGCCTACCGCGAGCTCGTCGGACACGTACAGCTGGAGCAGGACAGCACGACGCTGAGCTGCGACCGCGCTCTGCAGGACCTGACTCGCGACTCCGTCAGCCTTTACGGGAACGTCCATGTCAATGACGACACTCTAACACTTATCACCCAGCGAGCGCACTACTCGGGAAATACCAAAACGGTCACGAGTCACACTCCCGTCTATCTGAACGACAGACGACGTACACTCACCGCCAACAGCGGTTCCTACGATGCCGAGAGCAAGGTCGCGAAATTTTACGGGGATGTCTTTGTTCGCGACTCGTCTTCATGGTTGAAGAGCGATACCCTTTATTATTACAGAATCCCCGACAGCACTGTGGCGAACGGCAACGTCAGGATAAAAAGTCTCGACAACAACGTCACGATCTACGGGGCCCATTTCAGAGATTACGGGAAGAAGAACTACAGCCGGATGACAGGAAGGCCCCTGCTTGTCCAGGTCGACACGGCATCGGACGGAAAGATCGACACGTTGATGATAACCGGTAAGACAATGGAGGCCTATCGCGATTCTGCGAACGAGCGCTTTGTTGCGGAGGATAGCGTGAAGATTGTCCGGGGCTCCCTCTCCGCCAGGTGTGGCTACGGTATTTACCTCTCATCTGACAGCCTCGTCATCTTACAGAAAACCCCCGTAGTCTGGTACGAGGACAACCAGCTTAGCGGCGACAGCATTGCCGTCTACATAAAGAACAAGAACATATCCAGTGTATTTGTTTCGGGCGCGGCCTTTGCCGTCTCACAGAGCGACTCGCTGCATACCGACAGGTTCAACCAGTTGAAGGGAAAACAGCTGACTATGTACCTTCATGACAGGAAAGTAAGCCGGATCATCGTTGAAAGTAACGCCACCAGTTTGTATTATCTCTACGATAAGAACAAACCAAACGGCGCGAACAAAGTGAGCGGGGACAGAGTGGTAATGTATTTCACCGACGGAAAGATCGACAAAATATCCGTGATAAACGGAGTCGAAGGAGATTATTATCCCGAGAATATGGTCAAGGACAAATCGGATTCATATAATCTCGCGGGCTTCAGGTATTACAGAATACGTCCGCTCAAGAAAACAATGCCGGACGTCTGGAAGTGAGCGATAGTTTGGCGCAGAAGAATCAGGCGGGTTTTGCAGAACAGCCCGCGGTCATGCCGGAAATGAACGCGAGGAGCACGCTGTATTCACGCGGACTTCAGAAGAAGTACAAGAAACGGTACGTCGTGAACGGCGTGTCAGTCGAGTTGAAACAGGGTGAAGTTGTCGGGCTTCTCGGCCCGAACGGCGCAGGCAAGACTACGACTTTCTACATGATGGTCGGAATGATTAGGCCGAACGCGGGCAATGTCTATATCGACGAGGCTGTTATTACCGGCACGCCTATGTACAAGAGGGCATTACTCGGCATAGGATACCTCCCGCAGGAGGCCTCGATATTCAGGAAGATGAGTGTCGAGGACAACATAGAGGCGGTGCTCGAATACCGGAAGTTGTCCCGTGCCGAAAGGAGGGCGAGACGAGATCGTCTCATTGAAGAGCTGGGGATCGGACATATAAGGAAGACCCTCGGTTACGCCCTGAGCGGCGGCGAGAGGCGTCGCACCGAGATTGCACGCGCACTTGCGACCGAGCCTAAGTTCATGCTTCTCGACGAGCCTTTTGCAGGCATCGACCCGCTTGCCGTCGAAGATATCATGAAGATTGTGGTGAGCCTTAAACAAAAGGGTATCGGTGTCCTCATAACGGACCATAACGTCCACGAGACGCTTTCGATAGTCGATCGCGCCTATCTTCTCTTCGAAGGGAAGATACTGAAGTCCGGGACGTCCGAGTTCCTCGCGAACGATCCCGAGGCGCGTAAGCTTTATCTCGGTGAAAATTTCAGGCTGGACAGGTATTGAACGGCGGCAGAGTGACGAGGTCACAGTGTGACAGAGCGGCAGATTTACAGAGGGATGGGGAGACTAAGAGAAGGAGAGGTGGGGGATACGATGTCCTCGGAAGAGAGGTGGCAGCGCTTGTGAACAAGATCGAACAGCCGGGGAGTTACGTGGTTCAGTTTAGAGGTAACGATCTCCCAAGCGGTGTATATTTCTGCAGGCTAACCGCAGGAAGTTACCGGGACATAAGAAAGATGCTCCTTCTTAAATAGTCGGCGGAGGTGTATTGCACTTGCAGATGAGCATCGTAAGCCCAACTCCGGGATACTGTTGCGATCGCGGTCACATCGGATCGCAAACCAGCAATGGAGATTGAAGAGGTGTCGTTGCCTTCTGTACTTCTGAAAAGAAAGACTCCTTTCGCTGCGGGAAACTACGATTGAAGATCTACTTAAGACTATTATCGACGATCATACGATCAGATCTCATGAAAGAATATTTGTCTGGCACTCCTTAACTGCCGTGTTCTTGGGGAGCTTGATTTAATTTATCGGAAAGCTTTTCAACAGCCATTTGTTCAAGACGACTGGACGAAGCTCTATGATAGAGCGACTTGGATTTTCTTTGTTAGCTTCGCTCTTTCCTGGAATACTTGCACTATTCAAGGGGGTACAATAATTTTCGGAGAATAAAATGTGCTCGTTTGTGGGATACCCGCAGCCAGGGACAACCGATTCGAAAGGAACCACCTGCAGACGAGATAGTTGTTGTTGAATGTGATGGCCGTGATAATAAAGGGTATCGCTCTTCAA
>JAJZNW010000107.1 GCA_021811615.1 Bacteroidota bacterium
CTCCCCCGACTCCACCAAATCCTCCAGGTATATTACGTGAGTCAATATTGAGCGCGCTCCTCAAGTGCCCCGCATTATTGACAAAAACCTGGATATAATAATATTGATCGGATTCGTTAGCCATGAGTTGGTTGTACCCCAACGCGATGAGGGCGTCTTCTCCGTTATTGTATACATCCCCAGAGGTTAAGTCGCTACCTAGTCCCGCATTTTCAGTATCTCCGCTTATAGTATCAAGGGGCATGAGGTTTTCGAATTGGCCGTCGCCGTAGATAAAAATCCTGCCCCTCCCGAAAATCTCTTTGTTTGACGGCTCATTCTCATCGAGGGTGCCGATTGCAATATCAGTATATCCATTCCCAAAGAAATCGCCGGTAGTCATTACATTTCCGAAATAGTCTGAATTCATAGTGAGTACGACGTCAGGTATCGTGTCCAGTCCATTTGGACCATTGTAATAAACCAGAACACTGTCGTGAAATGGTATATCAATCGCGAGGTCTGTCCACCCGTTTCCAAGGAAGTCTCCTGAGACGATAGGACCTCCGCCTTTGAGTGTCACCGTCGGTGTCTGGCTCATAGTCTTCCCGCCGTAATAGATAAAAGTCTTGTATATACCCGGCGCGCTAACGGCCACATCGGCATAACCATCTTTATTCAGATCGCCTACTCCTGCTACGTAGCTCCCGAGTTGCCATCCGGCATGATGGGACTCGACTTCGAGTAGAGGTTTGAGAAGGGTAGGCTGCTGGGCCGATGCTGCAGTGGTGAAAAGTGTAATCGCTATGAATAATGAAACAGTAGTGCTTTTCATGAAGCTCTCCTTTCCTTCCGTGCCCCTCACTGGTGCCAATCTCTTTTCATTAACCGCGTTCTTGTGTATACGGTTTCTCATTCTTTCTCGTTCCCAAGCGGGAGTTTTTGGGACGATCTCCCTATGCCTTGTCTTCTCCCTCCGTTACCTGCAACTTGGTTGAAATATATGGAGGGCCTTTTCTATTGTCAAGATTCAGTTAGCTTGACGATTTCGCGCGCCCATGCTCGTTGAATGGAGGAGCCCTGTTCTGTATATTTTTAAGGAATGCTTAAGGACGGCAAACGGAACTCGCACGAGCTTTTTGAAGAGAGACTCAGAAAATCTCTCGGTGTGGATGCGCGCTATTCCGTCCTTGAATTCATCCCCGCGAAAGACTATCTCTACATTTTTACCGACTCGCTTTCCAACGCGATGTATGTATCAAAGGTCTACCAGGATTTTTCACCGCGTTTCAGGATCAAGGTTGTCCTCCTTCCCGATAAGAGTGTCGGTTCGCAGACGAAGGGCATCTGCCATGTCGGCGTCGCGCCTGTCAGGAGGTACGCCGCCTCGGCAAGCGAACAGATTACGCAGGTCCTCTACGGTGAGACTTTCGATACGCTCCAGGTCGAAGGAGGATGGGCGAGAGTAAGGCTACATGCAGACGGCTATATCGGTTGGATCTCTTTCGATCAGGCTACACTTATGGATGATGATGCGTTTTATGATTATCAACTTCTGCCGAAGGTTTATGCCGACGGAAGTGTCGTCCCCCTTCGTGTGAAGCCATCACCGCAGGCTGATATCATACGCGAAGCGGTTTATGGCTCGCCGCTGCGAGTCGTTGGACAAAGTGGCCGATTCCTTTCCATCAGGATGCCGGACGGTTTGTCCGCATGGGTGGAGAAATCGGCCACAACCAGTTCAATCGTCCACGGAGAGTTTTCAGTCGGGAGGTTGCTCAAGACCGCGAGAAGCTTCCTGGGAGTGTCTTATGCCTGGGGAGGGAGAAGTCCGAAGGGATTTGACTGTTCCGGGTTTGTCCAGACTGTCTACGGGTTGAACGGTATGAGCTTGCCGCGGGACGCGGACATGCAATTTGCTGCAGGAGAACATCCCGGCAGTCGGATCGGCAACCTGGTGGCCGGCGATTTATTGTTTTTTTCATCTAATGGCGATAAAATAAATCATGTTGCGATTTACACCGGTAAAAACGAAGAATTTATTCATTCTTCCGGATTTGTCCGCATCAATAGCTTCGACCGGAAGAGGAAAAACTTCAGCGGTAAATTATCATCAGCTTTTGTAGGTGCCTGCAGAGTTGTCTAACGAAAGTGAGGTGAAGTCGTCTTCAGTCTGTATGAGAATGAAATTGCTTTAGAGAGTCACGATAGGGTCTACGGAAAGGTCTTACTTCTAAACCAGAACTACGAACCGCTCACTATCTGCAGTTGGAAGAAAGCGGTAATCCTTCTTTATCTTGGAAAGGCGGAACTGATCGAAAGATACGACGGCATGGTACTGCGGTCGGTGTCCACTTCTTTGCCGATGCCGAGCATCGTGCGACTTTCGGTCTACTACAGGGTACCTCACAAACGGGTGATACTATCGAGGAAAAACATTCTCCGCCGGGACGGGAACAAGTGTCAGTACTGCGGCAAGAGCGACTCGATGCTGACGGTCGATCACGTAATCCCGAGAACGCGCGGCGGCGAAGATACGTGGGAGAATCTTGTGTGTGCCTGTATGAGGTGCAATAACAAAAAAGGGGATCGCACTCCTGAAGAGGCGGGGATGCATCTCCTCTCAATTCCCCGCAGGCCGAACCATGTGGCTTTCATAAGGCATTTCGTCGGAAGAATCGACGAGAAGTGGAAGCCTTATCTTTTTATGAAGTAGAAAATTTTCGTAAATTAGGCATTGCCCGCGAACTACACTAACTTGTTCCTCTGTTGAATTCCCGATGGGGGTTCGCCGGACAATTTGTGAAATTCGTGGCGAATTAACTTTCGTAACAATTATAAATCTAAATGCCTAACAAGAAAATTATTCTGAGTGGTATGCGCCCAACGGGGAAGTTGCATCTCGGGCACTGGGCCGGCGCACTCGAAAACTGGGTCGCGCTCCAAAACGAGGGGGGCTATTCGAATTACCACCTCATTGCCGACTATCACGCGATAACCACCAACCTCGATACTTCGCGCATCCACGAGTACTCGCTCGAGATGGTCCTCGACTGGCTGTCTGCCGGTATCGATCCCGACCACAGCCCTATTTTCAGGCAGTCGCAGGTGAAGGAACACACCGAGCTTCATCTTATCTTCTCGATGCTCATAACGACCGCCCGCCTCGAGAGAAACCCTACACTGAAAGAGCAGGTGCGCGACCTCGAGCTTGGCCCGATAAGCTACGGCTATCTCGGCTATCCCGTCCTCCAGGCGGCAGACATCCTCCTCTATAAAGGTGAGGTCGTCCCTGTCGGCGAAGATCAGTTGTCGCACGTCGAAATCACACGAGAGATCGCGAGAGACTTCAACAGGCAGTACGGCGATGTTTTCCCGGAGCCGGCGGCCAAACTGACGAAGTTCGCGAGACTTCCGGGCCTCGATGGCAAGAAGATGAGCAAATCCCTTAACAACGCGATTATGCTTTCCGACGAGCCGGACGAAGTCAAGAAGAAAATGAAGAAGGCCGTCACCGATCCCCAGAAGATCAGGAAGGGCGATCCCGGAAGGCCCGACATCTGTCTTGTCTTCACCTATCATAAGAAGTTCAACGCGTCTGAGGAACAGGAGATAAGAAAAGGCTGCGAAAGCGGCCAGCTCGGTTGTGTCGACTGCAAGATGAGGGCGGCGGAAAGGATAAATGCTTTCCTCGATCCGTTCAGGGAGCGGCGGAAATTATACGAGAACAATCCTGAAAAACTGGAGAGCATACTGAAAGCAGGTGAAGAGAAGGCACGCGAAGTCGCCAGTAAGACGATGAGCGACGTGCATAAAGCGATGAAGATGGGATGACGTACAGGGTAAAGCTCAACGATTTTGAAGGCCCGTTAGACCTTCTCCTCTTCTTCATCAAGCGCGACCAGCTTGATATCTATGACATACCGATTGCGCGAATTACGCAGGAATTTCTCGACTACGTCCATTACATCAGGATGCTCGACCTGGAAATAGCCGGCGAGTTTATTGTCATGGCTGCCACTCTGATGCAGATCAAGGTCCGGATGCTGCTTCCGCACGAAGAGGGAATCGAGGACCTGATCGAGGATGACCCAAGGAAGGAACTTGCCGACAGGCTCGCCGAATACGCACGCTTCAAGGAAGCCTCGCGCAATTTCGGGTACCTGGAGGAAGAGGGGAGTAAGCTCTTCTACCGCACCTATTTCAAACAGGATGACAAGGAGTTCGTTTCTCCCGAAGACGAGGAGCTCAAGAATGCCACTCTCATCGACCTCGTGACTGCGTTCAAGCATGCGATGGACAGGCTCGAGGCGACTCCTTATCACAACATCCATAGACTTAACGTGACGATCGAGGAACAGATCGATTTCCTCGTAGCGGCGGTGGAGGAGAAGCCGACCCTCCATTTCCTCGAGATCGCCGTCGGCATTCACGAGCGGATCAGGCTGGTGGTGACTTTTATTGCACTCCTCGAATTGATAAAGAGGAACATCCTGCGCGTACAGACGAGAGGCGGATTTAATGATTTTATTATTACTAAATATGATGCTATATCCGAAGCTGCCTTCGGGGAGGAGGACAATGTCCGAGAAGGATCCTAACTCCCCCAATCGAAATGAAGGCATCGAACAGAATAAGGCCCCGGATACGAAAAGGATCGGGAACAATCCAGCCGCAGACAATACGGCGCGCATAGCGGAGCTCCATTTCCCGGCTTCTGATCTTGAGAAGTCTTACGATGGTAATGGTGTTCCGGCTTCTCTGGCAGCACCGGAGCAGTCAACTTCTCCTGCGGGCGAAGAAGGGCTTGCCGGCAAGGCCAAGGACGAGACTCAAACTCCGGCTGAAGATAACATGGAGCACTCAACTCGTCAGCATGAAGAAACCACCCATGTCGGTAATCCGCCCAACCCGGTTATCGAAGACAACGGGGCGACGGATTCTACTCGCGAGGTAAGTCTGCCTGAGACTAATGAAGATCCTCACGATACTGCCGGCCCAGCCGAAACCGATATTCCGGCAGTACCTCATCCTGAGGTGAGCGTCGAAGCCTCAACCGTTGAACAACCGAACGTCGAAGCCCCGGTGCCGGAAGCAGGCGAATTGCCTGTAGAACCGAAAGCGTTGGCAGAAGCGCGGGAAGCTCCTTCGTACGCCGTGATCGCCGATGAAACAGCCCCGGCAATTCCTCAGACTCCCGGGATCGAAGAAGAAAATATCACTTCGGGCGAGCATCTGCCGGAGATTCAGACCGGCAGAACGGAAGATACTCAGGCGGTCACAGACATACATAGTGATGTTGCGGAAGTACGAATCGAGCCCGCAAGCAAAGAAGTCACAAATGCCGGCGAGCAATCGGGTGCAGAAGAACGCGACAATTCGACTCCTGAGGAATTAGCTCCCGACGGAGTCGCCGAAGAAAATCCTCCTGCACAAGAAATCGCGCATGAGACTGACGAAGAGCCGTCCCGGTCGATGGAGGCGCCGCTCGAACCGGCGAATTCAAACCCGGGAATGCCGATTCCTCCAGCCGTCGTGACCTCGGTGGCCTTGGGAGGTGGAACACCCGGTGGTGAGGAGTCGCCGGAAGAGAAGCCTGAAAATGCCGCACTTAAGGGTGAGGAGAATATTGAGACAGATTCCCAACCGGAAGCTCACTCTGAGGCAAGCGAAGAGGAGGCCGGGCAGGAGTATGGAGCCATCAAGGGAAGTGAGATCCCGTCACCCGGGGAGCCGGCCGGACAGATAGAACCGGTACCGGAAGGAGGCGCTGAAGAACCTGCTTCTCCTGAGGAGATTGAACAACCCTCAGATGCTGAGAACGTCAGCGAAGTCTCCGAAGGACCCGCCTCAGCCGAAGTGATTGTCGGGCAGCAAGAGCAGGCCGAAAACGAGATGCCTTCTGCCGAAACCGGCGAACAGGCCACAACTGAGAATGTCGAGCAGGCTGCCGAAGAAACTGCCCCGGTCGATGAGAACGTGCAGAAGGATGGGGAAGTGGAACAGGAGATGCCCGCGTCGGATGCAGGCGAACCTGTGGAAGCTGAGACTATCAACGAAGTCTCGGAAGAAATTGCCCCAATCCAGGATAGCGCGGAGCAGGAGGAGCAAGCCGAAGAGGAAGTGCCTTCAGCTGATGCCGCAATGCCCTCCCAAGTTGAGCAGGAAGATAGTGTTTCAGGTGAAGAAACCGGCGGCGACGAGCAACCGGAGGTGAGAGAGGAAGTAGTCGACGACCTGGCGCATATCATCGAGTCAATCATCTTTGCCTCGGATGAGCCGCTCCCGATCTCGACTATCAAGTCGGTACTCGACGCCGCCCATACTTTTGGGCGCGTGAACCCTGACATGATAACATCGCGGGTGAATGCGCTGAATGCCAAATATGAAGCCGACGGCACCGGCTTCCATATTGTAGAGATCGCGAACGGTTTCCAGTACGCGACGCGGAAGGAGATGGCACAATGGGTATCCAACCTTTTCAAGGAAAGATCGAAGAGAAGGCTGTCCAATTCCGCACTCGAGACAGTCGCCATCATAGCTTACAAGCAGCCCATCACGAAACCGGAAATCGAATCGATCCGCGGTGTAAACGTGGACTACGTTCTTCACAACCTCCTCGAGAAGGAGCTTGTGACGGTAGTCGGGAGGGCGGAGACCGTCGGCCGCCCGCTTTTATACGGGACGACGCAGAAATTTTTGAAGGTCTTCGCGCTCAAGAGTCTCGATGATCTTCCGAAGCTGCGCGAGATAGAAGAAATCATAAAAGAGATAAAGAGTAAAGGCGCTGAGGAATCGATACAGCTCGAAATCACGGCACTGGGAGATTCTTCGTCCCCCGAGCCGGCCGCGGGCGGGGATGTTCCGCCGGAAGCGCCTTCTGAGAATGGAGCGGAATAGTCGAGTGGCAGGACAGGAACTGGTCAGGATAAATAAATACCTCTCTTCATCCGGTGTTACATCGCGCCGCAAGGCGGACGAGATGATCGCCGCAGGTAGGGTCAAGGTGAACGGCAAAGTCGTCAAAGAACTCGGCACGAAAATTACTCCCGGTAAAGACAAGATCGAAGTCGACGGTAAGGGAGTAAGGACAAGTGCACGGCTTGTCTACATACTTCTCAACAAACCTAAGGACGCCGTCACCACATCGAGCGACGAGAAGGGAAGACGGAGCGTCATGGATGTCGTCAAGGTTCGCGAACGCGTGTACCCTGTTGGAAGGCTCGACAGGAATACGACCGGCACGCTTCTCCTCACGAACGATGGTGAGCTTGCGAACCGCCTCATGCACCCGCGGCATCTCGTAATTAAAGTTTATAAGGCGACACTCGACAGGGCGCTAAAGGAGCGCGAATTCGCCCGGCTCAAGAAGGGAGTCCTGATCGACAATTCGGTGACTGTGCCCGACGACGTTTATGTGCTCCCTGACAGCAATGGGCTCGAAGTCGGGATTGCGGTTCACGAGGGGAAACACCATCTCATAAAACGCATCTTCGAATCCTTCGAGATACGTGTTCTTCAACTCGATCGTTACTCTTATGCCGGTTTGACACATCGTGGGCTGCAACGCGGGCAGTGGCGAAATCTGACGAAGAATGAAGTCGCCGGTTTGAGGAAGCTTGTAGAACTCTCCGAGGGATGAAAGACCTAGAGTGGTTCGTTTCAATTTGTGCCGCTAACGGGCTGAAGATTTCGGACGAGCAGGCTTCGACGTTCGAGAAATACCGGACGCTTCTCCTCGCCGCCAACAATCAGCTGAATCTTATTTCCCGAAAAGACGAAGAAAACTTCTATCCCAATCACGCCCTCAACTCCGTTTCTTTCCTTTTTCTGAAGAAGCTGATCCCCGACGCTTCAATGGTCGATCTGGGCACCGGAGGTGGTCTTCCCGGTATTCCTGTGAGTATCATATATAGTGAGATGCGACTCACTTTTGTAGACTCCATTATGAAGAAAACGGCGGCGCTTTCTGAGATTTTGCGTGAACTGGGATGTCGGCGACCAACGGTAATTAACGCGAGGGCCGAAGAACTCTCGAAAAAGGGTGATTTTCAGGCGCATTTTGATTATGTTATCAGTCGTGCGGCGGGGAAGCTGGACGACGTCGCGAAGTGGTCGCGCGGATTCCTGAAGGATTCCGGTGGAGATTCAGGCGCCGCAATTCCCCCGGGGACTTTGATCGTACTGAAAGGCGGCGCGTTTGAAGAGGAGCTGAAGCACACGAGAAGTTTAAAGTCTGTAGCCTCTGCAGACGTGATCGACATGACCTTCCAGGGCATGGATGAAATCTACAACAGGGAAAAGAAGTTGGTTTTGATAACGTTTAAGAGAGCACCGCTTAGGAGTTGGAATTGAACGAGCATCAGGATAACAATTCAGATAAAGAGTCGTTTGAACAGGAACAGAACGAACTCACCAAAAGGAGAATCGTCGAGCTCGAAGAGCTCAGAAAGCTCGGCCTGAATCCGTACACCTACAGCTTCGATGTCGACAGCTACTCTTCGGATATCCTGCAGTCGTTCAAAGACGACGCGCCGCAACAGGAAGTGTCCGTCGCCGGGAGAATCGTGTCGCTCCGCCGCATGGGGAAGGCATCGTTCTGTCACATAAGGGATTCAAAAGGGAAGATTCAGATATATCTGAAGCGCGACGATATCGGACCGGCATATGATCATTTCAAGCTTATGGACATGGGGGACATCGTCGGAGTGAAAGGCATAGTCTTCCGTACGAAGACCGGCGAGGTTTCGATACATGCAAAGAGCCTTGAGCTTCTTTCCAAATCAATCCGCCCGCTTCCCGTCGTAAAGGAAAAAGTGGACGAGCAGGGGAACAAGACCGTCTACGATCCTTTCTCAGATAAAGAGCTCAGGTATCGCCAACGTTACGTCGATCTCGTGGTTAACCCCGATGTGAGAGATGTTTTCGTAAAGAGAGCGAAAGTTGTCGCGTCCGTCAGAGGATTTCTGAACGAGAGGGGATACCTCGAAGTCGAGACGCCGGTCCTCCAGCCGATATACGGCGGGGCGGCGGCGAGGCCGTTCGTTACCCACCACAACGCGCTGGACTTCGACTTCTATCTGAGGATATCGGACGAGCTTTATCTCAAGCGGCTCATAGTCGGGGGCTTCGAGGGAGTATATGAGATAAGCAAGGATTTCCGCAATGAAGGAATGGACAAATCCCATAACCCCGAGTTCACCATGCTCGAGCTCTACGTGTCGTACAAAGACTACAACTGGATGATGGACCTCGTGGAGCAGATGATTCACGCAGTCGCCCTAACAGTGACGGGCGGAGCCAGGGTGAAAGTCGGCGGGAATGAAATCGACTTCACACCGCCGTGGAAGCGTATTACGATGCTCGATTCGATCCGCGAGGTCGCAGGTGAGAATCTCGGTGGCAAATCCGAGGACGAACTCGCCGCGATCGCGAAGAAACATCACGTGGAAGTCGAGAGATCGATGGGGGCAGGAAAGATAATCGACTCGATATTTTCCGAACTTGTAGAACCGACGTTAATACAGCCTACATTCATCACGGATTACCCGATAGAGATGTCGCCGCTCGCAAAGCGGCACCGTTCGAAACCGGGACTGGTCGAGAGGTTCGAGCTGATGTGCAACGGCCATGAGCTGGCAAACGCGTTCAGCGAACTCAACGACCCGCTCGATCAGAGGTCGAGGTTCGAGGACCAGGCGAAACTCAAGGCCCGCGGCGACGAAGAGGCTATGGTCATCGATGAAGATTTCCTCCGGGCTCTCGAATACGGTATGCCGCCTACCGCGGGACTCGGCATTGGAATCGATCGTCTGACTATGGTCCTCACAAACCGTGAGTCCATCCGCGATGTTATCTTCTTTCCTCAAATGAAACCGGAAAAATAGCAGAAAGAACAACGCCAATTGAAAACCGTCAATCTTGTTCTCGGGATTCACAACCACCAGCCGATCGGCAACTTCGATCATGTTTTGGAGGAAGCTTATCAGAAATCGTACAAACCGTTTCTCGAGGTGCTCGCAAAATTCCCGAAGGTGAAGGTCTCACAGCATTACACAGGCTTTCTCCTTGAATGGCTCAAGAAGCACCACCCGGAGATATTTACCGAGCTGAAATTGCTGGTTAAGTCGGGGCAGGTTGAAATGATCACCGGCGGTTTTTATGAACCGATCCTTGCGGTGATCCCGGACAAAGACAAGGTCGGCCAGATTCGAAAACTCAACAAGTTTCTAGAGGCTAATTTCGGTAAAGCCCCGACCGGCATGTGGCTCGCCGAAAGAGTGTGGGAACAGCACATAGTCAAGCCGATCGCCGAAAGCGGCGTCAAATGGGTCGCGATCGACGATACCCATTTCAAGTACGTAGGCCTGAAGGACGAGAACCTTCTCGGCTACTATGTCACCGAAGAGCAGGGGAAAATGCTCAACGTCTTCCCCATCAGCAAGATGATGAGATACACGATCCCTTTTCAGCCGGTCGAAAAGACGATCGAATATCTGAGGTCTATCGCCACCGAAGACGGAACGAGGATAGCCGTGTACGCCGACGACGGAGAGAAATTCGGAGTCTGGCCCCATACCTACAAACATGTTTACGAAGACGGCTGGCTCCCCGATTTCCTCAGGGCGCTCGAGGAGAATTCCGATTGGATAAACATCGTTCATTTCTCGGAAGTGATCGATAAGGTTAAGCCCATCGGACGGGTCTATCTTCAGAATGCGTCTTACGCAGAGATGCTGCAGTGGGCGCTTCCCGAAGAGCTGTTCAGGAAATACGAAGAGTTCGAGCACAAGCTGAAAGATGCGAACCTTTTCGACAGATACGAAGAGTTCGTTCGCGGAGGGTACTGGCGAAACTTCCTGGCGAAATATCCGGAAGTGAACAACATTCACAAGAAGATGATACGCCTGTCCGAACGCGCCCATGCCGCCAAAATAAAGAATGGCGCCGCGGACAAGGTGTTGGACAAGGTGTGGGCCGCGCAGTGCAACGACCCGTACTGGCACGGCGTGTTCGGCGGGCTATACCTTCCCAACCTTCGTTACCCCGTGTATAAGAGCCTTATCGAGGCCGAGACCGCGCTCGACAAGCTGGAACACAAGACGAAGGTAAACGTCACAACCAAAGACTTCGACATGGATGGGTCTGATGAGGTACTGGTCGAGTCAAAGGCCCTCGACGCTTACTTCATGCCGGAGATCGGCGCGGCAATGTTCGAGCTCGACTACAAGCCTGTCCCTTTCAATTTCCTCGACATACTCAGCAGGCGGCCTGAAGGCTACCATGAGAAACTCCGGCGAGTCGCCCAGGCGGACTCCGGGGCCGAGCAGGTGCTCAGCATACACGATATCGTTGCGATGAAAGAGAAGGGACTCGAGAAGCTTCTGAACTACGATTGGTACCGGCGCGCGTCCTTCATCGATCACTTCATAGGAGAGACAACGCTGGAAGATTTTGCGGCAGCAAAATATCCTGAATTGGGAGACTTCGTTGAAGGCCGCTACGACAAGAAGATTGTCCAGAAGAATGGCAAGGCCGTAATCCGATTTACCCGGGATGGCCACGTTGGAAGCGCGCAGAAGGAACCTGTACGCGTTGCCAAGACTTTCGAATTCAAGGAAGGCTCCGGTACAATTCTCTGCACTTACAGCGTGGAAAACCTCGGATCGAATCCCGTAGACGTCGATTTCGGCATCGAGCTGAACTTCGGGCTTATGGCGGGTGATGCCCACGACAGGTATTACAAAATCAATGGCTCGAAGCCGGCAGATCCGCGCTTGCGGAGCACAGGTTCCAGCGATGAGGTCACTTCTGTTGCGCTGGTAGATGAATGGCAGAAGCTCCAGGCTGCCGTGGAAGTCGACAGGCCTCTCACACTTTGGAGATTTCCAATCGAGACTGTGTCCTTGTCCGAAGCGGGATTCGAGAGAGTCTATCAGAGTTCGGTGGTATTTCTCCATTCGAAAATACGGCTCGATAAGAAGTTTGAGTTTACCGTCAAATTGACGATGGGCAAGACCAAATAGTGAAGCGAGGACTATCTATCGTCATGCAGGCCAACCGTCCTGGATTCCTTGTTGTCAAATTGAGCTTATTATATATTCTTGAGATTATCGACTCGGTCTCCTGTGATGAAGATCCCCTGAGCGAGAGCCTGATTTGAGTTTTTGAGAGACACGAGCAATACCCGAAAGGAAGAGTGATGAAGCTGTTCAAGTCCAAGTTTTCAACCGTAGCGGCCGTCTTTCTGATGGCAGTCGGCATTCTTATAGGCACGCAGATACAGAATGTATTCAGCGGCGATAATATATACGAACAGGTAGAGAAGTTTAAGGACGTACTGAGCCTTGCCGACAAGTACTACGTCGACAATGTAGATACTCAGAAACTTACCGACGCTGCAATAAGCGGGATGTTGAGCCAGCTCGATCCTCACTCGGTATATATCCCGGCGAAGGACGTTCGTCAGATATCCGAGGATTTCCGCGGCTCGTTCGACGGCGTCGGCATCGAGTACGACGTAGTGAATGATACGCTCCTCGTGGTGTCGCCGATCGCCGGCGGCCCGAGTGAGATGGTAGGCATACAGGCCGGCGACAAGATCATCGCTATCGACGGCAAATCGGCGGTAGGCATCACGCGCGATGAGGTGCAGAAGAAGCTCAGGGGTCCGAAGGGAACCAAGGTGACCGTGACGGTCGTGAGGGCCGGTGTCGACAAGCCGATGGATTTCACGATTATCCGCAACAAAATCCCTATTTACTCCGTCACGGCAGCATTCATGTTTAATAAGGATGTCGGCTATGTATATATCAATCGGTTTGCCGAGACGACGGGTAGCGAGCTTGCCAATGCGCTCGCAAAACTCAAATCGGAAGGGATGAAAGAGCTTGTCCTCGATCTGCGTGATAATCCCGGCGGACTTCTCGACCAGGCAGTCAGCGTCGCGAGCGATTTCCTCCCACAGGGAAAGACGATAGTCTACACGAAGGGCCGTATACCGGAGGCCAACGAGTATTTCACATCGAGCGGCGGAGCTTATACAAAACTACCTCTTATCCTGCTCGTCAACGGCGGCTCGGCATCCGCTAGTGAAATCGTTTCCGGTGCCATGCAGGACCTCGACAGGGGACTCATCGTCGGTGAGACGACCTTCGGCAAGGGACTGGTGCAAAGACAGTTCAGCCTCGACGACGGTTCTGCAGTCAGGATCACAATTGCGCGTTACTACACTCCGAGCGGCAGGCTGATACAGCGTCCTTACGGAAAGAGCCTGACGAAATATTACGATGCTCCCGAAATAATCGACAGCAGTGAAAAATCAGGATCGAATATTTATCACACGCTGGAAAGCGATTCGGGCCGTCCGGTCTACAGGACTGCCGACGGGAGGAAGGTGTACGGCGGCGGAGGCATCACACCGGACTATATCGTGAAGCTGGGGAAAGTCCCGAGTTTCATATATCAATTTCAGCTGAAAAATATTTTCCTGGAATATGTGGATAATCACATAAGCCAGCATCAGGATAAAATGCGCAAGGAATACGGCTCGTCCGAGAATTTCGACAAGGAATTCAAGGTTTCCAAGGGCATGCTGGATGAATTGTACGCCCATGCCGTAAAAGCGGGCATCAAGATTACGCGCGAAGATTACGACAAGAACACGAAATATGTCGCGATGCTCCTGAAGGCCTGGATTGCCAGAAACATCTGGGGAAACGACGGCTGGTACAGGGTTGTTCTGACTCTCGACAACCAATTCCAGAAAGCTCTGACGCTTTTCCCCGAGGCAAAAAAAATAGAGGGGCTCTAGTAGATATTTGAACCGTCTCTCCGCGGGCATGCGTTCCGCGGAGAGACGGCTATCCATAAGTCGGATGATGGTACAGCCCTTCACCCGTGAAAATTGTCGCAGGTACAACTGAAATCTATGGCCCGGAGATGTTCGAGGCGGATCCGGAAGATCGAGAAGAACCAACTTAAGACTCATTTCAGAGATAGAGCGGGTACATTCAGCATCCTTCAGGCCTCGCAATCCCAGGGTACTACAATTCCGCGGTAATATTCAATAGAAGTCAGAGAAGCAATTATGAAAGTTGACACTAAGAAACTAAGAAAGCGAATTCTCAAGGTGACGGCTGTTGTTTTTGCAGCCGGCATGCTCTCGCTATTTGTGCTGAGAGCCGTCTATGCTCTTACGCTCTTTAACGGGCTTTCTGCCGGTATGCAGAACTCCGGATGGACCCGCCCGGCGCAGGATTCCATAATGCAGGACGGCGAATCCCTTACATTCGAAGCGAGTTACCTCTTCTTCAAGATCGGAAGCGTCAAGATGGAAGTCCTCGGAAAGACGCTCTATCACGGGATCCCTGCCTATCACGTCCGGGCGCTCATCAATTCGTACAGCGGAATCCCATTCGTGAATCTTCATGCGATGTACGATACCTACCAGGATGCCAAAACCTTCATGTGTCTTTCCACCGACAACATTCAGAAGGATGGCAAGGATTCGATGTTCACCTCGTACAAATTCGAGTTCGGCAGAAAGATACTCGACTGGACGCTCTGGAAGAACGGAATACGGGTGGATTCTGCTAAAGTGCCTCTTGACAAAAATTACACGGACGGGGTCAGTTTCTTCTACTACATCCGCGAGGCGAGCAGGAAGGCTGGTGGTGCAAGGACTGTCATGTCGATACCCATAGTCGTCGACACCGTTCGTTCCACTGTCGACCTGACCATAAACGAGAAGAAGGAAGACTGCAAAGTAACCGCTTTCAAGTACCCGCTGGAAGCTTACAAGATGTCCGGGCACATAAACTTCACAGGCTTCTTCGGGGTGACAGGCGACTTCACAGGCTGGATGAGCGCCGATTCGGCGGAAGTCCCTCTGAAGGCGAACGTGAGCGTAATTTTAGGAAGTGTGGTAGTGAAACTGAAGGATGCCAGGCGGGCCGGTTGGATACCACCGAGGAGCAACGACTGATGTTGATAGAGTACCTTGGGAAAAAACCTCAGCTTCATGAGAGCGTCTTCGTAGCCGAAGGGGTGCATGTGATAGGCGACGTGATCATCGGGAAAGATTCGAGCCTCTGGTTCAACGCCGTCGTACGCGGAGACGTGAATTACATCAGGATAGGAGACCGGACGAATGTCCAGGATAACAGTGTGATTCACGTTACGCATGAAAAATTCCCGACTGTGATAGCTTCTAATGTAACTGTGGGACACTCCGCCATCATTCACGGTTGCACTATTGAAGATTTTACGCTGATCGGGATGGGCGCAATTCTCCTCGACGGCTGCAGAATAGGCGAACATAGTCTCGTTGCCGCAGGATCGCTTGTGAAGGAAGGTTTCGTAATCCCTCCAGGCAGCCTCGCGGCAGGTGTCCCCGCGAAGGTCGTCAGGCAGCTCACGAACGAAGAGCTGAGGCGGCTCGAAGAGTCAGCGCAGCATTACGTCGATTACGTATCGAACTACAGGCAGGAAGGGCGATCTCCTTCGCCGGGCGAAAAATCGGGGCGGTGAGCCACGGTTGCCTCGGGCCGGTGTCGGTAAGGGAACCTACTGTCCGAACTGCTTGTCTGCTGTGGCGAAAGATTTTTTACGAAGGATTTTTTGGCGCGTGATTCGCTGAGAGATGCCTTTCAGGCAGAAGCACCGCTCGAAAAAAGGAGACCGGATGAAGGTAAAATTCTGGGGCGTTCGCGGTTCCATCGCTACGCCGGGGAAATCGACCGTTTATTATGGAGGAAATACTTCCTGCACCGAGTTGCACCTGGACGATGGCAACCTGATCATACTCGATGCCGGGACGGGTATACGGGATCTCGGCAACAAGCTGGCAAAGGGCAGCAAAAAACTGCGCGCCTACATCCTGATCACTCACCCGCATTGGGATCATATACAGGGATTTCCGTTCTTCAAGCCCGCATTCGTCGAAGGCAACGAGATTACCATCGTCGGGCCTGAACCGCGCGGTGTGCCCCTGTCCAAGATCATCGCCGAGCAGATGAACAAGATTTATTTCCCGGTGAAGTTGTCCGAGTTGCAGGCCCGGATCAATTTCATGCCCGTCAAGGAAGGAACGGTGAGAGTATTCGGTGCCGAGGTACTTTCCTTTTACGTCAATCATCCCGGTTTCACTGTCGGTTACAAAATTACGTCTGACAATAAATCAATCGGCTACATCAGCGACAACGAGCCTTATTCGCGGGAAACGGCCCGGCTCTTTACCAACGGAGAACCGGATGTCCAGAAGCTGTTCGAGAATTACCAGGGCGATCCGAACGACCGCGTCCTCGATTTCATTCGCGGGGCCGATGTGCTCATCCACGACTCGACATACACACCGGAGCAATACAGCGATCATATCGGATGGGGCCACTCGCACTATCTCTACACGCTGCGTGTCGCGGCAGATGCAGGTGTGAAGAAGCTCTGTCTGTTCCACTATGATCCGGTCCTCGACGACAAGGCTATCGATACCGTCCTGGCAAAATGCCGCAAAGAGATGAAGAAGATGAAATACACTTTCGAGCTTTGCGCGGCGAGAGAAGGGGAAGAGTTCAGGTTCTGAGCTGAAGGTCGGTTCTGAGTTGAAGGTCGCCTTCTACTTCGCCATTGCATAAGCAGAAGGCGACCTTCTGCCGGGCCTGCTAATCCAGCCGCTGCCTTGACTTTCAGAGACGGGGAGAATACTGTCCAAGCATCATCGGTGATGCTCCAGCACTTTCGAAATTGCAGTCGGAGCCACGGAGCGTTGGTTTCGAGGGAAGAAAGAGGAGAGCGAAAGATGAAAAAGAATTCGGAAGAGAATTACAAATAAACGGAAGAGTATCACCGTATCCGTTAGCTTACCGATAACGAACCAGGCGACCGGTCCAGAGACATTTGAGCAATGTCCGGACGGCGCCATGTAAACAGCACTGCAGAATTGCGGTTCATTGGAATGGGAGGATACGGAGATGAGATACAGAAGAACAATCGTACTATTCATTGCAACAGTAACGTTTGCAACAACAGTGGAGAGTCAGGCACAGGTCTCCCTTTATCCCCAGGTGTCAGCTGAGACAAACGCGATGGGTGGTGCCGGGGTGTCATTTGTTTCAGATAACGCTCTTGCAACAATCGCGAATCCGGCAGAGCTTGGCTTATTCAGCTTGCACGGAGTGCTGAGCGCGAGTTACATGCCCGACGTTCCAGCACAACTGAATGCATTTGCCGTTGAAGGAGGAACGACGCTAAATCGTT
This sequence comes from Bacteroidota bacterium, assembly GCA_021811615.1. GTDB lineage: Bacteria > Bacteroidota > Ignavibacteria > Kryptoniales > JAKASW01 > JAKASW01. Next base: position 17,236 of record JAJZNW010000107.1, read on the forward strand.
ACTGGCGGGCATTGCCGTTGAAGTTCAGTGTTGGAGTAGGGTATTCGAATCTCGATTATTCATATCCTGAACCAGGCGAAAATCTCACCGGCAACCTTCAAACCGACGGTACTGATGCTGTGACGTTTGCCTTGGGAGTGGACTGCACTGTAAGATTAGGATTCGGGTACACGCTGAAGTGGGTGAATACCAAAGGCGTTGATGCGTATTATAACTCTACTTATGCACCCGATTGGGGGGCAATGCTTCAAGTCCCGATTACGCGCCTGGTTTCCCAAACCAATCGACATCTTGTAGGTTTCGCATCAAACGTTTCTCCTCTTTTCAACTTAACCTTTGGATACTCTGAGAGAAACGTGGCGAACTATATGCCTTACGGATATGCGATTCTTCCTCGCGAAGGCGATTTAGGATGGAACTTTGAACTCGGACTCGAAAAGCTAGTCGCTGGGCATCGCTGGAAATTGCTGTCATTCTTCTGGTTGAGGCAGGCCGATTCGCCGCTTGCCTCGGCGGTAGGTCGGACTCGTATTTATAACCGCGGATTGGGTAAAGTGCAACTTTACAACAACCTCTTGGAGGGGCGCCCCACTGGTGACGTTAGTATTGAAAAAGGATGGCAAATCCAATTGGGTCAGTTCATCTACTTTAGAGGAGGCTCGGCAACAGGTGCCTTAGTTTCTACTTACAAGACTAGCGGTTGGGGTGTAGCACTGGATGGGCTTGTCAAGACCCTTGTATTCTTGCATTTAATAAACTTTGAGACAGGCATCGTGAAGTTCGCTTTGGACCATGTCGATCTGCGGTTTGACTACAGCAGCAATCCTCAGCAGATGATAGGCATTGGACGGACAAATTGGTACGGTACTGGAGGAGAAGGGTTCGAAAGCGTGACTCTAGTCCTCAGGTGATGATCAGGTGTCGAAGTGCGCAAAAGATTACGTCCCCTCGGTTTGGTTTCACCACAACAAATGGTCACGTAGCGGAAATTGCCAAAACAAAGTTGCTAATCACGGAACAAAAGCGGAGCGGGTGGTGACGAGATGCAAAGGCTTTCAATAGTCAGCACAAAACGGGCGCTGTGTTTATACTCCAGATGGGAGGACGAGGCGGAAAGCAGAGGGACCCCCATCGGGAAGGCAGGGTATGATCTGGACTTTACGCGGTCCGCGGAACGGATAAATAACTTCTTCTAAAGAACGGAGTTTGAGAAAGGAGAAAAATGATGATTTCCTTGAGGAATAACTTGGCGGTATTGTGCACGCTTGTTGTGGTTGCCACAGCAAGCTATGCACAGTCTTTCAATAATATTGTTGTAGACGGGAGTTCTAGCGACCAGAGCGAGACATCGATAGCGGTTCGCCTGAGTAAGTCTCTAGCATTTGGGTGCGGACCGAGTCCACGAAAGAAAATCGCGATAGATGCATTGACTTTGTAATGGGGGGGCATATAATCCAGACATCACTTGCAGCGCCGGAGCACATTCGGATGGGAAGGCGAAGCCTTAGAGCGATAACGCAAGCGGAGCGTTGGTTCCAAGGGAAAAAAGAGGAGAGCGAAAGATGAAAAAGAATTCGGAAGAGAAACACAAATACACGGAAAGGTATCACCGTATTCCTTAGCTTACCGATAACGAACCAGGCGACCGGTCCAGAGACATTTGAGCAATGTCCGGACGGCACCATGTAAACAGTACCGCAAATTTCGGTTCATTGGAAAGGGAGGATAAGGAGATGAGATTGAGAAGAACAACGGCCGTTATTTTAGCAACGGTCTTTGGTATGGTCGGAAGGGGATGGTCTCAAAACGCCCTCTATCCTTCTCAAGTTTCACTTTACTCACAGGTATCAGCCGAAACAAATGGCATGGGAGGCGCCGGAGTTTCCTTCGTGTCTGACAATGCCCTCGCAGTTATCGCTAATCCGGCAGAACTTGGTCTGTTCAGCTTGCACGGAATGTTGGGTGCCTCCTACATGCCGCCGATCCCGAATCAGCTTGATGCATTCGCGGTCAACGCCGGAATGGACCTAAATAGGTTATGGAACGGGTTGCCTGCTAAAATCGGAGTCGGAGTTGGGTACTCTAATCCTAATTACACATATCCCAATTGGGCAACCCTTCTTGCAAACAGTGTCACAACAAACGCAGCGAATGGAGTAACGGTCGCGCTGGGGGTGGATTACTTCGTAAAGTTGGGCCTTGGGTATACTTTGAATTGGGCCACGACAGAAGAAACGGGTCAGTTCCGGGGTTACTACAAATCTACTTATACACCCGATTGGGGAGCACTACTTCAAATACCGGTTGCGAACATTATTCTGAATTCGGATGGTAGTTTCACGCGCTCTATTATTGGTGCCACACCCATACTTAACCTGACATTTGGTTATTCGGAAAGAAATTTTGGAAACTACGCGCCCGGTGGTTTACCGGGTCTTCCTCGGGAAGGCGATCTCGGCTGGAATTTTCAATTCGGACTGGAGGCATCCGTGGCAGGGCATCGATGGAATTGGTTGTCGATTACATGGATCAGACAAGTCGACGCGCCACTCGTCTTCAACGGCACTAACACAAGCGCGTACGATCAAGGGCTTGGCAGTTTCAAAGTCTTCGACAACCTTTTTACGGGCAGGCCAACCGGCAGCGTCAGCATCGGAAAAGGATGGCAGGTCGAGATCGGCCAATTCCTTTACTTCCGTGCAGGGTCAGCAACGGGTCCCGAGATCCCGACGTACACAACGTTCGGAGGCGGTGTGAGACTCGACGGGCTCATAAAGGGACTGATATTTACAGATGCGATAAGTGCAGACGATACCATCGCATCCTTCCTCTTGGATCATCTGGACCTTCATTTTGATTTCAGTGAAGCTAATGGGGAGATCGTCGGTCCTAGTAGCGGTAACACAACCGGTATTGGTTTCAAGTGGGAGCCGTTCGAAAGCCTGACCCTGGTAGTCAAATGATTCCTCGATCAGGCAAAGGAGTCCGAGGAAGAAGACTTCGATCATTGCGTTCTGCACGCTCAGAATAAAGAGAAAGAAATCGGAGATTAAGAAAAATAGACTTCCGGAAGACAGACCACAGAAAGGAGAGTGAGACCAAGGACATAATATGCCAAGAAGGTTGGGGGTATAGACGGGAACTCAAGCGTTCGGGGGAACGCATGAACAACTATCTGCAAGAAACGGAGTTACAGAAAGGACGAAAAATGAGGCATCTAAAGAACCGTCTTATGGCGCTGTGCATTCTCATGGTTATTTCCACAGCCGGCTATGCACAATCTTTCAGTAACGTCCAGGTTGACGTTGGCTCCGGCGACCAGAGCGAGACATCGATAGCGGTTCGCCTGAGTAAGTCTCTAGCATTTGGGTGCGGACCGAGTCCACGAAAGAAAATCGCGATAGATGCATTGACTTTGTAATGGGGGGGCATATAATCCAGACATCACTTGCAGCGCCGGAGCACATTCGGATGGGAAGGCGAAGCCTTAGAGCGATAACGCATACGGAGCGTTGGTTCCAAGGGAAAAAAGAGGAGAGCGAAAGATGAAGAAGAATTCGGAAGAGAAATACAAATACACGGAAGAGTATCGCCGTATCCCTTAGCTACCGATAACGAAGTAGGCGGCAAGTCCAGAGACATTTGAGCAATGTCTGAAAGGCGCCATTTAAACAGTTCCGCAAGCTTGCGGTTCATTGAAAAGGGAGGATACGGAGATGAGATACAGAAGGACTCTGGTTACAATTCTAGCACTAACGTTTGCGACTGCATTACGTAGCGAGGCGCAGTTCTATCAGGATCTTAGTTACCCGCTATCCGCGGAGGCGAATGCCATGGGAGGCGCGGGAGCAGCTCTCGTGTCTGATGACCCTCTTGCGTCAACTCTTAACCCCGCTCA
>JAJZNW010000122.1 GCA_021811615.1 Bacteroidota bacterium
AGTACGTATCACGGTGCTAAACCTGTGGCTCGAAAGTTGATGCGCGCTCACTTTTAAGAGGCATTCCGGATTTCCGGATCCGGCCCAAATTATCGTAGCTGAAGTATACGCCCGATTGCGTCGGCAGGGAATGCCTCCAAGGGATGAAAAGGGAGCTACATCTCTTTGTCACGGCCAAACGGTCATTTGGTCACATGGAGGGGCAATTCTTGACTACTGAATATGTGGGGATGACGATGCCGCAAGCCTCGGGGTATCCAACCCGGTGAGATCAAAACATGGAATTAAGTCGGTCTACTTGAACTGAGAAGAGAACAACCCAACGGCAATTGCACGCAGCCGGGCAGCCTGCAATGCACCGGCATAGACTCAAGACACCTCTTTCAGGCTTTTTTTTCCCCACGCAGAAAACCCACCAGCCCAAGAACGGTCGTGACAGCGCCGCCTACTAACAGCCATACGGACTTATCTGTGGCTGAGCCGGTGAAGAACCGGGAGATGTCCGAGCTGGACGAGTTATACGCATTGACGCCTAATATCAGAAGAATAATGCCGCCGGCAAGGATTGCGATCGAGATCCCTTTTATCATGGATATTCCCTCCTTTTGATTTTACTTACATGGCCCCACTAGCGGGGGATTGAATAGACTTCGCCCCTCGATGAAGTATGTCCCAAGACAGAGTGAAGGGAGGAGACAGACTTCTTTACATATCAAAACCCCCATAGCAGCCAGCTTCTTTTCGCCTTATCCATAAGTATTTTAAACCCGGCTGTACCCTCTTTTAAATTAATGAGCGTAGAATCGAAATTTTGCCCGACGCTACCCCTTGCATCTTCTATAAGACTTCTTAGTCCTACTGAACCCTGCCTTAGATTGGCTGAACTTTCTTTTAAATTAATCAACGTGGAATCGAAATTTTGCGCGAAGCCGCTTTGCGCATCACCTATGAGAATGTTTAGCCCTGACAGGCCTTGCTTCAGGTCGACTGAACCTTCGTTCAAATTGATCAGCGTAGATTCGACATTTTGCGCCAGGGAGGGATCCATCAACAGCCTTCCTATCGTTCCTTTACCTGATTGTATATTGCCTGTAATCCTGGACAAATCGCTTGTGATATTGGATGTATTATCGATGGTGTTTTTCAGTGATGTCAGAATTTCATCCAGGTTGATCGGCTGGACTGTTTTGACGGTATCGTTGTCTTCAATTTCCGCTTTTCCTCCTGTCCCGGGGGTTATGATTACAATCCTATTCCCCATGAGTCCCTCAGTGCCGATTTTCGCGACCGCATCTTTCTTTATGAACTTCCGGGTGCTTTCGTCAATCAGCATATCTACTCTGACGGAAGTATCGCTGACCATACTGATGTTTTCCACCGTCCCCACATTTATTCCGGACAGCCGCACGTTATTACCTTCCTGGAGTCCGCCGACATCCTGGAACACTCCGCTTACGTGAAACGTGCTCCTGAATAATTGCTGCCTCTGGCCGATAAAATATATTCCCAGAATGAACGCCCCTATTCCAAGGGAAATAAATATTCCCAGCTTGATCTTATTACCGGTATCTTTTTTCATCTTATCTGCTCATACAGTTTGTCCGATGTATTATTCAAAGAACGACCTTATCCACGCGTCTTCCGACTTCGCGAGGTCGGCATACGATCCTTCTGCAGCGCATATTCCATCCTTAAGCACTATGATCCTGTTTGCCGTGCGCCTGGCGCAGTCAATGTCGTGCGTGATAATTACGGAAGATGTGTCATATATTTTCTGCACCTCCAGGATGAGGCTGCTTATTTCTTTCGATGTTATGGGATCAAGTCCGGTTGTAGGTTCATCATAGAGCATGATCTCGGGTTTTAAAATCAGCGTTCGGGCTAATCCAAGCCTTTTACGCATCCCCCCGGAGAGTTCTGATGGCGTCATATCGATCGATTCAGCAAGCCCTACATTTCGCATCGCCTCTTTTACCAGCGAGTCTATTGTCTCTTTGGGTGTTGAACGTATCTGTCTCCTAAGCGGGAATTCAAGATTTTCCCTCACCGTCATCGAATCATAGAGGGCACCACTTTGAAAAAGGAAGCCTATCTTCTTGCGCAATTCGATAAGCTCCTTACTCTTGAGTTCGGAAACATCCTGCCCGAGTATCACGAGCTTACCATCATCGGGGTCGACTAATCCGACGATGCATTTTATGAGTACCGATTTGCCCGTTCCTGATTGCCCAAGTATAACGAGGCTTTCTCCTTTATGTACCACCAGATTAATATCCCGCAGTACATGATTGTTCCCGAAAGACTTCTTAACATGTTCCATCTCAACGACAGCAAGACCGCCCTGTTTGTTGTCGTGTCCGATTTCTATGGCGCGCGTATCAGTTGTCATTTGTGACGTTGCCCGATCTAGGATTGAAACAGACTTGTAATTTGCACCGCTACCATATCGATAATAAAGATCATCAGCGACGCGAACACCACTGCTGAATTAGCCGCTTTCCCGACTCCTTCAGTTCCTTCACTTGAATTATATCCTTTATAACTTCCTATTATTCCAACTGCGAATCCGAAGAAAAACGTTTTGACGACCGCCGGGAACAAATCCTGGAATTGAAGACTCTGAAACACCTGCGAAAAGAATAAATAGGTGCTCACATGCCCATGCACGTTCACGCCGACAAATGAGCCAAACAAACCAAAGGCATCGGCCAAAACCACCAGGAGCGGGAGCATCAGTGTTGCAGCGAGTACACGCGTGACAACGAGGAACTTGAACGGGTTGGTGCCTGAAACCTGCATCGCATCGATTTGTTCGGTCACATTCATTGACGCCAGCTCCGCTCCGATTCCCGATCCAACCTTTCCGGCGAAGATCAGTGCGGTTATCGCCGGGCCGATTTCCCGTATAATTGACACTGCCACCATCGCAGGGAGCCACGATTCCGCTCCAAACTTTGCCAGCGTGGGTCTTGACTGGATGGTAAGCACGAGCCCCATTATGAACGCCGTAATACCCACCAAGGAAACAGACTTGTAACCGATCAGAAACGACTGGCTGATCAGCTCATTAAACTCATACGGCGGTTTAAACACTTCCTTGAAAAAGCGTAAGGTAAATGTTGCAAGCGAAGATACTTCCAGGAAGAACCTGTTGAATATTGAATCGGGGGCAGCCTCTGAAAATGTTTCGGTGACAATTTCCGCCTCGTGGTGTTGATCTTCCGAGTGCTCCGAACTTTTCTCTTTCATTTCAGTTACATCTTTCAATATCTAAGAGTATCCATTCAGCAATTTCTCTTTCCCAATAAGCCGTCTCCATCAAAAACGTCAATTGTGCTATTGATCGTCGATCCATTGATAAGTAAAACGATCCTATGTATTCATGAATAAACGGCAACTTTTAATTCTATTATATGATATGAAGAAGTTCAGGAGTGCACAGTAAGGCAAAGGAATGAAAAAGGGACTACATCGCTTGGGCAGGCTGATGGAATGGAGTCATTCGCTAATTGATGAAGCGGCATCTATCGCCGCTTCATAAAAGTTAGCGAGATGAGCGTTTTAGGCGGCCTCCCTCCGGGAAAATGGGCTTTGGCCTTTTGTAAACACTACCTATTTGTAGCCCTTTTCTTGTTAAGAGAAGGGAGTTGTGGCGAGTTCTCTAATCGACTCTTCAATCAGACCAGGAAGATTTATCAAATTATCATTTAACCCCTTGCTAAGCGATATTATATCTTCTTGCGATAGACTTTCAATTTGAGTTGCAAGGACTTCCGAAGAGCTCAGCAAAGACTGGAAAGGGCTTCTCAAATCATGCACAATGATCGAGAAGATTTTATCTTTGGTGGCGTTTAGTATTTTAAGTTCTTCGGAGTACGCCTTTTAAACATCTTCCACTTTTTTGTATTCCGTCAAATCGATTAACGCAACCTGGCATTTACGACCCTGTTCCAGCGTATCGTTTAACTCCAAACCTTCCAGTAGAACGTGGCATACGCGTTTATCTTTATTTATCACCTTCAATTCGAGAGAATGCTTTTCGGGAGAGTTAAAAACAGCGTCAATAAAAGATTTGAACGTATCCCCTTCGCCCGGGGGGATATAAGCAGTAAACCTCTTGCCAATTAATTTGCCACGTTCAACTCCAAACATTTTACTGGCGCTTAAATTCACCTCCCTGATTACGCCGTCCGTGTCCAGAGTAAAGTAGGGAATCGGCGAAAAATCGAAGAGGTTTACATATTTAATTCTCGATACTTCCAGCTCTTCCTGCGCAATTCTAAGTTCCTGGTTTTGATGCTCAAGTTCGATTTGATGAATCTGAAGCAATTCCACCAGTTTGTTAACATCTTCTGCTTTTTTACCAGCAGGTTTTCCGGCTTTGGGCTCGATTGTCCTCTTCACTTTCTTATTGATGGCTTTCTCTGATTCCTTTTTAGCACGTTTCATTTTCTGGAACCTCTTCATTTATGCTTTAACACTTATTGCAAGAAGGATGAGTCTAGTCTCTTTCTCTCCATGAAATATCTGGCGGGCATTCAAAATCAATTGCTTCTTGCCTGCATCCGCAAGATCGTATTCGACCTCAAAATCCTCAAACACATTGCGTTGGGGAATTATTTGCTCAAGAAGCTCCCGCAGTTGGGGTATCTCCCACTTCCTGCTGTCAAGTTCGTATATGAACCTGTCGACGGTTTGTTCGCTGACGGTATTGAACATTTTATAAAAAGACCGGTTAGCCGAAAGGACTTTCAAATCTTTATCGAGAATAAGAAGCGACTCCCTTACCGTATCAATAATATTGTCGGCATACTCACGCGCGAGCCGGATACCCTTGTTCAACTTATTGATCTCATCATAAGCGGTCTTCAGCCTGTTGATATCCGAAAACGTAATGACAACGCCGTCTATAACGTTGCCAGTTGTCCGGTAAGGCAATATCCGCATTTGATACCATACACCGTCGTTGGTCTGCAACTCAACCTCTTTATAAACAAGGGTCCTCAAGACTTCCTTCGCATCCTCGATAAACTTGTCGTATTTGAGATTCGTGGCTATGTGGTTTATCGGTCTTCCGATGTCGGAAGACATCAGGTTCACGACCTTTGTTGCGTGAAACGTAAATCTCTTGATGAATAAATTATTATCCAGGAAGATGGTCGGGATATCAATGCCCTCCAGCAGGTTCTTCATATCATTATTTACGACCGATAACTCATCATTCTTGTTCTGCAGCTCGGTGTTCACCGTAATTAATTCCTCGTTTAGCGACTGCAACTCTTCCTTGGAGGTCTCCAATTCTTCGTTCGAACTCTGCATCTCCTCGTTCGTCGATTGCATCTCTTCGTTGGTTGATTTGAGTTCCTCATTGGACGTCTCCAATTCTTCAATGGTCGACCGTAAATTCTCTTTAGTGGATTTTAATTCGCGCTCGAGTTCCTTGATGATCTTTTGGGATTTCTTTTCATAACGGAACGTCCTGGAAGTCGAGGCTTTTGGGGGAGGCTTCACTTCCTCAAAAATGATCAACAAGGAACCCCGCATTACCGCCGGTTCTTTGATCGGCTTAACCGTAAGATTTATCAACTGGGTGGTGCCGTTAGATTTCACCTTTATCCCTTCGGTGGTTAACGACCTCTTGCTCGATGACACCTTTCTAATCAATGCCGGAAGTTCCTGCTGCAACCCTTCGCGTGCCATTTCAAAAATGTTCATTTTCGCTTCGCCGTTGGTAAGTTCCAGGTATTTGCCCGTTCTTCCATGAATATAAACTATTTCTCCCGTTTCGGTTACTATCACGCAATTGGGTGAGTAGCTTTCCAGGATGATCCTCTCGGCCAACTGGGTAATGTTCTTGACTTCGCTCTTGTTCATGACTGCCTCATAGGCTTTCCCTTTCGATCGCGACACCGGGAACTCGATAAAAGGTTGTGCCGAATAAATGGAGTCTCTCCTCTTGTAGATCTTCCATTTGTTATCCAGCATCGAAAACAAATCGACAAACCCGCTTATGGTTTCCGATGAACCGAGAAATAGTATCCCGTTAGGCAGGAGACTATAGTGGAACAGGGGAATTACTTTCTTCTGCAGATCGCCGTTCAAATAAATTAAAAGGTTGCGGCAGGAGATCAGATCGAGTTTTGTGAATGGCGGATCTTTAATGACGCTTTGCGGGGCAAATACCAGCATCTCTCTGATTTCTTTTCGAATATGAAACAGATTCCCCTCGGAAGTAAAGAAGCGGTTCAAACGCTCCTTACCGACATCCGACACAATTCCCGAAAATGAACCGATGCGCGCTTTTTCAATGGCATTACTGTCAATATCCGTGGCGAATATCTGCACGTTGAAGCTTTTCTTCGCTTCATTCATGCATTCCCGCAGTATAATTGCGACGGAGTACGCTTCTTCACCGGTAGAACATCCCGGCACCCAAATTCTTATCTGGCCGTTATCCGGTTTGCTTTTTACCAGCTCCAGCATCACCTTCTTCAATTTCTCGAACGATTCCGGATCCCTGAAAAACGTTGTCACTCCGATCAGAAGTTCCTTAAACAGGTTGTCAATTTCCGCAAGGTCCTCCTGAAGCAGCCGGATATAACTCGGAAGATTATCCAGCTGAGAAATATTCATTCTTCTCTCTACGCGACGGTAGATCGTATTCTGTTTGTAAAGCGAAAAGTCGTGGCCGGTGTGAGTTCTGAGAAGTATAAAAATCTTTTGAAATGCATCCGGAATTTTACCGTCGGTAATTTCTCTTTCTAATAAAACGCCTTTGACTTTTCGGGAGGTGTATCTAATCAACTGGTCCGGCATTTCTTCGGGCGGAAGGATGTAATCGGCCAATCCGGTTTTTATGGCGCTGCTTGGCATCCCGTCGAATTTGGCCGACTGCGGATCCTGAACCATTACCATTCCTAATTCACTCTTCACTGCTTTTAACCCCGCAGTACCGTCAGAAGCCATGCCGGAGAGGATAATACAAATAGCTTTTTCACCCGAATCCGCGGACAGGGATTTGAAGAAAAAATCAATCGGAAGCCGGAACCCGTGTGCCTCGAGGGGTTCTATCAGTTGGATTGTCCCGTGAAGTATTGCTAAATCCCAATTAGCCGGTGCAACATAAACATGATTCGGCTCAACCACCATCCCGTCTTTAGCCTGAAACAATTGCATCTTAGTTGATTTTTGAATCAGTTCAGGCATAATGCTTACATGGTTCGGATCCAGATGCGATACGACAATAAAGGCCATGCCGGAACCATCAGGCAAATTTCCGAAAAATCTTTCGAGGGCATCCAGGCCGCCTGCGGATGCGCCGATGCCGACTACATAGAACGAATTATCTAGGGAGGGTGTTTCAGCAGTAATTTTCTTTTTTCTCATCGGAGGTCCTTTAGGAAAGGTATTCTTCTTCATAGCTCCTTTCATCTATAAATCACACTACTTTCGGACACCTGCACAAGCGGGCATTAATTAACTTAGAAGAAGCCGAGGTAAATTACCAGTAGTACCCCTGCTTATGCGAATGCAGATTCAACTTCTATGGAATCAAAAGTTCAATCTGCTTACGGCAATCGGCACTGCAATCCGCCGCAGGCGTAGAAGCGCTCTCTTTTAGTCACCAGGCAAACAATTCGGATAAACTGCAATTTGGTGAAGTGAGATCGTCGTTTCGCCCGCCTCGCTTTGCGAGTCAGACTCCCCCCGATGACGTCACCGCCTCTCAGGTTCAGCCATTGTCGAACCGGGTCACCACCCCGTCCGGCGGCTCTCTGTTCTCAAACGGGTCGTCCCAACCCAAACTTGCGGCTGTCTTATTCGTTGAGGAGCCCGCGGTCATTCTTTTCGTTTTTCTTCTCCTGCTTGGCCGCTTTTTTTTCTTTCTTGGTTTTTGCCGGTTCTTTTTTGGAATTCTTTTTACGGTCCTGACCTTTACTCATAACCTTCTCCTTTGTTGTGTTTTCTTTGGACTTCAATTCTTATCCGACCTGGCGGATTATTGCTTCCCCAAAAGCGCACTGCGTTCTATGAGATCTAACCCAACCAGCACTCGCTCTTTATCAGAAAGATCGCCGATGATGTTCCTCACCGGAAGGGGCAGTTTGCGCACTAATGTCGGGACCGCGAGGATTTGGTTATCTCGCGCAAGCTTTGGATTCTTCAAAAGGTCAATGACTTCAATATGGTATCTGTCCTTCAACTGCTCCTCACAAATCAATTTGAGATTGTTGAGTGCGGTGACGGCTTTGTTAGTCTGGCCGGCAACATACAAGCGCAAGATCCATTTGTCGCTTCCTGATTTGACCGCCCGTTTTCTTCGCTCGACGAGTCGTCGATGGCCCGACCCGTCGGAAGTCTTCGACCGTCTGGCTTTCGATTTTTCATGTTTGATCTTCACATGAGTCCCTTTGAATATTTGTCTTGCTCTACTTTGTTCCGGTTGTCTTTGTATTGGCGTCAGCTTTCCGACTCTTAGCCATTTTTGACTTGTCCTGAGCGAACCGTTCATTCCTCGTTTTTTCAATCTCGATAACTTTGAGCGCTTCCGATTCTTCGGCTTCAAATTCGGATCGCAGCATCACAATCTGAGCTTCCATTGCCTCACGCTTCCGCTCCAATTCAAATTGTTTGCGTTCGATATTCTGCTTGTGCAATAATTGTTCCGCATCGTCTTTCGTCTCCTGTGATAATCGCGCCGAGCCCGTCAATACGCCTTCCGCACCGACATAGACATCGAGCAGATCGATGCCCCGGTTTGTCAGCCTGAACTCGCGGATCTGGTTGGAGTGTTCCATGCCGCGGGATTTGAGCACATACAGTCCCCTGTCGCGCTCACCTCCAATTTCGATATCACGCAGAAGCAGCCATGTATCTATCAGGGATGAGATGTAAACATCGGTATTCTCCATGGTATCGCCGGCGGAAGTGAGACTTGTGAAGAACGCGGTGATCCCCTTCATCTTCAAAAAATCCACCAAGCGAAGCAACATTGTCTTGACTTCAGTCTGGTTGTCTCCCAGCACGAACGCATTGATAGGGTCGAGGATAACGACGCTGGGTTTGAGTTTATTTATCATTTTAATACTCGTCGTGAGATGAGTCTCCAGACCATAGTGCGTGGGACGAGTCGCCTGGAACTGAAGCAAACCCCTTTTTTCCCACGGTTCCAGACTTATTCCGATCGAACGCATATTGCGGATAAGCTGACTGGGCGATTCTTCGAAAGTAAAAAAGAGGACTCGTTCTCCCCTCTTGCAAGCCGCTTCGACAAATTGCGCGGCCATGCTCGTCTTGCCGGTACCGGCGGTGCCTGAGACAAGCACCGTACTGCCGCGAAAGTAACCTTTACCGGAGAGCATTGTGTCGAGACGCGGAATTCCGCTGGAAATTCGCTCGCGGGACGAAGAGTAATTCAGTCCGAGGGAAGTAACAGGCAGAACGGAAAAACCATCCTCATCGATGAGGAAGGGATACTCGTTTGTACCGTGCGTCGAGCCGCGATATTTGACAATTCGCAACCGTCGTATGGATGACTCATCGGTCACGCGATGATCGAGCAGAATGACGCAGTCGGAGACGTACTCTTCGAGGCCCTGACGCGTTAACGTACCATCGCCCCGCTCAGCGGTAACTACTGTCGTTACGCCCTTCTTTTTCAGCCAGTGCAATAACCGGCGCAGCTCAGAACGGAGTATAAGGGGGTTTGGCAAACCTGAAAAGAGTGATTCCAGTGTATCCAGCACGATGCGCTTGGCGCCGATGCTCTCAATCGCCTCGTGGATCCTGATGAACAAGCCTTCCAAATCGTATTCACCACTCTGTTCGACTTCACTCCGTTCAACGTGGATGTGCTCGAGCCAGATCTTCTTCCGCTTCCTAAGGCTGTCCAGATCGAACCCCAGCGAAGCAACGTTTGCCGTGAGTTCTTCCTCTGTTTCCTCGAACGATATGAAGACGCCCGGTTCATTGAACTCCGTTGCCCCCCGGACGAGAAACTCCATGGCAAAGAGGGTCTTTCCGCAACCGGGACCGCCACATACAAGCGTCGGTCTCCCTTTCGGTAATCCCCCGCCGGTGATTTCGTCCAATCCCTGAATATCCGTGGGAGATTTCGGAAGGACCTTCCGACGAGATTGCACTTCTTCTTTCTTCATGGCACCTTATCTCTCAAAATGTTTTTGCCGTTCCTACGATTGATAGATCTTGCTGAAATTAATTTCGCCGGACACCAAATGTTCATCTGTCAACCGGACAGTGGAAACTCAAGGATATTATTCGGCTCTTTGGTTCCCATGCATCGTTGGATTATAAAATCATCCCTAAAACAAGACAATAGCCCAAAGGGATGAAAAAGAGAGCTACATCTCTAGGTCAGCCAGGCCGCTGTTCGATTAGCTGAAGCATCGAGTGTTAATTACTGAGTATGCAGAATTATTTGAAATAGTGAAGTGAAAGGTGAATTGGATTACTCTCATCCACCGCGAGCAGACCCTTGTCGCCGGCAAATTAATCTCTAATACCTCCGCAATTCTGTCAATTATTGATCGGCCCGCGTGGAGGCGGGTCGGTCCTATGTCTCTTCTGGTCGTGCTCCCGTCCGAGAGTGCTCTCTATCAATTTGGCCAACTTATAAGAAGCGCCGTCGATGGCCTGGTCCAAAGTTGGTGCCTCGTGAGTGACTGCAATTGGCTGTCGTCCTTCGAGGCGGGCTTCCATCATGCAGCGCTTGTCGCTGGGGCTGTTCCTATGGCTTGTCTGGTCGCTCAAATGGACTTCCACTTGCGTGATGTGAGTGCTGAATCGGCTCAGGGCACTCTCTACTTTCCCGCTGACCTCGTCAATCAGCGCCTGGTGACCCACTATATTGTGGTCTGTGTTAATTTGAATCTTCATTACATTCTCCTTTGTGATTGGCTCAATCCGGCAAGCACATTGCCGAAGCTAATCGATCGGCAGCGCACCGGGATTGAGGTGTAAACTTTCGTAGATTTGAAAATGTTCATTCGCCCATCTCGGTCGCTTTGGAAGTGGAAAGCCCGAACATGTACACCAGCCCCATGCGCAACATAAACGGATCGCTGACGTCGGAGAGTCCAAACGCCGGTTCAAGATGCACCGACCATCGGGAAGATATGGCATAGGTGAGAACTGCACCAACGTATTGCTGTTGGGCGTTCCAGTCGAACCCGAACCGCCTGTTATCACCCAGCGCTCCGATCATCTCCAGGCCATAGCCCAGGCGGCTCATGGAAAATGCCGGAGGCTCAGTCATACCACTCATCCCTGCCATCGATCCGCTCATCCAGGAAGGCTTTACAAACAGTCCCAGAGCGTACCCATAATCGTTTCCGTAGGGTGCCTGGAGAGAGGTTTCTCTGATGAAATTGAAAGTCGCGTTCAGCCGATCCCAGTCATGATAGAGTATCACACGTTGCTCGAAGGTACGGGCCCGGGTATTGCGTGCGAGAGCGAGCGGCTCGGTCAGGTCTTCGGGTCCAAAACCCGATACCTCCATTTTATAGAGGGCCGCCCCGTTCAGATCCTCGTATTCACCGTAAAGGGTCAAGTTCAGCCAACGGTCGTCTCCGAACAGATGGAAATAAGTGCCGAACCTCAGGCCGCCATAGGTTACGGGCAGACCGGCAATCTTCTGGCCCTCGGCCATGACGGCAACCGTCCAGCGCGGAGTGATGCCGTACTCGGCCATGAGCATCCCGGTCAAGTAATCGTTTCCGTAGCGCGCCGATTGAAAATCCGGTAGGGCCATCAACATCAATGACTGTTTCTCAAGCGGATAATTGATCGCGGTGAAGTATGGGTTCATGTTCATCTGGGCCCGCAACGGACCGGGCAGTGTCGCCCACAGCAGTCCAGCGATCAGGATTTTTTTCCAGTGCTTAGTCTTGGTCATGTGAAATCTCCTTAACATATGCCCGGCTTCCTGCAGCCACAAAGCCTCGTTGACATTCATGTTTGTTTGAGGTCATTCTAAAAGTGAATATCCTTTCCAACGTCTGTACCGCCTATGCCGGTTTGGCTGCGTTTGTCGCGCTCCACATCCAGTTCCGGATTTCCGGCATGTCTTCGCCATGCTTGTTGATGTACTGTTTGTGCTCGATTAGCTTGTCCTGCATCATCTGTTTCAGGTAGGCTCCCTTGGAACCCAGGTGCGGAAGCCGATCGACTACATCCTGCACCAGATGGAAACGGTCCAGATCATTCTGTACCCTCATATCAAAGGGAGTCGTTATCGTACCTTCCTCCTTGTAACCACGGACGTGGAGGTTGCGATTAGTTCTTCGATAAGTCAGGCGATGGATCAGCCACGGGTATCCATGGAAGCCAAAGATGATGTGTTTATCTTTGGTAAAAAGCGAATCGAAATCCGCTTCGCTCAGCCCGTGCGGGTGCTCACTCGCAGACTGCAGCTTCATCAAATCAACAACATTGATCACCCGTATTTTTAGATCAGGCAGATGTTTTTGAAGTATGGAGACGGCAGCCAATATCTCCAGTGTGGGTGTGTCTCCACAACAAGCCATGACCACATCCGGTTCGGCGCCCTGGTCGTTGCTGGCCCATTGCCAGATGCCGATTCCTTCCGTGCAATGTACGACCGCCGCATCCATGTTCAGCCATTGAGGCAGCGGGTGCTTTCCCGCAATTACAACGTTCACGTAGTGCCGGCTGCGCAAGCAGTGATCGACAACCGAAAGCAGACAATTCGCGTCCGGCGGAAGATAAACACGCACGATATCTGCCTTTTTGTTTATAACATGGTCGATGAAGCCGGGGTCCTGGTGCGTAAAGCCGTTGTGATCCTGCTGCCAGACATGTGAGGCGAGGAGATAGTTTAGCGACGCAATTTTCCGCCGCCATGGCAGTTCCGACGTTACCTTCAGCCACTTGGCGTGCTGGTTGAACATCGAGTCGACGATGTGAATGAAGGCTTCGTAGCAGTTGAACAACCCGTGCCGTCCGGTGAGAAGATATCCTTCCAACCAACCCTCCGACTGGTGCTCGCTGAGCATCGAGTCGAGTACGCGTCCGTCGGGCGCGAGGAATTCATCGTTCTTTACCGTCCGTGCATCCCATTGACGATTGGTAACTTCAAAGACCGAACCCAGAAGATTCGAGAGCGTCTCATCGGGTCCGAAGATACGGAAATTGCGCTGGTCCTGATTCAACTTTTCTACGTCGCGCAGGAACTTACCGAGCACGACTGTATCCTGGCCGTTGACGGCGCCGGGCGAAGGGACACTCACCGCATGGTCGTGGAAATCCGGCATTCTCAGGTCGCGCAGCAGAACACCTCCGTTGGCATGCAGATTGGCACCCATCCGTCGGTCGCCCTTAGGCGCCAGCTCTGCCAACTCCGGCATAAGTTTGCCGTTCTTATCGAACAGTTCTTCTGGCTTGTAACTCTTCATCCAGCTTTCGAGCTGTTTAACGTGATCGGGATGCTCGGCATCAACAAGTATCGGCACCTGGTGCGCTCGGAACGTGCCCTCGACTTGCAGACCATCGACGACCTTCGGCCCTGTCCAGCCCTTGGGTGACCTCAGGACGATCATCGGCCAGCGCGGCCGGGTGGTGTTGTTCTTGTCCCGCGCATTCTTCTGGATATGCCGGATGTCCTCGATGGCCTTTTCTAAAGTGCCTGCCATGAGCTGATGCATCTCTTCCGGCTCATCGCCTTCCACAAAGTGGGGCGTCCAACCGCAACCTCGCAGAAATTGTTCCAATTCCTCATGCTCTATGCGTGCGAGGACGGTCGGGTTGCTGATCTTGTAGCCATTGAGGTGCAGGATCGGCAGCACGGCGCCGTCGGTAATCGGATTGAGGAATTTGTTGGAGTGCCACGCCGTGGCCAGCGGACCCGTCTCCGCCTCGCCGTCACCAATGACGCAGGCGACGATGAGATCTGGGTTGTCGAACGCGGCACCAAAGGCATGACTTAGCGAGTACCCCAGCTCGCCGCCTTCGTGGATCGAGCCCGGAGTGGTCGGCGCGACATGACTGGAAATTCCGCCCGGAAATGAGAATTGCGTGAACAGCTTCTTCAGCCCGGCTTCGTCCTGAGTCACGTTCGGATAGACTTCACTCCAGGTACCTTCGAGATAAACGTTGCCCACAATCGCCGGGCCGCCGTGACCGGGACCCGCGATATAGAACATATCCAGATCATACTTTTTTATGACGCGGTTCAAATGCACATAGATGAAGTTCTGACCCGGGGTCGTGCCCCAGTGTCCGACAACCAGCGGCTTGACGTGTGAGAGTTTCAGCGGCTGCTTCAGCAGCGGATTGTCGTAGAGATAAATCTGGCCGACCGAGAGGTAGTTGGCCGCACGCCAATACGCGTTTATCTTTCCAAGAAGATCGGGCGACAGCGGCTTGTCCGTTTTATTAATCTCCATTGTTTCCGCGGGGATGTCCTTCTTAACCTCGTGTTCCACCTTCATAGCAATGTCCCTTTTAGAGACTTGTTTGGTTTTCATGATCATGTTCCTTTTGAATTTTAAGACTCAATATGTAACGCACCCGGCGGCAGCCATCCGTCTTGTGTGGCTGTTCCGTGGAAAGAATTTTTGTCTTCACGGTTCAATTCCTTTTGCCGGGCAAGCCGCTGTTGGCTCCGCCGGCGATGAACGGCACTCGGCCTGAGCGGCGCACAGGCACGCGCCGAAGATGAAGATGCACCCGGAAATATAAATCCACAGCAGCAACGCCATGATCCCCCCGAATGCCCCGTACACCGCGTTTAACGTGGCGAAGTTCTGGAGGTATATCACGAATAGACTTGCGGCGGCCTCCAGGAGAACCGTGGCGAACAGGGCTGCGGCCCACACTTGGGCAAACCGCGCAGGCCGGCGCGGAGCCAGCCTGTAAAACAGACTCAGGCCAAGAAACACCACCAACAACGGGATGAAAAAGCTTGCCAGGCCATACACCCGGGATTGGAGATCAGCCATAGGAAGGAGCCACCCCTCCGTCATTCTCATAAGCACCGGCACTCCCATGCCGAAGAAGACTGCACCCGCCGTAATGCCGAGTAACACCAGACTTTTCAGCGGCAGCCGCCACCAACTGTCCATCGTCGTGCCCCAGGCACGGTTGGTCGCAGAGATAAGCGTAATGAAACACTGGATGGCGGCCCAGATCAGGATGAGAAACGCAATCGCGCCCGACTGCTCGCGCGCGTTGACCACTCCGGCGATTGTGTCAAAAATGTGACGTTGCATTTCACCACTTATCGGGACGTACATTTTTATATAGGCAATGATCTCCTTACCGGCCGTTGCCCGGTCAACAAAGAACGAGGCAATCGTGACGAGCAGTACCATCAAAGGGAACAGCGAGAAGAACGCATTGAAGGCGATCGATCCCGCCCACTGTACCCCGTCAATCTGCAAAAACTTTTTGACGGCGAGACAAAGTATCGCCCAGACGCGGCGAGTCTCCTGGCTAAGCACGCTTGGTCCGCTCAAGGGCGCTGCGCTCCTGAAACTCCCACGGCGGCGCGCCAGTATGCATCCGCCTTGCGGAGCAGTCCCGGGGAAAGAGTTTTTGTCTTCATGGTTGAATTC
The DNA here is from genome assembly GCA_021811615.1 of Bacteroidota bacterium. GTDB lineage: Bacteria > Bacteroidota > Ignavibacteria > Kryptoniales > JAKASW01 > JAKASW01. The sequence continues at coordinate 15,594 of JAJZNW010000122.1, forward strand.
TCCTTTTCATTTCAGGCTGAGAACGCGGCAGACCGTTTTCGCTCACTTGTTCGCCTCCCCGGTTGTTTCGTCGCTCGATTCGACCGGCTTCGATTCCGCCGAGTCCTGCTGACGCAGGAAGACGCTGAGCACGACAAAGAGTGTGAACAGGACGATCGTGAGTGAATTGTCCCTGATTGCATGGTTCCGCGTTCGCAACTGGTCAGGTCTTTCATGGTTCGTGCGAGGAACGCCGGGAGGCCGCAAGAGTTTCCGCCGGCGAGCGGGTCCCGCCCGCCGCACACTCGGCCTTTTTCGCTCGACCAGGTCACTCATGTAAGCGTGTCCTTTTTCGCATTCGCTTCAACGGGAATGCTCCAAGGCAGCCTGCTCATCGGCCCAGTATCCCTTGCGATTGTAATGCCGATGCAGTCTGGTCTCATAATCCCGTGTTAGCAGAAGTTCCGACGTGTATCCCGGAGATTCCTTGATGGTCTCGCGCGGAACGTTGACTAAGACTTTCGACTCGCTCCAATCAACGCGTTCGATCCATCGGGGTGAAACCAGCAACTTGTTTCCCGGCCACCAGTTCTGTGTATCGATGATTAAATCCTCGACGTGGCCAACCTCGCCGTCTGCAGCTTGAACATGATAGCCACTCACCACATGAGTGCTGCGCAAATGGGGATTCCACGCTTTTTCACTTTTGGTGGATCCGCTCCATTTTTCCCGGTCACGCACGATGAAGGGATTAGGCCCCCACATGTTTGGTCCGGCCCAATACAGCGGCCATCCAAAATGTCCATAGTAGGATTCCTCGAATTGCTGCGAGACTGGCTTGTCGCTGTCCAAAGATGGGCTGTCCTCAATCTGCTTTTTCGTCAAATTGACAGAAATGTAGTGCTCTTCCTTATTCACGGCGGCCAGCGCATACGGGGATATCAACACCTGCCTGCCTGTAAGCCAGCCTCCGGTATCGGCGACCAGATAGCGAATCGCCCAGTGACGGTCATCGAAGTAGAATTCCTTGACCTTCCCTATTTCGCCGTCGAGGCTGCTTAATTTGTAGCCCTTCAGTATTTTGGCTGTGTTCAGCATAGTAGTAGTCCTTCCATTCTTTAAGTTTCGTTCTTGTTCGCTGTCGCCGGTTGACAGCATGTTTCAGAAATCGTTTTCATCGCGATCTTCACAGAAGCCACGGTTCCTATTGCGTCGGCGGGGGCGGCTTCCTTATGTCGGAACACCTGGTCGTCAGGCTCCAGAGCAACCGCAGCTTCACTCATTGTTTTGTATGTGAACAATTCGACCGGCATAGATTCCCTTCATTGCTTGACAGTTCACTTCACGACGGTTCGCGATCTCATTAATTTTTCCTCCTGTACAGCTTGTTAATTCCGACGGCCAGTAGGATCACCACCAGCAGTCCGACCACCATCCACACCCACATCTCTCCGCCGTTCCAGCCACCCATCCATCCTCCAGTATGATTCATCATAAAGCTCCTTTCGTTGCGCTGCGACCAGCCTCGCGCTGGGCATTCCAGATTATGAGCGGAAGCAGCAATGTTATTTGAAGCAGCCGCCACAGGACCGCGTCAACCGTTCGTTTTGGGACATCGTGGCGCTTAGCAATCATTTCTATTCTTCTTAATGTTCATGTTCCAGATTCCTTTTCTAGTCGACCATGCCAGGTCCGAGTACGCTGTGTACCGAGCGCGCAATCATCAGTTCTTCGTCCGTGCGAATCACGCGGACCATCACCCGGCTCGCGTCCGCGGAAATCACAGCCGAAGTCTCCGCATTGCGCGACTCATTTAGTTCAATGCCGAGGAAGCTCATCCCATCACAGATGCGCGCGCGCACGACCGGCGCATTTTCTCCGATGCCGCCGGCGAAGACGAGAGTATCCAATCCGCCGAGCGCGGCAGCGAAGGATCCGATCCATTTTTTCGCCTGGTAGCAGAACAGGTCCACTGCTTCCGCCGCCCGCACGTCCTGCTTTTCATGAGCGAGCAGGTCTCGCATGTCCGAGCTGGTCTCCGAAACGCCCAGCAGCCCCGACTTGTGGTTCACCATTTCGTAAAATTGTTTTGTCGTCATCTCCTCGGTTCGGGCGAGATACGCCGCCAGGCCGGGATCCAAATCGCCGGAGCGCGTGCTCATCACCAATCCCGCCGTCGGAGTGAAGCCCATGCTCGTGTCGATGCTTTTGCCGTCGCGTACTGCGGCCATGCTGGCGCCGTTGCCGAGATGCGCGAGGACCACCCGGCCAGTCGTTGCGGCCGGATCGCCGAGACGCACGAGTTCTTCCATCAGATAAGCATAAGACAAACCGTGGAAGCCGTAGCGCTGAATCCCCTTCGCGTCGAAACGCCGTGGAATCGGAAGGAGCTTGGCCACGCGCGGCATGGTTTGGTGAAACGCCGTGTCGAAACAAGCCACCTGCGGCAGTTTCGGATGGCGGTGGCGGAAGGTCTCGATAAGTTCAATCTCGCGCGGCATGTGGTCCGGGTCGTTCGGGCTTATGCGATGCAGCTCATCCAGCAAGTCTTGTGTGACAATCTCCGGATCGGTATGTTTCATGCCGTGGACCACCCGGTGTCCCACCGCCCGGACCGATTCGAAGCTATTCTGCTTCTCCAGCCAATCAATCAGGAAATTGGCCGCCGACTTGTGATCGGAGGCGGCGACGTCGCAGCTCTCCTGTTGATTCCTGTTCGGGTCATTGAATGTCAGATTGGTTCCGCTCAGGCCGATGCGGTCGACCTTTCCATGAAGCCCTCGCTTAAGCGGTTCTTCGACATGATAGAGTGCGAACTTGATGCTCGACGAGCCGCCATTGATCGTAAGGATGCGCGGATCAGCTGGTGCCATGGATGACTCCTTCATTATTCTTTAATCCAAGCGCAGCCAATTTCGAGCACGTTGACCTGTAATCCGTATGAAGAATGCTCCGAATCCCCAACCCTTCCGCGACCTGGACGAACATCGGGGTATTCTCGATATAGACCACATGCCGGGCAGGTACCTTGGCGATATCCAGCGCAAGCCGAAAAATGTCGGCGTCTGGCTTACGAACGTGGACAAAGCACGAGGAGATAAAAAAATCCACAAACTCGCTCAATTTGAACTTACGAATCCGATACGCATTCAGTTCTCTCGCTTCGTTGCTTACAACGGCGATCTTCAATTCATATTCTGTCTTGAGATTACGGACCAACCCGATCATTTCCGGATGTGGTTTCGACTGGGCAAACATGAAGTTCCGAAACTGAGTCCGTGTGAATGGTCGCTTTTGGTGGAAGACGACCCGGTCCAAGTATTGTTTCGGCGTCAGTTTTCCCTCTTCGTATGTGTCGAATGTCAGGTGGTGGCGCTCCTCCATCTCGGCCAGGTTCAGCTTGAATTTCATCGCCGCACGTTTGCGGGCATGATGGTTTTACCCGTCAGTGGGCAGGACGCCGCCGAAATCCAGAAACAGTGTCGTGATTTCTTTTCATAGTTTCATTATAGTCCTCGAGTTTCCGTTTTCACGTCGGCAGTGTTCCCAATTCCTGTAGCGTGCGTAGAAAAGTGATGACATCTTCCCGGCTTATCATACCGATGACCCGGTTATCCCGGGTAATGGGCAACTGGTTGACTCCATTACGGTCCATCTTCTGGAGTGCAGCCCATAGATCGGTATCCGTGTCAACGCGTTTCAACTGTTCCATGGGAAGCATAATCTGGGAGACACTCGTCGTCGCCCATTCAGGACGCGGCACAGCCTTGATCCGATGCAAAGTCGTCAAACCAACGATGTTATCCTTTTGGTTAATGAGAAAACAGCGCTGCCCGGTACTTAGGATGTGTTCATCCACCAATTGCTGCAGCGTCAGATTTGCGGGAACGACGGTGCAACGATTGCCCATGACCTGCGAGACCGTATGGCCCGTCAGCAGAACCTGAAACATCGCTTGATGCACCTGGACCGAAGCCGCGTTGTCAAGGAACCAGCCGACGATCACGATCCACAGCCCCCCGCCAAAGTTGCCGGTAAGCATCTGCCAGACGCCGAAGAAAATAAACCCGAAAGCGAAGAACCGTCCGACATTTGCTGCGATGATGGTCGCGCGGCGCAGGTTTTTCGTTATCGCCCACACTATGGCACGGAACACGCGTCCGCCGTCGAGTGGATAGCCGGGAATCAGGTTGAACAACACCAGAGCAAGGTTTATGTAAGCGAGGTACTTTACTAGGCCAAAGAGCGGCTCCATTCCGGCTGCGAGCGGCGTCACCACGTAGAAAAAAATTGCCAGTGCCAGGCTCACGAGCGGGCCCGCCATAGCAATAAGAAACTCGGCGATAGCGCTGGGCGGTTCCGTCCCAATCTGAGCCACACCCCCGAAGAGGAAAAGCGTAATGCTGCGCACAGGAATTTTGTACCGCTGCGCCACCACAGAGTGTCCCAGTTCGTGGAGCAGCACGCTCACAAAGAGCATGATGGTCGTCGCAGCACCCATGAACCAGTACAGCAGCAGCGGCCAGTGCTTGAACTCGGCGGGAAAGTAACTGCGTGCCAGCATCCAGGTGAACAGCGTGAAGACCACAAACCAGGAGTAATCCAAACCTATCGGGATTCCCAGAATCCGGCCTAACGGGATGTTATGTCGAGTCATGACCGTTCTTCCTTTTTGGGCAAACCGCCGCTGTGAAGTTTCCGGTTCGAGTCGATCATCCGTTTTCGCAGGTATCACTGCTTTTCCCCTTCCATATGAAACGCGTCTCTTTTGAAGTCAATCCGGCTTCCTAGTCGCACTCTCCTTTTCTTTGTTCGCGTTCTCCTGGCCGATTCCCATCGTCAATGCTGTCAAGCCAGCCATACCTCCCAGTTGCATAGTTTCCACAACCGTGCTGGGCACAATTACAATCGTGGCGTTCTCCTTCAAACCCTCATAAAGCATGTTCATGGCTCTCAAGTGAAGGGCAACAGGATTGTTTGCATAGGTCTTGGCAGCTTCTCCAAACTTCTCCGCCACCTGCCGCTCCGAATCTCCAAGAATTACTCTGGCCTGACGTTCTCTCTCGGCCTGAGCCTGCATCGACATCGCATCCTCCAGGGCTGAGGGAATAAGTACATCCTTCACTTCCACCGAAATAACATTGATGCCCCACGGTTCCGTTCGTACGTCAATGACCTTCTGGAGCTCGCTGC
>JAJZNW010000039.1 GCA_021811615.1 Bacteroidota bacterium
TCGTCTCTTTCATCCTTTCCTCTCGAAGGCAATTTACCGGGAAACGAAAGGGAAGTCAACCGACCGGTAGAGCGCAAGGACGAAAGCGCATTATGTCGCCGCACCGCGGGCTCTGCGCTATGCGGCCTAAAACCGGGAGTAAGTGATGCTAAGAAACTATCTGATGGTCGGCTTGAGGACGCTTCGTCGGGCAAAGCTTTACTCGACGATAAACATTATGGGGCTGGCGGTCGGGCTCGCCGTGGCGATACTAATCGGACTGTGGTTGAAGAACGAGCTGAGTTACGACAAGTATAACGCCAATGCGGACAGAATCTACAGGGTTACCACTCATTTCAAAATGGCCGATTTCAGCCAGACTATGGCGACATCCGCTCCGCCGATCGCTTCCGTATTGAGGAGCCTTCCGTCTGTTCTGGCTGCAACATCCTTATGCGTTGATAAAGGAAAGTTTGTTGTCAGGTGTGAGGAAAAGGAATTTGTGGAAAATGACCTTGCATACGCCGACTCAGGTTTCTTCAGCGTCTTCTCGCTGAGGTTGGATGAAGGGATCCCATCCGCCGCTCTCACGGCTCCGAACACGGTTGTTCTGACAAAGTCATTTGCCACCCTTCTTTTTGGCAAGGCTGATCCGATTAGCAAAGTTATCTCTATCTATTTAGGAAGTAAGCCTGAAGATTTCACTGTGACCGGCGTGATGGAGGATGTGCCGGATAATTCTCACTTCCACTTCAAGATGCTCGCGTCTCTCAGCACGTTCTACCTCGCCAATCCAAGTGTTCCGAACGGCTGGTTCTATAACACAAACTATAACTACTTCGTCCTGCGCCCGAACGCAACGATCGGAAGTGTGGAGCGTCAGTTGACGGCGGCAGTCCGCCAGAATCTCGGAACGGCTTTTGTGCGGCAGTACTCCTGGGGGGTAGGATTGCAAAGGCTCACTGACATTCATTTATTCTCGCATCTGTCGATGGAGATCGAGCCTAACGGAAACATCAGGACAGTCCTGATATTTCTCGCAATTGGACTCTTTGTCCTCTTCATAGCGATCGTGAATTTCATCTCGCTTTCAACGGCGCGCTACACGGATAGGGCAAAAGAAATTGGAATTAGAAAAGTCGTCGGCGCCGACAGGAAGCGACTCATTTTTCAATTTACCGGCGAAGCAGTTTTACTGACTTTCATATCGACGATCGTTGCGGTGTCTCTTGCCGAGATTGCTTTGCCGTTCTTCAACGCGCTGACTGACCGCTCTCTTTCGATAAGTATCTGGGATCTGGCGGCAATCGTGTTGGGCGGTCTCATCGTCGGCGTATTCGCCGGGAGTTATCCGACTTTCTTCCTCTCGTCGTTTGCCGCGAATCGAATTTTCACGAAAGGAACTGTCCTGAAACGTGGAGGGGCGGCATTTCGGAAGGGTCTTGTCGTTACGCAGTTCGCCTTAGCTGTCGCCGTGATAATTTCTACAATCGTAATTGCCCGCCAGCTGAATTACATTGAAAACAGAGATCTCGGACTCAACAAAGATGGGGTAGTTGTATTACCGCTCTACTCTCAACAGCTGGCCGAAGATTATAATCCTCTCAAAGCTGAACTTTCCGCCTGTCCGGGTGTCACGGATGTGTCCGGGAGTTGGGGTGAACTCGGAAACTCCGATTGGCAGAACGAGCTGCAGTACGCCGGCACGACACTCTTCAAATGCAATTGGCTCGGTGTGGACTACAATTTCATCAAAGCGCTGCAAATTCACATGGTCTCAGGGCGCAGGTTCTCGGCGAACGTGGCAGGTGATTCGTCCGGTGCGATAATCGTGAATGAAGTTGCGGCAAATAAACTGAGCGCACTTGGCCTGCTTGATAAGCCTCTAAAGGTAGCGGTCAACGACATTAAGCCGACATCCCTGCACGTAATAGGAGTCATGAATGATTTCAATTATTTGTCGATGTACCATCCGGTCCAACCTTTCTTCTTAGTACTTACACCGCAGAATATCGGCTACATCTATGTAAGGATTTCCCCCCAGAATATTGAAAGCACTCTGGTGAATTTGGCAGCGGCATGGAAGAAAATAGTTCCAGAATATCCTTTCGAATATCACTTTCTGGCAAAGCAGCTTGATAGGAGTTATGGTAGTGCCCGGAGATTAGGCGAGGTTTTTGGCATTGCAGCTCTTCTATCGATTATTATCAGCGCACTCGGAGTGTTTGGTCTTGCCGGTTATACGGTGGAGAGGCGGACAAAAGAGGTCGGCATACGCAAAGCACTCGGCGCCTCCGTAGGTGACATAGGCATTCTGTTGACGAAAGAGTTTGCAGCGCTTGTAATTATCGCAAACCTTGTCGCATGGCCGGCCGCTTATTACTTCATGAACAGATGGCTGGGTGATTTCTCATTCAGAATAAATCTCGGCGTGGCGCCATTTCTTCTCGCGGGTGCGATTGCCCTGGTGATCGCACTGCTGACCGTGAGTTTTCATGCGATCAAAGCCGCGACGGCAAATCCGGTGGAATCTTTGAGGTACGAATGAAAGAAGTGACATGCCGTGAAACTGCATCGAAGCGCTTCGCTACGAGTAGTGTCGGGGTCCCGGCCTTGCGGGATGGAATCTGTGAGAAACGAGTAAGAAGCGAGGAGTATGGAGCATGGAGCAAAGTACAGGGCAGTAGGCCATGCTCTTTGCGCTAAGAGGCTTAAAACTGGGAGTAAGTGATGCTTAAGAGCTATTTCAGATCCACGTTTAGAAACATGATGAGGCGAAAACTCCTTTCTGGAACAATGATTGGAGGACTCGCCCTCGGGATATTGTCGAGTTTCCTCCTTCTGACATACGTGATCGATCAATTCAGCTATGACCGCTATCTACCGGACTCCGGCCGGATATACCGAATCACGAGCGATTACCACGGGATGGAAAACAATTTTGCCAGCGAACAAATAGCCCGATGTTATTATGACTGGATTCGCCAGATCAAGACCGATTTTCCCCAGGTGGCTCAGCTGGTCAAGTTCAACAACGCCCCCATTACCGCGGCCACCGCGAACGACAAGACTTTCAAGCCGAACAATTTCTATACGGCAGATTCGACTTTCTTCGATGTATTCAAATTCAAGTTCATACGGGGAAGCCGCGCAAGCGCGCTCGAGTCCCCGATGTCGATCGTGCTGAATGAGAAAGTCGCGAGGAAATATTTCGGTAACGCCGATCCGGTCGGAAGAACTGTGAAGATTCGCGACCAGTGGTCAGGCTCTTACGATTACCACATTACAGGAGTGATGGAGAACGTGCCCGCCAATTCTCATTTCCATCCCGAATTTGTGGCAAGGTGGCCGAATAAATACGCCGGCGAGAATATGGGGTACTACTACATACTCCTCAAGCCTGGGGCAAGCGTGAAGGATCTTGAGTCAAAGCTCGGACAGTTTGTGTCGGCGCACTTGCCGCCGAATGAAGCTTCCGGCTTCTCGCTGCGTCTGCAGGCATTGACCAGCATACACCTTTATTCTCATTTGCAGAGAGAACTGGAAGTGAACGGAAGCGCCACGCAGGTGTACGCACTGCTGATCGTCGCGCTGCTCATCATCTCTATAACATGCATAAACTATGTCAACCTGGCGATCGCGCGGAAGACGGCCTCGCTGAAGGATGTCGGCGTAAGAAGGGTGCTTGGTGCTAGTTCAGGAGGGTTGTTTACACAGAATATCGCCGAGTCGGCCGTTTACGTCCTTCTTTCACTGATACTCGTGCTGCTCCTTTACGAGCCATCCGTCTCTTTGCTCGGCAGTGTTCTGAATTTGAAAATAAATGTCCCGGCATCGACGATACCATACGTGCTGTGTGCGTTCGCCGCTGAGATCGCTTTACTTATCCTGATTTCGGGTGGATATCCCGCGCTCGTCGTAAGACATGTGTCGTCCGCTTCCATCCTGTCATCGAGAAGTCAAACGTCGACGCGTTCGGCAGCAGGAATGCACGGAATGTTTTCCCGCAGAGCATTGCTGATCGTCCAATTCTCCATGGCCATAATACTTATCTCTGCTGTCATTATCGTCTACGAGCAGATGCAGTATGTCGCGAACGTCGATATGGGATACGATACCGACCAGCTCGTTGCGCTGCCGAATATTCCTTTCTCGGCCAGAGAGAAATACGCCGTGTTGAAGAAGGAGATAACCGAGCAGAGTGGAGTCGTCGGGATGACGTCGGCTTTGGAAATTCCTTCGGAGAAGATTGTCGACAACTGCCAGGTGTTCACAGGCGGCGGCTGGGTGAGTAAGAACCCGCCGTCTTGTGAAGTATTGCCCGTCGACAGAGATTTTACGAGCGTGATGAAAATGAAACTCCTCGCCGG
>JAJZNW010000134.1 GCA_021811615.1 Bacteroidota bacterium
ACGCAGTGCCGTCATGAACGTGGCCTTCCTTTCAGGATCGATTCTTTTTGAACGCGTGTCGAGTAAACAATGAGCCTCTCTGCAGAGGTAACCTTGTTTCGCCCTGCATACTCTGCTATATTTTCCAAAACCTAATCCCATTTAAGTTTCTTACCAACCGGAGATAATTTTGAAGGATTTTGAAGAAATTGACGATGTTGACGAGATAAAGAAGGTCGAAGACATTCCAACCCGTCTCCCGGTCCTTCCGTTGCGAGACTCCCTCATCCTTCCGTATATGCTTTTCCCGATTCTCGTGGGGCGCGAGCAATCGGTCGAAGCCGTGGAACAGGCTGCGAAGGCGGATAAATTTATCCTGCTCATCGCTCAGAAGGACAGTTCCGTCGAAGATCCTCAAAAAGAAGAGCTCTACAAAGTGGGCACGGTTGCCCGCATTCTTCAGGTCCTGAAGTTACCTAACGGCCTGTTGAAAGTCCTGGTCGACGGCGTCGCACAGGCGTTCGTCAGAAAGTTCTACGAAGAGAAAGGGATCGTTCACGCCGAGTATGCTCCGAATCTGACCTCATCGAAGAAGGACGCTTCCCTCGATGCATACGTGAAACATTCGGGACAGCTGTTCCGCGACTATGTTCGGAACAGCCGCGACATACCGCCGGAGACCATCATGTCGTTCGAGAACATGGAGCAGGCGGACAGGAAGTTCTATTACATCCTGGCAAATATGGACCTTTCGGTACAGGACAAGATCGAAATTTTCAGCCTGAAAAACCTGCGGGAACAATACGAATCACTGATTAAGATTCTCCTGGGCGAGATAAACATCCTGAAGATCGAGCAGGAGATAGACAACAAAGTACAGGACAGCATCCAGAAGAACCAGCGGAAGTACTACCTGCAGGAACAGGTGAGGATAATGCAGGATGAGCTCGGCGATGAAAGCCCGACCGGCGAGTTCGCCCAGCTGAAGGAGAAAATCGACAAGGCGCAGATGCCTGAGCCTGCGAAGAACAAGGCTCTCGATGAGCTTGACAAGCTCAAGCGGACCCAGGCCTTCTCTCCCGAAGCGACCGTGATCAGGAATTATCTCGACTGGCTCGTCGACGTTCCCTGGCACAAGAAGACGAGGGATAATCTTGATATCAAGCATGTCAGGGAAGTCCTCGACCAGGACCATTATGGACTGGAGAAGGCAAAGGACCGCATCGTGGAACAGATCGCGGTCCTCAACCTCGTAAAGGAGATGCGTTCGCAGATAATCTGCTTCGTCGGCCCTCCGGGAGTAGGCAAAACGTCGCTCGCGAAGTCGATCGCCCGCGCTATCGGGAGGAATTTCGTGAGGCTCTCTCTCGGCGGGATCAGGGACGAAGCCGAGATCAGGGGGCATCGCCGCACTTACGTCGGGTCGCTCCCGGGCCGGATAATCCAGGCGATGAAGAAGGCTGCCGTCGTGAACCCGGTGATGCTCCTCGATGAAGTCGACAAGCTCGCCTTCGATTTTCACGGCGATCCGTCCGCCGCTCTCCTCGAAGTCCTCGACCCGGAACAGAACCATTCATTCCAGGATCATTACCTCGAGGTCGAGTACGACCTTTCGAAGGTTTTTTTCATAACTACCGCAAACGTTCGGGAGAATATTCCCGATCCTCTCCAGGACAGGATGGAAGTCATAGAGTTGCCCGGCTATCTCGACTACGACAAGATTGAAATCGCGAAGCGGCACATCATACCCAAGCAGCTTAAGGAACACGGGATCAGCCTCGAGTATGCCAGATGCGAGGAGACCGCGCTTATGAAGATCATTCGGGAGTACACCTGGGAGGCCGGAGTCAGGAACCTCGAGCGCGCTATTGCCGGTGTCTGCCGAAAGATCGCAAAGGAAGTGGTCCTCCAGAAAAATGGCAGCAATAAGAAGATCAGGCAAATTATCGTCGATGAGAAGAAAGTCGAGGAATTTCTCGGGGTACCGGTATTCCATTCGAAACAGCTCGCGAAGAAAAACCGCGTAGGCGTAGCTCTTGGTCTTGCGTGGACAAGTGGGGGTGGCGATATTCTGAATGTCGAAGCAATATTAATGGAAGGACCGGACAGGTTGCAATTGACGGGACGCTTGGGAAATGTAATGCAGGAATCCGCACGAGCTGCGCTTACCTATGTCAGGGCGAACGCATCCAGATTCGGCATCCCCAAGAATTTTCATAAGGGAAAGGAGATTCACATCCACGTCCCCGAAGGCGCTACGCCTAAGGACGGACCGTCGGCGGGTATAACGATGTCGGTTGCGCTAATCTCCGCGGCGAGCAGGCGCCCTATCCGGGCGGACGTCGCCATGACGGGGGAGATCAATCTGAACGGAGAAGTCCTTCCTATCGGTGGATTGATGGAGAAGATGCTCGCTGCGAGGAGGTACGGGATCAAAAAGGTACTCATCCCCAAAGACAACCTGAAGGATTTGACCGAAATTCCCGGGAAGCTCAAAGAGGGGATAAAGGTGATTCCACTTGAGAAAATTGAAGACGCCATGGAACATGTCTTCGATATAGGGCCGAAGAAAGCGAAATCGGCGCCCAAAAGGAAATGAGTCTGGTATGTCCTATCTCGTAACAGCCCGAAAGTGGCGCCCGATGCGATTCGATGAGGTGACCGCGCAGGAACACGTCACCGTCACGATGAAAAACGCGATAATCCGGAACCGCATCGCTCACGCTTATCTCTTCAGCGGACCGAGCGGTGTGGGAAAGACTACGACCGCCCGCATTTTCGCCAAGGCGATAAACTGTCCGAACGCCAAAGACGGCGAGCCGTGTAACGCATGCGACATCTGCAAGGAAGTTACCGAAGGGCGAAGTCTCGACGTCATAGAGATAGACGGCGCCTCAAACCGCGGCATCGATGAGATAAGGGACCTTCGGGAATCGGTCCGCTACTCGCCTTCGCGCCTGAAGTATAAAGTCTATATCATCGACGAAGTTCACATGCTTACGAAGGAAGCATTCAACGCGCTACTCAAGACGCTTGAAGAACCTCCCGCCTATGCCGTATTCGTCCTCGCGACTACGGAACCGCACAAAGTGTTGCCTACCATCCTCACACGCTGCCAGAGATTCGATTTCAAGAGGATTGAAATCGAACAGATCATCGAGCGGCTGCGCTTCATCGCGAAGGAAGAAAAGATAACCGTCGACGAGGAATCGTTCGTAACGATTGCCAAGAAAGGAGACGGCTCGATGCGCGACGCGTTGAGCATCTTCGATCAGGTCGCCGCCTTCTGCGGAAGCGAGATCAAACATGATGTGGTCGTGAATGCGCTCAGCCTTGTCGATAGCGAGCTGTTTTTCGAAACGACCGGACTTATCGGGAAGAATGATTCCAAGGGCGCGATAGAGCTCGTCTCCAGGATAGTCACCCGCGGGTATGACTCGGTAGATTTCCTCGAGGGACTCTCCGAACATTTCAGAAACCTCCTCGTCGCGTCCACCACCGGCAAGGCAGACCTCATTGAAGCATCGCAGGAATACAGGAAAAGGTATCTCGAAACCGCCGCTGGTTTTGGCAAGCTGGATCTTCTCAGGATGCTAAAACTGACCAGCGAAGCTGTCCAGCAGATCAAGTATGTGTCCCAGCCGAGAATTAAACTTGAGATGACGCTTCTGCTGCTCGTGAACATGGAGCGGGCAGTGGATCTCCGCGATCTTCTGAGCAAAGTTGAAGAGCTAAAAAAAAACTCGGCTAATCGGGCGATTGAAGTGACGACGACCCAGATGGCGCGTCAGGCGCAGTATCAGCCCGCCCCGTCCCCGACTTTGAAAGAGCCGCGCCCTGTCTTCGCGGAAAGGAAGGCCTCTCCTCTCTCGCGTCCGGCCCAACGCCCCGCCCTGAAAGTCCAGGACGAAAGGCCCGCTAATTCTGTCACAGAAGCGTCGCTTCAGGAAATAAATGTGCGCTGGGATGAACTCCTCCTCGCTGTCAGAAAAGAAAGAATCGGGGTCTGGTCTCAGCTCATAAACCTCAAGCCTATCGGGGTACAGAACGGCTGGCTGATGCTCGGCGCGCCGAACGAGATAGTGATTGGAATGACTAAGCCTTATAAGACATATATTCAGGAGGCGATTCAGAGAACGCTTGGAGCCAGGGTGGCTATCGACTTCACGATCGTGGACGGGGGACAGGCCGCCGATACCGATGCTAACGATCCGCTGGTGAAATATTTGAAGGACGAATTCGGTGCAGAGCCGCTCGAGTAAAAGAAGTCGGCTATTACTCCCTGCGGTGTTCCTGGTACTAATTGGAGTGGGATACACGCCGGGTGCGCAAGCGCAGGGCCTGACGCTCGCAAAATACGCGAACGACTTTCTCTCGATAGGCGTCGGGGGAAGGGCGCTTGGGATGGGCAGCGCATATACTTCAGTCGCAAACGACGTAACGGCCGGATACTGGAACCCGGCTGGCCTCGCCAGAATAAAATACCCGGAGATCATGCTCATGCATGACCAGCGCTACGCAAACGCCGTCAGTTTCAATTACGGCGCCGGAGCGATATCGCTTTCCAAAAACGAGACAGTCGGGCTGAGCCTCATCGTCCTGAATGTCAGCGGTATTCCAAACACGCAACTGGCGGGCATAGACGCGAACGGGAATCCTATTCCGCCCGGCTCCGACTATCCGAGCAATCTGAGCCGTCTCGACTATTCGAAGATAACTTTCTTCAGCGCGACCGACGTGGCCCTCATCGGAAGCTTCGCGCGACGCGTGACGGACAATTTCTCCTACGGGGCAAACGTAAAGTTCATCCGTCGAAACATCGGCTCGACATATGGGACCGGGATCGGCTTCGATATCGGAGCACTCTACAGCCCGTTTACACGGTTCAATCTCGGGGCGGACCTTCAAAACGCTACGACAACAATTGTGGCCTGGACCGACGGTACTACCGAAGTTGCTCCGCCGACGCTCGCCACGGGTGCCAGTTACGGCCTGGACATCGGGCCTGTCCAGGTTATGCCGGCATTGGATCTTATATTCAACGCCGATAACCTCGGGGCGTCGTCAACCGTTCACCTCGGGCCCTTCAGCGCGGACGTCCGTATGGGAGCCGAGATCAGTTATAAGAATGTCATTGCAATAAGAGCCGGGTTCAATGAAGTAAGACAGTTTACAGTGGGCGCGGGCATCCACCTCCCAAAACTCGAGATAGACTACTCCTTCGCGCGATTCGCGTATGCGGGAGCACTGGGTGACACACACAGGATATCACTGGAACTTGTCCTCGACAACAGCAAGTAGGACATCCGTAATCCTGATGGCGCTCGCCTGCCTGACGCTGGCTTCGTGCTCTGCGAACTACAAGAAGCTCACATTCGATTCCACAGAACAGCGCGATTATATCGCACGGCTCGATTCTTTCAGGGAAAATAAGGACCTCTTCTTCAAATCAAATCCCTCTTCGCCTTTGACGAATCAACAAAGACAGCGATTCTACCACCTGAATTATTATCCTCCCAATTTCAACCTGATCTTCCGGGTGAAACTGATCAGAGAGAGTAAACCTGAGCAGGTAGGCATCCAGGCAACGGGAGGTGAAACGAGGCCGGCGATCAAGTACGGGAAATTTGAGTTTGAAATAGACGGGAAGAAACTTACTCTCCATGTTTATAAGATGATCGGCGATGGAGCGAACGAACTCTTTCTACCGTTCATCGACGAGACCTGTGGAAAAACTTCCTACGGCGGAGGTCGGTATATCGATCTGCGGGAGGATGACACCGGTGAGTACACGCTCGACTTCAACTACGCCTACAATCCGTACTGCGCCTACAATCACGACTTCAGCTGTCCCATTGTCCCGGCGGATAATTACCTTGATGTGAATGTTGATGCCGGTGAAATGAAGTATTAGATTGGTGCAAGGCATCAGGGAGCTGGCACTGTTCGTATCGAGTTCAAGATAAACGCCTGAAGAATGCCCGGGTTCGGTAGCTGTTCGCCGATGACCTTCTTAATGTCGTCGTGGTACGCATGGCCTGATCGCGAATGGACTCTATTATGGACGCCAGTGTAACAAAAGATTGCAGAATGCGAATAGTAGAATTAGATTAAATCACATGCGAATAAACTTCCGAAATAGCCTCTTCTTTGTCGCGGCAGGATCGATCGCAACGCTCTTACTCGTATTTGATTGGATCAGGATATCGATCGGCCTTGAAGACCCTGTTCTGAATGGCTTCAGAAGTCTATTCACCGTTGCTTCGTTCTTTTTCCTTTACGCCGCGATCAGGATATTCAGGACCAAGAAGTCGGTGAAGCCTCTTGAGATTCTTCGCAGGCTTGTAGGGTACGGATTCTTCTCGGCGGCCATAATATCTACCTGGGGGATCCTTCTCGAGGGCAAGAGTAATTCGTCGGGCGGATTCGTTCCATCAAACGTAATGCAGCTGATCGCGACCACCGCATTCGCCTACGGCATTGCGGCATTCGTCTTTATTCTTCTGATGACGGTAAGCGACATCATTTACATCAAGCCTGAAAGGAAAGTGAGGAGGCGATTCGAGATATTCCTGGGATTCACAATCGCGGCTTCGTTGCTCAGCATTTTCGCCGGCTCGCCGTTTCTTTCCGCGATTAGGGAAATCGCCTTCGTGATCGCCGTCTTCATCGCGGTTCTACACATCGTAAGCATGAACTGGATTGTTTTTCTGACAAGGAAGGAGAAATACAAATCCCTTGTCCATTCACTCGTGTTGATTGTCCTTTTCGGTTATTCGTACGCGTCGATCGGCCCTGCAAATCTTGCGGGAGGGGTCCTCGGTTTCTACAGCCCGCCTATGGGCGAATTCGCGAAAATAGTCTTCCTCTTCCTGACGATCTACTTCTCTTTCGCTTTCATCATTACGATATTTCACATACCGACGAGCGGGGTATTCGAAAAGAAGAAGAGAGAGCTCGATTCATATCAGAACCTCAGTAAAGTCATCACGAACGTCATGGATACCACGGAGGTCCTCAATAATACGGTCGCTGTCGTCGGGGCCGTCACGCAGGCAAACAAAGTCTGGATCGAACTCCGGTATGACGGGGATGGAAGTTCGGCGGACGAGTACAGGATTTCGGCTACGCACAGGACCAGCCAGTACGAGCTTTCGGCGTTTGACTTCGACTCTGTGCGCAAAGAAGTGAGGGCGAACAGCCGTGTTATCATACACGACGCGGAGGAGTTCGGGAAATTCGGGCTGAGGAATTTCCCGTCGAAGTCTCTTCTGGCAGTCCCTCTTACCGCGCATGAGGAATTCATCGGGATGCTCTACGCGGCGCACGAGATGCCGTACGCATTCGATGAGGAGGAGATATCCACAGTAAGCGCTTTTGCAGATACTGCCGCCGTCGCGATCCAGAATTCGCTCCTCTTCTCAAAATCTCTGGAGAACGAGCGGCTCCAGCACGAATTGAGGATAGCGCATGAAATGCAGCTGAAGCTTCTCCCGGCGAGTCTTCCAAGTTCTGAGAAGTTCGAAACTGATTTCCTGTCGTTCCCTGCATTCGAGGTCGGCGGTGACTATATTGATTGCTCACAGATCGACCCGAAGCGATATGCCTTCGTAGTCGGAGACGTCTCCGGAAAGGGAACGTCTGCAGCCTTCTACATGGCATATATGAAGGGGGTGTTCCAGTCCCTCTCGGCTTCCGCGAAGTCTCCTACGGAGTTTCTGATGGCTGCGAACGAAGCTGTCGGGAACACATTGCAGAAGAATTTTTTTATTACATTGATCTACACGATGCTGAACGGCGATACCGGAGAAATGTCGGTGGTAAGGGCCGGGCATACGCCGGGTGTTTTAATAAGCCTCGACGATAAATCGGGCGAGAAAGTGTGCAGGCTGATCAGGCCGACCGGAGTTGGGCTCGGCCTCGAGCCTTCATCGGATTTCGGCAAGCATCTTGGCGAAGAAAGACTCGAATTGAAAGCCGGCGACACGCTGGTGCTGTACACCGACGGAATTACCGATCAACGTGATCCCGCCGGCAAAGAGTTTGGAGAAGAGCGATTCTACGCGCTTCTGAAGGATCTGAGCGGAGGATCGGCGACGGAAATTAAAGGAGGCATTATCCGGGCCCTGGCGGAATTCTCGCAAGGGACGGACGCGGTCGACGATACGACCGTTCTGATATTGAAATGGAGATGATCTTGAGTTGCGTTCGATTGGACCTTTCTTTCAGCCGGGTTGCCGACGGACGGGAAAATTCTAGCAAAGGTGGAGGAAGTAATGAATGAGTTTAAGGTGCTGACTCGAGAATCGGGCAATGCGGTGGTCATGGTGCTTCAAGGTTTTCTTGACGCCCACACTGCGCCGGATCTTGAAAAGACATTTTCTGAACTCATGTCCAAGGGCAAATATAACATAGTGGTTAACTTCGATGCCTTGAACTATATATCGAGTGCTGGGCTCGGCGTTTTCATGGCATATATCGATGAGGTGCGAAATAATAACGGAGATATCAAGCTCGCCAACATGCAACAGAAGGTCTTCAATGTCTTCGATCTCCTCGGGTTCCCCTATCTGTACGAGATCTACAAAGATCAGGATGAAGCATTGAAGAAGTTCAACAGCCGGTAACCTTTTTGATCTAAAGCGCAGCGAACTAATCGTGAAAAGATCTGAAAAAATAGAAGACAAGAGAGTTTTCAGGAGCACTACGGATGCTCTTGCCGGCGTGCGGGAGTTCGTCAATGAACGGGCCTTGCAGTTCGGTTTCGGAGATAAGGAGGTCTCGGAGATCACACTCGCAGTCGATGAGGCCTGCACGAACGTGATCAAACATGCGTATAAAGGAAGACCGGACGGGGAGTTCGAAGTCAAAGTACTTGCCACCGGTACGGCATTCCAGATAGTCGTCCGCGACTGGGGCGTAAGTTTCAGGCCGGAGGACGTTCCCCTTCCCAATATCAGGGACAAATACAGAAAACATAAGGCCGGCGGGTTAGGTATCTTTCTGATGAAGAAACTTATGGACACTGTCGAATACCAGGGCAGGGATGCCTCCAACGAAGTGAGGCTAGTTCGGTACCTGAAAGATGAGCAAAAGTCCTAAGTCGGTTCTCCAAAGGCCTTCGAAGAGAAGCGGCAGCGACAGGATCGTCGAGCTCACCTCGCTCATCGAGACCGCAAAAATTCTCAACTCCTCTCTCGATTACAAGTTTATCCTCAACCATATCATGCTGGCCTCGATGGGTAAGCTGGCGGTGTCTAAGACGGCTGCGGTAGTGCGTCTCCCCGTCGCCTCGTCGGGGAAGGAAGAGTTTCTCAAAATAGGGAAAGGGATCGCACTGGAGGAAGATGTGATCTCGAGATTGTTCACTCTCGACATGGAAGGCTCGGTCGCGGTTTCTGAAATCCGCAACGGTGTTGCCGCCAGCCTCGCAGCCGCCGGCGCCGGGAGGCTCTTCGCAATCCGTACTTCTCACCGGCTCCTTGGTTATCTCTTCATCGGGAAAAAACTCGTGGGGCACGAATTACTCCCGAGTGAGGTCGACTTCGTCTCGACTCTCTGTAACATTGCAGCCGCCGCGATCGAAAATGCCTTTGTGTTTCAACAGTACAAGGAATCCAACACGGAGCTTCAGCAGCGTGTTCAGGAACTTCAGACTCTGTTCGAACTAAGCAAGGAATTCAGTCTCCTGACAGACGAGGCGAGGGCGGTACGAACCCTCGAGTTCGCCGTCATGGGTCAGACAGGAGCAAGGAAATACGCCATCTGCCTGGTGCACAATACGAAAGGGAAGATCGTCGTCAATAGAATGCCGGGACTCGAGGAATCGGACCTGCAAACATTGTGTTCTTACGAGGCGCCGATGAGACTATCCGAGTTGACTGGAGAAAATGAATCTGCGGTAAGGCTCATTGGTCTGGGCGCCGAGGTTGTAATTCCCTTCCGGCTCCAGGGGAAGACCGACGGACTTCTGGTTTTGGGGGAGAGATTGTCGCATGCCAAATACACAGGATCCGAGATGAGCTTCATCTCTTCGCTCTGCAATCTTGCCGCGATGTCGATAGACAACGCCAGACTTTTCGAGGAATCTCTTGCCAAGCAACGCCTGGAAGAGGAACTCAATCTGGCTCATACAATCCAGGAGAAACTTCTCCCGAGAGAGAATCCCAGGTTTACCGGCTGCACTGTCGGAACCTTCCATATTCCCACAAAACAAGTGGGGGGCGATTACTTCGACGTGATTAAGATGTCCGAGACGCGGATTTGCATCGCGATCGCCGATGTTTCAGGCAAAGGATTTCCCGCCGCCCTTCTGATGGCGAATCTTCAGTCGGCTTTCAGGGCACTTATGGCGACGGAGCTGAAACTCAATCAGATAGTGGAGCGTTTAAACAATATAGTCTACGAGAACACTGATTTTGACAGGTTCATAACGTTCTTCGTGGCTCTGTACGATTCCGTCGAGAGGCATCTCGTTTACATAAATGCCGGGCACAATTATCCGTTTCTAATGAAGAGGGACGGCACGGTGTTGAGGCTTGAAAGTGGCGGTTTGATGCTTGGAGTCGTCCCGAACATCAGGTACGAAGTCGGGAGTGAAGAAATTGCCCCCGGAGATCTTTTGTATATGTTTACCGATGGCGTGAACGAGGCCCTGAACGAGAAAGGTGAACAATTTTCGGAGGAGCGGATCGGCGACCTGTTGAGACTGAATGCGGGCCTCGATCCGGACGAAATCCTCGAGACCATAAGGAATGAAGTCGCATCGTTTGTCGGCCAGGCTCCTCAGAGTGACGACATAACACAATTATGCGCGAAATTCCACGATTAGTGGCACTATCAAATAAATGATCATTCTAATTTCAGTTTGAACAATTATATTAAAAATGGCGAAAGTCTCTGACTTCTCTGTCAACATTCTTGTTGAGGCAGTAATTGAATTGTCGGGCAATCTTCAGGAAAAGAGAGGTGACTTGATTGAACAACATCGCGGGTTCCGCATACTTGTCCGGGGGGCAGCAGAAGGAACCGATCCAGATGGACAAGGAGACACAGTTTAAGAGGTTTTTCCAATTCACGAGTCTTGTAACCGATGTCTTCCCACAACGTGGTGCACGAGTTCTTGACATTACCCTCAGGAATCTTCTCGGAAATATACTGGTCTATAAGGCCGTCGAAAGGCGAGCCAGGAAGCAGTTCGCAAAGGCGGAAAAAATCAAGTCGGTACTCGTTGCGGCTGACTTGAACATTGGCGATGCCATCATCGCCCAGGGCGCTGTCGCAGCGCTGCGAGAGATACTTCCTGACGCGCGGCTGGACTGTGCAATAAAAAAATCGGCGAGAGATCTCATCGAGGGCAATCCGAAAATTACGAACCTCTACCCCGTTTATGAGGGTGCGCCATATCCCAAGGAAAGCGACATCGACAGACTCACCGAAATTGCCGAGTCGCATGACTACGATCTCGTAGTCAATTTCAGCCCGATGGTTGACGACAAGATCTTCGGAAAAAAGAGCGTCGTGAACTATGCGATGATGGCGGCTGAGCTTGTCAGGAACGAGGGGAAGAAGGGAGAGGTAATCAACAACGTCGTTTACAGGTCTTACGATTTTATCAAGGAAATATTCAGAGACTACGTAACGGCAGGTCCCGGTGAAGACTTTAAAGGAGCCGAAGTGTTCCTTTCGGACGAAGCACTTGTGGCGGCGAGAAATTTTCTTGCGAGTAACGACATCACTGCGGATGACCCTATCGTGCTGTTCAATCCGGATGCGTCGGCGAAATTCACGAGGATGCCTTTCGATTTTCAACTCAGCGTATTGCGGAAGCTCTCCGGGATGCATTGTTCCATAATGCTGGGTGCCGGACACGTCGAGAAACTCATAGAGCATGAGCTCCTCTTTTCACTTTCCCCGGAACACAGAAAGAATATTACCATAATTCCTCCTTCAACCAGGCTTGATGTATATACGGCTCTCATAGATTTGTCGGACGTCTTCATAAGCGGCGACACAGGCCCGCTCCATCTTGCTGCGGCTCGCAAGTATTCCAGAAGAACCGGAGAGAGTCTCAGGAACAAGACTGCAGTGTTGTCGGTGTTCGGCGGGACGCCGTCTCACATCTACGGCTATGATTCCAATGCACCGGGCTTCATAGCGTCCAATCAGGACGCACCGTCGAAGTGCTTCGTCGCGGAGAGTAATTGCAGGAACATAACCTGTATCAACAAGATGGCTAAGACGTGCAAGGAAGTTCGCTGCTTCCGCAAGCTCGATCCGTTGGACGTTGCTCTCGAAGCCTCCAGCCATTTGGAAGCTTCAGGTAAGATAATTAACAAGGAGCGGATGCGGATTCTTGTTAAGTAAAGCCCTATATTGATTTAACCAATCAAAAAGGTGTAATGGATACATTTTTGTTCCTGATTATTACTTATGTCATGGGCTTTCTTACGGCAATACCCATCGGCGCTACACAAATCGAGATAGCAAAACGATCGCTGAACAGCCATTTGCGTGCTGCTTACATGGTCGCTCTCGGCTCCGTGAGTTCCGATTTTATGTACGGCAGCATCGCGCTCTTCGGCGTAGCGCCATTTCTGAAGAGCCCGATTGTGGTTGCAATCTTCGGGATCGTTGCTACGATCATTCTCTGGCTCCTGGCTTTCTTCACGTTCCGCGACGGCAAGAAAGCGAACATGCTCGAGTTGACTCATCCAACTTTGAAAAGTAAGAGGCTCTCATACGTCACGGGCTTTTCATTGGCCGTGACGAATCCCATGATGATTGTCTGGTGGCTGATCGGCGTGAGAATAATCAAGGACCTGGGGCTTGTCACGGATTTCGATACGCATATTTCACTGTTGTTCCTCGCTGCGGGGACTGCCGGCCTTGCATCCTACCTTATGACGCTTGCAAACACACTTCATTGGGCAAAAAGATTCATTTCGAATGAAATGATGAAGAAGGTGAATTATGGGCTCGGAGTCGTTCTGATTCTCCTTTCCTTCTACTTCCTAGGCACTTCCATAAGAGTCCTCGTAAAACTTTAGATCTACCCTGCACGTCCTTCGCAAACCTGCGGACGTGTACCCCCAATTTACTTCCCGGCGTAGTCCGTGTGTAATACCCGAAATGCATCAGTCACACGGGCCTTTGTCCCCAACTTTTTCGAAGCATCAGGAGTCCAAACTAATGAAAACGCCCAGAGATGAAGAAAAAGAGGAACATTTGTCGGAAATCTCCGCTGTAACGAATATCGCCACTGACAGGGAACTGATACTCTGCGCAAAGGATGGAGACGTAGATGCTTTCGAAGAATTGGTCCAGCGATACGACCGCCGTGTGCTTTCCCTTGCGTTTTCTTATACCAGAAACTCCGACGATGCCAAAGATATTTATCAGGAAACTCTCATACGGGCGTACAGGTCTATAAGAAAATTCGAAATGCGGAGCGAATTCTCGACATGGCTCTACAGGATCGCCACGAATGTTTGTATCCGGTTCAAGTCTTCGCAGAAGCGGTACCTGGATGTTTTCCGGGGAGAGGAAAGCCGGTGCAACGATGACCGTGAACATCCGCATTCGCCCGATCCTCCCTCATCGCACACAACTGAGGGGGAATTTTTTAAGGCAGAACTCGGCAGGCAAATCGAACGGGCACTCTGCAGGCTTTCTCCGATGCAGAGATTCGTATTCACAATGAAACATTATGAAGGTTACAAGCTTAGGGAAATTGCCGCAATGGCCGAATGCTCAGAAGGCAATGTGAAAAAGCATCTCTTCGAGGCTGTCCGCAGGCTGCAGAAGGAACTTGAGATTATTTTGTAGCAGGAGGTCCGATCATGAGACACAGAAAATACAAGGAACTAATCGTACTGTCCCACTATGGCGAGGTAAAACCTGACGACGAAGCGTTATTGGAAGATCATCTTGGAGGGTGTCGGGCGTGCGCCGAATATTCCCGGAAGCTGAACGGAGACTTGCCGAAGGGGACCGTACGACATGTAGAGGATGCAGAGCATTTAGTTCGCGAGGCGAGAATTGGTCTGCGGGAAATGCTGTCGGGCGAGAAAGTTCAAAAAGCCGCGGGGAAAGAATACAAGGTGGCCTGGAATTCGGGCCGCCGGGGAAATCACCTGATTCCTGCCTATGCGGTCGCTGCGTCCGTGTTACTGGCTCTTGCGACCGGGGTGATAACGGGCTATCTGGTCTTCGGTGGGAAAAGTGGATCGAGCTCCGTTCGTAGTATCGTTTCAGAAATTTCAGCTAAAGGCGCGGGCACGTCTGTGATTACGGATGTACGCTTTCTCGACGCCCAGACCAAGGCGGGAACCCTGAAGTTCTCATTCAATGTGGTGAGACGGTACGAGATGAAAGGCTCCATAGAAAACAGGGACATTCAGAAGATACTGGCTTACGCACTTGTGAATTCCGATAACCCCGGAATTAGACTGAGAACGATTGGAATGATCGATGCTTCCGGCAAACCGGACAAGGAAGTCGAAGACGCCCTGATAGAGGCCGTCAAGACGGACGATAATGCCGGCGTTCGCAGGGAAGCTCTCCTTTCGTTGGACAAACTCCCGTTCGATACCCGCATCAAGGAGGCGATGCTCTTTGTCCTTCAACATGATAAGAACCCGGGAATGCGCGTAGCCGCTATCAATTTCCTTTCGGGAAAGGAACTGAGAGACGGTTCGACAGGGGCAGACAACTGGGTTGACCCTCAAGTGCTTGACGTGCTGAAAGAGAAATCCGTCTCGGATCAGAACCGCTATGTGAGACTGAAAGCGAAAGATATGCTCAAAGAATTAAAGGAGATCGAATCATGAAAAAGAATATTTCGTTGTCGGTAACCCTCGTTCTGTTTATGGCTGTAATGGCATTCGGGACAGAACGTGCGTCGGCAGACGTTCAGAAGAACTTCGACGTATCAGGTGGGGGAAAACTGGTGGTTTCCGTCAGCGGGGGCGACATCTCGATCAGAACCTGGGACAAGATGCAGGTGCAGTTGACGGCTCAGAATTTGGGTGACGAAGCGGATTATCTCAAAGCCGAACTTCATGACAATACAGTGCAGGTCGATTTTCATCCGCATCATGGATGGTTCTCATCGGACCGGAATCTGCGTTTTAATTTTTACGTGCCGAAGGATTTCAATGTTGCTCTGACGACATCCGGGGGCGATATCGGGATTTCCGGTCCTCTTCAAGGCGGGGCGACGATGCACACCTCCGGCGGAGATCTTACGCTCGACGGTCTGAGCGGCGAAGTGAGCGGACAGACATCCGGCGGTGACATTACACTCCGCAACGTGGATGGCGATGCTAATCTTTCTACATCCGGCGGGGACATCCATGTCGACCACGCCGGCAAGAATGTGAATGTATCCACCTCGGGAGGCGACATCGAAGCGATATCGGTCGATGGTAGTCTTCGCGCCTCCACTTCAGGCGGCGACATGAACATCGGCAATGTGGGTGGGAGCCTTTCGGCCTCCACTTCGAGCGGAGATGTCTCGGTAGGTAAGGTCGGCGGAAACGTGACGCTCTCCACTTCGGGCGGCGACATTTCTCTGAAGTCCGGCAACGGCAAAGTCAGTGCTAACACTTCCGGCGGCGACGTGAACATCATGCGCGTCATTGGCTCAGCGAATGTTTACTCTTCCGGCGGAACCGTCAAGGTCGGGCTGATCCCGAAGGGGGATGGTAAGAGTAAGATCGAGTCGAGCGGCGGCGACGTCTATTTGTACCTCCCTTCCGATGCCAAGGTGTCGATTAAGGCCGACATCTCGGGCGGTGATGACGACAAAATCGTCTCCGACTTCCCGCTGACCTTCACATCCGGAAACTATGGAAGCCGCCGGGCCGAATTCAACATAAACGGCGGCGGCCCGGAAGTGTATTTGCACACTTCCTCGGGAAATATCCATATCGAGAAGTTGAACTCTGACGAAAATTAGAAAGGAGTTCCCAAAATGAAATGGATTGAATCGGTATCGGCTGGATCTCTCGCCGTCCTTTTGGCGGCAAGCATTACAGCTGCCGCTGTCATGGCCAACACAATCAGCGAGAAATACGACAAGGCTTTCCCTTTATCGGCTGACGGGAGCGTAAGCCTTCGGAATGTCAATGGCAATGTGAGAGTATCGGCCTGGGATAAGAATGAGGTAAAAATCACTGCGGTCAAGTACGCTGATGACGAGGAGGAATTGGGCCGTGTGATCATTGAAGTCAACCCGGGCCCAAATGAGATTGCCATTCGAACCAAGTATCCGGATCGCAGAGGACGTGAACATGCACGCGGTGCTACTGTCGACTATGTACTGACCGTCCCGAGGAATGCAAATCTCGATGAGATTATGACGGTCAATGGTAACGTGGAAATTACTGGGGTGACCGGGAAATTATCGGCCTCGACGGTCAACGGGTTTGTGGACGCACGCGGTGGCATGCAGAGCTGCGAACTTTCCTCGGTCAACGGAAGAGTTGAGGGAGAATTTACATCGCTTCCGCATGGTTCGAAGGTCAGCATGAAAAATGTGAATGGCAAAATTGTGATCAGCTTACCTTTGAAACCTGATGCGGACATTGAAGCCTCTTCTACATCAGGCCGTATTCGCAACGAGTTCGGGCTGAGGGACTCGGATGAAAGTGGAGACGATTCATTCGTACGGATAGGAGCTTCGCTGAAAGGGAAGCTTGGAAACGGCGATGCCTCGATCCGGTTGAGGACCGTCAGCGGAAGCATAGAGATCCTGCGATCTGGATCGGGTCGTTGAATCCCTTAGGTTCTCGGGCGTGGGCCGGTCGACGTTGCATTCATCCTGGTTCCGATTGCAGAGAAGGTGAGCGCAACGGGCCGGCCATCACGCATGGATGGCAGACGAAGAGATGGCACAACCTTCCATTCCGAGATGCCGGTGAGTCGATAGCCCCCTAACTTAGGTCACGATGCTGGCCGTGGGATAGTTGCATTTTGTATGGGTTCGAGGTAGCTTTCTCAAGCTGTTATGCAGGGTGCGGTCAAGGGGAGCGCGCAATTGAGCTAGCTGGATTTACGCACACATCGATGCAGCAGCGCAGCTGGAAGTACGGGTATCACCCAAAAACTCAGGAGGCTGTTAATGAAATCAATGGAAGGTGCATTAAACTGGTTCGAGATACCGGTGCGCGACCTCGCCAGGGCAAGGCAATTCTATGAGTTGATTTTCGAGATCAGGATGCAAGAGATCACACTCGGGACCGGCTTAAAGATGGCAATTTTCCCGGTCAACTCGGGAACGGTTGGAGGGGCTTTGTGCGAGCACGATCGCTTTTACAAGCCGAGTCATGATGGGGTGCTTGTTTACTTGAACGCCAATCCGGAATTACAGAATGTTCTGGAAAGAGTGGAAGACGGCGGTGGCCGGGTAGTCATAGCCAGGACTCAAATATCCCCTGAGATGGGCTACATGTCGGTTTTCGAGGACACGGAAGGGAATAGGATAGCTCTAAGGGCGATGAAGTAACGCCGGCCTTGCAGCACTTAGAAAATGCATCCCGGGATCGGTGCACTTACTCTATCCATCGAGTTGATCTGCCCGGCTTAACTATTCGGCGATGACTGGCCCTATGCAGGTAGAAATACCTTCGACGAAGCGGGGAAATGTTTGTTTTGCGAAATTCGTCCGGTTGTACGATTCGACAACAGACGGCAACTCGATCGCGTGTTTGGCCTTTGATTTTAAGCCGATGAAGGAGTATATTTTATGCCGCTACGCTATCAGCGGCGTGGGCGGATTTTTGGAAGTCCTATTGGGGCGTAGCCAAGTGGTAAGGCAGCGGCCTTTGGAGCCGCCACTCGTAGGTTCGAATCCTGCCGCCCCAGCGTAGAACGAACACTTCGGCTATCGATCTAGGTAGAACCGGAGTCTGAGTGAGCTCCCGGCTGCGTGCGTATGCACGCAGGCATATAGATTTGACATATCCTGGAAAAGCCAGGTGGTAAGGTACCTCGTGGCGCTTCGGCGCTTTCGAGACATCCGAATCCGCCATCCGCGGAGGATCCTTACGAACCGGCAAAAAAAACGAGACTAATGGACGGTATTAAGATATTCTCTGGAAGAAGCAACCTTGCTCTGGCGGAGAAGATTGCTTTTGAGATTGGTGAACCTCTCGGAGAGAGAGAGATTGTCAATTTCAGCGACGGCGAAATCTGGGTGAAATATTCCGACAATATTCGAGGTGCGGATGTTTTCATAATTCAGAGCACTTGTCCACCCGCCGAGAACCTGATGGAGCTCCTTATCATGGTTGACGCTGCCAGGCGTGCCTCGGCGTCGAGAATCACGGCGGTGATCCCGTACTTTGGATATGCCCGCCAGGACAGGAAGGATCAGCCGAGGGTGGCGATATCTTCCAAGCTCGTCGCGAATCTCATGACGGTCGCCGGTGCCGATAGGATTCTCACGATGGACCTCCATGCGGCGCAGATACAGGGCTTCTTCGACATACCTGTGGATCACCTTTATTCTTCGGCGGTCTTTGTTAAGAAAATAAAGGATCTTAAGATCCCGAATCTGGTCGTCGTTTCGCCGGATGTCGGAGGAATCAAGTTCGCGCGCGCGTATGCCACCAGGCTGGAAGCAGATCTGGTCCTGATTGACAAGAGGCGGCCCAAGGCGAACGTTGCAGAAGTAGTCAACATTATCGGCGACGTGAAAGGGAAGAACGTGCTGATCGTCGACGATCTCATAGATACCGCCGGGACTTTTGTTGCGGGTGTGAACGCTCTGAAGGCCGCGGGCGTGAACGACATATATGGCGCCTGCACGCATCCGATCTTCAGCGGCAACGCCTACGAGCGTATTGAGAGCAGTCCGCTGAAAAGACTTATCGTCAGCGACACTGTCCCGATGAAGAGAAAGTCTGAAAAGATCGAGGTCGAGTCCGTCGCCAGACTGTTCGCTGAAGCGATTCGGAGGACTTACCAGAACGAATCGATAAGTTCATTATTCGAAATTAAGTAAGAGGATAAAATGGAAGACGTTGTGCTGAATGTTCAGAAGAGGACATTGGTGGGCAAGAGGGCCAAGAGGCTTTACTCGGAAAAGAAAGTCCCTGGTGTGTTCTATATGGGTAACGAGAATATCACGCTTCAGGCAGACGAGGCTCCGATACGCACTCTGGTCGGCTCTCATGCCGCTCATGTGATAAAAGTAAAATTCGAGGATGGCTCTGAACAGCGGGCCGTTCTGAACGAAGTTCAATTCGACCCGGTCGTCGGTAATGTCCTGCACTTCGACCTTCACGGCATCAGGGCCGGTGAAAAGATTACCGTCGAGATTCCTGTCCGATTGACCGGCTCCGCCAAAGGCATCAAGGACGGAGGAATTCTCCAGCAATCGATTCACAGGATCAGGATCCACTGCGAGCCCGACAGTGTTCCGGAGCACGTCGTGGTCGACGTAGCCGAGCTCAGCATAGGCGACTCGGTGCACGTAAAAGACCTGAAGCTCGAGGGAGTTAAGATTCTCGACAACCTTGATTCTGCCATCGTGACCGTTGTTCCTCCGCCGACAATCAAGGAGGAGACTCCTGAAGCCGCAGCTGCGGCAGCTGCCGAAGCTCCGGCCGAACCTGAGGTCATCGGAAAGTCGAAGAAGACCGAAGAGGGCGCCGAAGCGGCTCCTGAAGAAAAGGCTAAGAAATAAGCCGTTCTATTCCCTGCGACTCATGATGATATTCTCAAGGGATCCGGTGGATTGGGCACGAAGATGATAGTCGGGCTCGGGAACGTTGGATCGGAATATGATGCGACGAGGCACAATGTCGGCTTCATGGTGATCGATCTCCTCGCGGCCAACGCAAGAAAGACGTTCAGGCCGGGGAAAGGCGAATACTACTTTGCCGAGATGCGGCATGCCGGCGAGGATGTCGTCCTGATCAAGCCGACTACTTTCATGAACAATAGCGGCATTGCGGTCAAAGACGCCTCGCAGCGATACGGCGTAGAAATGTCCGACCTGCTGGTCGTTTACGACGATTTCAATATCCCTCTGGGCAAGCTTCGGCTCCGCAAAGGCGGAAGCGACGGCGGCCATAACGGGATGTATTCTATAATCTATCATCTAAACGACGACAGCTTTCCAAGGCTTAGGTGCGGCATCGGGACAGGCGAGGTTATGCCGAAAAGAGACATGGCGAGTTTTGTGCTTTCCGAATTTGGAGAAGAGGAGCTGCCGGAAACCGAGAGGATGATTAAGAATGCCGCGGATGCGGTATTCGTCTTCATCGGGTCGGGCATCCAGACGGCTATGAACAGGTTTAACTGACTTAAAATGAAAAAAGACAAAAGGAGGTGAATTAAACTGAACATCATTCAGCGAGAATACGAGACAACTTTCATTATCAATTCCAACTTGGAAGACGGTCAGGTCGAAGCGGTAATCACGCGCTACCAGGAACTCATTGCGAAAAACAGCGGCGAAGTCACCGTGGTAGACCGC
>JAJZNW010000149.1 GCA_021811615.1 Bacteroidota bacterium
TATGTGTACATCAACCGGTTCGCCGAGACGACAGGGAGCGAGCTTGCCAATGCGCTCGCAAAGCTCAAGTCGGAAGGGATGAAAGAACTCGTCCTCGACCTGCGTGATAATCCCGGCGGACTTCTCGACCAGGCAGTGAGCGTCGCGAGCGATTTCCTTCCCCGCGGAAAAACGATAGTCTACACGAAGGGACGGATCCCCGAAGCCAACGAGTATTTCACTTCGAGCGGCGGAGCGTATACGAAACTTCCGCTCATCCTCTTGGTCAACGGCGGCTCGGCGTCCGCGAGCGAAATCGTCTCCGGTGCGATGCAGGACCTCGACAGGGGACTGATCGTGGGTGAAACGACCTTCGGCAAGGGATTGGTGCAAAGACAGTTCAGCCTCGACGACGGTTCTGCCGTCAGGATCACAATTGCGCGTTACTACACTCCGAGCGGCAGACTCATACAGCGTCCCTACGGAAAAAGTCTGACAAAATATTACGACGCTCCCGAAATAATCGACAGCAGTGAAAAGTCGGGATCGAACATCTATCATACCCTCGAAAGCGATTCAGGGCGTCCCGTTTACAGAACAGCCGACGGGAGGAAGGTCTACGGCGGCGGCGGTATTACCCCCGACTATATCGTGAAGTTGGGGAAGGTCCCGAGTTTTATATATCAATTCCAGCTGAAGAATATCTTCCTGGAATATGTGGATAATCACGTAAGCCAGCATCAGGATGAGATGCGCAAAGAATACGGCTCCTCCGGGAACTTCGAAAAGGATTTCAAGGTTTCAAACGGTATGCTCGATGAATTGTACGATCATGCTGTAAAAGCGGGAATCAAGATAACCCGTGAAGATTACGACAAGAATACGAAGTATGTCGCTATGCTCCTGAAGGCCTGGATTGCCAGAAACATTTGGGGAAATGACGGGTGGTACAGGGTTGTGCTGACTCTTGATAACCAATTTCAGAAGGCTCTGACGCTCTTCCCGGAGGCGAAGAGAATAGAAGGGCTCCAGTAGATATTTGAGCTGTATCTCCGCGGGCATGCATTCCGCGGAGATGCGGTTATCCATAAGTCGGATGATGGCTCAGCCCATCACGCGGAAAACTTCTCGCGCCTACAACTGAAATCCGTGGCCCGGAAATATTGGAGGTGGATCCGGAAGATGGAGGAGGACCAACTTAAGACCCAATTCCGAGATAGAGCATGTACATCCAGCACTCTTCGGGCCTCGTGATCCCCGGGCACTACTGTTCCGCAGTATTATTCAATTGAACTCAGAGAATGGATTATGAAAGTTGACACTAAGAAACTAAGAAAACGAATTCTCAAATGGACGGCCGTTGTTTTTGCAATCGGTGCGTTCTCACTATTCGTGCTGAGAGCCGTATACGCCCTCACACTCTTCAACGGTCTCTCTGCCGGCATGCAGAACTCCGGATGGGCTCGGCCGACGCAGGATTCCATAATGCAGGGCGGCGAATCACTTATGTTCGAAGCGAGTTATCTTTTCTTCAAAATCGGAAGTGTGAAGATGGAGGTCCTCGGAAAGACGTTATATCATGGCGTGCCGGCTTACCACGTCCGTGCACTCATCAATTCATACAGTGGAATACCGTTCGTAAATCTTCACGCGATGTACGATACCTACCAGGATGCAAGGACTTTTATGTGCCTTTCCACAGACAACATCCAGAAAGACGGCAAGGATTCTATGTTCACTTCGTACAAATTCGAGTTCGGCAGAAAAATACTCGACTGGACTCTCTGGAAGAACGGAGTACGGGTCGATTCCGCGAAAGTGCCTCTTGACAGGCATTACACGGACGGGGTCAGTTTCTTCTACTACATTCGCGAGGCGAGCAGGAAGGCGGATGGTGCCAGGACTACTATGTCGATTCCTATAGTGGTCGACACTGTTCGTTCCACCGTGGACCTGACGATAAACGAGGAGAAGGAAGAGTGCAAAGTAACCGCGTTCAAGTACCCGCTGGAGGCTTACAAGATGTCGGGGCACATCAACTTCACAGGCTTCTTCGGAGTGACAGGTGACTTCACAGGCTGGATGAGCGCCGATTCCGCGGAAGTTCCCCTGAAGGCGAACGTGAGCGTAATTTTAGGAAGCGTTGTGGTGAAGCTGAAGGATGCCATACGAGCCGGCTGGATACCGCCGAGGAGCAACGACTGATGTTGTTAGAGTATCTCGGGAAGAAACCTCAGCTGCACGAGAGCGTCTTCGTAGCCGAAGGCGTCCATGTGATAGGCGACGTCATCATCGGCAAAGATTCCAGCCTCTGGTTCAACACAGTCGTACGCGGCGACGTGAATTACATCAGGATAGGAGACCGGACGAATGTCCAGGATAACAGTGTGATTCACGTTACGCATGAAAAATTCCCGACTGTTATAGCTTCTAATGTGACTGTCGGACATGCCGCAGTTATCCACGGCTGCACTGTCGAAGATTGTTCCCTTATCGGGATGGGAGCAATTCTCCTTGACGGTTGCAGAATAGGCGAGCACAGTCTCGTAGCCGCGGGATCGCTTGTGAGGGAAGGCTTCATAGTCCCTCCCGGCAGCCTCGCGGCGGGCGTCCCCGCGAGAGTCGTCAGGCAGCTCACGAACGAAGAGCTGAGACGGCTCGAAGAGTCGGCGCAGCATTATGTCGATTACGTATCGAACTATAGGCAGGAAGGACGATCTTCTTTACCGGGCGAACAATCGGGGCGGTGAGCCACGGTTTGCGCAGTCCGGTGTCGGC
Organism: Bacteroidota bacterium; assembly: GCA_021811615.1. GTDB lineage: Bacteria > Bacteroidota > Ignavibacteria > Kryptoniales > JAKASW01 > JAKASW01. The sequence goes on from JAJZNW010000149.1 coordinate 2,758, forward strand.
GCGGGGATTTACCGTCCGAACTGCTCATACACTGTGGCGAGAAATTTATACAAAGGATTTTTGAGAGCGTAACACGCTGAGAAACATTTCTCTCGCGGAAACGCCGCTTGAAAAAAGGAGACCGGATGAAGGTAAAATTCTGGGGCGTTCGTGGCTCCATCGCGACGCCGGGAAAATCCACCATCTACTACGGCGGGAATACTTCGTGTACTGAGTTGCACCTGGATGACGGCAGCCTGATCATACTCGATGCCGGAACGGGGATACGCAATCTCGGCAACAAAGTGGCAAAGAGCAACAAGAACATCCGCGCATATATCCTGATCACGCACCCGCACTGGGACCACATACAGGGCTTTCCTTTCTTCAAGCCGGCGTTCGTGGAAGGTAACGAGATAACAATTATCGGACCCGAGGCACGCGGCGTATCACTTTCCAGGATAATTGCCGAGCAGATGAACAATATCTATTTCCCGGTCAAATTGTCCGAGTTGCAGGCGCAGATCAATTTCATGCCCGTCAAGGAAGGAACGGCAGGTGTTTTCGGCGCCGAGGTGCAGTCCTTTTACGTCAATCATCCCGGTTTCACTCTGGGCTACAGGGTGACGGCCGGCAGTAAGTCTCTTGCCTACATCAGCGATAACGAGCCTTACTCGCGGGAAACGGCCCGGCTCTTCACCAACGTAGAACCGGACGTCCAGAAGCTGTTCGAGAATTACCAGGGCGATCCGAACGACCGTGTCATCGATTTCATACGCGGAGCGGACGTCCTTATCCACGACTCGACATATACGCCCGAACAATACAGCGATCATATCGGATGGGGCCACTCGCACTATCTCTATACGCTTCGTGTCGCGGCAGATGCGGGCGTGAAGAAGCTCTGCCTGTTTCACTATGATCCGGTCCTCGACGATAAGGCTATCGATACTGTTCTGACGAAATGCCGCAAAGAGATGAAGAAGATGAGATACACTTTCGAGCTTAGCGCGGCGAGAGAAGGGGAAGAGTTCAGGTTCTGAGCCGAAGGTCGACTTCACCTTCGCCATCGCACAAGCAGATGGTGACAGTCACCAGCTCTGTGAAAAGCTAAAGGTGGTGACGGTCACCCGCAGTTTCTACATCACCGCCGGATTCTTCACGTCGCCGGGCTGGGGACTGCTTCCGTCTGTGAGGAGGGAGAACTCCCGCAATTATCTCAATTCCTGGCGCATTAATGGTTATGAATCGTGCCAGGCTCCCTTCAAATGAAGGGAAAGTGGCATTAACCGGCCCACGCCGGCCCTTTCCCAGCCCGTCAGAGCCTTCACCCGGTCTCCCTAAGACTTCAGCGCGTCCCTCCGGACCTTCGCCGGGTCCCTCCGAACCTTTATCGCGTACCTCCTGACTTCCGCATTGAGCAACTTTCGATCCGGACCGTGAACGCCTTCGGGAACCTCTCACTGCTTCAGATGTAAACGAAAAGCAGAACGTCGGGAGGTATCAGGTTCAGTTCAACGGTTCACGCCTTG
>JAJZNW010000056.1 GCA_021811615.1 Bacteroidota bacterium
CCCACGGCTGGCGGAATTCAGTGAAGGAAGCGATGCTGCGAGCAAAAACATCGAGGGGGCCATCTCACTCATGGAGCTGAACCACAACGATCTCGGCTCGCGCCTTTACTGGCTGGAGCACGATATGAGGTTGAGGCCGCACGAGCCGTGGGGAATCGAGAACAATATACTGGTACACTCGTCGGTGCCGGAACGGAAGCAGGTCACGCTGGACGGCATTCCGCGCCCGGCGACGAGGGTAAGCACTGCGGGCGGGACGTACGAAGGGGTGATCAGGGCAAGCATTGCCCCCGACAGGCTCGGCATCGCGTGCGGCAGGGAAGCCGGGCCCATGGGAATATATATACAGGAGCACGCTCTCAGGCGGCTGGCGGAAAGGATCGACTGCGTGACTACCGGGACGAGAGACCTGTCTCTCTGCTGCTCGTTCGTGAACCCCCGCTATCACCGGCAGGCGGACGGGACGTTACTTATCGATTTCATGTTTTTCGAGTCGAAGGCGGGATACCTGGTGGCGGAGGCGACCGGGGGAGACCTTGTGATAAGGACTTTCCTTTTCCTGACGAACGGCGGGACACCGGAGGGGAACAGGCTGCGGAACCTTTGCGAGATGGGACGGGCGGACATAGACGTCCTGTCGATAGACAGGCTGAGCACATTCATGGCGACGGACTTCCGGGCGGACAGGAGGCTGGAAAGCATGTTCGTGGAGGCCGGGTGCGGGAGTCTGCTCGAACTTCGCGAGAAATCGGGAGCGTTCAATACCAGGCGGGACATGGAATCGGCGCTGCCGATGCTGGTGAAATATTTCGGGCTCGACTCGAAGGGGGATTTCATGATGCCGGATACGGTGGAGCGGTTCCGGCGGAAGTTCGACGAGGCCCGGGAGCCGGGTCCCTTTTCGAAGGTGATAAGGGGGAGTTAGCAGGAAGCTTGGGAGTTAACCTTCGAAAAGCAGCTGAAGCTGCCCGGGAGCCGGGTTACTTTACGAAGGTATCGACGAGAAGGTAAGTAGGGATCTTGCGATGAAACCTTCGTAAAGCAGCTTCGCGGGGCCTGGGCATCACCCTTCTCAAGGTTTGCCTTCGCGAGTCCGGGCCGCCGTTTTCGCAAGGGGATAAATAGATGGCAGCGGAGGCCTCTTCAATTCAACCTGTCATCGCGATCCCGATCACGCGTCAGCGAGATCGGGAGTGGCGATCCCATTGATGAAACCTCCACCGGGGCGGGCCCTGGAAGGTTCGTGAGGTAGTCCCGTTAGGGACGTCCTGTTTGTAGAAACAACATCCACCCATTTTGACAAGCCCCGGTAGGGGCGACACGTAGCGATATGAAGATTGAATTGCAGCTGCAGACAATGTCGCGGTTGTCTGATTTGGTTGTCCACTTTCTTTTGCTTGTACAAAAGAAAGTGGACGGAAAGAAAATACACCCCCGCGAAAACGGAAAAGGCTTAGACAGTCCCATCCCCTGTGGAGAGAGGCGATTTCAATATACGGAGGTTGTTATGGGATGGAAGAGACTCCAGAAATTGCCTCTGAAGGAATCGAATGATGTTAGTGGGACGGGTCCGGGACACCGTTCCTTCGCCTTCGCTCAGGACAAGTTTCGCAAGGGGAAACACGGCAAGACTTAGCCTTTCTAAACTAACCTGTCATTGCGAGGCCCGCGCGAGCGGGCCGTGGCAATCCCATTCATGAAGCCTCCACCCGGCCGCTGTGACGACCCCGCTTGTTTATCCAGGCGGTGTGCCATAGATTCATTCATAGAACTTATCAGGGTACAGATTGGTAGACGAATCACAAATTAGGGCCGCGCTGTTCGTCTGGCTGGAAATGGAAAGCGGGCGGAACGGCGGGATATTCACGAGGAAAGAGCTCGAGACCGGCTTTTCGGTCGGCGGGGAGACGATTGCACTCGTGGGTCCGACGGGCATTGTTTTCATTATTCATATAATTGCCTGAGAAAAAATGGCGTTAGAAGAATTTCGGCGTGGAGCGTTAAGAAACAAATATTCGACTCATGAGAGCGGTAAAGGCCTGATGTATATTATTTGTTTCAGCTCCACGACGAAATTCGGCGCCATTTTTTCTCCAGCCTTGATCTTTTCTTTGGTTCTTTCTTTTCTATCAAGAGAAAAGAAAGAACGTTACCAGGAACACGGTACATTGCCAATCCAGGTAACGGCGTTTGGTGATGGTTGTTCATTTTCTTTTGCTCGCCCAAAAGAAAGTGAACCGAAAGAAAAGGGCGGCCTGCGAAAATGGTCCGCCGAAGGCGGACCGTCACGTCCCTTTGTGAGGGAGGCGATTTCAACTGGGGATGTTCTTTCTTTTGTCTTGACACAAAAGAAAGAACGAAAGAAAAAGTCAAGACTGTGGAAAAATGGCTGGAAACTTCATCGCGGCGCTGAAACAAATAAAATACGGAGTTGACCGGGTGGACAAAGGAAATCCATATTTGTTTCTGAACGCGCCGCTCGAAGTTTCCGACGCCATTTTTCCAAGGTCGTTACATGGATTTTGCGAGACTCCCGAAATCGCCGCCTGCCCAGCAATTTTGTCAAGGTTTGTCTATGAGTTACGGAGGGCTCGAAAAGGACACCTTGACAAGGTCGCTTTCGCGGGACGCGACTCCATTTTCGCAAGGCGTTATGCAGACGTCTGCCCGATGCCCATAAGGCAGTGCCTTGCATAACCCAATGGTTACGCTTGTATCATCTTTACCTGTACCATACATTTAAGAAAAATACACCGGGCAATTCTTGGTGGACGAATCGCAGATTAGAGCATCCTTGTTCGTCTGGCTGGAAAAGGAAAGCGGGAGGAACGGCGGGATATTCACGAGAGACCAACTTCTCAACGGTTTTGTTGTCGACGGCGAGACAATAAGCCTGCTGGGTGCGAAGGGCATCTGGATACCGAGACAATTCGACGATATTCCGATCTCAATAGCGACCTACAGCCATGGTCCATACAAGGATTCAATGGACGAGAACTTTCGGGTTAACTATAAATATCTTGGGCGAAACCCTGACGAAAGGGAGAATGCTGGACTGCGAAAGGCAGCGATATCGAAAACACCTTTGGTTTATTTTATCAGTCCGATACCAGGCAAGTATCAGGCTCTCTGGCCCGTATTCATTATTGAAGACCATCCCGAAACGCTCAGTGTAATCGCCGAAGTGAAGTCAGCTTACATCTCTGAGCTTCAAGGCAGTGAGAGAGCAGGTCTTGTTGGTGAGCAGGACATGCGCAAATACCAGTATGCGCTAGTGCGTCAGCGATTGCATCAACAGGCTTTTAGAGTTCAGGTACTCGACGCCTACGGCGACAACTGCACCGTCTGCCACCTGAAGCACGCAGAGCTTCTCGACGCGGCGCACATCATACCTGACGGCAAGCCCCGCGGCGAGCCGGTGGTTCCGAACGGATTGTCGCTCTGCAAGATCCACCACGCCGCATTTGATAATAACATCATCGGCATCACTCCCGACTATATCATCAGAGTCCGGGACGACGTCCTGGAGGAGCATGACGGTCCGATGCTGAGGCATGGACTTCAGGAACTTCACGATCATAAGATCATCCTCCCGCACCACAAGTCCGACTGGCCGGACAGGGAGAGGCTGGAGGTGAGGTGGGGAGAGTTTGGGAGGGCGGGATGAATAGGGAAGGCCACAGAGGGCGGTGAAATTTTCTGAGAAGCTGGATGCCAGTGTGTTAGGAATATTTTTGAAGAATGAAGGCGGCACCGCCTTCAGGTTGCGCTTCAAGCATGGAACGAATAAATTCTATTGAAAGTCGATCCCTGGAGAGACAAGAATGCCAGAATCTATTAAGAAAATATCTGTGATAGTACCCCAGAATCCTTTTGTGTTAGGGCAGTACGCAGATCGAAAACACTGCTTGTGTGTTCTCGATGTTGAAGAATTAATGGAATGGTGGCCCGGGACTCCGCATTCTCCGCATAGGGACCCTAACAAGGTTCGAGCCATACAGAGGTCACTTGATTGGAAACGAGTTGCCCAAATCGCCGCCTACTTACTTCAGAAAGAAATCATCGATGTGCCTCAGAAGTTAGATAAATATTTTCGTGAATTTTATGAGCCCCAAAAGAATGAACCTGGGCGAGAGTGGCCACCAAGGATCACAAGCGTGGTAGGATATGAACCAAGTGAGTATAGAGCTTTTTCAAATGTACTGATCCATGTTAACGGCGCGGAGTTGAACGAGAAGAAGATCAATGGCGAGCAAGGAGCTGGCGATTTGATATTTGACCGTAACGATAAGAAACTTTCCTTTTCGGTCATTGATGGCCAACATAGAATCAACGGTGCTTACTTGGCGATCAAGCTTCAACAAGAGACTGATAAGGATGCCAAGCTAGAGCTTCCCGCTGAAGTATTCTTGGATTTGGACGAGCGGGGAAAGCCAAAGCTTCAAGCACAGATTTTCATAGATGTAAACTTTTATCAAAAAAAAGTCGATAGATCGTTGGTGGCGGATTTATTCCCTACAGCTAGGGGTGAGAGGGAATCCAAAAATAACAAGGAGAGGGCACAGGACATCGGCAGGAAGCTTATGTTGGAAACGGGACCTCTCGTTGGAATGATCCAGATACCTGGAATTAAGTATGGCTACAAGGATGTAATTACTCTTGCAACTTTGAACAGCGCAATTGAAGATCTTCTCGATACATTAGTCGATAATGGATTGCTGGGCCTTGATGATCAAACGAACTTTCTTGCTCAGTGTCTGACAGCTTGGCTCAATGCTAGTGGGAGATTTGAAAAGCCAGGGTCTTCAAAGAAAAAAGAACTTGATCCTGCGAACGTTGCCTACCAAGGTCGTGTTCTTGTGTCTGTTCTGACCTTGGTTCCTGCCATGGTTTGGAGGTTGAAATCTCACAAAGTTAAATTAGTTTCAGATCAGGCTGCTAAGTTACTAGAGGATTTTCTATCCGCTGCGGCCGAAAATGCTGGGCTATTGGACAAAGGTGTCTTTATTGACAAGGGTAAGTTCAAGGCGAGAGGATTTTTGGGAAGCGGAGGGATTGCCAGATTTCGGGATTTATTGTGGGCCTCGGTTGGCGGCAAAGAAGTAAAGAAGATGAAAGAGGATAAGATCACTGAGGTTGCTGAGTCAGCGAAAGCATATGTCTCGAAGTCACTTGCGAAGCAAGAAAGCATAAAATGACATTTGAAGATCACATTTCTGCCTTGTTCTCGCCACTCAGTAGGGTTCATGGAACCATGCCTGACCCTGGAGCAATGAAGAAGAGACTCAAAGATATGGCACCCCAAAAGGGGTCAAAACAAGTATCAGCAACCCAAGAGATTGTAAAATTATATGCTACCTCGTCTGTCGAGATGTGGTTAAGGGCAGTCCATAGTTTTTTGATCTCATCTGCCTTGATAAAAGTAAGCCCTTTGTGGGCATCAGTGAGTGGATACTATTCAAGCCACTACGTAATGCGGGCATTTTCTCATCTCCTTGGTTATTATCATTTACATGGACAGCACTATATCGTACAATTGCAGCCTTCTGGGAGCGGATTTGCATGTGTCTATCTCGAAGCAAAAGGCCTTAAGCGCAAAGAGCATTCTTTTTATTGGGTACAGGTGAAGGCTCACCCGGTCTTCTCAAACAACGAATTGTTCACCGAGAATCCCGAAAATGTTGAGCATCGCGAGTCCAAACAATCAGATTGTGCACATAGAAATTATGCGAACTACATTGATCATCTGATGGGTTTCCCCCGTTTTTCTCCACTCAACTACGAGGAACTCAAGCAGCGGGTTGATTTTCTATCAAAGATAGAAGTAATTGCCTATCCAATACCGGATGTGACAAAATATGCAGACATCGATTCCGTCCAGATAGTTGCATATCATCGGATCGTTGAGTATCGAGAAATTCTTAACAGAGTGCTTGGCGATCGAAATAAATTCTGGTCTGTGCATCGGAATCCCGATTGGACACGAGGGATTCTCACGTTTCAAAGACCCAAACCTAGGCTGTTAGTAATAGGGACCGAATGATTTGAAATACATGGGTTCAAAACGAATGATGCTCCAAAATGGCTTAGGTGATCTTCTCTCGGAAGAAATCACTTCTGCAAAAAGATTCGTGGATCTATTCGTTGGTTCGGGAGCGGTTGCGATCCATGTTGCACAAAGCTTTTCTGTGCCAGTTCTAGGGTATGATCTGCAAACGTACAGCGCCATTCTGGCCAACGCTGTCATCGGGCGAAAATCGCTTATTGATTGGGAACCCGTTTGGAAGGCGTGGTACAGCAGAGCTGAGAAGGTATTCAATTCCAAGCGACCACCAGAAGCATCGAAGATTACACAAGCAATCGTGAAAAGATTTCGTTCCTACTCTGTTCGCCAAGAATCACCAATCACAAGAGCGTACGGTGGGCACTATTTCAGTCCGTCGCAAGCGTTATGGATTGACGCTCTTCGTTCAACATTACCATCTGATGAAAACACTCAGACTGCAGCGTTGGCAGCGTTGATAAGTGCAGCTAGTCAATGTGCAGCGTCCCCAGGGCACACGGCTCAACCTCTTCAACCCACAAGATCCGCCAAGAAATTTCTGGCAGCGGCTTGGGACGTAGATTTGGTAGCGAAGACTAAGATTGCTTTTGAGACTATCTCAAAGCAATGTGCAAAGGGAGTCGGAAAAGCCACAGTCGCTGATGCCAACGAAGTCGCGCAACAACTGAAGGAAGGCGACCTTGTCTTTATCGACCCTCCTTATTCTGGGGTTCACTATAGCAGGTTCTATCATGTTCTTGAGACGATCGCTCGAGGTAGATGCGGCAAGGTAACTGGAGTCGGCCGCTATCCCGATCCCAAGCTGAGACCCAAATCAAAATACAGCCTTCAGTCGGAATCTTCAGAGGCTTTAGACGAATTGCTTTCCATTGTTTCGAAGAAAAGGGCAAAAGCCATTCTTACATTTCCAGATCATCAATGTTCTAATGGGCTCTCCGGCAGTAGAGTGAAGACAATTGCAAAGAAATATTTCGAAGTAAAACAAAGGACCGTGAAAAGTAGATTCAGCACGCTCGGAGGCAGAGTCGCAGAGAAGGAAGAAGAGAAGAAAGAGAAAGACAAGAAGGATCATGGGCGCCAAGCCCGTATGAATGCCAAGGAATTAATCCTAGTTCTCACACCACGAGATTGAAGCCCCACCACCTTCGCAAGGTTGCCAAGCGTTTCAATTCCTCCCCATCCTCATCCAATCTGTCCACCATGCCGTGAACAGCATGAGAACGGACACTGTGGCGTAGGTCGCGGCGACGGAGTACGGCAACATTGCGAAGGTACTTACACCTTCGGACGGTGCCTGCAAGCCGGCGAAGTCGAGTCCCGGCACCCCCTTCGAACTCATCGCGACGTAGGAAGCCCGGCTACTTTGCGAAGGTGATAACAGGAGGGTATCACGAAACTTGGGAGTTCACCTTCGCAAAGTAGCGAAGGTCAAGGCCTCTACCTCCGCTCCTTCCCCATCCTCATCCAATCCGTCCACCAAGCCGTGGACATCATGAGAACGGACACCATCGCATAGCTCGCGGCGACGGCTGCAGTACCGATCATGTGCCAGCCGGCGAAATCGAATCCCGGCACCCCTCTCGAGCTCATCGCGACGTAAAGGAAAAGTAGAAATACCGCGGTAAAGGTCTTCGGCGTATTTGTCAGCACGCCCAGTATCGTCGCGCCGGCGGCGAGGAAAAGCATACCATTTAATAATTCCAGTGCGCCGAACGGGCTGTCCGGTCCGATACGTATCAGCGGAACGAGGCAGACCAGCGCTGCCGTCAGAAGGGCGGAGAGAAATTTGATGGAGACAAAATTTTGTCTGACAATCGGAGCGCTGAAGATGAGTTCTGTTGCATTCGCGGCCCTGTCTCTCGTCGGGATCGAGGCAAGGAGCGGAACGAGAACGAAGAACGCGATCGGCAGGAGTGTCGCGCGAATTACCTCGACCGGTGCGAAGAGGCAGGCGACGGACGACAGCGCGATCACCGCAAGGACAACGGGTGAGAGCACAAGCGTCATGCGGAAGTCGAGCAGGACTCCTTTTAAGAACGACGCGGAACCGGCGGGCCAGCCCACCTTCGGAATATGGAACCAGCTGCGGCCGATCTTCTGCTGAATCCGGCTGAAGAGGCCGGTCTTCGTGCGCATTCCCTTCTTCGCGGGATCGAATCGCCGGAAGGAAACCCAGGCAATACCGAACAGCGGGAACGCGATTACGGCGGATATCAGGCGCGGCACGACTATATCCGGAATCCATTTGAGACCGGGGAAAAGGATGGGAGGCAGTGTCCTGTCGAAGGTTGCATAGCCGATGCTGACGCTGGTCGTTTTGATGGTCGTCTCGATTTCTCTTATGAAGAATCCGATTCCAGATATATCGGTGGAAAGTAGCCAGGCGCGCCCCTTCGTCCCCATGACGATGGCGGCACTAAGCCCGATGGAAAGAGTCCAGATGAAAAAGTACAACGCGTCGCCGCCGCGTCCCGACAACAGCGGCACGCTTTCGAACATCAGCGCAATCGATGCAACGACCGGGATCAACGGAAGGAACATGATGCCGAACGTCCTGAAATAGACAACCGGCTCGAGCGGCATCTCACCGCGCAGAAGGTGCATTCCCATGCATGCAGTCATGAAGACCGCACCGATGATCGAAAGGTAGAGTATGTTTCCGAACAATTTTCCCGCGAGATACCGCGCGGACGAAACGGGAGTCGAGGCGACGAGGCTTCCGACGCCTGTGCGGACGTCGCGGGCGATCGAGTTGCTTACGAGGTAGAAGCCCGCGAGGCTGAATATCATCCCGCCCAGCATGGCGGTCGCGAGCGATGCGGCGGCGGAATTCAGAAGTACGCGCCGCTCGTCGATGAGGAAGGTCGTTCCGCCCGAACCGGCCTCGGGCATCAGCATGAAAGCCGCGGCGCACATGAAGAGGAAGAGTACCAGTGTGGATGTCCTGCGCAGACGGAGAATGGACTCCATGACGAGCACGGACCTGAACTGCAGGAAGCGTTTCTTCATCGTGCTTCCGTGTCGCCGGTGATGAGGAGGTAGGCGTCTTCAAGCTCGGGTTCGACTGCGGTCGCTTCGGGCGGGACGCCGTCCGTTCCGACGAACCGGACATGGACGCCGTCAGCTTTCTGGACTGCCGAAGAAATTCTGAGTTTCGATCTCCGGCGTTCGAATTCCGAGGAGCTCATCACGGTCTGCCATACTTTTCCCGACGCCTGCGCGAGGATCTCTTCGGGCGAGGCTATCGTCCGGAGCTTTCCTTTCTGCAGGATCGCGATTCTGCCGGCGACCGCGGTGAGGTCCGAGACGATATGTGTCGAAAGGATTACGAGCGAAGTCTGGCCGAGAGTCGTCAGGAGGGTCCGGAATCTCATTCGCTCCTCGGGATCGAGTCCGGAGGTGGGCTCGTCGACGATGAGCAACTCGGGGTCGTTGACGAGCGCCTGAGCGATGCCGAGTCTCTGCTTCATTCCGCCGGAGAAAGTCCTGATGGGGGAGTCTGCCATGCCGTGGAGGTTCACCGCCTCGAGGACTTCCATTACCTTGCCGCGCGAACGGATGCCCTTGAGTCCGCCGAGATATGAAACGAACTCGAATGCCGTCGCGCTCTCGTAGACGCCGAAGTCCTGCGGGAGGAAGCCGAGTTTTTGGCGGACGTAATCGGGCTCGCGCGTGATGTCGCGGCCCTGGAAGAGTATGCGTCCGGAAGTGGGCTGTGTCAGCGTGACGATCATACGGAGAAGTGTGGTCTTGCCGGCGCCGTTGGGTCCGAGGAGTCCGACTACGCCTGGTCCGCATTCGAAAGAGACGTTGTCGATTACCGTTGTCCCCGAGCGGTACTTTTTAGAAACACTTTCTATCGTGAGCATGGTGGAATCCGGTTTTTGTTCTTGTTTCGTGTACGTGGAATGGAGAGGAAAAGTTGCCGGTTTACTTTCCGAAGGTGATAACGAGAAGATAACAGGAAACTTACGATTGAACCTTCGGAAAGTAGCTAAGCTCCAGGGTTGCACGGAGGCCGGGGAACAGCCATATTTGGTTCGAAGGGGGAGTCGTGAAATACGAAGACGGAAAGTATTACCACCTTTATAACCGCGGGGCTAATAAACAGAATATCTTCCGGGATGACGGGGGGGTATCGGCGGTGTCTGCGACTCTTTGAAAAGTATCTTGTCCGATATCACGTTTCGTTGATGGCGTATTGTCTCATGCCCAACCATTATCATCTCTTTGTCCGCCAGAATGAAGGCACTTCGATTTCCCGTTTCATCCAGACGACGTTTAATGCATATACTCAGGGGACCAACCTGATTACAGGTCACAGCGGTACACTCTTTCAGGGAAGGGTGAAAGGACGGGTGATTACATCGGAAGACTATGCTGTCAGATTGGTCAGGTATATACATTATAATCCGGTGGCTGCGGGATTCGTCCGAAGGCCGGAGATGTGGAAATATTCGGACTACCTGGACTGGATCGGCCTTCGGAAGGGGGGAATCTCGGAGCTTGCTCTGAGAGACGAATTTTTTAAAAGCCCCGAGGATTACAGGAATACGATGGATGAGTATGTCCTTGATAAGGAAATCGAGAGAGATACCGAGAAAGCGTAGCCGGCCAACTTTACGAAGGTATCGACGAGAAGGTAAGTAGGGATCTTGAGGTGAAAACTTCGTAAAGTTGCCGGGATACTTTTCGAAGGTGATAATCAGAAAGGTAGCAGGAAACTTGGGAGTTCACCTTCGCAAAGTTGCAAAGGTGCGCCGCGTCAAGGGAAGATAAAGTAGGCTGGAAGAGAGTGACGGGATCGTTATATTGAAGCTCTGAAAACCAGAACATTACACACATTTCATATACCGGTCTTGGGGCTGGCCTATTCCGTCGACACGCCGCTGAAGGTGGCGCGGTACGGCATCTCGTCCGTGATATCCGTCGTTGACGACGTGCTGATCGAGCGCATGCGCAAACACCACGCCCAGCTGAACGGCGAACCTTTCGCACCCATCTCCGTGCGCGAACACGATTACCGCGCGAAGCGGATCACCGTATACCTCAACCTCGTCGGCCTCCTCGTCGACCGGCAAATCGCCAGACTCAAATCGTCGCTGTTCGAAAAGGGAAGCGAGATCGCCAGGTATTTCGAGTTGCTTCCCGACTCGTCTCCCGTGAAGGAACTCTATACCCGCATGCTGCAGACTGCCGATGCCGGCAAGAGGTCGTCGATGGAGGACGAACTGCGGTCGCACGTAATCGCCGGCGACATCGACGTGAACGTGATGACGAAGGTAGACAAGTTAAACGCGGGGAGAGACAAGAAGCCGCTCCCGGCTGAGTTTTCCGACGCAGTCGCGGCGATGCGCGGGTTTGTCGACAGCGAACTGAATTCTTCGGTCGTGCTGTCCGCCGGTCTGAACATGCGCCTCTTCGGCTACATGGAGAAGTCGGCCGGATTTCTGCCTGGTCCGGACGGGAGACTGAAGAAGAAAGTTATACTGAAGGTGAGCGACTTTCGCTCGGCGTCGATACAGGCGAAGATGCTCGCGAAGAAGGGGATCTGGTGCTCGGAATTCCGCGTCGAGTCGGGATTGAACTGCGGCGGCCACGCGTTCGCGACTGACGGCTACCTGCTCGGCCCGATATTGGAGGAATTCAAATCGAAGCGGGAGTCTCTCTGCGACGAGCTTTCTGGCCTTTACTCGGCGGCGCTGAAGGAAAAAGGGATAGAGGTTAACGCAGGGGCGATGGAATTTCTCGTCACCGTCCAGGGCGGGATCGGCACGGCGGCGGAGGACGCGTTCCTCCGTGAACGCTACGGCGTCGACGGCACAGGCTGGGGATCGCCGTTCCTCCTTGTTCCCGAGGTGACTAATGTGGACGACGAGACCCGAAACCTGCTCGCGTCGTCGGGGAGGGAATCGTTTTATATCAGCGACGCGTCGCCGCTCGGAATCTCGCTCAACAATCTCAGGAATTCCTCGAGCGAGAGGCAGATCCGCGAGCGGGCGGAAGCCGGCAAACCGGGCGCGCCATGTACCAGGAAATATCTCGTGTCGAATACGGAATTCACAAAGGAGCCGATCTGCACCGCGTCGAACGAATACCAGTCGCTCAAGATAGCGGAGCTGAAGTCTCTCGGACTGCCGCCGGCCGAACTCGAAGAAAGGATCGGACGGGTGCTGGAAAAGGAGTGCCTTTGTGAAGGGCTGTCGGCGACGGCGCCGACACGCGGGAAATCGAAGGAGCGCGCGGTGGCCGCGTGCCCGGGTCCGAACCTCGCTTACTTCTCGAGGATAGCTTCGCTGGAGGAAATGGTCGGACACATTTACGGCCGGCTGGATATTCTCGGCGCCGGCCATCGTCCGAACATGTTCGTCCAGGAATTGCGTTTGTACGTCGAATACCTTAAGACGGAGGTCCGCAAGCGGCTGGACTCGATGACCGCGAAGGACCGGAGGTATCTTGACGATTTCGCCGCGAACCTCAAGGAAGGAATCGCATACTACAGGTCGCTGATTCCGCAGCTTGTAAATGAAACCGAGCGTTACAGGGATGAGATGCTCGGGGAGCTGATGGAGTTCATGGAGGAGTTGTCGGGGATTATGGTGCCGTTGCAGGCTGAGGTTCCTCTGACGGCGACCGGTACGAGCGGGCGGTAGCGCAGGGGCTGTTTTAAATTAGTCTGTTATTTTTAGTCTGCCGAAGGCGGCCCGCCTACATACCGGGCGGGGGTCATAACTATTACTCAGAGAGACACCGAGAAAAGAAAGTGATCCATAGAGAAGAAATAATCTCTGTGTAGCTCTGTGCCCCTATGTGTCTCCGGCATACAGGTGTGGAACTCTGTGAAATGTTTAAAACGAAACCGCTCCTGCTGCCAGGCAGGCATCCGTCCGCACTTCGTGGAGCCGGATTCGCTGACGTCCTCGGTTGAAATTCACCCGATGAGAGTTCCAGCGGTCCTGGCCGGGGGACTTCGACCGCCAGCCCCGGCAGGAACGATGGATTCGTCGCCGCTACTGCGCGGTGGCCTTCGCGGCCGATTCGGCCGGTAATTGCCCTCCTGCCCACGAAAGCTGCCTCGTTGCAACATTGAGCCGGTTCCAGACGTTTATGCCGGCGATGTGCATAAGCAGCTGCGCGAGCGCTTCCTCACTGTAATATTTCGCCGCTTCGTCCCAGGTTTCGTCGGGAACAGGATCGCTTTTGTCGCTAAGCCTCGTCACGGTTTCAGTCAAAGCGAGCGCTGCGCGTTGGGCGTCTGTGAAGAACGGCGCATCTCGCCACGCCGCGACTGCAGAGACTCGATCGTCGGTCTCGTCCATCCTTCTCAGTGCATTCCCGTGCAGACCTACGCAGACATTGCATCCGTTTATCTGACTTGCCCGCATGTGAACCAGTTCGAGGGTCTTCGGCGATATGCCTCTGTTTTCCACGGAAGCATTGAGTTCCTGAAGCGCCTTCAACGCGCCCGGAAATATCTCGACCACATTTCTCATTCGTGCTTTCATGGCTTATCCCCTTGTGTTTTATCGTGGTTTCTCGTTATCGCATTCACTTAAACGACGAGTGACAGCGGTAGACTTCGACGCGGAAATCAGGCCGGCGCTTCGGGTGATACCCATCCGCTTATTTTGATATGCAATCCTGACCGGGTGTTTCGCAAGGGTTACAACTCGTGCAAGTCAAGAGCGCGATTCATCCCTTGAAATCTCCGGCGAGGACTTCTATTAAGATTCCATAACGAGGGACGACCGGATAAGTAATCTAAACAGAGGAGGACAAGTCATGAGACGATTAACGTGGATGATTATGCCGGCGCTATTCACTTTTGTCGGGAGCGCCGCGGCACAAACTCAGAAAATGGGAATAACGGCCGGTGTAAATATGTCAAGGTTCAACGGGGTCGGCGATGTATCGACCAGGGACGGGATGATAGTGGGCGGATTCATGGAATACGACTTCGTCGGCGGGATATCTCTGCAGCCTGAGATCTTATTCTCCATGAAGGGAGCGTCGGGTACTTATACCGGCAACCAGCTTTCGCTCCGTCCGAGCCCCGTCGTGTCCGGCGAACAGTACGACTGGGTTTTGAATTATGTCGAGATCCCGGTTCTAATCAAGTTCAACGTCTTCTCCCTCACCGTACTTCCTCTCGGCGTCGATCTGTACGCGGGCCCGGATTTTGCCTTCAATGTCGCATCACAAAACAAAACGACGCTGGGAAATGTCACTACGACGACGGATGAGACAGGCAACACCCGTCCGTTCGACTTCAATATAGTTGTGGGCGGCGGGCCGAACTTCGATCTCGGGCTGATGACGCTCGGTGTGGAGGCGCGATATACATTCGGTACCGGCCCGATCTTCAAGGACGGCAACCTTGAGGCGCCGGCATCGGATACGAAAAATGGGGTCTGGTCGATCATGGCGAGCGCAGCGTTTTGAGTGGAGGACTGCCGAGCCTACGCGGCTCCGTCAGTCTTAAAGGAGATCATTCCTGAACTACCCTGAGGAGATCTCCTGCGAGAAGAAGAGTCATAGCGAGGAGTCCCGATCACGCAGACACGTGACCGGGACGACCACGCGAGGCGCCTGGCGCGGTCTGCTTCGCGCTTGATTGTCCGTTCACTTGTTTGATTACAGGACGTCCGGCATATTTCCGAATAAGAGAGACAGGCAGCCTGTGCTTCTGAATGAATAGATTCGGAGCGCGGCAGACAGTTCAGATCTCGTCGAGAGAATGACGACGGATTCAAGAAATTGAGGGAGCGAGTATGATCGGTTCTCAGGATTCTTCCCGCCGGAGGATTATCTGGCTTGTTGTCCTGGCAATCGCCGGGTTCGTTTATGGTTCCTATCTTATGTGGGAAATGATTTCTTTCAACATGACGGCGATAGAGACCGACGGCCGGGTTGTCGGCCGGGCCGGATCGAAATTTACAATCAAGTATATCGTGGACGGCCGCTCTTTTCTTATTACGGAAGATCTTCCGGGGACGAAGGGGATGAGCGGGCTGAAGAGTGCCGCGCTCCGGCCGGGAGCGAGGGTCCGGGTTCTTTACGATCCTGCGTCGCCGGTAAACGGGAGGTGGAAGTCGGACCGCAACTGGGTTTTCCCGGGAGCCGTGATGCTCGTGTCCTTGATGGCAGGGCTCGCCGGTATGTTCCCGAATGTCGCCGGCGGCTCCCTTCGCCGGAGCTAGCAGCGAGAAAATGTGAATGAAGGAGCGATAAAACCGTTCAACAGATAAGAACTCGAGGAACGTTATGAGAGCAATAACATTGAAAGAAAACGGCGGCATAGAGAATCTCAGATTTTCCGAAATAGAGAGGCCGAAGCCAAATCACGGGGAAGTCCTGGTGAAAGTGAAAGCGATCTCCATCAACCCTGTAGATGCAGGCGTCAGGCGCGACAAAGCAACGCTGCAGCGGATGCTGAGGCCGAAGGAAGGCGAAGACACTTTCATACTGGGATGGGACATTTCCGGAGTAGTAGAAGAAGCCGGAAGCAATGTAACTGAATTCGAAAAGGGCGATGAAGTTTTCGGGATGGTCAACTTCCCGGGAAACGGGAGGGCGTATGCAGAGTACGTTGCAGCACCGGCAAATCAACTGGCTCTTAAACCGAAGAATGTCTCTCACGAAGAGGCTGCAGCCGCAACGCTTGCCGCATTGACCGCGTGGCAGGGACTCGTTACGAATGCCAAAATCGAAAAGGGCGATAAGGTCCTGGTACATGCTGCCGGCGGCGGAGTCGGACACTACGCAGTTCAGATAGCGAAGAGCTTCGGAGCTCATGTCATCGCTACCGGATCGTCGTCGAAGAAGGATTTCGTCATGAAACTCGGCGCGGACGAATTCATTGATTACACTGCGGAGAAGTTCGAAGACAAAGTCAAAGATGCCGACATAGTTCTCGATTCGATTTCCGATCCCGACCACCTTCTCAGATCGATTGCGGCCACGAAGGAAGGCGGAAAGGTGGTTTCGATAAAGTCTAACTTCGGAGATGTACATCTTAATGCGGCAAAGGCGAGAGGCCTACAGACGTTCCGGATACTTGTCGAGTCGAACGGTGAAGACATGAAGCAAATCGCCAAACTTCTAGGAGAAGGGAAAGTCCGCTCTCATGTCTCGGCAAGATACAAGTTCGAAGACTTTCCGAAATCTCACGAGCAAATCGAAACGGGGAAAACCATGGGGAAGATAGTGGTTGTGGTTTAGCCGAGCGTGAAAACCCACCGCCTATGGCAGTGGCGATGTAAAGATGGCTTTGCCGAGAATTCGATCTGCTTCGTAGAGGAGCATGGCTTTCAACCAGCGACCCAATAAATCAGACGGCTGTCGAAGGCTAACAACCCATTCGGGTTTTGTGCTGTTGCGGTGCGTCGATTTTAATCGATGCCACCCCGAAGCCGGTGGTAGTTGACTCAGGTGAAACAACTTGGACATGGTTACCAGCGCTGCTCGGAAGATGCTCGCACTGCGATTTGTCGTCTGGAATCACAACTTCATCTGGCGTCATTCGTCTTCCCGGTGATCACCCCGCGGTGCAATTTCCCCCACGCAATCGCGGCTTTGATGATGGGCTCGAATGATTTACAATATTGCGTCACTTCGTAATCAATGCTGACTCTCGTCTTGTCGTGGACGGATCGTCTGACAAGATTGTTCATCTCCAGCCTTTTCAATTCCTTCGATAAAACTCGCGGTGTGATCTTCGGAATACTCTGCTTTATGTCGGTGAAACGTCTGTTGCCCAGACTGAGTGAGTGCATGATCAGCAGTGTCCACTTTCCACCGATCACGTAAAGGGTATCTTCCAGATATCTGAAGTCTTCCGGCTCCGGTTGGTAGTTCGAGTTTGAGTTCATGTCCATCCTTTTGTTGTAGTATACTCGGGGATACTATCATGTAGAACACGAATGTCACCTTTTATATTCCTTACGTATGAAATCAAACGACATACGAGGATCAACGTGAACAGACTTAAAGATAAAGTAGCGGTCATCACAGGAGGCAACAGCGGGATCGGGTTTGCAGCCGCGAGAGAATTCGTTTCGGAGGGAGCGCGCGTACTCATAACGGGACGCCGGCAAGTAGCTGTCGAGTCAGCTGCAAGAGAGCTCGGTATAACCGGCTTTAGAGCGGACCAGGGAAACCTGAAAGATATCGATGAGCTCGCGACCACGGTCCACGGCAAGTTCAGAAGTGTCGACGTGCTTTTCATCAATGCGGCTGTCGCCTCCGCCGCACCGATCGAGCAAGCTACCGAAGAATTCTTCGACAACATCATGGACATAAACTTTAAAGGAGCTTATTTCACATTGAAAAGCTTCGCCCCAATCCTGAACCACAACGCATCGGTGATTTTTCTTTCGTCGATCGGAGCCGGTTTCGGCGAGCCAGGCGGATCCGTTTACGCGGCGAGTAAGGCTGCGGTCAACTCGCTGGTGAAGACCGCCTCGGTTGAGTTAGCGTCGAGGAGAATCAGGGTCAATGCCGTGAGTCCCGGGCCGACGGACACACCGTTCTTCGCGAAGGCCGGCCAGAAGGAAGCCGCCGAGGCAATTATGCCGAAGCGTGTCCTTTTCGGCAGAATGGGGCGAAGCGAGGAGGTGGCGAAGCTCGTAACCTTTCTCGCGAGCGACGATGCTTCTTTCATAACCGGCTCGGAATACGTCGTCGACGGCGGCACAAGCATCAATAAGATTAGCGGCTTCGTGAAATAGAGGGACATTTTTTTCTTTCAAGTCGCATGCATGAGGTAATAGGGTCCCACGCTACGATGAGGGAAGTTACTAAGGTTTTGAAATACGAATAGGGTTGGTAACTACTCAAACCGGTTCGCCCCGCAGACAATTGCTGACTGCAATATCTGGAGAAAACTGACCTTATCGGGTTTCCGGGCCTTAGTAACTCTTCTCCTGCTTGCTGCCGACATTATTACTTTATCCATTCATAGATTCCAGAAGAAGGTTTCTCTTGACTTCCTTGAACGCTGTGACTATCTTAACGCATTCCGTCACAGAGTATTTATAAGAGGAAAAATGCCGAAAGCCTGGAGCGATGAAGAGAAAGAGGCGGTGAAGCAGAGCCTCATCGAAAGCGGCAGGAAGCTGTTCGAGAAACATGGACTTCGGAAGACCACCGTCGATGAGATCGCTAAAGCATCTCATATCTCTAAAGGAGCTTTCTATTTGTTTCACAATTCCAAAGAGGAACTCTATTTCGAAATTCTCGAGATAACTGAACGGGATTTCAAACAGGCCGCCTTCCGAAATCTGGAATTATCTGAAATGTCCCGGCGGGATACATTCAAAGCATTTCTCAAAGAGAGTATCGCCTTCCTCACTACAATGCCAATCTATAAGCAGATCAGTTCCGGCGACCTGCAGTATCTCATGCGCAAGCTCCCGAAGAAGGCGTTGGACAAGCACATGCGGAGCGACCTGGAATACTTCTCCCAATATCTTCAACCGTGGATCGATAAGGGATGGATGAGGAAAGTCGATCCCGATGCATTGAACGGATTGTTCCTATCCGTTGTCTATTTCGTGGTACACCGGAATGATATCGGAGCTTCTTCATTCGAAGCGACTGAAGAAATTCTTGTGGACATGATTGCCGAATATCTTATTCCGGAAGAATGAACGGAGCTCCATGATATGCCCGACTGCATAACGACAGAAGGTCTTACGAGGCACTTCGGAAAATTTTGCGCGGTCGATGATGTCTCGATGCACGTCCGCGAAGGGGAAATTTACGGGTTCCTCGGCCTTAACGGTGCAGGAAAGACGACAACGATTCGCATGCTCCTCGGGATGATAAAGCCGTCTTCCGGTCAGTCTTATCTATTCGGTCAGAAGGTGAAACCGCAAGCGAGAGAACTCTGGAACAGAGTGGGATATCTCGTCGAGATTCCTTATTCATATCCGGATTTGACCGTGAAGGAAAATCTGGAGATAGTCCGCAGGCTTCGTTCCATCTCCGATCCTGGATGTGTCGATTCAATCATAGAAAAGTTCAGGCTTGGAGATTACCGCGACAGGAAGGCGAGAAATCTTTCGCTCGGCAATACGCAAAGGCTCGGTTTGGCGAAGGCCATGATCCACAATCCAAGCCTGCTGATACTTGATGAGCCTGCGAACAGTCTCGACCCGGAAGGCATCGTGGAGATTCGTGAATTGCTCAGAGAGCTCGCGGCTGAAAAGGGCGTGACTATCTTCATATCGAGTCACATACTCGGCGAGATTTCGAAGTTCGCCGACAGGATCGGAATAATACATCGCGGAAGGCTGATCACAGAAATGGATACGGGCAATCTGGACAATCAGCTTCTGCGAAAATTGACCGTCGGCACGCGAGACAATCAGCGGGCATCGTCCGTCCTTATGAACAATGGATATGCGGTATCGACGGACGGAGGAGGCGTGATGTCTCTCGAAGAGCGAAAGGCGATAGAGACTCCGGAGAATATTGCATCGCTTCTCGTTAATGCCGGATGTCCGCCGGTGATGCTGAAGGTTGAGGAAGAAGATCTGGAGTCGTATTTCCTGCGAGTGATCGGCCAAATAGAAAACTCTGACGAGCATTCAACGAAAAGCTGGAACATGGATTACACTGATAATGCGGGGATTTCGACAGATTCGTAGATCAGATAAGACAAATCCGTGTCAATCCGTGTCTTCCGTGGGATCCGCGTTCAAATCTCTTTCATGGAGCTCACGATATGAATAACCTGTCCGCCGCACTTTGGTCGGAAATTATGAAAGTTCGCAAGTCGAAAGTGTTCCCTGTCACCATAGGCTTCTTCGCCTTCATCGCGATCATGATGGGCCTTCTGATGATCGTCGCGAAGCATCCCGAACTGGCGGGAAGGTCCGCTGCATTGAGCGCCAAAGCATCGTTCCTGAAGAACGGAAACTGGCCGGGTTTCGTGTCGCTGATTCTACAGGCGATACTCGCGCTCGGTCCGTTTGGGTACGGCATCGTGGCGAGCTGGGTCTTCGGGAGAGAGTACTCGGACCACACGGTCAAGGATCTCCTCGCACTGCCGGTTTCCCGCTCTGCAATCGTAGCGGCGAAATTTGTCGTTGTCGCGGTTTGGGGCATTCTTATGTCGGTCGTCTTTTTACTCGTTGCCGTCGTTACGGCGTGGATAGTAAATATTCCGGGCTGGTCTCCAGCACTCTTTCAAAATGCAGTCGCGGCCTTTTCAATATCTGTCCTGC
>JAJZNW010000139.1 GCA_021811615.1 Bacteroidota bacterium
AATTCCTGGTTTGTCAGCTTCTCGAACAGCGGAGCGTTTCTAATGAGATCCTCTGTGCCCTTCATGAGTAATTATATCCAGTAAATCTAAATTACTCAAGAGAGGGGGTGGGTTATTTTAAACATGCCACGCCATCAATGCCACCATTCAACATTTAAGATCCCGCTCCTGAGGCGAAGAGATCGTCTGGTTCAGGATTAAATCTGCGGCACGAATCTTATTGGGGGTATTTATTGGAAATGAGGAGCGGAAAACAATATAGTAAGGTGTCGAAAGGTACATGGATTCACAACGAATCTCCGGCGCCGTGAAGACGAGAAGGCTCATCTTTCAGCCTGAGTCCACTTCCTCGGCGCCCTTGCCACCGGTTGCGAACGAATTATTTATTCGACGATTGTGGCCGCCATATGCCGATATTTCGGCATCGCTTCTCCAATCGGAGCCCCGATATATGTCGGGTCGCAAATTGTGTATCTCGCATCTTGGTACATGACGTAATCTCCGGGAATATCGGTCGCGAACTTCACCGCGGCGGACAAATGATCCGGATACTCCAGCCCGATCACTCTTAGTCCCAGAAGCGTCTTCACAAGATAAGAAAACAATATAGCCCTGTCCGCACAGTCTGTGTATTCGTAGTGCAAATTCTCCTCGGGGAAGAAAAATTTCTGGTGGCCAAATTGCTCCGAGTCGGTCTTGTACCCCGTCGCGTATTGCACAAAATGCAACAGGAAATTCACCGCGTCAGTCTGCTTCATGCCTTGAATTGCTGATTTCAACTCCGGCAGAAGCGTGGACCTGGCCGGGTCCGACAATTGGGACGCAAAATAGATCGAGAGATTCGTAGTGGGATAATATCGGTAGAAATTTATAAGGTCCTTATTGTAATCGATGTGGAAAGAATAGTCCTTCCCTTTGTATTCAATATCTATCACCCGCTTGTCAATCGCCTTCCCTAATTTAGGTAAAGATCCGAATCCGAAATTTAACTGGCGGGAAGGCTCCGGGTAATTATCGTTGTAGGTTAAGATCGCCCCTGACGGTCTCCGGTCCGAGTCCCTCAATGACAAGACATAGTACTTTACTCCTTCATTTCCCATTCTAAAGAACGGGACATTATAGAGCCGATTCTTTGATGAGATGAGGAGATAGATATCACCTCCCTGATAGCCGACGCGTGCGAGGTAGCCAGACTTGACCAGCAAGAACCAAGTCAGCAGATAGCTACGGTTTCGGTCATTGTTATCAATCTTAAGGGCCGCTTCGAATGTCAATTTGCAATATCCCCAGTCGTTCAAGTCCAATTCGTTACTTAGTTCACTCAACCTATCCAGCAGGACCTTGTAGTCTATCCGGCACAGTCTCGTCCAATAATCCGCCACTGCGTCATTAGATATCTCACCGGTAAATATAACGGATAAAGATCTCACTTCGGGAATGGTGACCACTTTCCCAAAATAGTCTATTCTCAGACTTGGAGTACCCAGCCGGGGTTCTGTCTGCCGATTTTCGGTGGCCTGAATTTGTCCGGCAGGCTGGTTGAAGGTTTGCTGACCTGATGAGAGCGTTCGAGATACCTTTGTTGATTTTCTAGGTTGCTCGGTAATCGGACATTCGACCGACTGTTTAGTCGTCTCCCGAGGCGAGAAGACCGCAGGCTTCGGCGGCTCGGGCAGCTGAAAGGGATCGGCACCTTGACTTACCGGGACGTTTATCCAATTCTCTTTCAGAAATCCTATAAACTCTTTATCCTGCTCGGACAAGTACTCCCTGTAATCTCTCTCCTGTCTCTTCATCCACTTGTTGTAATCCTCCTGCCCAAAGGCGGTCACCACCAAGATGAGCAGCATCATCAGAGAAAACCCTAGAGTTAACTTCATATTATCACCGCAATGTTTGTTCAGAAATGAGCGAAGGATGGGGTTCGGCGGCGGTCACCACGCTCTTGTCCTCACGAGCACATAGTGAAGTCCGTCGTTCACATCCCTCCACCTGCGGACGACTTGTATATCCCGGAGCTCTGCCGATATCGTCACGTTACTAATGTCCTGACCCGAATTGTTATCGAGTTTCTCCAACGCCTCGATCGTCGACTTGAGATCCCTGGCAAGATTGAACGTGGCTTTCCTCTCGGCGGATTGCCATGAGCTGGATTCATAGAAGTATTCAGGCGCGACACCCTCGTCGTAAATGTAACCATGCTTCTGTGGGAGAGAGTCAACCCAGCGGGGCCTGATCCGCGGACATTTCACGAGCTGTTGCATCGACGGAGGGAGCGAGCAGTCGCCCTCCGAAACCAGCATGATCGTCATCTCCTTTGAGGAGTACGAGGCCACTTTCTTGCACATCGATACAGACTGACGGAGAAAAGAGCTGTCGATCGTTTCCTTCAGGTCGTTACCCATCCAGTAAACACCCGCTTCGGTAGCCCAATAGGCCTCGCCACCTTCGATTTTGACGAAGCGATCAATCGTAAGGTTCCGGCACCCATTGGCAAATGCCAGGGAATCGGACGATTTTCTGTGATAATAATTCTGGGCATACCCGCAGGCAGTCAGGGCACAATGCAGATCTCCGGGATCCAAGAACCATCTCGGATACGTTTGCGTCACGGAGAAAGCCGGGGAAAGCGCAACAAGCAGAAATGCTCTCGTCATTACACGCGACGGCACCATCATCGGATTATTCCTTCGAGCTCAACTTCGAACCTGGATTTCATTCGTGCACCCGGATCATTCTTCGCAAAATTCTTTTCAACGAATTTCTTTATCAACTTGTATCTCTCAGCTGGGTCGTTGTGCAATGAAAAATCAGATCCAAATATATCTGGATTCGTCGTCTTCGTCATCTCATACACTCTCTCATCCATCCTTACAATACCCCATGGATCGTAGCCCGCATTTGCGCAAAGGACGGCAGACATCTCATCGGCCTCATTCTCATATCTGAACAACCTCTTATGTACCACCATATCATAGCTGTCTCGGGCCATCGCCTCAAGACCTTCGTCGGTCTTGGAACCCCAGTTTGTTTCTTCGTCGAGTTCGGTAAATGCGCTGTCGGCGGTTATGTCAACGGCTCGCTTCGTCATCTCCTCCAGTCCGTTCCTGCGTATAACATGGCCCATCTCGTGTGCAATAATGGCCGCGAGCATGGACTCATCCTGACAAGCTTTTACTGCCCCGAGAGTCACGAATATGTAACCGCCCGGGCACGCGAACCCATCGATGGTGCTGTCGTCCAAGACTAAGACTGTAAAATCCCAGTCGTACACATCGGAATTCTGTGCCAGCGTTGCGGCGATCATGTTGACATATCTTACAAGCGAAGGATTAGTGACTATTCCTTTAGACATAAGACGCGCAGCGATGCCGACACCGATTGCCTTTTCGTCCAGGGTAGGGTCGTACACCGGTGTTTTGAAGTCGAGATCATCGAAATCCACTCTTCCTGTATTGGACGATTTCGAATTCAGAAGAGGCTTCTCGAAGGCGGCCACCTCATCGACGGTGAAATCCTTGTGAGCATAAGCAAGGACCGCATCGACATTTCCGGGGCTTACTTTGCCATACTTTTCTGCGAAGCCCTTGATCGCCGCGGCCAGCGCCGACTCCGATGCTCTCGCCGAACTCCAGCCGCTGCTTATCTTGTTGAACATAGCGGCTTGGGACTGTCTGTCCGTGAGACAATTTGATGCGATCCAGCCCTCCTTTTTTTTCGGCACGCTGACGTGGACCCAGTTGCCCGATTCGCCGAGTTTCTCTATGCTGGCGCCGAACTGCAGCACGACTACGAAAGGATAATACGAGCCGGGTCCCTGGCGGACGTAAGCGTCGTTCCTCTTCACATACAGGGTCTGTGATCTGGCTTCCAACGCCAGGAACAAAATGACTACGATGAAGATCGCCTTTCTCATCTGCCTCCCTCCCACGATTATTTTGTTTTGAATCTGTAAACGCCGTCCCAGTCATCCGGCACGCCCGTTTCCTTCAGCGTTGCACACCTGCCTATATAGGTGCGCGACGGTCCGTCATCGGGTTTTTCCATAAGGACTCTTTGAAAGAGGCTCTCCGCGCGCACCCACTCTTTTCTCCTATAGCATTCCAACCCTTCATGGAACAAATGAAAGAGACCGAGTTCGCCATGTTCAAGTTTCCCTTTTTCCGCGACCAGCTCGTAGATTCGCACAGGAATGTTCTTCCCCTTGACTCTCACGAGGTCCAGCTCTCTTGCTTCGACCGCA
>JAJZNW010000104.1 GCA_021811615.1 Bacteroidota bacterium
ACGGTTTGAGGAGGGGTCAAGGGAAACGGAGCGATGGTCGGCTTGAGCGGGACACTCGCTTGAAAGAGGAGAAACACTTAGGCTCACATGACCTGTACACCACCGCGCCCTTGTCCTACTCTACAGTATCAAATCTGGATTTATACGAATGGAGGGTGCAGGACATGAGAAGACATCTTGCGGTCTTTGCTTTGTTACTGGGGATTGCCGGTCGCGGCGTCGCGCAGAACGGTGACTTGTACGGCGAATCAAAACCGGCGTCGACTAACATACGCGGTGAACAATTCCCGCGTGTGGATTCAATGCGAAGGGCTGCTTTCCGGGTGGATGCTCCCGACGCACGGAGTGTTCAACTCGACCTTCGACAGGTATATGATATGGCAAAAGGGGCGGATGGCGTCTGGACGGTGACGGCGAAACCGTTGGATCCCGGGTTTCACTACTACTATTTGATGATCGACGGTTATCGTTTTGCAGATCCCGCCAGCGAGTCGTTTTACGGTGTTGGCCGGATGATGAGCGGGATCGAAATCCCTGCACCCGATCAGGATTTCTACATGCCGGAGAACGTTCCGCACGGGCAGGTAAGAGAGTGCTGCTACTATTCGGACGTTAAGAAGGCTTACAACCGGTTCTATGTCTACACACCGCCGGAGTACGACAGCACTCCGGAGCTTCGTTACCCGGTTCTCTATCTTCAGCACGGCATGGGCGAGGACGAAACAGGCTGGGTCAGACAGGGTAAGGTGGCCGTTATCATAGACAACTTGATTGCCTCGGCCCGGTGCGAGCCGATGCTCGTGGTGATGAGCAACGGTGAATGCAGCGAAATGTTCAAGCCGAAACCCGGTCAAAATGTCGATGAGGCGCGCAGAGCATTCGGAGCGAAATTCACCCCAATACTGCTGAATGAGATTATTCCGTATGTGGATAACTCTTTTCGTGTTCTGACCGACAGGGACCACCGTGCGTTGGCCGGTCTATCATGGGGAGGTTATCAGACTTTTCAGATCGGGCTGAGCAACCTTGACAAGTTTGCATACCTTGGAGCATTCAGCGGCTTCGCGCCGTTCAATCCGGAAACCGACCTTAAAACCGTTTACAACGGTGCCTTCAGCGACAGCGCCGCGTTCAACAAGAAAGTCCACGTCTTTTTCCTGGGCATCGGCTCCGAAGAGGGAACGCGCATGAAGTCCCTCAGCGACGCATTGACCAGGGCGGGAATCCGTAACACTTACTATGTATCGCAACGCACTGCCCACGAGTGGCTGACGTGGCGCAGGTGTATCTACCAGTTCGCGCCTCTGCTTTTCAAGCGATGAACTTCGCCCGCCACGGACACGGCAGGGCTCCGTCTTTATTATCAGCCTGACGGGCATTAACAATTATGCCGGAAACTCCTAAATTCCACTATCACTTAAATCGGAGGAGAACCATGAAGAGAGTACTATTCCTGATCTTATTCTTGTTGCCGTTGGCCGCGTCTGCCCAGACGGCTAGAATCACAATCGATACATCAAGAGTCGTCGCCCCGATAGACTCCATGATTTACGGAATCTTCATGGAGCCGATCGGCTTCAGCGGCAGGCGAGCTGCCGAAAACGGACGGTCTTTCAACACTTTGTACGGGACGATCTACGACCCCGGATCGCCCTACGCGAACAAGGACGGTTTCGACACTCGTTACATCGATGCGGCGAGAGAGTTGAA
The DNA here is from genome assembly GCA_021811615.1 of Bacteroidota bacterium. Lineage (GTDB taxonomy): Bacteria > Bacteroidota > Ignavibacteria > Kryptoniales > JAKASW01 > JAKASW01. The sequence goes on from JAJZNW010000104.1 coordinate 1,711, forward strand.
GATAACACAGATGCGCTGGCCCGGAGGGAATTACACTGCCGACTATCACTGGATGGACGGCATAGGTCCGAAAGACAAACGCCCCGTCCTAAAGGACCTTGCTTGGGGGTACATCGACAGCAATCAGGTCGGGACCGATGAGTGGGTCGAGCTGAACAAAGCCATCGGCTCGCAGAACGTCGTCTGCATCAACGCAGGAACCGGCACGCTCGACGAGGCTGCACACTGGGTCGAATACTGCGATCTGCCGCCGGACAGCCACTATCCCGACCTTCGTGCGAAGTACGGACACGCGGAGCCGTACGATATCAGGATATGGGATCTCGGAAACGAGGTCGACGGCGAGCCGTGGATCATCGGCCACAAGAGCGCCGAAGACTACGTGAACTTCGCTAGGGAAGCCGCGAAGATCATGAGGGACGCCTACGACAGTCTTACGTTCGTTATCAGCGGCTCTGCATGGTACACGCCGAATGGCAAATGGGTGGACTGGAACAGGAAAGTGATAACCGGATTGAGAGACATTGCCTCATACGTGTCTATACACGGCTACTGGGACAATTCGAAAAATTACTACGACTACATGGGGCAGAGTGCGATGGATGTCGATCGGAAGATTACCACAACTGCCGACATCATTTCCACCGTCAGGTCGAAATACATGATGACGAAGCCGATTTACATATCGTTCGACGAGTGGGGAGCGTTCGGAAACAGCCTTCTCCCGACTCTCGCCATGGCACAGTACTTCAACACTTTCATAAACCACGCGAATGTCGTCAAGATGGCGAACTACACGCTTCTTACGTCCATCCTGGACCGCGACAAAGAAGGTCACCTCTTCAAATCTCCAAGCTTCTACACTTTCAAGCTGTTCTCGAACAACTGCCGGGGGATTGCCCTGAACCCACTGGTCCAATGCGACACCTTCAGCACGAGCGCCTACTATAATGACATACCATATCTGGATGTATCATGCGTGTACAAGCCCGGCACGAAGACGCTGGTTATTAACGTGGTGAACCGTCATGAGAACAAAGCCGTCTCGACTGATATCGTGAGCAACTCGGGCGATTTTACCGGGAAGGCCTCGGTAACTTTGATAGACGGCAAGGATATTCACGCGCCTTACACTTATGCCGATCGCGACGACTATGTCCCGGTCCCGAAAGAGATATCTGTAAAAGGACATGAATTCACACATAGCTTTCCGGCACATTCCTATACGCAAATAACCGTGAGAGTCAGATAGGCATGAGTGGATGTCGGACTGTCAGAAATGACAGTCGGCGAGACGATCCGTTGAAAGACGACGGCCGGGTTTCGGAGATTCGAATTTCGCGAATGACATGAAAAGGCCGCCCGAGTTTGTGAAAGAACCTTCGGCGTTAAACAGGTGCCGCGGCTGATGATTGCCCGGCGCAAACTGCTTTCACAAAGGAGGCACTGGCATGGAATTCCCCGAGTTTATTTCCTTCACGGTAACCAACGCATGCAATCTTCGCTGCCGGATGTGCGGGCAGTGGAGCGAGGAGGGCTACGTCCTGAACCGAACCGTCGACACAAGAACTCGAATGAGACTCGCCGACTGGAAGCGTCTCGTCGACGAAATTGCCGCACACAAGATAAGGTTCATTCTTGTGCGCGGCGGTGAGCCATTCATGTACCGCGGCATAATGGAGCTTTTGAATTACATACATGGCAAGGGAATCGCACTTTCGGTGGATTCGAACGGTATGTTCGTGGACAAATTTGCCGATGAGCTTGTGCGCATCTCGAACATGCATATCACCTTCTCCGTTGACGGACCTGAGGAAGTTCATGATCGTATCCGTGGAATCAAAGGTTCGTTCCGCAAAATCAAAGATAACATAGCGCTGCTGAACGACCTCGAGGCGAAAACCGGCGGCAGGATAAGCAAGAGCATTTGTTTCACCATCAGCGGCTTCAATTATAAATGTCTCGGCGAGATGCCCGACGTCGCGAGAAGCATGTCCATCCGGTCGATCAACATCGTGCCTTACTACTATTTTCCTGAACAGGCCGGAAAGATCTACGAAGAAGAGCTCAAAACGAATTTCAATTCCACGGCATTTTCCTGGAAAGGGTTTCATCATGATGAGTCCGGCGTCGACTTTGACACCTTCCGTGAAGAACACGCCAAGTACCTGGCGGGGTTGGACGGGATAGAGAATTTCCCGTTCCTTCCGCTGACCGAAGACGAATACCGGAAATGGTTCGAGGACGTCGTAACGCCGGTCGGAGTGACGAGGTGTCTGAACGTCGAGAACCTGATAGACATTCAGCCGAGCGGGGAAGCGAACTTCTGCGTCGATTTCCCCGACTATTCTATCGGCAATGTCAGAGAGTCGACGATCGAAGAGCTCTGGGACGGCGAGAGATCTGCCCGGTTCCGTAATTACAGGCGCGAGAAGCCGCTTTCCGTCTGCCACAGGTGCGGAGCGAAATATATAGCCGAACTCAAAGAATAGAAGGCGGTCATCGGGAATTTGTTTTTGATGATTGGGAATGACAGTTTCATAAATATAAACATCCGAGGAGGTAAATATGCCGAGATATCACGATCTCTTTAAGCAGGCTCAATCTTTTCTTGCCGACACAGTGAAGGACATTAGGTCCTACCTAATTCTTATCCCGTTTTATTCGCTCTTGTTTTTGCCGCCGGCGTCAGCGTCCGCTCAGCAATTGCACATCGGCAAGTCCGGCTATTTTGAGACCCGCGGGCTCAACGTTCTTGTTTTCAGCAATGAGTACAACGGTTACTTCTTCGACGAGAAGCATGCGGGCATCGAGCTGATCCAGTGCGGCGTGCGGACGGCCACGAACGGCGCGGTGAGGCTGAGATGCACTCCGGAACAGTGGGACGCGGTTCCGATGGTCGTCGACAGGAAAGTCGATAGAAAGAGTAACACCATCGAGATGACTCTGGGCTATAAGGAATACAATTTCTATCCTAAAGTCGTCGTCACCGGAAAAAAGAACGGAGTATGGATCGATGTCTATTTAAACAAGCCGCTCCCGGAGAAGCTTGTAGGACATGCCGGATTCAATCTCGAGTTTCTCCCGACGGCTTATTTTCACAAGATATATCTTATGGATAATAGCCCCCACATCTTTCCGCTATATCCCGCCGGACCCACTACCTTGAAACCAGATTCCATGAAGATCCCTCAGTTCGCTGGCCACTCTACTTTCAATAGCCGCGGCAGGCACGTTTACGTGGACCCTCTTCCTATGGCGACCGGTTCGACGCTGATCCTCGCACCGGGAGATCCCGAAAGACAGGTCGAGATCCATTCCACCGAAGGACAACTCATGTTCTATGACGGGCGCAACATCGCCGAGAACGGCTGGTTCGTCGTGAGGAGTCTTATACCGGCAAACAAAACCGGCAAGGTGGTCGAGTGGCACCTGACCGCGAGCGCGCCGAAGGATTGGATCCGCAAGCCGGTCATAGGATTCTCTCAAGTCGGTTACCATCCTTCTCAGGAGAAGAGAGCGGTCATCGAGTTGGATAAGAACGACACGCCTCTGAAAACGGCCTCGCTCTTTCGGGTGACACCTCAGGGCACATTTGAGAACGTTCTCACGGCGCCAGTCAAGGTGTGGGGGCGGTGGATGCGGTACAATTACGTCACGTTCAATTTCACTTCCGTAAAGGACAGCGGCGTTTACTTCATTCAATATGGTAAAGTGAAGTCGAACGATTTTCCAATCGATACCCATGTGTACGATAACGTATGGCATCAGACCCTCGACGTCTGGTTCCCCGTCCAGATGGACCACATGTATGTGAGAGACGCTTACAGGGTATGGCACGGTCTGCCTTTCATGGACGACGCACGTCAGGCGCCGCCCAATGAGGAGCACTTCGACGGTTACAGCATGGGCGATTCCACCGACACGCGCTACAAACCAGGTGAGCACATCCCGGGATTGAATGTGGGAGGATGGTTCGATGCCGGCGACTTCGACATTGACGAGCCATCTCAGTGCCAGACGATTTCCAATCTTGCATCCACATGGGAATCTTTCAAACCGAAAATAGACGAGACCTACATCAGCGAGAAGCAACATTACGTCGATATCCATGATCCTGACGGCAAGCCGGACATTCTCCAGCAAATAGAGCATGGGATTCTACAGCAGCTCGGTCAGCAGAAAGCATTCGGGCGCGCTATTTACGGAATAAACGAGGCACACCTGTATGAATACGTCCAGGTCGGCGATGCGGCAGACGTAACTGACGGCAAAATATACGATCCGAAGCTGAAGCCGTACCAGGTTGAAGGAGACTCGAGCGGGACACCGGACGACAGGTGGGCATTCACGCCCGACATGCCGTGGGTGAACTATCTGTCGATAGGTGCGCTGGCCTCTGCGAACCGCGCTCTCAAAGGATTCAACGATTCTCTCTCTTCCGAATGCCTGACGGTTGCAGAACAGTCATGGGCAAGACAGCAGACCGATTCTCTCGGCAATAAGAGCGAAGTGCCCTTCTACGTCCAGATGTTTCCGAAAATCGCCGCGGCATTGCAGCTTTACATTTCGTCGAGAGACGTTCAGTATGCGGATACATTCAATACGCTCATCTGGCCTGCGCTCAAGAGCTTTCCGATAGCGAATATCCAGACGGCGGTAGAGGCAATTCCCTATTTCGGCAAAGACTTCAAGGACAGGCTTATCCCGTACGTGGAACAGGCAAAGAAATACGACGACGGGCTCCTCAAGCAAAATCCTTATGGAGTTCCGATCTCGACGAGACAGTGGGGCGGAGATCAGGAAGTTGTGAGCTGGGCGGTAACCAACTACTACCTCCACGAGGCTTTCCCCAAAATAATCGGGCCAGAGTACACGATTCGCGGGATCGACTACCTTTTTGGTTGCCACCCATATTCGAACATATCATTTGTCTCAAGCGTCGGAGTTCATTCGAAGGAACGTTTCTATGGCGGCAACAGGGCGGATATGTCGTTCATAGCCGGAGGTGTTGTACCCGGCATACTTGTCCTCAAACCCGATTTTCCAGAGAACCAGGAAAGCTGGCCTTTCCTCTGGGGCGAGAATGAAAGTGTAATAAACATTTGCTCGGATTACATATTCCTGTCAAATGCCGTCGAGCATTTGCTCGATAAGGACATCGTCAAGTAAACCGACCGCCCATTCTCACAAGAGTGAAGCAGGGCGAGCAAGCTTCCTTATTGCTCCCGGGTGGTTACTGTTGTATTGTGATGTATTGTATATAATGAATTGAAGGTCCAGCGGAGAGACAAGGTCCGAGTTCCTGATGTCACGGGTAGAGAAACGGCGAGCGATGATGTTGGTTCCTCAACTCATCGCTTGTCGCCACCTTTTTTGTTGACAATCACATTCATACTTCGTATAATTAAACCGGTTCAATTATGTTTGAACTGATATGAGAAGACGCAACTCCGTAGAGAAGCGGTCGCAGTTGTGGAGTGCCTCCGCGGAGTGTCATCTCATGGTTCTTTCTTCCTGCTCGTAGAGAAAGGGGAAGTGTTGAGAAGATGCTTGCTGAGGCTGGGAGGTCAGAACAGTTTTGTTTGTCTCCATTTAGCGGCCGATCCTGCGATCTTCTCCTTTCGAGGAAACAAGCGGAAGGTGTGGCAGTAAAAACGGATGATTCTGAAATCCGCAGATTGCCGTGCCGGTTTGGCACAACGATCCTGGTGTCATCCTCGTTGGACGTCAAATCCATATCAGCATCATCGGACGCGCGACCGAGTAATTTTCCGACATTTTAGTGAAGGCATAATTCAAGAATGAAAGACTATTCGATACGGAATTAAAAGATGGTTCAGAAAATCCCTGTTAGAGAATCGGTAAGGCCGGACGAAGTTCTTGACTACAAGAACCCGAAGCTTCCGGTGGAAGAGAGAGTGGCTGATCTTCTGGGCCGCATGACGGTTGAGGAAAAAGTCGCACAGATGCTCTGCGTGTGGGGACAGAAGAAAAGCATATTGTTCGACCACGACGGCAAGCTCCAGTTGAGCAACCTCGGACAGTATCTCAAGGATGGCATCGGCCAGATGGGCAGGTTGAGCGATACCGGCGGCGGATTAAGCGCAGTCGAAATGGCGGAGCTCGCCAATGCGCTTCAGAGATTTTTCGTGGAGGAGACCAGGCTTGGCATTCCCGCAGTGTTCCATGAAGAATGTCTCCACGGCCTTGCCGCGAAAGAGGCGACAAGTTATCCACAGCCGATCGGACTGGCGTCGACGTTCAACCCGGAACTGCTTGAAGAGATTTACACTGCCATCGCGCAGGACGCCCGTTCCCGCGGCGCTCATCAGGCGCTTACCCCCGTACTCGACGTCGCGCGCGATCCACGTTGGGGAAGAGTCGAGGAGACCTTCGGTGAAGATCCATATCTCATTTCCAGACTCGGTATAGCTGTCATCAAAGGCTTCCAGGGAGACGGAGAATTCAGGGACAAGAAACGGGTCATCGCAACGTTGAAGCATTTCGCCGCTCATGGCCAGCCGGAATCCGGAACGAACTGTGCCCCGGTGAACGTCTCAGAACGTCTTCTCCGGGATACTTTCCTCTATCCCTTCAGGGAAGTTATCCAGAAGGCCGGTGCGATGAGCGTGATGGCGTCTTATAATGAGATCGACGGTGTACCATCACATGCCAATAAGTGGCTTCTGCGCGACGTCCTGAGAGACGAGTGGGGATTCAAGGGATATGTCGTTTCGGACTACTACGCCATTACCGAGCTGCATCTGAAGCCTGAAACCGAAAGTCACGCTGTTGCCGCGAGCAAATCCGAAGCGGCCCTTCTTTCAGCCCAGGCCGGGGTCAATATCGAGCTTCCCGATGTCGATTGTTATCCTCACCTGACTGATCTCGTCGCTGAAGGAAAGCTCAGGGAGAGTGTTTTGGACGAGCTGGTGGGATCGATGCTTGAGTATAAGTTCCGCCTCGGGCTCTTCGACGATCCTTATGTAAATCCTGAAGCCATTAAAAACGATTTGAAACTCGAGAAAGACCGGAAGCTGGCCCTCAGAGCGGCGCGCGAAACGATAACCCTTCTCAAAAACGGCGGAAATCTACTCCCAATCGATTTGAAAAAGGTAAGTACCGTTGCCGTGATCGGTCCGAACGCGAATCGAAGGGTCCTCGGCGGGTATAGCGGTACACCGAAATTTTACACCACCGTGCTCGATGGGATCCGGGAGAAAGCCGGCAGCAATGCGAAAGTCATTTATAGCGAAGGATGCAAGGTGACTGTCGGAGGCAACTGGAATGAAGATTCGGTTGTCCTTCCCGATCCGGAGGAGAACAGGAAACTCATTGCTGAAGCGGTGGAGACGGCGCGCAAAGCGGACGTGGCGATACTCGCGCTGGGCGATACCGAACAGACCTCAAGAGAAGCCTGGAGCAGGATCCACCTCGGGGACAGAGCTGATCTCGATCTTGTCGGGATGCAGAACGACCTTGTGAAAGCCGTTCTCGCGACAGGAAAACCGGTGGTCGTTCTTCTCTTCAACGGCAGGCCGAACTCGATTAATTATGTCAACGATCACGTCCCGGCCATCCTCGAATGCTGGTACCTCGGTCAGGAGACCGGCGTCGCTGTCGCCGATGTCCTGTTCGGTGACTACAACCCGAGCGGCAAGCTCCCGATTTCCATACCGAGATCTGCCGGGCATATCCCGGTTTACTATAACTACAAACCTTCCGCACGAAGGGGATACCTGTTTGGCGATGTCACACCGCTTTATCCGTTCGGTTTCGGCCTCAGTTATACAGCTTTCAGTTTCGACAACGTCAGGCTGAAGAAGGGTACTATCTCAGTAAAGGAGTCGACGAGCGTACTTGTCGACGTGAAGAATGCAGGCAAGCGCGAGGGCGAGGAAGTGGTGCAGATGTATGTCCACGACGTCTTCAGTTCTGTGACGCGCCCAGTGAAAGAATTAAAGGGATTCAGCAAGATATCGCTGAAACCCGGCGAGACTAAGACGGTCGAGATTCCGATTACTCCGGAGCATTTGCAGTTTACCAATATAGATATGAAGTTGACCGTCGAACCCGGAGAGTTTGAAATCATGGTTGGAAATTCGTCGCGTGATTCTGATTTGAAGAAAGTCATTTTGAAAGTAATCTAACAGAGATATATTAACTGAAAGGCCGTGTTGCGCGGTTAGATGCGGGCATATCTTCCGCGCGGTTTTAGTGAAAGCACGAACGTCAGGGCGGCCTCATCTTCCAAAGAACAATAATCCGGTCGTCGCACCAGAGAAAGTAGACTCTATTTATGGCAACATGAACTGAGCGGTAGACAAAAGTCAGGGCGAGTCGTGCAGACAACTACGGGCAAATTGTCTTTGAAGGAAAAGATCGGGTATAGCCTCGGCGATACCGCGTCGAACCTTTTCTTTCAGACATTCATTCTGTTTCTCCTCTATTTTTACACCGACGTGTTCGGCCTTCCGGCGGCGGCTGTGGGAACTATGTTCCTCGTCACGAGGGTATGGGACGCTTTCTTCGACCCGATAGTCGGCATGCTGTCGGACAGGACTCACACTCGCTGGGGTAAATTCAGGCCGTTCCTCCTCTGGTTCGCACTTCCATTCGGCATCATCGGCGTGTTGACCTTCACCACTCCCGGATTCGACACTTCCGGGAAACTCATCTACGCTTACGTGACCTACTCTTTCATGATGATGCTTTATTCCGCCATCAATGTGCCGTATGCGGCATTGATGGGAGTCATCACTTCAAATTCCGAACAGCGCACGGTGCTGTCGTCTTACCGCTTCGTGTCGGCGTTTGCCGGCGGGCTCATCGTGCAGGCCGTGACGATGTCACTCGTGAATTATTTCGGGAAAGGAAGTCCCGCGATCGGATGGCAGTGGGCAATGGGTTGTCTGTCCGGTCTTGCGTTCATTCTCTTCATGATAACGTTTATGACGACGAAGGAGAGAGTGTTCCCACCGAAGGGTCAGAAGACGAATTTCAGGCGCGACCTGGAGGACCTTTTTGCGAATGGCCCGTGGCTTCTCATCGCCGGCGCGACCGTCTTCCAGCTGATGTACATCGTCATGAGAAACTCGTCTATCATGTATTATTTCAAATATTACGTCGGGGATCAGCATCTCAGTCTTTTCGGCAACGTCATCAACCTTCCGTTCGAGGAATTCGCGACGTCGTTCATGTTCACGGGAACGCTTGCGACGATCGCAGGTGCCGTACTCACGAAGTGGTTCTCGAAGGCATTTGACAAGAAGAACACCTACCTGGGATTTCTCATCGCAAGCGCGCTGTTGAATCTGGCCTACTATTTCGTGCAGCCGCAGAGCGTGCTCTTGATTTACATCCTGAACCTTGGCGTATCCTTCTTCGTCGGTCCGGTATCCGTGCTTCAATGGGCGATGTACACGGATGCGGCTGACTATTCTGAATGGAAGAATGAGAGACGTGCGACGGGGCTCGTGATGGCGGCATCGCTTTTCTCGCTGAAGCTCGGGCTGACCCTCGGCGGAGCGATCGTGGGATGGATACTCGCTTATCACGGCTTCATCGCAAACCGTCCGCAAACGCCGGATTCGGTCCACGGCATCATTCTCTTATTGAGTGTCTACCCCGCTATGTTGGGGGTTCTAGGCGGGCTCCTTATGCTGTTCTACCCTCTCACTAACAAGATGATGATAACGATAGAAGATGAATTGACATCGCGCCGCAGAGTCGGTGGCGAGCCGGAAATTGCGGAGGTTGGCTGAGAGTATGGAAGCACGATTCATTTGTTTCTCCTTGAGGTCGATCCCGCCCGCGCCTTCAGTGGCAGGGCGGGATGTGACCCTTGTGCCCGGACAATCCTTCGGGAGTTTTCTTGCGCACTTTTCTTCCGCAGCGAATTGGGGACAAGTCGCTCTTTCGGGACTTTCACGCCAGAAGGCTGCACACAAAAACATGGAGGTGTTCTCATGAAAGCGTCAAATAGTCGTGTCGGATTAATAATGTGTGCGCTCGGGGGCCTATTGCGCGGGAGCTTCGGTATTAGGGCCATTCTCCTGGGCGGAATGCTGTCGGTCCTTGCGGCCCAAACGGTCCTGGCAAGTGGAACGCTTAAGGGCAGAGTCTTCGACAAGGATACAAAGGATGCACTGCCAGGAGCGACCGTGCTGGTCAAGGGAACGAGCATCGGTGCATCGACCGATCTCAACGGCAAGTATACCATTTACAATGTGCCGTCCGGCGAGCAGACAATCGTTATTACTTATGTGGGATATGTGCCGGGCACCGAAACTGTGAACGTTCCTGATGGCGGGACGCTGGAGAAGGATTATTACCTGACGGCCACCGCGGTGCAGGGCAAGGTAGTCGTGGTGACGGCGCAGGCACAGGGGCAGATACAGGCGATCAATCAGCAGCTTTCTTCCAACAAGATTGCCAGCGTTGTCTCTGAAGCGAAAATCCAGGAACTTCCCGACTTCAACGCGGCTCAGGCGATAAGCCGGTTGCCCGGCATTTCGGTTACTCAAAGTTCGGGCGAAGCTAACAAGGTCGTCATTAGAGGTCTGGCTCCGCAATACAACGAGGTGGCGGTCGGGGGGATTACACTGGCTTCAACGGGAAGCAGCCAGATAGGTGCTACCTCGCTCCCTGGTTTGACATCGGGACAGGTCAATAACGACAGAAGCGTCGACCTCACGATGGTGACCCCGTACATGATCAAATCTATTGAAGTCTACAAGTCCCTTACTCCCGATATGGAGGCAAACGCCATCGGCGGTTACGTGAACATGGATTTGAGAGAAGCGCCTTCCGGAATACACGGGGATGCTCTCTGGCAATCCGGGTATACGCAGAAGAGCAACACATACGGGAATTATAGGGCGGTGGCTTCGGTAAGCGATCGCTTCTTCGACGATCTGCTGGGCGTCTACATCCTTGGAAATGCCGAGCAATATGACCGCAGTGCGGACAACATGAGCGCAACTTATGTGATCGCTTCCGCTCAATACCTCGATCCGAGCGGTTACCACCCCGTCCGCGTAACGGGCGTAACGCTCAATCGGCACATGGAGACGAGGAAAAGGTACGGCGGCAATGTGATCTTCGACTACAGGCTCCCGGCCGGTTCGATAAAATCGGTGAATCTTTTCAGCCGGCTCAACTCAAATTATATGGACTATAACACAACGTTGAACTACGGCAGTTCAAACTATCCCCTGAATTTTTCATATCGTGCCGGGAACGGCAACACGGACGTAGCGGTCAATTCTCTTGAGCTTACCAACGACTTCGGCTTCATGTCAATAGATATCAAGGCTGCAAACACATATTCCAGGAATCACCTTCCTCTGTCTCCGTATTACACGTTCTTTCAAAACGATGCGATCAGCCATCTGCATTCCGTTACCGGTGATTCCAACATAGTTCCGGAAGACCTGACGCATTTCGTGAACTATGGCCCGGATTCCACCACAGTGCTTGACCAGATAAGCCTTTTCAGTTCCGATTACCACGAGAACGATCAGGTTTACAAAGGGGATTTCAAGATCCCGCTGAACGTCGGCTCGTCCGTGTCGGGTTTCTTCAAGTTCGGAGGAGAGTACAGGTACAATTTTCATAACAACTCTCAGAGCACGCCATATATCCAGCTAAGGGGCACGAGCAACATAAATAATCTGATAAGAGATTCCCTCCTGGCACACTATGGTAACCTGAGGTTCAACGGCACAACACGTCAACTGGAGGGGTCTAACTTCACTTCGACCGATTCGAAGCTCTACGAGCCTTTTCTTGACAATAAGTTCGGACAGATGTATTGGGCCGTCGACCCGTCGATTCTGAATTCGATGGTCAACTACTTCCAGGCCAATAGTGGAGCGTTCGTTGATCCGAACGATCCGACCGGAGGAGGATGGTATGATGGACCATACCAAGAGCTGCCTAATGACTACAAGTTCATCGAAAAATATTATGCCGCTTACCTTATGTCGGAGCTCGATTTCGGTCCGAATTTCATGGTGGTCGGCGGCGCAAGGTACGAAGAGGACAAAGGTTTGTACTTTGTGCACAATATGCAGGACGAACGCAATCCTCTTACGCAGCCCGACTTTCCGAAGACTACATATCCTCAGAACCATTTCTGGCTCCCCATGGTACAGGCGAAATATGATTTGGCCGATTGGGCAGACATAAGGTATTCGTACACGCAAACACTTGCCAGGCCGGATTACACACAGCTTTCTCCCCATTTCTATGTGACAAGCGGCGGAGGGAGCGTGTATGCCGGCAACCCGAATCTCAAGCCAGCACAAGCGTACAATCACGATCTCATGCTTACCATTCACAGCAACACTGTCGGACTTATTTCTGTCGGCGGCTTCTACAAGGAGATAAATCATTTCACGTTCGCGACGTCGTACCATCTTCACAGCAAGGCGTTTTACGACGCGCACGGCATAACAGGACTCGACTCTGTCAACTCATTCGCTCCTCTTCAGCCAAATGACGACGCGACATTATACACGTTCGTGAATAGTCCTTACAGGGCGTACGTAAGAGGAATCGAGACGGATTTTGAAACCAGGTTCTGGTATTTGCCTGGTTTATTGAGCGGGGCAGTTTTCGGGATCAATTACTCCCACATCTGGTCTAAGGCCACATATCCCTATTTCGATGAAGTCCCTTCCGGTAGAACAACTATTTTCATCGACAGCACGAGGGTAGGGAGACTGCTCTTTCAGCCCAACGATATTTTGAATACATACATAGGGTATGATTACGCGGGGTTTTCCGCCCGATTGTCTTTTGTCTTCCAGGGGAACTCCGTTACCAACGTCGGCGCTTATCCCGAACAGGATGGATTTTCCCAAGATTATTTCCGCATAGATGCGTCGGCAAGACAAACGCTTCCGTGGAAAGGACTCGAATTGTATCTGGATGCCAATAATCTAAACAGTGAAACCAATATATCGATTGAAAATGCTATCGGAGGGTTCACGAATCAGCAATACTATGGTCTCACTGCCGATTTGGGCATAAGATATACGCTTTGAGTGCAAAGAATAGACCTGATCTTGCGAGAGCAGGCGGATCTACCATCGCGGCCCTCGCAAGGTGCCGGTCAAGATCAACCTTATGAAACTACGAACAATTATAAGGAGAAGTAAAATGAAACACCTTATCCGATTATTGCTCATTGTGGCAATGATGGTACCGGTCTCGCTTTATGCCCAGACCGATACAGTCGACGTTCCGAGCGACGCCGGCAGTGGAGGGAATCTTAACAACGCCATCAGCACCGTAATAACCGCCGATCCTACCGGCGCCAAGCTGTCGAATACTGTTTTTAAATTGGAACCATACGGCTACTACATCCTGACGGCTACGATTACGACTCCGCCACACGCCCACCTCTACGTGGTCGGACCGACGCCGGGTCTTACTCAGCAAACATCCCTGCCCATGATACTCTGGACAAGCAGCAGCGGAGTGACCGAGACTATCAGCTTCGATTGTTACGGCGACCTTACGATGAAGAACGTCTGGCTTCTGTGTGCCAATAATCTCGGCGCCCAGGTCGGGTCGAGCATTACGATCGAAGACGATTCTCTGGCGAACCTGAGCGGAAAAGGCGAACGCCTGGAAATGGATGGCTGCATCATAGACTATAGGAACGGCGGCAACGACGGTGCGGCGATAAACCCGGCATGCAGGCACTTTCATGGGAAAATCACCAACACGTATTTCCGTAATATGGTCGATACGCATCTTCGCTACTACGGCAGACCGGTTTCGTGGGCCTATCAAAGCACTAACTGGCACACAGACTCTCTCGTCTTCGAGAATTGCACCATCTCAAACTATGGCTACGGCTACATGCAGGAATCGCCGGAATATGCCGACTACGTTTCGTTCAATCATTGCACGTTCCTGAACGGCATGATGTTCACTCTGGAATCATCATACTGGTGGAACCTGGCTGTAACCAACTGCCTCTTTGTCAACTCGTTCATGTATGGGGATATACCCGGGCAACAGTCCATGCTGTCGCCTCTCGGCGGCTCTAACACTCCGAACGGCGGTACAGTGAACATAGACAGCGTGTCGACGTTCACATTCACCGTTCCATTCACGGACGACCCGACCGCGGATGTGGCATCCCAGCGGCATATACTATTCAGAAATTGCAGCTATGGCTTTCAAAAATGGTACACCGACTACCTGGCCAACAACGACTTCAATAACAACGTAGCCGATTCTGCAAAAGCGTATCTCATGCCGATGATGAGCGCCAAGACGCTCAAATTCTTTGTCGGCAAGGACTCCACGACCGGTAAGAAGTTGTTTCCATACATGAGCGTGGCCAATCTTTATCCGGCCAACGATACTTCGCGTAATGCCGCCGATTACCTTCCTTACGATCCGGGTTTCATTCTGGATCCGACCAACGTCGACAGCATCAAGGGGTTCCTGCTCGGCAGATGGAAGACCGGCCAGGATGTCAACTGGTCGTATGACGGGCAAAACGACTACAAACAGGTCTGGCCGATGAGTGAGGATTTGTCTTATACCAACAGTACGCTCTTGACAGCGGCGATGGGCGGTTTCCCGCTCGGAGATTTGTACCACTGGTGGGGACCGCTTTCCGGTACGAACCATTATGCTTCGTGGCAGACGCAGGCAACTGCGGAACATGACTCAATAACGAAGTGGCTCGCCTACGGGATAACCACCGGCGTGAAGGCGCGACCTGGGATGCCGGCCAAATACGAACTGTCTCAGAACTACCCGAACCCGTTCAACCCCACGACTCAGATCAACTATTCCATTCCGAAGAACGGTTTCGTGACGCTGAAGGTATTCAACGTCCTTGGGCAGGAAGTAGAGACTCTGTTTTCCGGGATACAGCACGCCGGGAACTATGTGGCGACATTCGACGGCGGCAGGCTTGCCAGCGGCGTCTATTTCTACCGGTTAGATGCCGGAGGAGTCGCGATTACGAAGAAATTAATTCTGATGAAGTAGCGTCGAACAAAAGTCTGTGACCATTAGTGACGATCAATGACCATCGAATGACGGCTTGAACAGACAAGGCCATTGGTCGTCACCCGTGGGCACTCATTGGATGAAGGAGGTGGTTTGACTTTACAGTCAGTCGTGCTTCAGGGTTTCCGAAGGCGTCTTCGGGAGTCTTCGTCGGGCCGCAAAGGGGCAATGTTTGCAGGATCCCCATAAGGGCTCGAATGAGATTTCGCCTCTAAGTCTCGCCGGGATGATAACAGAATCACGGCGTGGTAATCAAAGCAAAAATTTTGGAGGAAGTATGAAAAGCTTTTTACGTCCATTCTCTGTCGGGGTTTTCTTACTCCTGCTGGGATTGAGTACGTCAAATGCGCAGGAAGTGACGTTCTCTGCCGGACCGTCAATACCCGTCGCGACAAGCGGCGGAACGGCCGGCGCTAACGGTGGCTTCGCATGGGCAGACTTGAATGGGAAAGGTAATCTTGATCTGTTCATTCCATCGAATATCATCATTTTCAATAATATCACTTCGTTTGTTCCGGCGTCGTCGACGGCAACTGCGAGCATTCCGCCCAACAACAACTCCGTCGGCGGTTTGCTTGCCGATTTCAACGGTGACGGCGTTCCGGATTTGTTTACCACCAACGGCGGCAGTCCCAGCGGTGGTTTATTCTATAATGTCTCCGGAGTATTCACGGCGGCAACTGGAACGGGCGACCTCGGCGGGGCTGGAGTCACCGGTGAGGTCTTTCAGGGTGCTACGGCGGGGCCAATCGATCACAGCAATTACCTGAGCCTGGTATGGCCGGGAACTTTCACTGGTCTTGCCGGCAATGGGTCGGTCCCCTCAGGAGGTGCTATGTGGTTCCTGAAGGGGGGAGCGTCCGGATTTACCAACATAGGACGAGCAGCAACAGCATCGAATCTGTCTATTGACACATCGCTTTCATTCGAATCTTGGGATGTCCGCTTCTTAGATGCCAATAATGACGGCTACCAGGATCTGTTGATGCCGAGTTTCCGGTGCGGGTTCTCGAGAATTGACACCGGTTCATCCGGAGCTCGTAAGGGAACCGTTCTATTCTTAAACGATGGCTCGGGCAAGTTCATAGTGCCGACGGCCACATCTCTCGGACGTTCAATCTATCGCATCGATTCCCTCGTACTCTCGAAGGTGACCGCCCGGGATAGCGTCTCTTATGCCAGCGCTAATCCGGATACCGGAATCGTCGTTGACGATACGGTTCGCCACTTCTCCGCAATCGGCGAGCAGTTCGCGGACCTGAACAACGATGGTATCGAAGATTTGATACTGAACGGCCTTAATGCAACCGATAACAGGGACGGAAATGGGAATTATGTTGCTGACGTCATCCTGTACGGCAAAGGAGATGGTACATTCACCTACAAATGGGATGGTGTACACGTCGTTGCCAGTAACGGAATCACGCAGGCCACGAACCAGCGAGCGATAAGCATCGGCGATTATAATAACGACGGTCTGCAAGATATCTACACGTCCGGGACCTATGGATCGCAGAGCCTGTACAGAAACAACGGCGACGGTACGTTTACCAATGTTGCGAGCCTGGACGCCTTGACGGCAGGCGGTCAGCGGGCCGGACAATTCGTCGATTACAATAACGACGGCTTCCTTGATGTTTTCATGTATACCGGCGGTTCGGCGACCCTGCAAATGAACAACGGCAACACAAACAAGTGGATCGGTTTCATACCTAAAGGCACCGGACACAACATGTCGGCAGTCGGAGCGCGCTTTACGATTTACTACGGCGGTACAAAGAAGCAGATGCGCGAAATCAGTGTTTCCGCCGGTTCCGCGGGTATGGGCGGTACGTTGAAGGCAAACTTCGGTCTCGGAACTGCTTCTCAGATCGACAGTCTGCAAGTCAACTGGCCCGACGGAACGAAGCAAACGTTTAACTTCGGCGCCACAGGTAACGTTATTGCATTGAATAAGTACTACACGATCCAGGAAGGTGCCGTCATTCCTGCTGCACCTCTGACGATCAGACCGTCATGGGCGGCTAAGGATACGGCCCTTGCATCAACTGACACACTTAGCTGGCACAAAACGTCTCCTGGTACGGGCACGGCTACCTATCAGGTTCAGATAGCTACGAATCGCACATTCTCCAGCATCGCGAAAACTGTTTCGTCGCTGTCCGATACCAGCACGATAGTGAAACTGGGTCTCTCGACGAAGTACTACTGGCGCGTGCAGGCGTTCAGCAATCTGGTTCCAGGCCCATATTCGGCCATCGACAGCTTCAGCACAAAATACGTGGCTTGCACTACAACGCCGACACAATTGCGGCCGGCAAACGGCGACACTACTGTTGCCAATAAGCCCGTGTTGAGGGTCAGTTATGTCCCGACCGCTTCGACGTACCATTTCCAACTCGATACGTTGAACGTCAGCATGACCCATCTCATCGTCAACGATTCAACCAGCGATTTCGATACGACGTGGGCGGTCACGCAGACGTTGAAGCCCAGCAAGACCTATTACTGGCGGGTGCGTGGATACAACCCGGCAGGTTCCTCAAATTGGTCTGTTGTCGATTCCTTCAAGGTCATGTTCACGCCGGCGGTCCCGGTGAAGGTATACCCGACGCCAAACCAGGCGAACGTGCCGGTCAATCCGTTGACCCTGAAGTGGCGCCACGAAGCGGGCGACAGCAACTTCGTCGTCCAATTGTGGACCTATACAGGCACCGGTACACAGGTGCTTATGGTTGACACAACGAGCCATGATACGTCATGGACTATCAAAACCGGCTTGCTCAATCGCGCAAACTACTACTGGAAAGTGCTGTGCTTCAACCAGGGCGGTATGAGTGCGTACACGGCAGTCGATTCGTTTACGAGCGTGATCGAAGCCGCCATTCCTCCTGTCCCAGTATCGCCGAAGGGCACCACCGACCCTGCTACTACCGGCGGGTGGCCGAGACGCCCGACATTCACCTGGAACCCAGCTGTGAATGCTGAGTCATATCGTCTGCAGGTTGCCACAGTCAACGACTTCGCCACTGCAGGCAACATCATAATCGACACGACTACTGCAGATACTTCCATAACCATTGCCGATACGCTCTTGGCCGCGAAGTTGTACTACTACAGGTTAAGCTCGATAAACCTTAACGGTGAAGGCGCATTCTCGACATCGTCATACTTCCAGACGGGGACCGGCATCCTTGGTGTTGAAGAGGTTGCGGCAATTCCGAAGTCTTTTGCCCTTTACCAGAACTTCCCCAACCCGTTCAACCCGTCAACCACAATCCGTTACGATGTAGCGAAGCTCTCTTACGTGAAGGTAACGGTTTACGATGTGCTCGGTCGGGTCGTCGCGACCCTGGTGGACGGTGTCCAGGCTGCGAGAACGTACAGCATTAGATGGGACGCGCAGAGACATGCCAGCGGCGTTTATTTCTGCCGAATCGAAGCGCATCCACAGGATGGTTCACAGCCATT
>JAJZNW010000041.1 GCA_021811615.1 Bacteroidota bacterium
ACGGTTTGAGGAGGGGTCAAGGGAAACGGAGCGATGGTCGGCTTGAGCGGGACACTCGCTTGAAAGAGGAGAAACACTTAGGCTCACATGACCTGTACACCACCGCGCCCTTGTCCTACTCTACAAAACGGGACGACGCATTCACTTTCCCCCTCCCTCTGGCAAGGGAGGGGGAATTAATATCAAGGGGTTCAGAATGAAAGCCAGAATAATCCCGCTGTTGTTTATGCTGGGTATGTGTGTTCCTCCTTTTTTAATGGCTCAGAACATGCCGTATGTATATGATGTGGAGAACTCGGGAGCCGACGTACCGGCGCCCGATATGCCACCGCTTAGCAGGCTTCCGGTGATTCGTTCGTTACCCGACCCATTCCAGTGGGCGGATACCTTGCGCGGTCGAATGAAGCATTTTTCCGATTGGCGCTTGCGCCGCGCAGAGATCGGTGCACAGATCCAACATTACGAGATCGGCGTAAAGCCTCCGCGTCCGGATAGCATCACTGCCAGTTTCTCTCGGGCCGATAGTGTCCTCCGGGTGAATGTCATTTTGAATGGAGACACTCTCAGGCTTTCATCGAGAGTCTATCTACCCGCCGGCACCGGACCTTTCCCTGCTGTGATCGGGATGAACACTCCTAACGGCAGCCTGACGTCGACGATTTTTACAACCCGCAACATCGCGCGAATCACTTACAGTCATAATCAGGTGACAACCTATGGTAACCCCCGGAATACCGATCCATACTACCGTCTCTACCCGGGCTTGAACGTCGATACAACGGGACAGTATAGTGCGTGGGCCTGGGGAGTCAGCAGGATAATTGACGGACTTGAGCTGGTCCAGGATTCGCTTCCGATCGATCTGAAACATATAGCCGTAACGGGTTGCTCTTACGCCGGCAAGATGGCGCTGTTCGCCGGTGCATTCGATGAACGCATCGCGCTTACGATTGCCCAGGAATCGGGCGGAGGAGGTGCAACTTCCTGGCGGTATTCGCATGCCTGGGGCGGCAACAGCGTGGAGGAAATAGACAACACAGATTACAATTGGTTCATGAATTCAATGAAGCAGTTTTCCGGCGAAAACGTATATCGTATGCCCGAGGATCATCACGAGTTGATGGCGATGGTGGCACCGCGAGCGCTGTACGTTACGGCGAACCCGGATTACTTGTGGTTGTCGAATGTCTCCTGTCATGTCGCGAGTATGGCAGCTTCCAAGGTCTATGAAGCCCTCGGTATCCCCGACAGATTCGGCTTCTCGGTCATCGGTGGGCATACCCACTGCGCACTCCCGAATAGCCAGGTGCCGGATGTGGAGGCTTTTGTAGACCGGTTTCTCCTCGGAGACATGACTAAGTACACGTTCATCGAAACCACCCCGTACGATACTGTAAATCTGGCACCGTGGATCACCTGGAGCGTTCCAGTGCTTACGGATTCCACTGCAACTTCTATAAAGGATAATTCAGGAAATGTCATTGCCGGATTCAATCTCGACCAGAACTATCCGAACCCGTTCAA
This sequence comes from Bacteroidota bacterium, assembly GCA_021811615.1. Lineage (GTDB taxonomy): Bacteria > Bacteroidota > Ignavibacteria > Kryptoniales > JAKASW01 > JAKASW01. Next base: position 1,525 of record JAJZNW010000041.1, read on the forward strand.
CCCTTCGACCACGATCAGTTACGATTTGGCGAAGAGTGCTTTCGTAAGACTCGTCATATACGATGCCCTAGGCCGAGCCGTTAATACTTTGGTCGGCCGGATGCAGCCGGCAAACCGGTACACCGTGAATTGGACCCCACGAGCCGTAAGCAGCGGTGTTTACTTCTGCCGTATCGAGGCTTACGCTCAAGATGGGTCAGGGCACTTTGGCTCAGTAAAGAAGCTTCTCTACATGAAGTGATCGTCGGGTTGTGAACCTGTCGCGCCGGTATTTGCCCTGAGTCTGACGCAACGCGGCGATCGAAATAGAGTGCATTGGACAATTCACTGCCCAACGAACGAGAGGGAGGGGGAGGACAGTGAGCGGGACGTGCGCACCATTAGCGGCAATTTGAACAATCGATAGGGTATGCTTATGAAAAACAAACTCCTCCTGCTTCTGTTTCTTTCCGTCTCTGCGATCTCTTTCGAGGCAGCGCCTGCGGCTACTCCAAACGCCTTTACAGAATCGTCGCGTGAAAACCTCGGGCAAGTGGGAGCGTTCCGCACGGGCCGTTACAACAATCTCTTTTCGCAACTTATCGGTAAGAGCGAAACGGAATCGGACGAGAAGATCGACACTGCCTTCCAGCTCCTCTTTTTCGGCAATGATTCTACGCGGCGGGTGTATTATCCCGACAAATCCGACTCAACAATGGCGTATATCGAGGATATCGGCAACGGCGACGTCCGTACTGAGGGAATGTCATACGGGATGATGATAGCTGTACAAATGGACAGACAGGATGTTTTCGACAAGCTTTGGAAATGGGCGAAAACGAATATGCAAATAAAGGAAGGACCGCACAATGGCTACTTCGCCTGGCATTGTCGCACCGACGGCTCGATTATCGACTCGAACGCTGCCTCCGACGGCGAAGAGTGGTTCGTCATGTCGCTCTTCTTCGCTTCGGGAAGATGGGGGAATGGTTCCGGAATTTTCGATTATGAGGAAGAAGCTAATGGCATTCTTCATACGATGCTTCATAAAGAGGACGAGCCGGAACATGGAAGAGTGACGAATATGTTCGACGGCGAAGAGAAGCTCGTCGTTTTCGTGCCAGCGATCGGTGCGAATGAATTCACGGATCCTTCCTACCAGCTGCCTCACTATTACGAACTCTGGTCGAGATGGGCCGGCAAGGACAATGGTTTCTGGAAAGAGGCAGTCGTGGCGAGCCGAAAGCTGCTGAAGAGCTCGGCAAATCCCCGAACGGGGCTTTGTCCTGACTACTCGCGCTTCGATGGGACGCCGGTCTCCACCTTGTCAGGAGGGCATGCCGATTTCAGATTCGATGCCTGGCGAGTGGCTATGAACGCCGCGATGGACTATGAATGGTTCGCTGAAGACAAGTGGCAAGTGGAAGAGTGCAACAGGCTGCTGGAGTTCTTCACGAATCAGGGAATAGACAAATACGGTAACCAGTTCACTCTTGATGGCAGACAACTGGGTAAAGATCACAGTACGGGTCTCGTCGCAATGAATGCCGTCGCGGCGATTGCGAGCACTAACGCGAACAGGAAAGATTTTGTCGAAGCGCTATGGAATGCGCAGGTGCCGAGCGGACTCTACAGATACTATGACGGCATGCTGTACATGCTCGGGCTGCTGCAGGTCAGCGGAAATTTCAGAATATATCCACCGATGGGAAAGTAGAAACGTGAAGCCGGAATAAGGGAATGATGAAATAATGGAAACATGGGAAAATGGAAAGTTGGAATAGTGGAAAGATGGATCGATGGAAGCGTCGATGGAAAACCAATGTATGGATGGACGACATGTTTGTGGAACGAGCGGCAAACTTTACGGTTGAAACCACTTTGGAGGTGAAATGTCTACTACACGGCATCGGCGTATGATCATCAAGAGGTGTACCGAGATGAAGATCAAATATCCACGCTTTTCTCTCCCAGTCTTTCGACTTCTGGCAATACTCAACTTGCTGTTGATGTCCCCGTACAGCCTTCGGGCGATAGGCACTCGAACATACGTCACGTTTGAAAAGCCGGCCGGTGAATTTCCTCTTTCGGTTTCCGGCAAGCCTGCTCCTGTCTGCGTCAGCTCCAAAGACTTTTCCGGCGTCAGGCTCATACTCAGCAGGTATTTTGCGAGCGATATTGAACAGGTAACAGGCAAGGCTCCTGAAATTCTCGTCGACAAAGTCCCGAGAGCCAAAGACATTGTAATAATCGGCACGATCGGGAACAGCCCGCTTATAGATCGGCTTATATCTACAAAGAAGATCGATGTGAAAGGCATAGCGAGAGAGTGGGAGGCGTATCTGATTCAGACTGTCCACAGACCGTTTCCAGGCGTGGAACGTGCGCTGGTGGTCGCAGGAAGTGATAAGCGTGGTACCATGTATGCCATGTTCGACATCTCGGAGAAGATCGGTGTCTCGCCCTGGCACTGGTGGGCCGATGTGCCGGTGAAGCATCATGAAGATCTGTATGTGCTCCCGGGACGGCATACTGACGGCCCTCCTTCCGTCAGGTACCGCGGGATATTCCTCAACGACGAATGGCCTGCGCTTACCAACTGGGTCATGGCAAAATATGGTACGGCGCCGGTGAGCCAGCATCCGCCGGTTCCCCCGGGTGTCGGAAACTACAGGCACGAATTCTACGAGAGGATTTTCGAGGTGCTCCTGCGTTTGAAAGCCAACTACCTCTGGCCCGCTATGTGGAACAACGCCTTTAATGAAGACGATACGTCGAACGCACGTCTGGCCGACGAGTACGGTATAGTCATGGGAACGTCTCACCAGGAACCGATGCTTCGCGCGCAGAAGGAGTGGGACAGGCGTTATCTGTTTACGCTTGGGAGCTGGAACTACGCTAAGCATCCGAGAGTGATGGAGAACTTCTGGCGCGAAGGCGTTAGAAGAAACAGAAATTACGAGAGCATCATTACAATCGGCCTCCGGGGTGCAGACGATACGCCGATGGCTCCCGGCGGACCCGAAGCGAACATGTCGCTCCTCCAAAAGATCGTCGGCGTGCAGCGGGCGATCATCGCAGACGAGGTCGATCGCGATGTCACGAAAGTGCCGCAGATGTGGTGCCTGTATAAGGAAGTCCAGGATTTCTACAACGCCGGGATGAGAGTTCCGGACGACGTCACGCTGCTCTGGGCGGAGGACAACTGGGGAAATATCCGCAGGCTTCCCACTCCGGAGGAACGAAAGAGATCGGGTGGAGCGGGCATCTATTACCATTTCGATTATCACGGCGGCCCGCGCAGCTATCAGTGGATAAATACAGACCCCATCCCGAAAATCTGGGATCAGATGTCACTGGCGAAGCAGTATGGTGCCGACAGGATTTGGATTGTCAACGTCGGGCACTTCAAGGGCTACGAATTCCCGCTGGAATACTTCATGAGCCTTGCATGGAATTCCGGCAGGTGGACCAACCACAATCTTGGCGAGTACACCCGCCTCTGGGCTGAAAGGGAGTTTGGACCGGAGCACGCGGCCGAGATCGCCCAAATCATCACACGGTATACGATGTACAATGGACGGCGAAAACCGGAGCTCCTTTCACCGTCTACTTACAGCCTGGTCGATTACCGTGAGGCGGAGAATGTGGTCGTCGATTACGATTCAATTGCCGAAAAGGCGGAAGACATATTTCATGAACTTCCGAAGGATATGCGCGATGCGTTTTACGAGCTTGTCCTTTTTCCCACGAAAGCCTCGGCGATTGTGAATGAACTTTACTACTCCGCGGGGCTTAATGCACTTTACGCGAAACAGGGACGAGTAGCGACGAACGATATGGCAGCAAAGACCAGGGAATTGTTTTCAGCCGACACGAGCCTGATGGGCTACTTCAACCGTGAACTCGCCGGCGGCAAGTGGAACCATTTCATGGATCAGACCCATCTCGGCTATACCAACTGGCAGGACCCGCCGACGAACAGCCTTCGAGCGATCGATCTCAAAGAAGTCGTTGTGCCGGACAGCGCGAGCATGGGGGTCGCTATCGAAGGATCGGAAAGCGCATGGCCCGGTGCAAGTAGGTCTCCGGTGCTCCCGGTTTTCGATGCTTTCAACAGGCAGCATTACTACATCGAAGTCTTCAACCGTGGAAATACTCCATTCCAATATTCAGTTGCCGCAAGTAAGCCATGGATAAGAGCCTCTTCGTCATCGGGGAACATCGAAAAGCAGACGAGGCTCATGATCGGAATCGACTGGGAGAATGTCCCGCGTGGGAATGACTCCGGCTTCGTCAGGATCAGCGGAACAAACCGGGATATTGTCGTGGGAGTGAAGACTTTCAACCCGGTTGAAATAACGCGCGATTCGCTCGATGGATTTGTGGAAGGGAACGGCGTTGTTTCGATGGAAGCCGAACATTTCACCAGGAAGGTTGATGCCGGCACAAACAGGTGGATAAGGATAGAAGATTACGGTCACACACTTTCAGGTATGAGGGCGGCATCCGTTGTTGATGCGCCGCCCGCGATTCCCGGCAAGGATTCGCCGTCGCTCGGATACAGAATGTATCTCTTCAGCACCGGAGAAGTTGCCGTCGTCGGTACGTTCGGTCCGACGCTCAATTTCATTCACGGCCGTCCGCTCAGGTACGCGGTGTCGTTCGATGATGAAGCTCCTCAAACGGTCATGCTTGTTCCCGCCGATTACAATGCGCAGAACGGCAACCGCGATTGGGAGATGTCCGTCATTAACAACGGTCGCATGAGCCGCACCATTCATACGATCTCGTCACGGGGCTATCATACTCTCAAAATCCGGATGATCGATCCGGGAGTGGTGCTCGAGAAACTCGTCGTCTGCTTTCCAGGGGATTCTCTGGGCGGTGGGCTGAAGCCGAGCTACCTCGGGCCTCCGGAAAGTTTTCACACAGAAAGACACAGAGGCGGTCGATGACAGAAGACAGGTAATGCGGAACAGAACGATTACGACATGTGGTACCAACATATGCGACACTTAGTATGACTGTCGCAAGATCAGGCACAGAAAGGAAATTACCATGACGATAAAATCGTTACATTTTCGTGAACGATATCCGGCGCTGTTTGCGGGGCTGTTTGTTGCTTTGCTTCTTGTTCCGTCCGATTCATATTCGCAGTTGGCTCTGGGCAGGAGCAAATTCCTGGGGAACGCAGTCACCTTTGGTTACCGCATTCCTTCCAATTACCTGGCGTATTGGAACCAGGTTACCCCGGGAAATGACGGCAAGTGGGGAAGTGTCGAAAACAACCAGGGAATCTTCAACTGGTCGGGGCTCGATGCTCTTTACAACTTCGCCTTGACGAACGGCATTCCATTTAAGGACCACAACCTGATATGGGGTCAGCAGCAGCCATCATGGATTTCTCAAATCGCCGATTCGGCTACCCAGAGAGCGGCAATAAAGGCATGGATTGACTCCGTCGGACATCGTTATCCCAAAATGGATTTTATCGACGTCGTCAATGAGCCGCTGCACGCACCTCCGGATGGGAAGAACGGAAACGCAAACTACATTAGAGCTTTAGGCGGTTCGGGAGCGACAGGCTGGGATTGGATAGTCACTGCTTTTGCATGGGCAAGACAGGCTTGCGCGCCCGGCGTCAAATTGCTGATTAACGACTACAACATTCTTCAAGACAATGGCACAACGAACACCTACATCGCCATTATAGATACGTTGAAAGCAAGGGGGCTGATCGATGGGATCGGGATTCAGGGACACTACTTCGAGTTCAAGAGTGCTCAAGGTCTCACGCCGGTTTATTCCTATTCTGTCGCCACTCTTAAATCGAATCTCGACAGGATTGCCTCCCAGACAGGATTGCCCATCTACATCTCCGAGTTCGACATAAACGAACCGGATGACAGTGTCCAGCTCGCGAACTTTCAGACTTACTTTCGTCTGTTCTGGGAACACCCGGCAGTGAAGGGCATGACGCTATGGGGATATAACCAGGGTGACATGTGGAAAGTCAACGCCTACCTGGTGCGCACCGACGGCTCGGAGCGTCCGGCGATGCAATGGCTGCGCAAGTATCTTGCTTATTACCTGTCGGGGCCCGTGGTCGCATCGCCTGTCGGTACGACCGGCGTGCCGCGGAATCCCCTTCTTACATGGCACCCGTCGATCGCGGCGTCGTCTTACCGTCTCCAGATCGCGACCGATGAAGTGTTCATGAATATCGTGGCTGATTCAACTGTTGCAGATACATCGTTGCGGGTGGGTCCGCTGTCGTCAAACACAAAATATTACTGGCATGTTCGTGCCATGAACGCGAGCGACACAGGCGATTACTCGACGCTTGCGAGCATCACTACGAGTGACACCGTGGAAACCGGCATGAACGAAATTTATGAGGGGCCGATGACGTTCAGGCTTTCTCAGAATTTTCCTAATCCATTCAACCCGACAACAGTCATCGGGTATCGGCTACCGGTAAATGGCTTCGTCACTTTGAAGATTTATAATGTCCTTGGAAGGGAAGTGGCCACGCTTGTCGACGGGCGACAAACCGCGGGAAACCACTTCGTGACGTTCAATGCAACCAATTTGCCCAGCGGTGTGTATTTCTACTGTCTGCGGGCCGGAGCTTACAACAAAACCATGAAACTACTTCTCGTGAAATGACTTTCGAAAGAGTAAAGGAAACTCAACCGTGAAAAAGCTTCCCGCGTACCTTTTGGTCCTTTTTACCATTGCAGCCGTTAGTCCGCTTTCGGGTCATGCCGGGACAAGTCTTGTCAAAGGGACTGTCTCCGCGTCCGGGATGCCCGTCCGCTATGCATTAGTTACCTTCTACGACAGCTATAATTTCTCGATTCAATACAGCGCCGTGACCGACTCAATGGGCTCTTATTCTCTTGACCCGATCACCGCGCTAAAACAAGAGATTCGGCTCCCTGAAAAGTTCAAGCTGGACCAGAACTATCCAAACCCGTTTTCATCGTCGACCGCCATCTCCTATGACCTTGACAAGCAGTCCGATGTCAAGGTATCGATTTATGATGTTCTCGGGAGAGAGGTAAAAACTTTCAACGTCGGTTACCAGTCCGCGGGGTCTCATGGCATAACTTGGAACGGCAGGAACCAGTTCGGGAAATTAGTCGCGCCGGGAGTCTATTTTTACAGGCTCCAGGCCGACGGTCAAGCCCGGAGCAGGAAAATGGTACTGGGGATGGGTCCAAGTGTAAGTTCAATAATGCTTCCCGGATCGTTCTCTTCGGAAGCGGCGATGACGCCTGACGCGATTCATGGCGTTCCCATGAGGTCCCTCTCCGGCGCTGAGACATTCGTCGTGTCTATCTCGAACACGGACAGCACTTCGCCGGCGATCGTCCCGAAGCAAATCGGAAACGTCATGATCCGGAGCGACACCACCCTCGACTTCACAGTGAATCTTCCGCAAGCTAAGGTATACCTCGACAGCACTTTCCAAACCATAAGAGGTTTCGGAGGCGCAAATGTCCTGATTTTCGGCCGGCCAGACATGACTCCCGCAGAGGTACAGACGGCTTTCGGGAGCGGCAACGGCCAGGTCGGAATGACTATCATGCGGATCTCGATCCCGCCGGACTCGACTCAGTTCAGCGCATACTCGCGCTCGGCTCTTGCTGCTCAGAATCTCGGAGCCACAATTATCGCGACACCATGGACGCCCCCGGCGTGGATGAAAAGCAACAATAACCAGGTTGGAGGGATGCTTCTCCCGGCGAATTATCCGGCGTATGCTTCCTATCTGAAGTCATTCTCCGATACCTTGACTGCTCATGGCGTGACGCTCAACGCGATCTCAGTACAGAATGAACCGGACTTCAACGCATCCTATCAATCCTGCTTCTGGAATGCGACCCAGTTTCTGAATTTTATGAAGAACAATGCGCCATTCATAGGCGTACCGGTGTTCATGCCGGAGTCTGAGAATTTCAGGCATCAACTGTCGGACTCGACTCTGAACGATACTGCTGCTGCGTCACATGTCGCTTTCATCGGAGGACACATTTATGGCGTGGTGCCTTCAAGCTATCCTCTCGCGCTTCAGAAAGGCAAAGAGCTCTGGATGACCGAATACTTGATAAACAGCGGCGGCTCCACGGTAACCGATGTCGACACTGGCTGGACCGGCGCCGCGCAGACAGCAAAGAGTATCAACGATTGTATGGCCAGCAACATGAGCGCCTACGTGTGGTGGTACATCGTGAGGTATTATAGTCCGCTTGATGAAAACGGCAACGTCACGAAGAAGGGCTACGTCATGTCGCAGTTCGCGAGATTCGTGCGCCCGGGGTTCCAGCGGGTGGGTGCCACATTGAATCCGCTGCCGAACGTGTATGTGACCGCCTATAAGGAGGGACAAAGCGTCGTCATAGTCGCGCTGAATTTGAATTCCAATCCGGTGACCATGCCGTTCGTGCTGCAAGGTGGAACTGAGACTGCGTTCATCCCGTTCGTCACTTCGCCCACAAAAAACTGCGTTCAGGGGATGGGTGCCAGCGTGGCGAATGGAAGCTTCCTGTTCACCCTCGATCCGTCGAGCGTGACAACGTTCGTCTCAAATTGATATTCAACTAACAAGACGAGGTGGCTGTGTACGATTCACATAACTGCAATTGCAGGCGGCTGTGGCTTGTGATTGCCTCTTTGTTGTTCCTGAGTGTCGAATGCATTTCGCAAACAGTGAACGACACTTATGAAATCGCTCCCTGGCAGGGATTCCGCTCGGCGGCGATAAGCTACACTTTCGACGACAACTGCCCTAACCAGCTCGGGATTGCTGTTCCGATGTTCGACCAGTTCGGGTACAAGCTTACGCTTTTTACCGTTACCAGCCCGACCTGGGGATGGAAGGCAGACTGGAGCGGACTGCAGAAGGCCGCTTCCGAAGGACATGAGATTGCCAGCCATACGGTTACGCATGCGAATTTCAGTACGCTCGCCGACTCGGCGCAGAAGACAGAGCTTGAGTCATCACAGGATACGATCAACGTGCACATTGCGGGACAGAGGTGCATTACCATCGCTTATCCGTACTGCGCCACCGGCAACAGCGCCATGGTGGCTAACTACTACTTAGCCGCGCGCGGCTGCTCGGGGCAGGTGGTAAGCAAGACGCCCGCGGACTTCATGAACATCAGCTCGTTTGTCTGCGGCAACCAGGGATTGAATACGTCGACCGCAATGGAGTCCAAGGCCGACGAAGCGGCATCTGTGAATGGATGGTGCGTATACCTGATGCACGGCATCAACGGCACGGAACCCGGCGCGTACTCTCCAATTTCACAAGATACAATTCTTGCGACTCTCCAGTATATGAAGAACAACCCGCAAAAGTTCTGGGTGGCTCCGTTCGGCACTGTCACGAAATACATCAGGGAAAGAAATTCAGCCTCAGTCTCGGAAAGTTCCAGCAGCGCAGACAGCGTAGTGGTACAGGTAACGGACAAACTCGGCAGTGGTTATTTCGATGTGCCCCTAACGATTCGCCGTCCGCTTCCCGAAAAATGGGATTCCATCTTGGTACTTCAAAACGGTGGCACAATGTCCTCATGGATTTCCGGGACCGATACGGCAAGGTACGCGGTGTTCGAGGCGGTTCCGAACGGAGGAAATGTTACGATCGTCGGGAAGACGAGAGTCCAGGTCGGAGTGAGAAGTTTACCTAATGTCCCTTCGACGTTCGCACTCTATCAGAATTATCCGAATCCTTTCAATCCGACCACCCGTATCGGATTTCGAATTGCGGATGTCGGATTTGTCTCGCTGAAGGTTTACGACACGCTCGGCAGGGAGGTGGCAACGCTTGTAAACAGGAGAGAAAACCCGGGATACCATACCGTGTCCTTCAATGCCGCCGGTCTGTCGAGCGGCGTGTACTTCTACGCGATTCAGGCAGGGAGTTTCAACATCAGCAGGAGGATGGTTTTGATCAAGTGACCACAATTCTGACCGCCGGTGCCGCCTGTTGGATCTTTGGAGATTGTACCGGACAGTCATCGCGCTCCACACGGGGTCGCATTCATGGCGGTCGTTCTTAAAAAACACAGGAGGCAAAAAATGTTCAGGTTGACAAAGCAGTATTTGGGTGCCATGGTTGTTCTGACGGTCATGGCACTTCTGACGAGTGCGTCATCGATCAGGGCGCAGTCTGTGATGAACGGAGGCTTCGAAAGCTCCAACACCGGGATTGTAGACACCACTGAAATCAAAGGATGGTTGATCCTGGTTGCGTCCGGCATAACTCCACCGCCTGTTTACGAGATAGTGAGCGACACGGTCGAGTCCGGCAGTCGTGCTATCAAGGTTACGCTGCACGGCCTGGGAAGCAATCAATGGGACATCCAGCTGGTTTCGGACAGCATTAAGGTTACGCCCGGGACAACCTACAATTTCTCAATCTGGGCGAAATCACAGAAAGCGGGCGCGACTGTAAATTTCACGGTTGGAAACTATTCTTATTCCGAATATAAGGCGATACGTCCGGCTACTCTCGGAACTCAATGGCAGCAGTTTACAATGCAGTTCACGGTGAATGACACCAACAGGGTGATCAGGGCACCTATCCATTTCTATTCGGCGGCAGATACAGGAAACTCCATTTACATAGACAATCTCAGGATAGTCGATGCCAGTGCAGGTAAGAAGCCTGTAATTGTGCAGGCGGAATCCGGCGTTCTCGGAACCAACTATGCGGTTCTCCAGGACGGCTCCACTACTTACATTTCTCCGAATGCCACTTATACCGGTCTTGCCAGCCCAGGCGATACCAGTCGGATGGCGACTTATCAGATCACGTTTCCCGATTCGGGGTACTATGATCTGTTTGCACGGCTGCGTGTCGGTTCCGGCACTTTCGATGATGACAGCTACTTCTTCGGAAACGGATTCGGCGTGAAGAATGATACCGCTGGTGCAGACTGGGTCTTCATAAACGGCCTTGCAAGTGCAGGATTCTCGGATTCCTCAGCATTAGTAAGGGATCCTGGAACGCTCGGTTCCGGAACGTGGAAATGGGTGAATGTCACGAGGAACAGTTATCAGGGTGAATCTTCCGATAGTTTCTATGTCGATCCCGACAGTCTCACGAGGACATTCCAGATCGGCAGCCGCGAAGATGGGTTGGATATCGACAAATTTGCTTTCGGGAAATCCTATCTTTACTTCACCGTGAGAAACCTCGACAGCGTGCAGGCAGGATCGGCGACCCCGCCTTCCGTCGATACCGGCACGGTCTGGAACGGACCGGCACTTGCCGCAGGCAAAGCGAAGTTCCTCGGGAGTGCTTACCTTCCGAACCAGGAAGCCAATTTCCTGAATTACTGGAATCAGGTCACGCCGGAAAATGCCGGCAAATTCGGTTCGGTAGGTGTCTCCGCCGATTCGTCTCAATGGAATTGGACCGGCCTCGACGCGTCATATAATTTCGCGATCGACAACAAACTCCCGTTTAAAGAGCACTGCCTGGTCTGGGGAAATCAGCAGCCCGCGTGGATCACAGGCTCGGGACTCGATTCGGCGCAGCAACGCGCAGCTATCGAACAGTGGATCAGGATGGTGGGCCAGCGTTACCCGAAGATCGACATGGTGGATGTGGTGAATGAGCCGCTCCCCGGACACGCACCGGCTCCATATGCTCCGGCCCTCGGAGGTGCAGGTGCGACAGGATGGGACTGGGTTATCTGGGCCTTCCAGAAGGCAAGAGAGTATATGCCGAATGCAAAACTTATTTTGAACGATTACAACATCCTTAACAGCAACACCAACACGACCGCACTCCTGCAGATTGTCAACCTGCTCAAAGATCGCAACCTTATAGACGGCATTGGAATTCAGGGACATCGCTTCGAGCTCGAAAGCGCCGATACTGCCATGATCAGAAGCAATCTGGACAGACTGTGGGCAACAGGGATCCCGATATACATTTCCGAGTTCGACCTTGGGAACCCCGGCAACTCCGGGACTCCGGACGATAATCAACAATTGAATCTTTATAAGAAGGTCTTTCCGATGTTGTGGCAGCATCGCGGGGTAAAAGGGATTACGGTGTGGGGGTACAAGGAGGGTCTCGTCTGGCAGACATCCACTTACCTGGAGAGGTCCGATGGAAGCGTGAGGCCCGCTTTGCTTTGGATGGCCGACTATATCAAGAACAACCCGCTGGGTGTTCAGCAGGTTGCCGCGAATCTGCCGACAGCTTTTCAGCTCGATCAGAATTATCCCAATCCGTTCAATCCGACCACGACCATCAGGTATCAGCTTCCGAAGGTCAGCCGTGTGGTATTGAAAGTCTACGACGTCATCGGAAGAGAAGTCGCGACTCTGGTGAACGAAAAGCAGAACCCCGGCTACCATGAGGCGACGTTCAACGCAAGCAAGCTCTCGAGCGGAGTCTATTTCTACAGGATTACTGCCGGGACATTCAACGCATCTAAGAAACTCGTCCTTGTTAAATAGTATCAAATGATACCAGGCGAAGGACAATTAAGATATTGAACAGTCTTCCGATGGGCCCGGGCGGTATTCCTGCGGGATACCGCCCGGCTCCCGATATTGCCTTTTCGTCCGAATGATTAGAATGGAGCTAGTGAGCGCTTCCAGTGAGTCAATCGTCGATAAGGAGTGTGTCATATGAAAAGGGGCTTTCAATTCACCTGGCGATTTCTGCGTGTCATCGGATCGGTCTCCATACTTCTGATAGCGGGTTGTACAAAGAAAGGGTCGGTTACCGGACCGCCGACGGGAACAGGTTCTGCTGCGGTTTACCTGGACAGTACGCAGCAGATTATCAGGGGATTCGGTGCGGCCAATATCGTCGGCTGGCGGCCCGACATGACTCCAGCTCAAATTCAGACAGCCTTCGGCACCGGACCAGGACAGCTGGGGTTCACGATCATGCGACTGCGTATCCCGCCAGATTCTATGGAGTTTGCCGTCAATGTTCCCTCCGCAAAATCGGCTTACTCGATGGGGGTTACAATCATAGCGACTCCATGGACACCTCCGGCGTGGATGAAGAGCAATGGGAGCCTTATAGGCGGCACGCTCAACACAAATGAGTATGCGGCTTATGCCGCTCACCTGAAGTCATTTGCAGACACCATGTCCGCAAATGGGGCTCCGATCTATGCGGTATCAGTTCAAAACGAACCCGATGCCAACGTCGGCTATGAATCGTGCTTCTGGAATGCAGCGCAGTTTCTCACTTTCATGAAGAACAACGCTGCCTCCGTCGGAGTCCCTGTCTTCATGCCGGAATCGATGAACTTTAACCATTCCCTGTCCGATGCGGCGCTGAGCGACGCGGGAGCCGCTGCAAATATCGCTTTTGTCGGCGGGCACCTTTACGGCACTAGTCCTTCGAAGTATCCGCTTGCCGCCGCCGTGGGGAAGGAAGTCTGGATGACGGAGTATCTTGACCTCGACACGACATGGGCAGCGAACCTTGAAACTGCCAGGAGCATCAATGACTGCATGCTATCTCAAATGAGCGCATATGTTTGGTGGTACATTGTACGCTACTATGGCCCTATCGGCGAGAACGACGCCGTCACGAAGAGAGGATATGTCATGTCCCAGTATGCAAGGTTCGTCAGGCCGGGATTCTATCGTGTCTCTGCCACGGCGAATCCTCAGGCGAATGTCTTTCTGACAGCGTACAAGAATGGCCCGAAGGTAGTTATCGTCGCGTTGAACACCGGCGCATCGCCGGTCGACCAGAAATTTTACATACCGAATTCAACAATCGTTTCATTTGAAACTTACGCGACCTCGGCCGGCAAAAACTGTTTACAGGGAAGCGGCGTCACGGTTTCCGGCGGAACCTTCACGGCGACGCTGGATCCGTCGAGCGTGACGACGCTCGTGTCGAACTAGGAACGCGGCCGAAAAGCCTCTATTTTACCACCAAGTCACTAAGGCACGAAGAAAAATATTTTGAATGCGCTCCGTTTTTATGTTCCTTTTTGTGTCTTCGTGCCTTGGTGGTACTTTTCGGCTGGGCCTCCAGGATGATGGTATTTGTCAAGTCTTAATAAACTCAGGGCATAACCGATGAATAGAATTCTTCACTCTTTAGCATTACTGGCTATCTTCTGTGCTTTCTCCGGCCTCAGCTCGACAGTCGCTCAGCCGTCGGGGGGACCTTACGGGCCGGTAGCTCAGAGCTACCGATTTCCGGAAGTGGCCGGCACAATTTTCTACGTTTCGATCGACGGCGACTCGAATCGATCGGGTGAGTCACTAAATAAGCCGACGACGCTTGAAGCTGCCGTTCAAAGAGCCAAGACTGGCGATGCGATTGTCATGCGTGGCGGGATTTACCGGACGGGCAATCTTCTGTTGAACCAGGGAATCACGATTCAGCCATACGGCGATGAGAATCCGGTTCTGAAGGGAACATACATCGCCTCCAAATGGAAGAATCTCGGAAATGGTCTGTGGATTACGAAGTGGACACACCTCTTCCAGCAGAAGCCGGCAGACTGGTGGCAGCGCACCGTGTTCGGAAAGCAGACTCCGCTGTGCCGCTTCAACAATGACATGGTGTTTATCGACGGCAGGTTCCTTCAGTCCGTGACCTGGGAAGGCGAAGTGGATAGTAATTCATATTATATCGATTACGACGACAGCCTTGTATATATCGGAACCGATCCGGCAAATCGCGTTGTGGAAATAACCGCATTCGACGCGGCACTGATCAGAACGACCGGAGAGTGCCACGGTAAGAAATCGGATCGCAGAGGTTATGTGATCCGCGGGATTACATTCACTCAGTATGCTTACCGTGCTCTCGAAGTGGAAGGAACCGAGCCTGAGGGCGTTCTCGATGAGTCGAAGTTCGGGAAGGATGTTGTCGGCACTACTCTCGACAATTGCACGGTCTCATTCTGCTCCAGGGTCGCAGGGTACTTTCGCGGGGACAGCCTCACGATACGCCATTGCAAAATCAGCGACACAAGCACGGAAGGGATCTATGTAATTGCTTCGAACGACGTGTTGCTTGAAGACAACATCTTCATGCGGAACAATATCGAGAATATAGCGGGTTACTACCCGGCTGCAGTGAAAGTATTCAATCAAAGTCACCGCGTTATTTGCCGGGATAATCTCGTCACTGACCTGCCCAACTCCAACGGTGTGTGGTACGATGTCGGCGAGGTAGACGGCGTATTTGTGGACAACTGGATCCGGAACGTCGGGCACGTAACGGAGTCGACTCCTACGGACCAACTATGGCCGAGCGACAACGGCTTCTTCTTTGAAATATCCAAAGGGGTCGTCGTTGCCGGAAATGTTTTCGTAAATTGCGATCACGGCATGATGATACTGAACAGCTCCGGCGCGAAAATATATAACAACACATTTGTCAATAGCACCGCCTGTATTGGGCGAAACGCCCGGACGGCTGCCGGCGACCGCTTCGGCTGGCATCCGACGACAGGCCCGGATGTCGACAAGCGAGACGGACACGTGTTCGTCGGCAACCTCATGGTCGGAGGCGGCGATTTCACAAGACCGCTCCTCTTCGTTTGGCAGCCGGCGTCGCTTTGTGATCAGCTGAACAGGCCACAACTTTCTCGACTCGATTATAATATATATGTCCGTGGGGTGGAGAAGAGTGCGTATCCACTCATCCTATGGAGTCCCGCAGCGAACGAGAGGCGCCAGGCCGGGATAGATTCCCCGGGTGACCTGAAGGCGATTCTTCCCGGCTTTGAAGCCAACAGCCTTTCTTTCTCCCATTATGTTGGACAGCTCTTTAAGAGCCCGGAGCTGTGTGATTACCGGCTATTGTCTGCATTTCCAGGTTCCAGCCTTATTATGAGACTCCCTGAGGAAATCGGGCGGTATCTCGATCTGTCGGGTAGACTTGACGTACATCCGGGAGCGTATCCGGCGGTGCGCTGACGCCGGGAGGTAAGACAGTCGATGAACCTAATCTTAACCGTTTCAAACATTAAATGCACCGATATGCAAGTTCAATCCCGTCGAATTGTTATATTTTATGTAGAAAAAGGGTTGCTGAATGGAAAATCTTGTTGCAAGAATCGGCGAGTGCGTTGAACGAGGAAAGGTCAATAAATCATCTCCTTATCCTAACGATATGCAAGGCCAGGAAGGGACGGATGAGCTGACGCGCCAGGCTCTCGATGCGGGCGTCGGGCCTGACGAGATCCTTCAGGCGTGTAACGACGGGATGAAGCGGATCGGCGACAGGTTTAGCAGGAACGAGGTATTTGTGCCGGAGCTCCTCATGTCCGCAAAGGCGATGAATGCAGTCATGGCTCACCTCAAACCGTATTTCCAAACCGGTACCGTCAAAGCAAAGGGTAGGTTTGTAATCGGCACGGTTGCAGGAGATCTTCACGACATCGGGAAAAATCTGGTTGCGATGGTTGTTGAGGGAAACGGCTGGGAGGTGGTAGACCTTGGAGTTGACGTCAAACCGGTCAGGTTCGTCGATGCGGTGAAACAGAACCCGGGCTGCACAGTCGGATTAAGTGCGCTTCTCACAACGACGATGGTCAACATGTCAAAGACGGTCAGCGAGATAAAGGCTCAATTCCCTGGCACCAAGGTAATCGTCGGAGGCGCTCCTCTGAGTCAGAAGGCAGCCGATAAAATGGGCGCAGACGGCTATGCTCCGAACCCGCAGGGCGTGGTCGCGTTCCTGGATGGCGGGGTGCAGAAGTGAATTCTCTTCTCGGGGCGCTCAAGAGCGGCAAGGTGCTGGTGTCCGACGGGGCGTGGGGAACTATGCTTCAGGAACGCGGACTCCAGCCTGGCGAATGCCCGGAACTCTGGAACGTCACTCATCGAAGCGATGTCTTCAAAGTGGCGAAGGGCTATGCCGACGCCGGGGCCGACATGATTCTTACAAACAGTTTCGGCGGCTCGCCAATCAAGCTTGCCCATTATGATCTTGAGGGACGCGCCGCGGAGCTCAATGAGGCAGCTGCCGCGATTTCCAGAGAGGCGGCGGGCAGTTCACGCTTCGTACTGGGTTCGATCGGTCCGACCGGCGAGATGCTCATGATGGGACAGGTGAGGGAAGAAGCCGTCTACGATGGTTTCCGGGTGCAGGCAGCCGCTCTCAAAAATGGCGGAGTGGATGCAATTATCGTCGAGACGATGTCCGCCATAGATGAGGCTGCGATTGCCATACGCGCCGCGAAGGATGCGACGGGGCTTGAAGTCATCTGCACGTTCACATTCGACAGGACTGTCACCGGAGAATATCGTACCATGATGGGCGTTAGTCCCGCTGAGATGGTGAAGGCCGTGAAGGATGCCGGTGCTTCCATCATCGGCGCCAACTGCGGCAACGGCTTCGACCAGATGATAGACGTCGTAAGAGTAATCAGAAAGGCGGATCCTTCGACGCCGCTGCTCGTGCATGCAAACGCCGGCCTGCCCGTCGTCGAAGACGGGAAGCTAATCTACACTGAGACCCCCGAGATGGTTGCCGTGAAGGCGCGCAGGCTCGCGGAGTCTGGCGCCAATATCATCGGCGGATGCTGCGGAACCACACCCGAGCATATTCGTGCGCTTGTGAAGGAGCTGAAAACAGCGTGACGCTTCATGAGACCGAAATAGAGAAGGATGTTTTCGAAGTCGCGATCGAATTCGGCGATCTTCCCCTCGACAGGACCGAAATTGAACTTACACTCGGCTATTCCGAAGGCGACATACCGGTCCACTTCTCGGGGATGATCGATGAGGCTGTGGAGCAGCTCCCGAAGCGATGTAACATAAGGGCCGGGTATAGGATCCTCGATGCTCATAGACCCGACGGACGCGTGGACGGACTTGTAGTCGGCGGCACGTTCTTCAAACTGGACAAGATCGTTACCGGTCAGATCAAGAAGTCGGCCCGCGCGGCGCTGTTTGTGGCGACGATCGGTCCGTCGATGGAGGAATGGTCCAGGAAACTCCTGAAGGGGGATGAACCGGCGCTGGGTTACATCGCAGATGTCGCCGCATCCGCCGCTGCGGAGACGGTGACCAACCTTCTCCACGACCACGTCGGAGAGAAGATGCGGTCACAGGGGCTCAATATTACGAACAGGTACAGCCCGGGCTATTGCAACTGGTCCGTTTCGGAACAGCACCTCCTGTTTTCTCTTCTTCCTAAGAATTTCTGCGGTGTCACACTTTCCGAATCCGCACTGATGCACCCGATGAAGTCGGTAAGCGGCATCATCGGTATCGGCGCCGACGTGAAGTGGAAAGACTACATCTGTGACCGTTGCGGTGTGAAGGACTGCACATACCGCGCAACCCGACGAAAAGAATCACTGAATTCTAAACCCTAAATGCCGCTTTGCGGCATGCCGGCATGTTGATGTCTCTGACGGGACGAATCCGAAATATTGAAATTCAAAAAAGCGCATCATCTTTGGCTTTTTAATTTAGAGCTGTTTAGAATTTAGAGATTAGTACTTAGAATTTGCTTCATATGATGCCATTATGAAATCAACCATCAAAAAGTCGAGGCGGACATCATGACAGACCAGCAGTGGGAATTACTGAAAAAAACGATCAGGGGCGAAGTGACCGATCCTCTGCCGATAGGATTCATAATCGACAGCCCGTGGCTGCCGAACTGGTACGGCGTAAAGATACTCGACTATTTTTCCAACGACGAGATTTGGCTTAATGCGAATCTGAAGGCTATCAATGATTTCCCGGAGGTGATGTTCCTGCCGGGCTTCTGGTCCGAGTTCGGTATGTGCACCGAGCCGTCGGCATTCGGTGCGCGAGGGACGTTTCCGCCGGACGAGTTCCCGTTCGCACATAAGGTCATTCGTTCTGTTGACGACATCGATGACCTTCCACAGCCTGACCCGAGGATCGATGGACTCCTCCCTTTCATGCTCAACAGGCTGAAGCTCGCGCAGCCTAAGATCGAAGCCGCCGGACACAAGATTCGTTTCGCTGTAGCGCGAGGCCCTCTCAACATCGCCAGCTATCTTATGGGTTCCACCGAATTTCTCACGACTATGATGATGCAGCCGGATAAGGCGGAAGCCCTGATGAAAAAGATTACCGCATATGTAAAAGACTGGCTCCACCTCCAGATGGAAACGTTTCCTTCCATCGACGGCATCTTTTTATTAGATGACATAATCGGCTTCATGGGCGAGAATGAATTTCGGACTTTCGGGCTCCCGTATTTCAAAGAGCTGTTCGACGCTGACGTTTCGGTGAAATTTCTCCACAATGATGCACCCTGCAAAGTGTCGGCGCCTTTCCTTCCCGAGATGGGGGTGAATCTGTTCAACATGGGCTTTGAAGTCACGCTGAATGAGTTGAAGGCGTTGACAAAGGGACAGGTCACGCTGGTCGGCAACATTCCTCCTCGCGACGTTCTCGGTAACGGAACTCCGGAAGATGTTGCTAAAGCGACGCGCTCTCTTTTGAATTCTCTCGAAGCAAAATCGAGGGTGATAATGTCGTGCGGTGGAGGGATGCCTCCGGGCGTCAAGAGCGAGAACATCAGAGCGTTTGTCGATGCCGTGCACGGCAGGTAATAAGCCGAAAGGGCTGTCTATCACCGAAGTGTTTTCAATTGACCTTAATGTCAGTTAAGTTACTGGCGAAACAGTATGGGAATTCAGATGAAAGAATCCTTCTTTGAAAAAGAAAGTCTTTCGTTTACGGCTGGTTTCCAGCTCTTCTTGTCCCCGCTCAGCGGCAGCATCTCTCCGGATATTGGCCTGGAAATCACGTTTGACAGATTATCGGGTGAACTCGGCAGTTTTCGATGGAGGATTGGAGACAAACTCGGGAGGAGATAATCATGGCCAAAGGCAAGAAGCAGGCGACGGGTGTAGATCCCGTCCCTTCGGTGATGAGGATCGAAAAAGGGGAACGAATTGTTGGAGGATGGATCACGCCGGAGATCCCCGGAGTCGGGATGTACAAACTCCTCGCGAAGAGAAAGGCGGACGGTACTTGCGAGTGGGTCCACTTCATACAGCGATCGACCGGGAAGAAAGAGAATTTTGTGGGGGGAACTACACGGGATGAGAAAGAGATAGAGCAGGTAATAGCCGCCGTCAACCGTTCACTCGAGCGCGTGTTCGGACCTCAATGCAGGCTGAGCATTGCCGGTTCCAGTGTGTTTTTGCTGGACGGCAAAAGGCTCGGCGACATTTCACCTAATTAAGAGATTTAAAATAGACCCGCTTAGTCCGTCGCCCGCTACGGTCAGTTCGTTGCTATTGAAGCCCTTCGAGGGAATTCCCCGGACAATGGAATCATAGGTCCGCAGAGAACGGCCATTGTACATGCAGAATCAGGGAGGTCATTATGTTTGCTCACAGACTTGTCGCATATGTGGTCCTTAGAATATCTGTCTTCGCTTTCGCGCTCGGCCTTATGATGGCGGCTGTTTCGGACGCGCAGGAGAAGGATACGCCGATGAAATTAAACAAGATGGGCTATTTTGAGAAACGCGGCCTCGAGGTGCTCGTCTTCAACAACTTCTACGACGGCAACTTCAGCGACGCGAAGATGGCCGGGGTCGAACTGATACATCATGGCGTGCGAACCGCGACGAACGGCGACGTGCGGCTGAGCCAGACCCCGGGCCAGTGGGACCCGGTCCCGCAGCTCGTCGACAGAAAAGTAGATGAGAAGAACGAGATTGTTGAAGTGCGTCTGGTCTATCCCGATTATGATTTCTCGTACACTATTATTTCGCAGCCGGAAAGAGATGGAGTGCTCATTAAAGTGAATCTAGATAAGGCCCTCCCCGAGAAACTCGAGCGGCGTGCGGGATTCAACCTGGAATTTCTTCCTTCCGCCTACTTCGAGAAATCGTATCTTATCGACGGCAGGCCCGGGATTTTTCCCATCTATCCCGACGGACCGATGAAGAGGACGGACGGTGGCCGTATCGATCCAACACCGCTGATGACCGGAAAGTCCATCGTCCTCGCGCCGGAAGATTCACTCCGGATGGTGACGATCAAAGATGAAGACGGCGAACTTTCGCTATTCGACGGGCGGAACCATGCGCAGAATGGATGGTTCGTCGTTCGCAGCGTAATCCCATCTGGAAAGACCGGAACGGTAGTCAAGTGGTTCCTGAAAGCCCGGACGATCCCGGACTGGACTCGTAATCCGGTCATCGAATATTCCCAGGTGGGTTACGCACCGTCCCAGGAAAAGGTCGCGGTTTTCGAGTTCGATGTGCACGATCATCCCCTTGCCGCGGCGAGACTAATGAGACTCACGGAAGACGGACAGCTGATCGAGAAGTTCGAAGGAGATCTCAGGCCCTGGGGAAAATATCTCAGATACGACTATTCGACGTTCGATTTCTCGAGTGTAAAAGACAGCGGCCTTTACTTGATAGAGTATGGAGACATTCGGACGAAGCCGTTTCGAATAGCGAACGATATTTACAAGGATGTCTGGCGGCCTACGCTGGACGTCTTCTTCCCGGTGCAGATGGATCATATGTTAGTCAGGGAAGCTTACCGCATCTGGCACGGCGCCGCTCACATGGACGACGCGCTGCAGGCGCCTGTGAATCACGTCCATTTCGATCTCTATGCCCAGGGCACGACAACTGATTCTCCCTACGAGCCGCTTGAGCACATACCGGGTCTTAACGTCGGAGGCTGGTTCGACGCCGGTGATTACGATATCCGCACGCAGTCGCAATATGCGGTTGTGCTGGACCTGGTCCATACGTGGGAAGAGTTTCGTCCGATGAGCGACGAGACGACGGTCGACGAAGAGAGGCACTACGTTGAAATGCACCGCCCGGACGGTGTGCCGGACATTATCGAGCAGATCAGACACGGGACGCTCGCACTAATAGCACAGTACAGAGCCGTCGGCCATGCGATCGACGGGATAATCGACGGGCATCTTTCGCAGTACACCCTTCTCGGCGATGCTCGCTCGAATACAGACGGGATGATTTACAGCCCCGGGTTTGACAGCCTGCAATCGAACGGTTACTTAAGCGGGGCTTTCGACGACAGGTGGGCGTTTACCTCGAGATCGAGTGCGCTCGACTATGGCTCACTGGCCGCCCTCGCTGCAGCAAGCCGGGCTCTTCGCGGGTACGACGATTCACTCGCGGACGAGTGTCTGACATCGGCGAAGAGAACGTGGGACGAAGAGCGGAGTCATCCGCCTTTCATGTATCACCACGGCAACACAACGGGCGGCCTCCTGGAAAACGAGAAGCTGAAAGCTGCGGTAGAGCTTTTGATTGCGACCGAAGACAGCAGCTATGTAAAGGCGATCGGCGAGTTAATGCCGGATATCCGGAAACAGTTCTTCATGGACGCTGTGTGGGCGGCGCGGGCCATCCCGTTTATGGACAAAAGGTATTCCGACGAAATCAGAAGCCTTACCGAGACTTACAAGGAATTTGCGGAGAACCGCATCGGGGAAAACCCATACGGTGTGCCGATAACGACAGGCGGCTGGGCAGGGAACGGATTCGTCATCAATTTCGCTCTCACAAACTATGTGCTGCACAAAGCATTTCCCACCATCATTCCTGATGGGTGGGTCTACCGCGGCTTGGACTATGTCTTCGGCTGCCATCCGGGTTCGAACATTTCGTTCGTCTCAGGTGCAGGAACGGTCTCGAAGAAAGTTGCGTACGGAAACAACCGTGCCGACTTCACATTCATAGAAGGCGGCGTCGTCCCTGGCGTCCTTGTGCTGAAGCCCGACTTCCCGGAGAACAAGGAAGATTGGCCGTTCCTCTGGGGAGAGAACGAATACGTCGTTGCGCCTGCAGCGAGTTACATCTATCTTACAAACGCTGCGAACACCTTGATCAGCTCCGGTAAGTGATGGCATTTTCTGATGGCGGGCACTCTTTCTTCGCGAGCCGCTTTCATTATTACTGAAGATTACTGAAGGTCCCGCGCCATCATTCGTCGTTGTGCAGTGGTGAGTGATCCGGGAGCGCCTTACTCTTTTAAATTTGAAATGCAGTTGTAAAGTTGTTATAATTGAATCGGTTCAATTGTCTCTTGGGCCGAACAAACGGGCATTTCTTAGACACATCAAAGCTTCGCAATGTCAGGGCATAAGTAGCAGGCGAAGAAAAAGGGCATGCATTTATGATGAGAAAGCTGCGCAATCATCTCTTACGTCACAATCCAGCTTCAGGCAGGCAATCCCATTTTGTGTCCGGCGAAGAAAGCCGGTCTCTTCCATCCGGTGTCAATCCGGCAGGCTTGTACCCAAACCACGATGGAGCTTATGAAGAAGATTCAGGATTACAATTCCTGCGGGACCAATCAGCTCTGTCTCTAAGAATCGTGTTCGCACTATGACGGCGGCACTCACCGAACAGGAACGCAGCAGGACAGCTGCAACCGGCAGGAAGCCGTTCTCTGAAATGGTCCATAAGGCATTCTATGAAGGACGGAGACTGGTTGTTCCGTTGATGGGATTTCCGGGATTGAATCTTACCGGTTGCTCCGTAAAACTTGCCCAGCAGAACTACGGCGAGCATTTCAAGGTGTTGAAAGCGATTGCAGAAAGATATCGACCTGATGTCGTTTTCCCGATGATGGACCTTTCTGTCGAAGCGAATGCGATAGGGAGATATACCGTCTTTCCGAAAGAAGAATCTGCCACTGTGGTTCGTGACGAGTTTCGGCTTGAAGATCTCGAAGCGGCGGAACGTGTCAATATTTCATTCGACGCGCGCTTGCTGGGTTATGTGGAAACCATGAAGCTGATGAGCATCGGGTTTCCTTCCAACATACTCAGAGGCGCGTACGTTACAGGTCCTTATACGCTCGCGGCACTTCTGATGGGGGCGGAAGAAGCCGCGGCATCCACTGTTGCCGATGCCGAAATGCTCCATGAGGTTTGCAGCTTCGCGACGTCAAAGATCCAGCAGTATCTAAGACTCTTGATTGCCGCAGGTGCGCAGATCATTTGTGTCCTGGAGCCGAGCGCGGTAATGCTCGGTCCGGAACAGTTCGATGAGTTTTCCGGTATGTACGTGAGTCACTTATGTGAAAGTTGCTCGGAGACTGAGGTTTCGACGGTGTATCATGTCTGCGGCAACTCGATGCACCTCATAAAGTCGATGGCCCGCGCGGGAGTGGACGCTCTCAGCCTCGATTCGCCGGAGGCGGGAGTAGATCTCAGGCTTGTTGCCGAAAGGATTCCCGAAGACGTTATTCTGATCGGTAACCTGAATCCCACGGGCCCGATACTCTACGGAACACCAGCCGGGGTGGAGAATGACGTCCGCGACCTTCTTGAGAACATGATGGATTATCCTAATTTCGTGCTTAGCACTGGATGCGATCTTCCGCAGGAGACGCCGGATGAAAACATAATGGCCTTCATGAAGGCGGGTCGCAATTACAGATTCAAGTGAAATGTGATAGTAAATTCCTATCAAAAAGAGGAGACAAATGGAAGACAGAATCCCTGAATTCGATGGAAGCACCCCGGGGCTCGCGGCAGATGCCAGGTCGGGTTATTACCGGTGGGTCGTCTGCGGTCTGCTGTTCCTCGCGACGACAATTAACTACATAGACAGGGCGGTACTCGGCATACTCGCGCCGGTACTTCAGAAGAGCATCGGCTGGAACCAGATAGATTACGGTTACATCATCGCCGCATTCACGGGTGCGTACGCGATCGGTCTCCTTTTCGTCGGGAGGTTCATAGATTGGATCGGCACAAAGAAGGGATACTCTGCCTCGATGGTCGTGTGGAGCGTTTCCGCGATGGCGCATGCCCTTGCGGGGAGCGCGTTCGGCTTCGGTGCAGCGAGGTTCGCACTTGGGCTCGGAGAATCGGGAAACTTCCCGGCTGCGATCAAGGCGACAGCCGAATGGTTCCCGAAGAAAGAAAGGGCGCTGGCTACCGGACTGTTCAACTCGGGTCCCAACGTCGGTACCATCGTCGCCCTTGTTTTAGTTCCCTGGATAACGCTGACGTGGAGCTGGCGTGAAGCGTTCATCTTCACGGGACTGCTCGGGTTCATCGCACTCGCCCTCTGGCTGTGGCTCTATGAAATTCCTGAGAAGCAGAAAAGAGTCAGCAAGGCCGAGGTGGCATACATACAGAGCGATCCACCGGAGCCGCCCGCAGAGAAAGTCCCGTGGTTGAAGCTTCTCAAGTACAGGCAATCATGGGCGTTCGTCATCGGGAAGTTTCTTACCGACCCGATCTGGTGGTTCTATCTCTACTGGCTTCCGAGTTTTCTCAATCAAAGATACCACCTCGATCTTGCCCATCTTGGTCTTCCACTCATAGTGATATACACGATGGTGACCGTAGGCAGCGTCGGCGGCGGCTGGATGTCGGGAGCGTTCATTAAGAGAGGCTGGAGCATCAACAAGGGAAGAAAAGCGACCATGCTGCTCAGCGCAGTCTTGATCGTGCCGATAGTATTCGCAGCTTCCGTTCCGGAATGGTGGGCCGTGGTGCTTATCGGACTCGCCGCAGCCTCGCACCAGAGCTGGTCGGCAAACCTGTTCACCACAGCTTCCGATATGTTTCCCAAGAAAGCCGTCGGCTCCATCGTCGGCCTCGGCGGGATGGCCGGAGCAATCGGCGGCGTGCTGATCGCGGGTGTGGCGGGATTTGTCCTCCAATTCACCGGGAGCTACATTCCCCTTTTCATCATAGCAGGCAGCGTCTACCTGTTGGCACTATTGATTATCCACTTGCTCGTTCCTGAAATCAAAGAGTTCAAAATGGTCTGAAGCACATAGCCGTTTCTTTCTTAAGATGAGATGGAAAGGAGGCACATTTCCCTTTCCATCTCGAGAGGAGCAGAAGAACAAATGACAAACGAAAAGAAACTGAGGAGCCGGGATTGGTTCGCCGGCTCCGACAAAATGGGGTTCGTTCACAGATCCTGGCTGAGAAACCAGGGATATCCCGACGATTATTTCAGTGGCCGGCCGGTAATCGGAATCTGCAACACATGGTCGGAATTGACTCCATGTAACGGCCACCTCAGGGAATTCGCCGAAATGGTGCGGCGAGGTATTCTCGAGGCGGGCGGCGTTCCATTCGAGTTTCCCGTCATGTCATTGGGCGAGACCATCATGCGCCCGACCACGATGCTTTTCAGAAATCTCGCGAGCATGGACGTCGAGGAGTCGATACGCGCGAATCCGCTCGACGGAGTTGTACTTCTCAACGGCTGCGACAAGACGACCCCCTCCACTATCATGGGCGCGTGCAGCGTCGATCTACCTACCATCGTCGTTCCCGGCGGACCTATGCTGACTGGAAGATTCAGAGGAGGGACTATCGGCTCAGGTTCATTCAACTGGATGATAAAAGAGAAGCAGACAAACGAAGGCTGGTCCGCCTCAGATCTGCAGGAGGCGGAAGTCTGTGCCGCGAGAAGTGCGGGGCACTGCAACACGATGGGTACCGCATCGACGATGGCGACTATGGCCGAGGCGCTCGGACTCACGCTCCCCGGTTTCTCATCTATACCTGCCGTCGACTCGCGGAAGAAAATGATGGCACAGCTTTCGGGACGCAGGATCGTCGAGATGGTGAAGGAAGATCTAAAGCTGTCAAGAATACTGACGAGAAAGGCTTTTGAGAATGCAATTATCGTGAATGCAGCAGTGGGAGGTTCTACGAACTTGCTGATACACATGATTGCCATCGCAAACAGGATCGGCGTCGAGGTGAAACTAGAGGATTTCGACGCGCTCGGCAGCAAGATCCCTCTCCTCGTCAACCTCATGCCCTCCGGAAAATATCTAATGGAGGACTTCTTTTATGCCGGCGGCTTGCCGGTAGTGCTGAAGGAGCTCGAAGGACTGCTTCACAAAGACGTCGTCACCGCAAACGGCAAGTCGCTGACCGACAACAGCGCGGATGCCAAATGTTATAACCGGGATGTCATCGCCACTCTCGACAAACCCTTCCAGACGGAGGCCGGCATCGCAGTTCTGAAAGGCAACCTGTGCGAGAACGGTGCAGTGATAAAACCGTCTGCCGCCACGCCAAGGTTGATGAAGCACCGCGGGAGAGCCGTTGTCTTCGAGAGCATGGAAGATTATCACAAGAGGATCGACCTTCCGGATCTCGATATAGATGAAAACTGCGTGATCGTACTGAAGAGTGTCGGCCCGAAGGGGTATCCGGGAATGCCGGAAGTGGGAAATGTCGATCTGCCGGTGAAGCTGATCAAGAAGGGCGTGAAGGACATGGTGAGGATTTCGGACGGCAGGATGAGCGGAACCGCATACGGCACCGTCGTACTTCACATTTCGCCTGAGTCCGCAATCGGCGGGACGCTCGCTTTGGTCCATGACGGCGACATGATAGAACTCGACGTCGCGAACCGCAGACTGCACCTTGATGTTTCTGATGATGAGCTAAAGAGACGCCGTGCCGCCTGGAAGCCGCCTAAACCTTCGGCACAAAGAGGATACGTCAGAATATTTCTCGATCACGTCCAGCAGGCAGACCAGGGCGCGGACCTCGATATACTCGCGGGAAAGTCCGGCTCCGAAGTCAAAGGCGACCTGCACTAATACTGATTGTACATTGATGATGCGGATCGAGACAGAATCTCACAGATTGCAAACAACCGAACGTGAACAAAATGCGATTATACAAAACTACGAGCGGTATCGTCGTCGAAGAGGACAGCCGGTTCTGTTTACTGGAAGGCGAAGTCTGGGATCGGTTTGTCAACGATGATGACCTTTTCCATAAAATGAAAAATGTGGTACAGTCGATGAATCCCACCGGCGAGATACCTGGAAACATTCTCCCGCCGGTTCAATCGCAGGAGCTCTGGGCCAGCGGTGTGACGTATTTCAGGAGCAAGCAGGGACGGCAGGAAGAGTCGAAGAAGAGCGGTGGCGGCGACTATTACGCTCATGTTTACGAGGCGGAACGGCCGGAACTGTTTTTCAAATCGACGCCGCATCGGATAGTCGGCCACGGTGCGAAAGTAAGAATCCGCAGGGACTCGACATGGAATGTCCCTGAACCCGAGCTCACGCTGATGATCACGTCTTCCGGAAGGATCGTCGGCTATACTGTCGGCAACGACATGAGCTCCAGAAGCATCGAGGGGGAAAACCCTCTCTATCTTCCACAGGCCAAGACCTACGACGGATGTGCGGCGATAGGGCCATGCATCTACGTTACTGAAGACCCACTGCCTAAGACGACAACGATCGAACTCGATATCATGAGAAACGGGTCCAGCGTATTCGCCGGGAGCACCGAGATAAGCCAGCTGAAGAGAGAACTCACGCAGCTTGTCTCGTTCCTGTACCGCGAGTGCTCTTTCCCTCATGGCAGTCTTCTCATGACAGGAACGGGGATCGTGCCGTCAAGCGATTTCACTCTGAAGAGCGGCGACGAAATAGCTATTACCATTCAGCCGATCGGAACACTGAAGAACAAGGTGGAATGAAATGAAACTTTCAGGAAATAACTTCATAGGAAATGAGTTGTCCGGCGAAGGAAAAGAAGTCTTCAAGGCCGTTGACCCCTCCATGAACGAGTCGATTTCACCCGAATTCCATGAAGCCACCGGCGCCGAGATCGAACTGGCAATAAAGAAAGCCGACAGCGCCTTCGGCGTCTATGGTAAGAAAGCCGGACGAGAAAAGGCGTTCTTTCTGGAAGCGATATCTGAAGAGATCGTTTCTCTCGGCGACCAGCTCATAAAACGATGCAGTATGGAAACAGGATTGCCGGAAGGAAGACTGGTTGGGGAAAGAGGGAGAACCGTCGGACAGTTGAAGTTGTTTGCCGACCTTCTGAGGGAAGGCTCGTGGGTCGATGCGAGAATAGACGCGGGGGATCCTTCGAGGAAGCCGGGGCCGAAGCCGGACATCAGGAGCATGCTTAAGCCTCTCGGGCCGGTAGGAGTATTCGGAGCGAGCAATTTTCCATTCGCGTTTTCGGTCGCAGGCGGCGACACGGCATCTGCGCTCGCGGCAGGCTGCCCGGTAGTATTCAAGGCGCACCCGGCACACCCTGGAACTTGTGAGATGGTGGGGGCCGCAATAGTGAAAGCCGTCCAGAAGTCGGGCATGCCCGACGGCACATTCTCGATGCTCCACGGCAGATCGGCGAGGGTTGGGATGGGCATCGTGGTACACCCGCTGATTAAGGCGATAGGATTCACCGGCTCCTTTAGAGGAGGCAAGGCTATCTATGATGCCGCGGTCCGAAGGCCCGAGCCGATACCGGTCTACGCCGAGATGGGAAGCAGCAATCCCGTGTTCGTCCTTCCACATGCACTCCAAGAGAGAGGGCGCGAGATCGCAAAGGGGTTGACGGCATCGGTTACTCTGGGCATCGGACAGTTCTGCACCAATCCCGGACTTGTCTTTTATCGTTCGTCCGATGAGGCAAAGACATTCCAGGAAGCAGCGGCAGCGGAGTTCGGCAGGGTCACTGCCGGCCCGATGCTGACCGAGAGCATTAACGCCGCATACAAGAGGGGAATTGAGAGCCTTGCAAGGCATAATGGAGTCCGACTCCTGGCAAAGGGCAAGCCTGAAGGAACGGCTCTTGAGGGAGTCGCTTACCTTTTGAACACGAACGCCAGAGATTTCATGAACGACCGTCATCTGGAGGATGAGAATTTCGGCCCGTCGACGCTGACGGTCGCTGCCGACAGCGAATCGGACCTTTTGGAAATTGCGGAAGGCTTAAGCGGACATCTCACGGTTACGCTCCACGCGACAGGGGAAGATCTAAAGGAACACGCCGGGTTGATTTCAATCCTGGAGCGGAAGGCTGGGCGGCTAATCATAAACGGTTTTCCGACGGGAGTAGAAGTCTGTCATTCCATGGTACACGGCGGACCCTTTCCTGCGACCACAGACAGCCGGACGACCTCGGTCGGTACGCGGGCCATCGAGCGGTTCTCGAGGCCGGTATGCTATCAGGATTTTCCGGATGAAATACTTCCGGACGAACTTAAGAATGCAAACCCGTTAGGGATCATGAGACTCGTTAACGGGGAAAGAACCGCGTCTCTACTTTGAAGGAAATAGACCGGAAGTGTCGTGGCTTCTTGACAGGTATCTCAATATGAGATATCCTTAGAAGTGCATGTTATCGTCAGGAAAAGGCTGCTGGAGTTTGCCGGAAAATACCCTGATTCGGCACAGTCATTGGAGAGATGGCATAGAATCGTCAAACATAGCAATTACAATTTCTTGGCTGACCTCAGATTGACGTTTCCGCAGGCTGATCAGGTTGGGAAATTTATCATATTCAACATAGGCGGAAACAAGTACAGGTTGATTACTTACATAATGTTCGAGGCGAAAAGGATATACATCCGGGAGTATCTTACACATGCAGATTATGATGAAGTAAGTTGGAAGGCGAGATGACGGTGAGAAAGAAGAATCAGATAAGAGAGGCGATGCAGGCGTGGCCGAAAGTATCGAAGATCGTATCTACGATTCATACTGAAGACCAGTATAACCGGATGCTGTCGATTCTCGACGAGCTGATTGACGAGGTTAATGAGAAGAGCGATCCCGCCAAGGAGTCGCTCATCGACACACTCGGGACGCTGATAGGGGATTACGAAGACAGGAAGGTCGAGGAGCCTGAGGGCGACTCAGTAGGCGTATTGAAATTTCTCATGGAAGAGCACGGATTGAAGCAGGGGGACCTTCAGGAAATCGGTAGCCAAGGGATTGTCTCCGAGGTCCTCAGCGGCAGAAGAAAACTCAACTTGAGACAGATTGCAGCCCTAAGCAAAAGATTCTCGGTATCCCCATCGGTTTTCATGGATACCGATCGCTGAACACGTCTATGAACCCTTCGAGCTGGTCTGGCTTTCCAGCGATCTTCTGATTCCCAGTTCCAGTCCCCTCAGCTCGGCAAGTCCTCTCATCCTTCCGAAGAGAGAATAGCCCGGGTAAATTCCTTTCCTGTGCATGTCCGGTATCATAAGATGTCCGTGGTCGGGACGCATCGGCATCCTCGCGCTCTTAAGGCCGAGGGATGTGCGCCGGTTTTGTTCGATGACGAGCGGCTTCATCACGCCGTACATGTCGATGTCGCCGCCGAGCTGGTAGTCCTCGACGAATCCACCTTTGCCGTCTTTCGTCACATTGCGAAGATGTATGAAGTTTATCCGTTTCGCGAATGATTCCGACATGTCGACGACATCGTTGTTCGGATCGGCGGCGAGAGAACCGGGGCAGAACGTTAGCCCGTTCGACTGCGAATCCGCCGCCGCAAGGATCTGCTCGAAATCCTTTTTCTTACTCACGACTCTGGGGAGTCCGAAGAGCGGGAAGGGCGGGTCGTCCGGATGAATCCCGAGGAGGACTCCCGCTTCTTCGGCCGCGGGAGTTATGTCGCGGATGAAATCGTGTAAATGCTCACGAAGCTCCTTGTCGCCGATCCCCTTATAATTTCCGAGCTCATCTTTGAAAGCGTCAAGGGTGTATGCCTCAAGCGAGCCCGGAAGTCCGAGAAGGATTGTCCTCAGCAGCTTGTCTTTCTCTTTGTCAGACATCCCTCTGAAATAGAGCTCCGCGTCAGCGAGCTCGGCGTCGCTGTAATCGCTCGCCGCACCGGGCCTCTTCAGCATGAACATGTCGAAAGCAACTACAACTTTCCTCTCGAACCTGGTCGTTATCGATCCGTCGCCGAATACAACTTCGAGATCGGTGCGGAGCCAGTCGAAGACGGGCATGAAATTGTAGCAGACTATATCCACGCCGCATTTGGCGAGGTTCCTGATTGTGGCGATATAATTGTCTACATATTTCCTGTAATTCCCGCTACGCTTCTTGATATCCTCGTGGACCGGCACACTTTCCGTGACCGACCACGTCAGGCCGTCAGCCTCGATGAGGCCCTTCCGCCTCATTATCTCGTCGACCGGCCACACCTCGCCGATCGGAATCTGGTGCAGCGCAGTCACGATACCGGTAGCCCCGGTCTGTTTTATTTCTTTGAGGGAGAATGGGTCCTGCGGACCGAACCATCTCCAGGTCTGTTCAAAACTCATATATGCTTTGATCCTCAAGCTTGAAAATTCTAAATCCTGAACTCGAAATGCTGAACAACCAACGAAGCTCTAAACCCGAAATTGAAAAAGGTGGCGTTTGTGATTTCGTTTCTTCTGCACTTGAATTTGTTTAGAGCTTAGAATGTCGGATTTAGAATATCATTCACTCAGATGGTTGCTATATCGTTCTTTTGTATCCACCCTTCCTTACCGTCCTCGAGCCGAATATCTATCCAATCGCCAACGCTGTTCAGTTCTCTCACCTTCAACCCTTCATGTATTATGAACGCGTCGTTGCTCGACTGGTCGGGAGATAGCTTGACTGTGGCAGTGGGCGCAATCACTATGGCGCTCTTCACGTTCATATCCCGGTTCAGTTTCACAGCAAGAAGCGAAGATGTCACGATAAGGAGGACTATGGACACAAAGCCCGAATAGACTGCGAATCTCTGGAGCCCGCCTCTTTTGGCGAAGAAGTAGAGGCCGATGGAAAGGAGTACTATCGCATAAAAGAGATAAACCGTAAATGTCCAGCCGGTGACCGAGAGAGCCGCGAGAATGCTTTCCCACCACTCGAAGAGGAAGAACTGGGGTAATGCCTCTATCTTGTCGACCGTCCGTGCGTTCGCGATCTTCAGATTGTGGATCACATCGCCGTTGCCGGGCGAGAGCCGAAGAGCCTTCTGGTAATAGAGGATCGCCAGCCCGAGTTTTCCCTCGCGGTAGTAGGCGTCGCCGAGGTTGTAGTAAAGCGATGTCCCTTCAAATCCCGAACTGATTATTTCCTGATAGGCATCGGCAGCCTTCTCGTATTGCTTGTCCTGGTAGTACTTGTTTCCCATTGCCATCATGTTTTTCGCTTCCGGTTTTGTCATCAGCTGGGAAGCCTTTAGGAAACCCGGGAGAAGCAGCGACAATGCAGCCGCCATGAGGATGCCCGATATGTAAGAAGATAAATACTTCAAAATCTTTTCACGCATGTTTCTTCACCGACAACGTCCGTTCGAGGCCGACGATTACCTTTGTCAATTCATTATACATATCGCTCATAGCTGCGGTACCGTCTCCAGCCGGAGCGAAACGGGCGAACTCACATTTCTCCGTGCACGACCTGAGGCTCGCGAGCAGCCGGCCGTCTATGTTCCTGGTCTTGAGAACAGACTCGGCGCGTTCCAGCGACATCTCCGATTTCGGTATGTGGAGCTTGTCCTCTAGATAACCGAAGATCGCTTGTGATATCTCCGCATAGAATTCCGCCTGCTTGCCGCTATCCATGAGTAACCTGGCCTTTTTGAAACGCGCTCTCGCGATTTTCTCGGCCCGGCGGTACCTGAGAAGCTCGACGTTGCCTGCGAGTTTGTCGGTTCTCCTCTTCCACGTAACCAGACCGATAAGGACGAAGAGGGGAGCAACGACTGCCGACCAGAAGCCTGCACTGAAGACGGTGTAGCCGACTTCTCTCCTCAGTCCGCTCGTTGTCGTATGGATATATCGGATATCTTCTCCGAGGAGTTTTATGTTCTCCTTCGAGAAGCCGGCGATATTTTGATTCCCGTTGTTTGGCCCCGGTGCTATGTCAAGAGGATATGGCGGAGTAGCGAGCGTGATGTATGATCTTCGTTCCGGGTTGAAATATGAAAACTTGATCGGCGGAATCTCCTGTCTTCCGGATAATCTCGGGACGATAAGATACTCGAAAGTCTTTGTGCCCGATACCGCGTTGTCGCGTTTAATATCCTGAGCTATTTTCGGCTGGTAAGTATCGAACCCGGATGGCAGCGAGATATTCGGCATCGTAAGGAGCTGGATATTGCCCTGACCGCTGATGGCGATCTTGAGTGTCAGAGGTTCGTCCGCTTTCAAGTTCACGTTGCTGACCTGCGAGGTCATGGTGAAATCGCCGACCGAGCCCGTGAATGATTTCGGAACATTATTCGACGGAAGGGGAATGACGTCCACCTTGATAGTGTTGGACGTCGATTTGAGATTTACGGTCGAATAGCTGTTGAAGAACGGGTCGTTGAAGAACTGGTCGAAGACATTGTTCGGGTTGCCGCTTTGTCTCTGACGGATTTGCACCGGGATGTCCAGAACCATCGGGGTTACGGAAAGCATTCCGGTCTGTGTGGGGAAGAGTTCCACCTTCTTCAGTACCCCGACGCTGTATTGCTTTCCGTGGTACATCTCTGTCGAGAGGCTTATGGTTCCCGGGAGGGTCAGATCTTCTGCCCAGAATCCTTCGTATGACGGAAGCTTGGAAACCTGCATCTGGCTTGCGATAGGAAGACGTGTGTAAAGCTTGTATGTGACCGTCACCGGCTGGCCAAGATAGACTTTCTCCCTATCTGCGGTGGCAAGAATGAAGACATTGTCGCCGATATTGTTCGAGGAGACGGTCGGCGCTCCCTTCGCTCCCGCCGCCGGTTTCGGTGAAGCCTTAGTGACGTCGATGGTTATCGGGTTCGTTGTATATCTCTTGCCGTTGTACTCGAGCGACGCGGCGCCTATCGTAAACTTACCTATCTTCGGACAGCGAAGGTAGTACGAGTAAGTCATCGAGCCAGAGGCGGCTCCGTTTATGAACTGCAGGCTTGTCGACTGATCCGGTCCGGAGAGGAGGACGAAATCCTGAAAGCCGGGCGCCTGGAAATCTTTAATACCGTTTACGTCTGATGCGGAAAATGTGAAGGAGACTTCGAACTGTTCGTTCTGTCCGATAGTCGTATTGTTTACCGAAGCAGTGAACGTCTGAGCCGACGAAACGGCAGGGAACGCCGCGAGGATGACTGCGGCAAGCATCGCGGCCAATCCGCCCCTCAAAGAGTTTTTTGTTTTTCTTCTCCCGCTCCCCGGTCCCTTCGCCTCGGCTTCGGGGACATTAGAGATATTGCTCATCAAGCCGGTTGCACCCTCAATTTGCGTCAGAACTTTTCTCCGCTTCCAAGTCTCTCTTTCACCTTCACCAGTCTTTGGTTATCTTCATCGGCTTCCCGACAAACTTTCTCAGTTTCTTCTGCAATTTTTGTTCTTCGTGGTTTAGCGCAGCAAATATCGCCTGCGCTTGTTGCTTGGAAAGCTGCTCCTGCTGATTCTGTTGCTGATTATTCTGTTTGTTCTGGTTGTTCTTATTCTGGTCGTTGTTCTGCTTATTCTGATTTTGCTTATTCTGGTTCTTATTGTTCTGATTGTTCTTGTTGTTCTTATTTTTGTTGTTTTTGTTTTGGTTCTTCTGATGTTTTAGCATGTCGAGGGCGTAAGAGAGATTATATTTCGTCCTCATATCGCCCGGATCCAGTTTCAGCGCCTCGGTGTAGGCGGCTATGCTCTCCTTCAATTTCTTATCCTTGAGCAGGGAGTTGCCGATATTGTAGTACACCTTAGACTTGAGAAGCGGGCTCTTCGTCTTCGCGAGAGAGGACTGGAAAGACTTCATCGCGCCCTGATAATTGTCCTGCTTATAGTATGAATCGCCGAGGTTGAAGTGCGCCTGGAAGTTGTCCGGAGATTTATTGAGACCCTTTTTGAATTCGACTTCTGAGTCGACGTATTTACCGTCTTTATAGAGTTTCACCCCTTTGTTCACGTAAGACCGGGTTCCCTGTGCCAGAGCACTCCCGGCGAAAGCCGTTGCGGCAACCGATAGAGCGAACATCAATGAGATAATCCTTTTCATTGTCTATTACTCTATTCCTAATTTCTTGTTCAATTTGGCAAATAAACGAGACTTTCGCTCCGACATAAAGAACTCGACAAGAAGGAGTACAATTGCCGGAGCTAAAAAATAGTAAAACCTGTCCTCGTAATCAGCAACCCGCTTTTCACCGAATTCGGTCTTCTTGATTTTCGAAAGGTCGTCGTAGATTATGCTGAGTTCGTCTCTCCCGTTCTGGGCCTGGAAAAACTTTCCGCCCGTCTCCGATGCAATTTCCTCGAGAGTTTCCGGCCGCATCCTTGTCAGGACGATGTTACCCTTATCGTCTTTCTTGAAGCCTATCTGTTGACCCTGATCGTTGTAAATCGGTATCGGAGTTCCCTGCGTGGATCCGAGTCCGATTGTGAAAATCTTGATGCCGTGTTTCTTGGCGTTCTCGATCGCGCCTTTGATATCGCCCTGATGATCTTCGCCGTCGGTGAAGAGAACGATCACTTTCTCGGAATTTAGCTTAAAGTCGAATGATTTTACCGCGAGGTTTATTGCCGCAGCAATGGCAGTACCCTGTTCAGGCACGCTGCTCGTACTTGCCGCATTGAGGAAGAGGTCGGCCGCAGAATAGTCGGTCGTCAGGGGGAACTGCACGAATGGCTCGCCGGCAAATACGATCAGGCCGATCCTGTCCCCGTGCAGTCTCTCGATGAGGTTCGAGATTTCCAGCTTGGCTTTGTCGAGCCTGCTCGGCTGAATGTCCTGCGCCTGCATGCTGAGCGATACATCGAGAAGTATATAAATGTCTATGCCGGTTTCCTTCACCGTTTCCAGCCTTGTGCCGATCTGAGGGTCTGAAGCGGCGATGAGGAGGCAAGCGACGGCAAAAATCCATATTCCGGCTTTGAGAACTGCCTTTCCCTTGCTGTAAGTCGGCAGAAGGACTCCCTGCAGAGTCTTCCCGGCAAATTTGTCCAGCATCTTGTTCCGCCTCCTGGCAAGATACCAGAATGCGAGGACAAGGACCGGGATGAAGTAAAGCCCGTAGAGAAATTCAGGATGTGCGAATCGAATCATAAGTCATCTTCGTGCATCGTGGTGCCGGTTTCCTTTTTTGCTCAAGGCACCTTTTTTAAAACAAATTTAGACATTCCAAGTTCAAGCGCGAGCAGTATCAACCCGGCGTCGAGCCAGCCGGAGAAGAGCTCGGTGGTGTTTCGGTATGACGTCACTTTGATCTTAGACTTTTCAAGCTTGTCGATCCTCCGGTAAACCTCTTCGAGCGCCCTGTTGTTCGTTGCCCTGAAAAACTCTCCCCCCGTGATACTTGAAATCTTACTCAGGAGCGTCGTGTCGATCTTGACGGGGACCATCTGGTAACGAACACCGAACGGCGTTTGGACCGGGTAGGGCGCCTCTCCGTTGGTGCCGACTCCGATGGTGTAGACTCTGACTCCGTAAGTCTTTGCAATCTCAGCAGCGGTCAGGGGATCGACCTGTCCGGCGTTGTTCTCTCCGTCTGTCAGAAGGATGATCACTTTGCTCTTTGCCTTCCCGTATCTGAGCCTGCCGACGGCATCGGCGATCGCGTTCCCGATGGCCGTGCCGTCCGGGTTGACCATGCCGAGCTTCACCTTATGGAGGAGGTTGAGCAAAACATCGTGGTCTATAGTGATCGGGCATTGTGTGAATGCTTGCTTTCCGAAAATGACAAGCCCGATACGGTCGTTCGGCCTTTCCTTTATAAATTGCGCAGCCACGCCCTTGGCCGCGTCGATGCGGTTAGGCTTCAAATCCTCGGATGTCATGCTTCCCGACATGTCGAGACATAGAACGATATCGATTCCCTCTGTCGTGACGTTCTGCGACGAGGAATATGTCTGGGGTCTGGCCAACGCCACGATGAGAAGTCCGATCGCTATGGATCTCATAAGGACGGGCGCGCCGTTCATTTTCTCTTTCCACGATTTCGGAATCCCTCCGAACATTTCGAGTGAAGAGTAGGTGAGGGACGGCTGCTTTGCTTTCCCTACCTTCCAGTGCCAGAGGATCATCAACGGTACTATCGGGAGAAGGTAGAGCACCCACGGATAAGCGAATGTCACATTATTGAACAGCGTCACCGTTTTCCTTGCCATCCCTGCCGTTCGAAACGGCTGTCTTGTTCACAATCTCGTAAGCCTGCTTCATCATTTCTTCGTTGACCGAATTCATGGGAGTGAACTTCGCGAACTTCACCATGTCCGCGTTCGAAAGAAATCCGTACGTCAGATCGAGTATCGGCGCACTTTCCGGGCGGCGCTTCAGAAGCTCCACGGCCTCCGAGGTTGGAAGCTCCATGGCCGGCATCTTAAAGCGTTTCTCGAAATACCTCCTGATTATTTCTGTGATCGCCGAGTGATACTCCTTCACCAGTCCGCGCTGCCACAGCTGCTGTTGTTCAAGCTGGTGGAGAGAACTCAATGCCTCTTCGTGCGGCAGAAGCTTTACGAGAGGTTTAACAGACGCGGCGGCGGCTTTCGTCTTCTTGTATCGCCGGTAGAGATAGTATGCGATCGCGGCGATGAGCAACGCCGCACCGATCCATATGAGAAGCCACTTCCAGTCGAATGGAATCTTTATCGGTGCGTTAACATCCTTGATCCCTTCCTTCAGGTTCACCTTGACGGTTGAGACGGTTAACCTCACAGGGTTCGTCGGGACTACCTGCAGCGTTGTGTCGCTGGCGGTCCGGTAGAAAATCGGAATTCCCGGGAGGGTGACGCCCGCCGAGTCGTAGCATGAAAGGGTATAGGCGTAAGTAATAGTGGTGTCGCCGCTTATGGCCACCTTCGAAGGCTTCTCAACCTTCAGAAGTGTCACGTTCCTCAGGCTGTCTTGGATCATCGGCGGGAAAACAGTCGTGCCGGGCTTATATCCTACCTGGATCTTGTAGTTTATGTAATCGCCTACGAGATAGCTCGTCTTGCCGGTCGATGCGGTGGCAGACGTCACCTGCGAGAGAGCTGGTGAGGCGAGAAGGGAAATCAACAACCCTATGAGCGCGGCTCTTCTTACCATCTCTTTTCTCTCAACCTGAAAAACTGGACGAGGGGTTTTATATAATCTTCACCGGTCTGAATTTCTATGCTGTCGAGCCGGCTGGAAATGAAGAGCGCTTTGCGCTGCGATCTGTTTCGCTCTCTCATCTGCTGGAAGAGCTGTCTCGTCTTCTTATCGCCCGTGTCGATCCATCTTTCCTTCCCCGTTTCCGCATCGGTGAATTTCACGAGTCCGACAGCCGGGATATCGTTTTCTCTCCTGTCGTTGAGCACTACTCCGATTAGATCATGACGCTTGCCGACGATTCTGAGTATCTTGTCGTATCCGGTGTCCATGAAGTCGGAAATCAGGAAGGCGATGCTGCGTTTCTTTATCGCGTTGTTCATGTATTCGAGTGCAGCTCTTAGATTGGTGGCCTTTCCCTCGGGTTCGAAAGAAAGGATTTCCCGGATAATTCTGAGCACGTGCATCCGCCCTTTTCTCGGCGGGACGAATTTCTCTATCTTGTCGGTAAACATGATAAGTCCGACTTTGTCGTTGTTCTTAAGCGCGGAGAAGGCGAGCACCGCGCCGATCTCGGCAGCTATCTGCTGCTTCGTCTTGTCGGACGAGCCGAAGATCAACGAGCCGCTCATGTCCACCATGAGCATCACTGTAAGCTCGCGCTCTTCCTCGAATATCTTGATGAACGGGTGGCCGAAGCGCGCAGTCACGTTCCAGTCGATGTTCCTGATGTCGTCGCCGAACTGGTATTCCCTCACTTCGGAGAACTCCATCCCTCTTCCCTTGAAGACGGAGTGGTACTCTCCGGAGAAGACCTGGTTAACCACGCCTTTGGTTCTGATCTCGATTTGCCGGACTTGTTTTAAGAGCTCTTTAGTTAGCAATCTTTTAGTAGAATTTTAAATTTTGAATTTTAAATTCTCAATTGAGAATTCAAAATTTAGAATTAAGAATTCCCGATCAGGGCACTTCCACCTTGTTCAGGATTTCCCTGATGACATTTTCGGAGTTGATCTCTTCGGCTTCCGCCTCGTATGTAACGGCCACGCGGTGACGGAGAACGTCGAGGCAAATCCCCCTGACGTCTTCAGGTATGACGTAACCTCTTCTTTTTATGAACGCCATCGCCTTCGCCCCGAGCGCGAGGTTGATCGAAGCCCTCGGCGAAGCGCCGTAGCTTATGTAGTCGGTGAG
The DNA here is from genome assembly GCA_021811615.1 of Bacteroidota bacterium. GTDB lineage: Bacteria > Bacteroidota > Ignavibacteria > Kryptoniales > JAKASW01 > JAKASW01. The sequence goes on from JAJZNW010000041.1 coordinate 41,427, forward strand.
CTTTTCCAGCCCGTAATCCTTCGGCGACCTCGTCGCGAAAACTATATCGAGGATATATTTCTCGATCTTCTCATCTATGTATACATCGTGGACGAGATTTCTCGCCTTGATTATATCCTTCGGCGAAACGACTTGCTGAACTCCGCCATCGACGGCGTTCACGTTCTGACGCATAATCTTCAATTCTTCGTCCCTGGAGGGATACGAGATCATCACCTTGAGCATGAACCTGTCTACCTGTGCCTCGGGAAGCGGGTATGTGCCTTCCTGCTCGATGGGGTTTTCGGTAGCGAGCACGAGGAACGGGTCTTCGAGCTTGAATGTCTGGTCGCCGATCGTCACCTGTCGTTCCTGCATTGCTTCGAGGAGAGCGCTCTGTACCTTGGCTGGAGCACGGTTGATCTCGTCGGCGAGTATGAAGTTCGAAAAGATCGGGCCCTTTCTTATGAGGAAGTTGCCTTCCCTCTGGTTGTAAATCTGCGTTCCGACGAGATCGGCGGGGAGGAGATCGGGCGTGAATTGAATTCTCTGGAACTTCGCCTTCATGGCCGAAGAGAGAGTCTTTATGGCGAGCGTCTTCGCCAGCCCGGGCACTCCTTCCAGAAGTACGTGTCCGTTGCTCAGGAGCCCGATGAGGAGCCGCTCGATCATGGCTCTCTGCCCGACGATTACCTTGCCGATTTCGTTCACCAGCAAGTCAACAAATGCGCTTTCCTCTTTAATCTTCTCGTTCAGTGCGGAAATATCCAATTTAACACCTCGTGTACGTTTCTTTGTTTGACATCCTACGAACCGTAATTTATTAATGTGAAAGTGTTACATGAAAGGAAAAATAATATCCGGCATGTCCCCCCGACCGACGAACGCCACAATTTACAGATTTTTCCCGGAGTATATCGGATTCCTGCCTCGTTTTCAATGAGTCATGGTTCCTGAAGAACGCCTTTCAGAAGCCTTTCACAAGTCAGTAACGAAGAAATCCGGCTAAAAAATCCTTCCGTTTGGGAAAAAGTCAGTCGCCGTTGAGCACCCTGGACGATTCTCTGACGACGAACTCGGTATCGAGGACGACGCGCTCGATGGGGAGAAGGGTGGACGACTCGATGTTTCGGATGAGAATTTCCGCGGCAGTCTTGCCTATCTCGTGCTGCGGAGCCCTGATCGTCGTAAGCGGAATCGGATAAATCTGCGCGTAGTAGATATCGTCGTTCCCGATGATTGATATGTCGCGCGGCACGGCAATGTGAAGGTCTTTCAAAGCCGTCATGACCGCGAGTGCCTGATGGTCGTTGAAACAGACTACCGCGGTCGGGTATTCGCTTCTGTCTATCTTCTTGAAATACTCTATAGTCTTGGCATAGCTCTCTTCATAATGCGAGCCGATCGAGACGATCATTTCATGGTTGAAGGCGAGCGTGCTTTCGCTGAAGGCGTCGCGGAAACCTTCGATGCGTTCCTGGGTGTGTGACGACTGAGGGGGGCCGGCGAAATGAACGATCTTAGTGTGTCCGCCCTGTATGAGATACTTCACCGCTTTCTTTATCGCCCGGAGATTGTCGATCGCAACTACGTTGGCCTGGATTCCCTTTACATCTTCGAGAAGAACGAAAGGATAATTGATCATCTTCAATTTGAAAAGATGTTCGATCTCGGCAGTTCCTTCGACAACCGGAGCTATGATGGTACCCTTGATGTCTTTTGTCGAAAACAAATGTGAGAGTTTCTTCTCGCGCTCGTGATTGTCGTCGGAGCTCGTGATGATGACCGAGTAGCCTTTTGTGCTTGCATAGTCTTTTGCCCCTGTGGCAATCGCCGTATAGAAAGGATAGTTCAGGTCTTTGATAATAACGGCTATGCTTTTGTCCTGAGTGCCGTTCTTGAGGTTCCTCGCGACACCCCGCGGCCGGAAATTGAGTTCCTTCATTACCTCCAGAATATGATCCCTCGTGCCTGGTTTCACCGTACTCTTGGCATTAATGACTGCGGAAACTGTTCCCTTCGAAACGCCCGCACGTCGCGCAACATCCTCGATAGTAATTCTCTTCATCAATCTCTCCGGATTTACCTCCTAACGCACCTGTAGCTTTCAAAATTGAAATTTCAAGCAAAAAATTGAACGGTTCAATTTACCGACGAAAGGCATAAAAATCAATATTTCGGTTCCTTACGTGAGGTACCAATTTCGGAGACCAGCCGCACCGTTCGACGTCGTTGCCGGGGGGAAAGATGGTGCCGCGTGCCGCTCGAACCGAGCAAAATCGTATTCTCGTGCGCTGGCTTTATTGAATCACGCCCATCACGACGACATTTTTCCAGCGTCTCGCTAAACTGTTGGGATCATTTTCGGGATTTCCCCGGATAACTGTTTTCCTGTTGGCTGGACTTTCTCGGTGTCCCTTTTGATTTAACGGTCATCCGGATTGAACGGCGTCGAGAGATCTTCTGAAATGTCCGAACTACATTCAATGTGAGATTGAATGACAACTTCAGGTTGAATTTTGGATGACGCCGCGCAGTTTACCCGGAATGTGGAACGATCGGCCAACCCGTTCCGTTTGGTCTTCTAAAGGCGTTGGTGGTTTTCGTGTTACCGCCAACTCTTCATATGCTGAAGAACGATGTCGAGAGACAGGATTCATACGCGGTGAGCAATAGTAAACAAGAGCCGATGAAAGATGATGTCGCCTTCCTGGAAAGGCTCCGACTGAATCAAACCGAGAAATAGCAGGCGAAGTCCTCTCCAAATCCCCTCAGGTTTCTTCACCTCTGTACTCCGCTCCGTCGTTTCCTTCAGTAATCTCTTAGATGAAAACAGGAATAGAAAGGGATTTCCATGCGTAGGATAATTGTGATCTTGAGCCTGTCAATGATGGTAATGCTGGCAGCCTGTAGCAAGAAGTCGACTATGCCGACTCAGCCGAGTACCGGCACGGTCGGGTTACATGACTGGACGAAATACGGATTCACAACCGTGCTCGATTCGGTGAGTATCACGCCGGGTACCGCGGACACCATACTGTCCGGTCCATATACATTTCAAATACCCGGAAACGTTTTTAACTCTCCTGTGGAATTCGAGCTTCTCGGTGGCGACACCACTTCATTGGCGGCCACTGCTCCGTCGGGAGAAAAACCGATATTGGCATTTGCTTTCAAAATAACCGACACAAAGACCGACTCCCTCGTCGGAGAGTTTCAAAATCCCCTGACAATGATTGCGAACGATCCCGAGATAACAACTCAAAGCTGGTATTACGATGTTGAGACAAATGGGACATATGTGCTCAACTCCACCGGGATGAAGGTGAGCAACGGCCAGATGATTCATCCTATCAGCGGAGCTCTCTTCGGATGGGTGATTACAGTGCCGACTTCAAGCGGCGGAGGTTATTACTACTAATATCGTCTTAGGTGTCCCTTTCCGGAATTGAATGAGAACGCATAGCATCAGAACCGGTAGGGCGTGGACAAGAACTTCATTCTGAGACCGTCCTTCTGCACTTCCGCGGAGCGATAAGTCCTGCCCGGGACAATAACGCGGTGCATGTCATGGAAGGACGGTCCCGGAGGTTTTGTTTAAGGACCTTCGGAATCGTGGGGGTGCTGCCGCAGGTTAATGAAGATTTTGTATCTTATATACGCAAATCAAGAATCGGCCGTAAGGCGGCGGAGCACTTATTGTTTTAGCGAAGCGATGGGCGATGCTCCCCAGCCCAGCTGCGGCTTATTGGATAACGATCAACTTAGATCTTGTTGGAAGGAACTGCCTTGAAAACTGCATTCATCACAGGAGGGACATCGGGATTCGGCGCTGCCGCTGCGCGGAGATTCGCGAAGGAGGGCTGGCAGGTTGTGGTAACCGGTCGGCGCGCGGAGAGGTTGGAGGCTCTGGTAAAAGAGCTCGGTAGTGGCAGCGCTCTCGCGCTTCACTTCGACATGCGCGATAAGGCCGCGATGGAAGCTGCACTATCTTCACTTCCTGGAAATTTCCGCGATATTGATGTCCTTGTCAACAATGCCGGCCTCGCTCTCGGAACCGCTCCAGCACCACAGGCTAAGCTCGAGGACTGGAACAGGATGATCGACACCAACATTACGGGCCTCGTGACCATAACTCACAAACTTCTCCCGGCACTCATAAAGCAGAAGGGAGCGATCGTCAACATAAGCTCCATTGCCGGAACATATCCCTACCCGGGTGGCAATGTGTACGGCGGTACGAAGGCGTTCGTCACCCAATTCTCTCTTGGGCTTCGGAGCGACCTGCACGGCACAGGGGTTCGTGTGACATCTATCGAACCGGGCATGGCGGAGACCGAATTCACACTCGTGAGAACCGGCGGCAACCAGACGGCTTCCGATGCGCTCTACAAAGGGGTGCGGCCTCTTACCGCAGATGATATTGCGGACATGATCTTCTGGGTGGCCATGCTACCGCAGCACGTGAACATCAATCGCCTCGAGGTGATGCCGGTGAACCAGTCTTCGGCGGGCTTCCAGATATTCCGCGAATCATAAACAAAAACTTCGATCATGCAACCTGAAAAAGTAATCCGATGGGGTGTTGCGATGTTCGACCGTTCGAGGAGGGGGCGGTGACTTTCAAAGGCGTTATCTTCGATCTTGATGGGACACTCGTGAATTCGCTCGAGGACCTCGCAGACTGTATGAACCATGTCCTGCGCGATCATGGTTTCCGGCAGCATTCGGTCGAGGAATACAAGAACATGATCGGCAACGGAATAAGAAGACTGGTTTATGAATCGCTTGCTGAGGGGGATCGCCGTGATGAGTTGGTTTCGGAATGTTACGATTCTATGATGAATGAATACCGCGCGAACTGCACAACCAAGACGAGGCCATACAGCGGTATTGCGGATTTACTGAAACATCTTTTCTCACGAGGGATCAATCTCGCAGTGCTATCGAACAAAGCCGACGAACTGACCCGCAAAGTAGTCTCAACACTCTTACCTGAGGCGCATTTCGGGGCAATCATCGGTTCGTCGGACAAATGGCCGCGAAAACCCGATCCCTCCGGCGCACTGGAAATTGTCAGACGGTTTCAGCTTGATCCGGAAGATTTCGTTTATGTCGGAGACACTGACGTCGATATGCAGACCGCGAATCGCGCGGGGATGTACGCGGTTGGAGCGTTGTGGGGCTTCAGGACGAAAGAAGAACTCCTCGCAAACGGGGCAAAGTACATCCTCAATCGGCCGGCAGATCTCATAGATCTGCTGTGAATCGGACGCATCCCCTCATAACGTCGATCGTTTCTGGACAGTTCTTATCTTCAATATGTCTTCGGGAGAAGAACGAGCACTGCCGTCACCCGATGGAGACCGTTTGATATTCATTTCTTAATATTGACTGCGTCGTGAGTTGTTGAATATGTATTTAGCTTGTAAGGGAAAGAATATCGTGTGGCGATGTCTGCTCCAAAGAATTTCAGAAAAGACAAAATAAAAATTTGAGATAGAAGGCATGAGTGAGAAGAAATCTAAGATTTTAAATTTGGGCGGCTCAGTGCCTAAAATGAGCCGCCGCAGCATGCTGAAGTCCGTAGGAGGACTCGCGGCATCAGCGGTTGTCTCAAAATATATTCCCCCGAACGTCAGGAAGGTCCTTGCCGATCCCCCCAGGCGCCGCGGCTCCTTCCGCGAAATCAAACACGTCGTGCTCCTGATGCAAGAGAATCGGTCATTCGACCATTACTTCGGCACTCTATCCGGCGTCCGCGGATACGGAGACCGGAATGCGATGCGGCTGAGCAACGGTCGATCAGTATTCTATCAACCGGATCCTGATAACCCCGACGGGTATCTCCTTCCGTTTCACCTGGACACGCGAAAGACAAACGCCCAAAAGATTCCGTCGACAAGCCACGCGTGGTCCGTGCAGCACTCGGCCTGGAATAAAGGCAGGATGGATAACTGGGTGCCCGCTCACCTCAAGGCGGACGGCGCAAACGGCCCCTACGTTATGGGATACTACACACGCGAAGATATCCCGTTCCAGTTTGCACTCGCCGAGGCCTTCACGATTTGCGACAACTACCATTGTTCCCTTCTGGGTCCGACCTGGCCGAACAGAATGTACTGGATGACGGGTACGATAGACCCGACAGGTGCTGGCGGCGGTCCGGTCATAAGGAATACCCCGATCAAAGGCGGGTTCAGATGGAAGACATACGCGGAGCGCCTCGAGGAAGCGGGAGTGAGCTGGAAAGTGTACCAGCAAAAAGACAACTACGGCACGAACATGCTGGCGAACTTCAAGTCCTTTCAGGAAGCGGGAAAGGATTCTCCGCTATATAGGAAGGGAATTGCGTACGGACCGGAGGGCGAGTTCGAATACGACGCGATGAACGGAAAACTCCCGGCGGTTTCATGGATACTTCCCACGAGTTACCAGTCCGAACATCCGGACTACATGCCGGCCGACGGCGCAGCGTTCGTCGCGAGCAAGATCGACGCGATTGCAGCCAACCCCGATCTGTGGGCGGAGACGGTGTTCATACTCGATTACGATGAGAACGACGGGCTCTTCGACCACGTCCCTCCGCCCGTGCCCGCGCCGGGCACACCGGACGAGTTTGTTAACGGGGAACCCATAGGTGCGGGTTTCCGTGTACCATGCATAATTGTGTCGCCCTGGACCGCTGGCGGCTGGGTATGCAGCGACAAATTCGACCACACATCTGTGCTTCAATTCCTTGAAAAGTTCACGGGGGTAAAAGAGCCCAACATAACTCAATGGCGCAGGGATACCTTCGGCGACCTGACATCCACTTTCAGATTCGGCGACCGGGCGAGCCGCGGGCCGGTACTTCCGGACACGAGCGGTCCGCTGACTCTCGCAAAGTATGAAGCCGGGAGTCTTCCCAAACCGGAGTTTCCCGTTTCGCGCCAATCGATGCCCAAGCAGGAGAAAGGCGAAAGGAAACGTGTCTAGACGGGCAGCGTGTGAGCGGTATGATTTGTCCGCATCCGGATTGTCTACTTCGATAACCGTGAACCCCACAGGAATTACAGGAGCCCTATGACTGCGGCTTATGAAGCTTTCGTATTCGATTTCTTTGGCGTCGTATGTTCGGAAGTCGCTCCCTTCTGGTTCAGGAAATACCTGCCGGAGCCGGAATCAATTGAAGTGAAAAGCAGACTCGTCGGTCCCGCGGACAAGGGCGAGATATCGCAGGAAGAATTGTTCACGCAGCTCGGTCAGTTCGCAGGTATGCAGGCGAAGCAGGTTCAGGACGAATGGTGGGGATATGTCTCGATCAATAGAGATGTGGTCGATTTGGCGAAGGAACTTGGAAAGCGTTACAGGGTCGCGTTACTCACGAACGCGACCTCAGGTTTTTTCAGAGAGATAATGAAAAGGAACCATCTCGATGGAATTTTTGATCCTGTCGTGATTTCGAGCGTTGAGCGCGCGGCAAAACCGGATCGGGTTATATATGAGAGAGTCCTCGACAGGATGAACGTTCCGGCCGGAAGGGCCCTAATGATAGACGACAATCCGACGAACATACTCGGGGCGCAGTCGGCCGGCATGGACGGGATAGTGTTTGAGTCGGCGGCCAGGCTAAAGAATATTCTGGCGGAACGCGGATGCCTTATCGGTGTTCCGGGATATCGATCCTGAACGATTCAGGCTCTGCCGGAAGTCGAAGTGCAGTCAGGTTTGGGATCCTGAGGCAAGTCCGGCATCAATTTCCGTGTCCAACGGATTTGGCGGTTAGCCGATGCCTGCATTGGCCGCGCATTACTGGATCTCGGCAGCGGAGTCGGCATCGAGGAACAGCATCGCATTATCGTGTCTCCGAAGGATCGTGGCGGGACAAGCGGTAGTTATCTCGCCCTTGATCGTGCGGTGGACAGCGTCCGCTTTAGTCTTGCCGGGAACGACGGCGTACATGTAAGTTGACGAGATGAGCGTCGGGATTGTCAGCGTGATCGCCTGCCTCGGCACTTCATCTATCGAAGAGAAACAGCCGTCGTTCACCTGTTGCTGTCTCGATTTTTGATCGAGGTCTACGACTCTAACTCCCTTCGGGTCGTTGAAATCCGCGACTTCAGGATCGTTGAAAGCGATGTGTCCGTTCTCTCCTATCCCAAGACAAACGATGTCTATTGGCGCCCCAGCAAGGAGTCTGGAATATCTTTCGCATTCACGATCGACATGGTCAGGATTCGAACTTATGTAATGGACTTTCTCGAATTTTACTTTCCCGAAAATTCTGTCTTTCAAAAAAACGCCGAACGATTGGGGAGCACCGGCTTTTATACCGACATATTCATCCATGTGGAACGCCGTTACTTTGGACCAATCAATTCCGGGAGTTGAGGCGAGTTCGTCAAGCAATTCATTCTGGGAAGGAGCCGCGGCGAATATCATCCTCACTTTCCTCCCCGATGATAACAGGCTCATCAGTCTTTCAGCGACAGCTGCCGCCGCCCGCGCGCCCATGGCCTTACGGCTTTTGTAAACCTCTACGTTTAGTCTGTCGATTCTGAAACTTGAAATTGCGTTTTCCGATTTCAATTTTTGATTCTCCGTTTTTTTCTCTCGTTGGCAATCTGTTCTGAGGCTGGCTGTCCATTAACGAATACCATGTCTATCTTAACGCGCCGCTTGCCTTGAGTTCCTTCGATATCAGCGATCAACACATCGGCGCTCTTGCCTGCTTCGATGCTCCCCGTATGACGGCTCCTGTCATTATTGTCGTTCGTTACCCGGGGTTCGAACAATCCTAAGATCCTGGCCGGGTTACCGCTGCACATGTCCGACGCCCTGAGAAGTGCCTCTTCGAAATCGAGAGGCTCATGCAACTTATTCCAGATACCTTCCACGGGTGAGGTCAGCCAGTTCAGAATGTTGGAGAATGCTTTATCCATCGTTAGTGTGCTCCCGAAGAGCGCGTTACCTCTGTCTGCGATTTGAAGATACTCGCCGTTCGAACTTACCTTCCCTTCGACACCCAGCATTGAGAACTTGTCCAGCCCTTCGAGCATCGTAGGGAACATGCTGTCCGTAATCACGACCACTTTGTCGGTGCCTTTTCTCTTTATTGCATCCATCACGTAAGCCTTGTCGACGTGGTACCCGTCGGCGATGATTTCGGCAAACACCTGGTCGGCACGGAGCACTCTCTCCGTCGCGCCTCCACCATCGAATGGTTTCACAGACGACCCGGTCGGCCCGTTAAGGAAATGAGTGGCCAGGCGCGTTCCATGGTCAATCGCCATTGAATACCGGGATCCCGTTGCGCCGGTGTGTCCCGCCGCGCATATGATATCTTTGGCGGTCAGGTATTTAATAAGCTCCAGGGCAGGCGCTCCCCATTCCGGGACTACGTTGACTATCTTTATCAGACCGCCGGCAGCTCTCTGCAGCTCATCGAACAATCCCTTTGAAGGGACATTGAAGTAATCCGCGTTATGAGCACCGCGATAACCTTTCTCTTTCATGAATGTGCCTTCGACGTACAGGCCGGCCAAGACTCCATTCCATGCTCGCGCTCGATAATTTTCACGATATGCGCTCACGTATCTGAATACCTTTTCCAAATCCTGAACCGGTGATGCCAGGCTGGTAAGAACCGCGCGGGTAACCCCTGTAAGGGCATATTCCCGAAGCGCATTATCCAGGCCATCCAAATATTCTTCTTCGTCGGAAATAAAACCGTCTCTTTCGCGGTCGTAGACTCCGAGTGTTAGATCGAATCCGGCGATGCCGTTCGTATGTATGTCGATGAACCCCGGGATTACAAATTTTCCATCAGCGTCGATCACCGTAGCGTCTGTGTCCGCAGAAATCCGGGTTCCGATGCGTGAGACTATGCCGCCACTCAATTCCAGGTCTGTCTCTTTCAACCCCTGAGGAAGAAGGACCGATCCGTTCTTTATTACTGTTTTGTCCTGCATACCTGTTTCCAAAATGAAATACTTATAGCCAAATCTGTTCCAATAATTCTATGATTAAGATGATATTCCTCATGATATGATAGGGATCCTTCACCGGGAGTGCGACGACTTTTTCGATCGGGTTCCCGATTCTGTCCCTTATCTGCACCCATTCTCCGGTATCGTTCTCTTTGTCGGGGAATGTGTTAAATACATACTCGTGTGCCATGTTGTACAAAGATGCAAATTCACGGTCCTTCGTAAGAGCATACGAAAGCAGCGTGGTGTATAGCATTTCCGAATGTGGCCACCAGAGCTTCGAGTCCCATGTATCTAATATAAGTGTTTCGTAAGGGTCTCCTGTCTTCGCTCCCTTAGGCTGCCCTCCCGTCGCGTCGGTGAACCTGAACAGACCTCCGAATTCGGTATCCCATCCGGCTTCTATCGCCGACTTGACGGCGGTCGCGGCCCTCCCGATATAGTCCGGCCGTTTTTTCCTCTTCGCCAGACTCATTACGAACCACATGTCTTCTATTGCATGACCCGGATTGACATGCCTGCACAGGACTTCATTGCGGGAGGCCGGGCCAGGCCCGACGACTTCCACGATCCTTCCCTCCGCTTCGTTGTAGAAGTCCTCCATCACTTCCCGCATGTAGTCGCAGCTTTCCCTTTCGACTTCCTCGTGTCGTTCGTCGTCGAGCAATCCGAGAGTCAGTGCGAGTTCTTCGCTGACGTTCAGCATGATCATAGGGACCGAATGGAACTTGTATCCTTCCGGAATCGGATATGGTTCACTCCTGAGCCCCTTCCGGTGGATCCTGTCGGTCGTCTGCCTGTAAACCCGGAATGCGAGATCCGCGTAATGCCTGTCTTTGAATACTCTCGCGTATTCCGAGAAACCGAGAGCGACAAAACAGTCCGCATAGAAACTGGTATCATAACCCTTTCCCTGAATACTCTCGATCCAGTTGCCCTTCTCGTCTGTCAGAAAGACACAGTTGCCATTCGGCATGAAGACCTTCTTCTCGAGGAAACCGACTGCTTTCTCGAGATCCGCCTGCAGAGCGTTCAAATCAAGGGAAAGCGTGCCGCTTCTGGACAACGAGTAGAGTCTGCTCCATATCCAAACGAACCTTCCCTGTGACCAGGTGTATTTATTCTTGCTGACCAGTTCCGTGCCGGCATTGTTGTAACAGTTGAATACACCGCCGTTCTGCCGGTCCACTGCTTCGTTCCAGAATCTGAAAAAGTTATTTTGCAGCAGATCTTTGTAGAAATTCCCGAGATCCGTCTTGTCTTTCCACTCAAAATCCAATGCCCAATTCTCCGAGAAAAATATTCGCTTTGATCACCTGTCTTTACCACCGTTCACATTCGCCATAGTAAGCTCGCCGAGCAGACGCTCCACACTGTCCGGCACTACTCCCTTTCTGTCGATGAATCCCATACCTGTATACACCAGGATGGAAGCGATCGTGGGCGCGGCGAGTATTAATGCCTGGCTTCCCTCGTAATCTACCACTTTCATCATCACGAATATAACGACTCCGGTTATGATGGATGATATCGCAGCCTTCGAACCGCTGTGTTTGAAACGCGGTATCAAACCCAGAATCATGGGGACTGCGGTGGGGCCGACCAGGGCGCCGAACCAGACGACGATCAGTCCTATGACCCCGCCGAAATCCTTGTAGAAGGCCGTTATTATCAAAGTCATGAACACGAACGTGAATGTAGTCATCCTTGCGAGTCTTAATTCTTTCCTGGGATTCAGTTCACGGAATCTTCGGGATAAGAAAGGTATTATGTCCCTTGTTATGACGGCCGATACCGTATTTGCGTCGGAAGTGACCATTGAAAGGGTCGCGGAGAAAATGCCCGCCAGTACCAGTCCCACCAGACCGGCGGGGAGGAATTTCCTGACCATCAAAGCGTAAGCATCGGTGGGATCAGCCAGTTTGGGGAGGAAGATAGGAGCTGCCCACATCGGGAAGAAGAGGATTAAAGGCCAGATCAAATAAAGTATGCCCGAGAGAAGTCCGGATTTCTTTGCACTGGCCGAATTAGGTGAAGCGATATATCTGGTAGCGAGACTCCAAGTTCCACCGTTATAGCTGAATGACGACATCAACATGTACGCGAGGAAGAAGGCGAAAGTGTAAGGGCCGTTGAACAGTCCCGCATGGCCTTTGGGAAGCCGGGACCACATGCCCGATATGCTTCCTATACCGCCCAACTTCCCCACAACCGTTATGAACATAAGTATGCCGGCGACGATCTGAATCAGGAATTGCACGAAGTCGGTGTAAAGGTCGGCCCACAATCCGCCGATTGTAGTGTAAAGGAGAGCTATCGCGGCGGTCATCGTCGCTCCGGCGATTACCGGCAGTCCTGTGAAAACGTTCAGAAGAATTCCGATGGAAGCCCACTTAGCCGCGACGTCGAACAGCTTCAGGGCTGTACCACTGAAGGCGGTCAGCAGCTGTGTTGAAAGTCCGTATCTCACCTGCAGATACTCGGTCGGCGAACCGATATTCAGGTTTTGTCTGAGCCTGGACCATCTTGGAGCTATGAGGTAAGCTCCGGTTATCACCGCGACGGAAATGGCGAACGCCCACCAGACGTAGATTGTGAATCCGTAGGTGTAGGCGACGCCCGCGAACGCGACGAATACAACGCCGCTGTACCCCGATACGTGATGAGAAATTCCCGCGAGCCACCAGGGTACTTTACCGCCGGCCACGAAAAAGTCGTTGGAGTTCTTCACTTTCCTGGAAGAATAGAACCCGATCAGCACCATCACCCCGAAGAAGATGGCGATTACGACGTAATCAGGAAATGTCATCTAAGTGGTTCCATTGGTTCATCCGGAAATATTAAGCGAGATTAAATCGGTAGTTTAGAATGTAGTAGGTCAAGAGAATTCAATTTCCCCGAAAAATTGCGGAAGATGAAAGTTCGGTCGTGCAGAAGTAATCGGTGCCCAACTCAGCCAGTGTGGATGCGAATTGTTCTCCGCGCATTTGTAGAAGTTCGCCCTCCATTTCGTGCCTGCGGTCGGGACGATTATGGGAGAATATCTATCGATGACTTCAAACGGCAGTGCGATATTTAGTGTCCATTCGAGCGGATCCACTAGCTCGTCCTCTATAATGCCGGGCAGCGAGTGATACACTTTTATTTTGTTTATATCTTCGGTGGTTGCGTGGACCGCATTGCCGGCGGGCTCACTCCTGTATCCGAGTTTGATCGTACCGCAGCAGTTAACCTCGAGGTTGAAGTAATCCCGCCGTACACTCTCGGTTGGCGAGAAGAAAAATTCGACACAGGCGTCTTTGTGAACGGGACCGTTTGGCTCGGTCGTCAGACAACGGACATATCTGTCACTTACGAAATACCTCAGGTAGATAAACTCCTCGTTGTAACAGAGCTTGACGGAGGTTCTCGGCTTGAACTCCATTTCCCATGAGTTGGCCTGGTCGATCTTCAACGAATCTACCGTGATCCACTCATTTTCACTCCGCCCGCAATCGACAGCCAGGAGACGGTCGATGCGTTTGACTTTATAGACCAACGAATCGTCATGAGACCCCGCTGGGTGAGGTGAGCCACGAAAAGAAGGTATATTTGATTCCGGTTCCAATGAAGACTCTTTTTTCGTTTTCAGTTTCTTAGCCGATATCTTTCCGCGTTCCTCTTGAGATTCTGTCGCGAGAAGTTGCCGCAATTTTCCCTTTTGCCAGAAGGCAGGTGGCCTGCCGGTTCTTTGAACATTTCGATAGGACTGGGCGATCTGATGCGTCGCCCCGGGCCAGGCTAGTGATGCCATTTATGACGATGGTCGAAAGAAACCCCATTGTCTCACATTCTTTCCCGCAACCGGGACCAGAGCGAAGATTCGAGCCTGAACCATTTCCGCTTGATAACCGTCTTACTTATTTTACAATTTCAAATTACACTCTTGACAAACAGGAGTCAAGGCCTTACATTATTGCATCTTGTAAAATAACATCGCACCATTAAAGGCCTGCTCTGGAAGGTAATTGTGGCGAAAATAATAAGAGCTGTCGGTCATTCCCCAATATCCCGTCAATATACTGCTTCAGCGATCTTCGCAAACATATTCCATAATGGTCCAATTACGCAGAGAGAAATATCACGAACGGCCGGTTTAAGTTTTGCCACTGTGACATCTGTCGTCTCGGGCCTGGAAAAAAAGGGAATTATCCGGCGGAGTGACGAATCATCCACCAACGGCGGACGTCCTGCCGCGCTTTACAAGTGTAACTCCACCTATCGGTATGTCATGGGAATAGAAGCTCGTAAGGATGAACTTCTTTTTATAGTGTCGGATTTGGGGGGAGACGTATTAAGTCAGAAGAGGACGGCGTTTGATAAGAAAATCGGGAAAGACGGTTTCCTCACTCTTCTGGTACAGGGAGCGAAGGAGCAAATAGACCTTTTCAAGGGAAAAGAAGCGAAGTTCCTCGGGATTGGTGTCGGCGCCGCCGGTCTGGTTAACCCCAATGATGGGAGTGTCGCGATTCTCACTCATCTCTCCAACTGGGGAAGCGTGCCGGTCAAGCAGATCCTCGAAGAGGAGGTCGGGCTCAAGGTTTTTGTTCATAATCTTGCAGCTGCGGCCGTACTCGGAGAGTCGTGGTACGGGCTTGGACGGGGGAGGCAGAATTTCCTCTATCTTAGTGTCACGGATGGGGTCGGCGGGGGAATTGTCATAAATGGCAGGCTTTATACCGGTGCATCGGGGACGGCAGGAGAATTCGGGCATATCACTGTAGATGACCACGGCCCGGTCTGCACATGCGGTAATATCGGGTGCCTTGAGACCTTCATAAGCATACCGGCCATAATCGAAAGTGCCAGGAAGTCGCTGGTCGACGGAGTCTCATCTGCCATCCAGGAAATCGCAGGCGGCCCATTGAGCACAATCACGTTCACCACTCTCATCGAGGCGGCGAAAAGAGAAGACAAGCTGGCTTACAAGCTGTTCACTGATGTCGGACGATACTTAGGTGAGGGTGTCGTCAGCCTTGTGAATCTTCTGAACCCCGAGCTTATCATCATCGGCGGAGACCTGGTCCGGGCGGGAAGCCTCATTCTCGATCCGGTCAAGGATGTATTGAAGAGGCAGGCCCTCGAGGTCGCCCGCAAGTCGGTAGAGATCGATTTCAGTGAACTGGGCGGCAGTGCAAGTGCGCTCGGTTCCTTAGTCCCGCTTATTGAGGAGTTCGTCGCTTCACCGCTACTTGATTAAGGAGAACCAAGAAGTTCACCCTTTTTCTCTTAATCGGTTTTCTTTTCCCCGGTACCGCGTTTTGTAAGACCACCGGCGATATTTCCGGGAAAGTTACCGACCGCGCAACAGGCAAGGGTTTGCCCGGAGCCGATGTGCTGATAGTCGGCACGAGCCTCCGTGCCGCCACGCACCTGAACGGGACTTTTTGAAACAGCAACAGACGCCGTCAAGCAGCAAGGGGATTATTGACTTGATGATGGAGGAGGTTAGGGAGGGGATTAAGCTCGCCGGGTCAGAAGAGTTTAATGTAACGGGTATCGGGATGAGCACTGGAGGAAGGGTCAATTTTGAAAAAGGATTAATTGAGGATTCCACGTCCGCAATTTCCGGTTGGAAGAATATCCGTGTCAAGCAGATGATGGAAGAGCGCTTCGGTATCCCGGCAGTTGTCGACAATGATGGGAATTGCTCTGCAATAGCGGAGAAAATATTCGGGAAAGCTAAGTCGGTGGACAATTTCATTTCGATCGTGTTAGGTACCGGCATCGGCGGCGGAATATACGTCGATGGAAAGCTGCTTCGCGGAAAGAGCAACTACACGGCAGAGATCGGGCATATTTCGGTAGACGTGGATGGGCCCAGGTGCTCCTGCGGCTATGGGTGCATAGAACTGTACGCCTCCGGTTCCGGGCTTGTAAGATGGGCAGAGGAGGAGTCACTGCTGACGGACATTGTCGGCGCCGGTGGCGAATTTTCGGCGAAGACGATATCGGAATCTGCCGGGCCGGGCAATCCCGCAGCGGTTGAACTTCTCAGCAAAGCCGGCGGGAAACTGGGCGCGGCGATAGCAGGACTCGTCAACGTCTTTGACCCTTCGATGATAGTGTTTTCGGGCAGTCTCGTCAATCTGGGTGCACCGTACTTTGACAGCTTCCGAGAGACCTTATTGTATCGTGGGATGAAGCCCGCCGTCGACGATGTGGAAATATTGTTCTCCGATTTTCCTCAGGAGGTCGGAATCTTGGGGGCGGCCGCGCTTGCCTTTCAAATTCCGGTGGAGAATAGATTCCAACTTGATCTTGTAAAATCCATTTCATCGCGCGTTAGCACGCCGGTGATCGCCGAAGGAAGAATATGGAGTCCGGACCAGGCCCGCGCTGCGATGGAGCTTGGCGCGTATGCGGTGTGTGTGGGCACCGTGATCACGAGGCCGGTCGAGATAGTGCGCAAGTTTGCGTCTTCGTTGACCGACCGTGACCGATAAGCGGCTAACCTGAGTCCCATTTCGGAGCTGATGGAAAAAAAAGGCCGGTGATGCACCGGCCTTCATCTTCACAATTGACCTCTTCTACGCGGCGCGACAGTTTTCTTGCTATCAGGAAAATTCTTCGAAATGTGACTCGCGAGGCAAATCGACGTCATAAATCCGTGGCAATTATTAACCTTCCTGCATCGCGACTTCTTCAACAGGAACATGATTTTCGCTGAGGCTTTCCATGGATTTCATAGCCGGCTCAGGAAGCAGTAGAGTCAACAGGAACCCGGCCACGGCAAACACGAAAGTTATCGTCAAGGTACCGCTAAGTCCCAAAGCGTGAGTCATGATCGGGAAGAGGAACACCCCGATGAACGCGCCGAACTTGGCAATACCGGCAGAAAGCCCGTGTCCGGTCGTCCGCAAGCTGACAGGGTAAAGTTCTGCTGACAACACAAAGGTCGTGGTATTCGGACCAAACTCTGCAAAGAAGTAACTGATGCCGTACACCAGGAGAAACGGAGCCACCATGGCGGTTATGCCTGGAATTACGCCCATGGCCAGAAACGCAAGACCCATGACGGCAAAACCTATGAGCTGGAGCCGTCTGTGACCGATCTTGTCGATGTTCATGAACGCCAGGATGTAACCGGGAACGGCGGCGATGGCAAAAATAATCAGCGACCAGCTTAGGTTAGCTACCAGGCTGGCGTGGGGAGCGATCATTTTCATTATCATGGGAGTCGAGATCGAATTTCCGTAATAAGCATAGTCGAATACGAACCAGGTTCCGGCTGTCCCGATAAGCGTCCGTAACAGTGTCCAATTAGTCAGGAAGCTCCACGCGGAAAGCCGTTTACCTGAAACGTCTTTCGCTTCCTGTACCACGACGTGACCCTCCGAATATGATTGCAGACTTGTTGCCGCTTCTTTTTCGCGGCCCAGGACCTGGCTGACATAGCGCGGCGATTCAGGCATCCTCCGCCGGAAGTAAATGACGGCCATTGCCGGAATTGCGCCGAGTCCTAACATCAAGCGCCAGGCTATATCGTGGCTGATTCCACTCGCCACTAACGTTAGCGCCACGATAGGTCCCAGGATCAAGCCTACGGCCTGCATGGAAAATACCATTCCGACGAGCTTGCCACGGTCCTTGCGATTTGCATATTCACTCATGATGACGGCGCTGACCGGGTAATCGCCTCCTATTCCCAGACCCATGACAAACCGGGAGACGATTAGCCATGTTATGTTCGGTGAAAACGCGGATGCGATCGACCCGATAGCCATGATGGCGGCTTCCAGACCGTAGATCTTCTTGCGACCCAACAAGTCGGCGAGGCGTCCGAAAACGAAAGCTCCGACGAAAGCCGCGATCAATGAAGTGCTCCCTAAGAGCCCTATCTGGGTGCTGTTCAAGTGCCACTCTGCATTGATCAGTAGTATCGCTGCCCCGATGATGAACAAATCGTATGC
The DNA here is from genome assembly GCA_021811615.1 of Bacteroidota bacterium. Lineage (GTDB taxonomy): Bacteria > Bacteroidota > Ignavibacteria > Kryptoniales > JAKASW01 > JAKASW01. Next base: position 59,329 of record JAJZNW010000041.1, read on the forward strand.
ATCTGTGAAAAAGCCGACACCTGCTATCAGGACGGCCCGTAAATGGAACAAACCCATCACGGCCTCGTCCAGGGCATGAGTGATCTGGTTTTGTCCATGTTGTGCTTTGTTTGCCACGTGTTCCTCTCCTTTTAATTGTGCTTTGCGGTTTTTTGACTCTCGGTATTTTACTTAACCAATGTAAAGCTGCCTTTAAGTCAGTGTGAATTCATCGTGAAACTCCTGCCGCAGTCTCGATTGCCTTACTTGCCTTGTAGCTGGACAGCGGTAAGGTTCGCCGGGTGAGCGGACTAAGTTGGCGTGTCGTCGCACGGTTCAGCTGCCTTTTTTATGACAGGGGATTGGTATCGGCTGGCGTAGGTCTCGACAAGGATCGGCTGTTTGGGAAGACACGTGGCTAGAAATTCGTTTATTAGGACAACTTACGCCCGGCAGGTCGGTCATTATCTCCCTGGGCTCCGCTCCCCAAAAGCGTCATTCGGTGCGTTCTCAGCTGTTTTGGAGGTCTTACGGTGAGACATTTGTCACATGGAACTTGATTCTACCTTGCTGGCGTTATATATTTTCGACGTTATTACTGAAACAGTCGAACAGTTATTTGGTCGAAAAGATGGCGGCGCGAAATTGTCATCCGCAGCTCGCCGTTAGGTGAAAGGATTCTTTAAAGATGACTGAACAATTATCAACGGAAAAACAAGCGGTTATTCTGGACGCGGCAAGAAAACGCTTCGCATATTATGGGTTCTCAAAAGTCACAATGGATGAGATAGCCGCCGATATAGGAATGGGTAAAGCTTCGCTCTACTACTACTTCCCGACGAAGGAGAGCCTCTTCCAGGAAGTGATAAAGCAGGAGTCCAATCAGTTCCTGGACGACATACAGTCTATGATAAATGAAAAAATCCTCCCCTGTGACATGCTTCGGAAATATGCCGCGAAGCGGATCGAACATTTCAGGAACCTCGCCAACCTGAGAGCGCTTCAGTTCCAGCAGTCCGCTGAGATGAAGTTGCCGTTTCTGGAACTCTTCAAGGACTTCCAGAAGCAGGAGGTTGACCTTCTTCAACAGATTCTCGTCATCGGGAAAAAAGCAGGAGAGTTCTCGATCTCGGATCCCCAGCAGTCTGCAGAGATTATCATCCAGATGCTTTACGGTCCACGGGCATGGTTTCTCCACAAGCGCGAGAACAACCTTAACGATGAGACCTATGTCGCACTGGAGCAATCGTCGAAGGAAATTGTCGAAATAATTCTGAATGGAATCAGAAAAAGAAAATAAAGAGGAAGAAAATTAATGGAAACCAAGGAAAAAGATAATAAAGAATTGAATCAGGCCGCCCTGAAGAATTTCAATTCGACAGGAAACGGAGAAGGAGACGAAGACATCGACGATGTCCCTCTCTTCAAGAAGAAGGGTGTCGTAATCCCGATCCTTCTTGTACTGGTGGCCGTCGCAGTTGCCGGCTATTACTGGTACATGAACATGCAGGACTTCGTGTCTACCGACGACGCCTATGTCGATGCGAACAGCGTCGCCATAAGCACGAAGATGCTTGGAAGAATAATCTATCTCGGTACGGATGAAGGCGACACGGTGAAAGCCGGACAAGTCCTTGTCAGACTCGACGACAGGGATCTTCGTGCAGAGGAAGCCTCCGCACAAGCTGGGCTCCAACTTGCCGAGCAGAGCGTTCCGCTTTCCCAGGTCCAGGTGAACCGCGCACTGGACGATTTCAACCGCGCGGAAGTGCAATACAAAGGCGGTATCATCACGAAGGAACAATACCAGCATGCTCAGCAATCCCTGCAGGCCGCCCGTGCCGAGCTGACAATCGCGCAATCGAAAATCCCGGCCGCCCGCGCCCAGCTTGGGGTGATCCAGGCGCAGCTCCTGAACACGGTCGTGAAATCTCCTATAGACGGTGTCGTCGCAAAAAGATGGGTCCTTACCGGTGATGTTGTCCAGCCGGGTCAGCCGGTCTTCACCATCTACGATCTGAAGAACGTCTGGGTGACGGCTAACCTCGAGGAGACGAAGCTCGGTTACGTTCATCTTGGCGACCCCGTGGATATCAACGTGGACACCTACCCGGGCATGAAATTCTTCGGAAAGGTGTTCGAGATGGGGAGTTACACGGCGTCTGAGTTCTCGCTCATCCCGCCCGACAATGCGTCAGGCAACTTCACGAAAGTTACCCAGCGTGTGCCGATAAAGATCTCGATAGACGATCCTAAGATGCCGAATGGACAGAAGCCTGTCCTGCGCCCCGGAATGTCCGTGGAAGTCTCGGTAAGAGTGAAGTAACCACATGTCACTCGCCATGGATGCCGGTTCTGTCCGCGCACAAATGTCGGTCCTTCACCGGAACCACCCGTTTTATAAATGGCTGGTTCTTGGGAATGTCATGATCGGCACTTTCATGGCTGTCCTCGATTCCACGATAGTCAACGTCGGACTCCCGAAAATCATGGCCACCTTCGGCGTGACTATAGACAAGATCGAATGGGTCATGACCGCATACCTCCTTGTGCTTGCTGTGATGCTTCCCACCTCCGGCTGGGTGGCGGACCACTTCGGATACAAGCGTACTTACGGTTTTGCCCTCTTTCTTTTTACACTCGGATCTTTCCTGTGCGGAACGGCCTGGAGCGAAAACACGCTCATCGTGTTCCGCATCATACAGGGTGCCGGCGCGGGATTTTTGATGCCCGTCGGCATGGCGATAGTCACGCGCGAGTTCCCGCCGGAAAGGCGAGGGATCGCGCTCGGCTTCTGGTCGATTGCCTCCGCCGCCTCGGTCTCGTTCGGACCTCTTATCGGCGGCTACCTTATCGACAATTTCTCGTGGCACGAGATATTCTTCGTGAACATACCCGTCGGTATCGTAGGCGTTCTCGCCACGATGGTAATCCAGCGTGAGTACAAAACGGAGCATACGAGAGGATTCGATTTCATAGGCTTCGCGTCGGTATCGGTGTTCCTTACGTTTCTACTCCTGGCTCTCGCGGACGGGAATGCGTCGTGGAATACAGGAGGATGGACTTCCGCTTTCATACTGGGTTGCTTCGCGCTTTCTTTGATCGGCCTGGTCGTTTTCCTGTTTGCCGAATTCAACGTGAAGCATCCTCTGATCGAGCTGAAACTGCTGAAGGACTTCAACTTCGGAATTACCAATATAGTCCTGTTCATATTCGGACTCGGAATGTTCGGAAGTACCTTCCTGATGCCCCTTTATCTTCAGAATTCGCTGAATTACACGCCTTTTCAGGCCGGACTCGTATTCCTACCGGTCGGGATTTTGCAGGGAGTGATGGCGCCTGTGGCGGGAATTCTTTCCGACAGGGTCGACGCGAGGATACCTGCCGCGGTGGGAATAATTCTTCTCGGCATCAGCATGTACCTGAACTATTTCCTGTCGCTTTTCTCGATGCATTCTCAGATCATGCTTCCTCTTTACCTGAGAGGTTTCGCGATGGGACTGATGTTCACTCCGCTGAGCACGCTGGCGCTTACGAATGTCCCGAGGCACAAGATGGCACAGGCGTCGGGGTTATTCAATGTGATCCGGCAGGTGGGAGGAAGCTTCGGAGTCGCGCTTTTCGGAACTCTCCTGACACGCAGGATAATCTTTCACACTGCTTCGTACGGCGTCGCCGTCGATGAGCACTCGGCCGCGTTTCAGAAAGTCATCCGCGGGCTCGCTCACTTCTCGCAACACGCTCTCGGAGGATCGGTGGAGCATTCGACTCTGCGAGGCAGGGCGCTCGTCATTGCCCACGTAATGAAGCAGGCATTTGTGTCGGCAGTTAATGACGATTTTCTGATCGCCGGCGGGATCACTATACTGTGCCTGGTTCCCATTTTTTTCCTGCGGAGAAAGAGGTCGCACGCAGGTGCAAGAGCCGTCGCAATGGATTGAAACAAGCTCCGGAAAGATCCGGAGCGGAAAACATTTTTATCATAGAGTTTTTCATATAGAAAGATATTTAATGAAGAGCAATGGGAAATCTGGAAATGGATCGAACGGCTCCGGCCTGTCGGGCAGCATAGGTGTCCCGCATCATGAGCACCCGTCGTACAAATGGTGGGTACTGGCTAACGTTATGATGGGAACGTTTATGGTTGTTCTCGACTCGACTATTGTCGACGTGTCGCTGGCCAAGGTCATGGCGACGTTCGGCGTCGGAATCGACACTGTAAAATGGATTGCAACGGCTTACCTCCTTGCTTTCGCCATCCTTCTTCCGACATCCGGATGGATCGCCGATCATTTCGGTTACAAGAAGACCTACGGACTCGGATTAGCGCTCTTTACGATGGGTTCGTTGCTCTGCTCTCTGTCATGGAACATGACTGCTTTGATCATGTTCCGCGTGCTCCAGGGTGCAGGCGGCGGCCTGTTGATGCCAGTCGGCATGGCTATAGTCGTACGTGAGTTTCCTCCTGAAAAGCGAGGCATGGCTCTCGGCTTCTGGGCAATTGCAGCGGCTGCGTCGGTTTCTCTGGGCCCGACCCTGGGCGGGTATCTCATCGACAACTTCGCGTGGCATGCGATATTTGATATAAATGTGCCTGTCGGCATTCTGGGCATATTTGCAACCATGGTGATTCAACGCGAGTATAAGACGGAGACTGCACGGTCATTCGACATCATCGGCTTTCTGTCCGTATCGGCTTTTCTTACTTTCCTTCTCGTAGCGCTCTCGGACGGTATTGCAGCATGGAACACCGGCGGCTGGACATCGCCGTTTATATTGAGTTGCTTTGCTATATCGCTCATCGGACTCGTTGTCTTCCTTTCCGTAGAGCTCAACATTCGTGACCCGCTGATAGACCTCAGCTTGCTCAGGAATTTCAACTTCGGCATTTCGAACCTTGTTCTGTTTATCTTCGGGATGGGAATGTTCGGAAGTACTTTCCTTCTCCCTCTTTACCTGCAGAACGGTCTCGGTTATACTGCGTTCCAGGCAGGATCGCTGTTCATACCGTTGGGATTCATAATGGCGGTGATGGGCCCGATTTCCGGTGTGCTTTCCGACAAGATCA
>JAJZNW010000070.1 GCA_021811615.1 Bacteroidota bacterium
CTGATGAGTGGTTAAATGAATTTGCTTATCACATAAACGTAAGTGCAGCGTCCGTCCTGATAACGTTCGTCGCAGGTGTGATCATCGTCCTGGTCGCAGTCGGTTACCAGGCGCTTAAGGCGGCGACGGCCAATCCTGTTGAATCTTTGAGGTATGAGTGATGGCAGTGAAATGCCGTGAACCGGCATCGAAGGGCTGCGATATGAATGATAGCGAAGTGCGAAGACCCCGCTCTGCGGGGGTAGCACTGAGGCGCTGCGGTATGAGTGAGGACGAAGAGTGCGTAGCATCAGAAGACCACCCAGCCCGCGGGAGCTCAGCGTGCACCCTGCTATGCATCGAATCTCCCGGCCCAACATGCCGGTCGGTATCTCACCCCGATCATCGACTGTCGAAATGTGCCCCGATGATTGCGGTGATCGGCTTAGGTTCCCTTGTTGCAGGATCCACTTCCACCGCGAAAGTTGCGAGTGTCACTGCACCGATAGAATACAACGAATCCTTAGGGCCGAACACCACCGGATTGGTCGCAGTTTCGTTTAACTCACGAAGAGTTATCACCGCTTCACCCAGGAGCCCTCGGTCCCGCCGACCGTCCGCGAGTGTGAACTCGCGTGTGCGCGACGGCTCAATCCCTATCTCTTCCAGGCGGCTTTCGGGAATAAACGTATACAGCGTTCCTTTGTCGATCCGGAACTCTTCCTCGAAGAATCAATTCGGATCTTTTGGATTGGCAACCCTGGCCTTAACCTTGAACATTCCCATTTTCGTGTCTTCCATCCTTTCTTCTCGACGGGAATTTATGGGGAACCGGAGGGAAAATCGACTGGCAAGCAGAGCGCAGGGAACAAAGGGCGAATCGGGAAAGACGAATAAGTGGAGGGAAGTCCGTGCTGAGATTATCCTTTGCCCCTCAACGGTAGGCTTCTTTTCTATGCTTGATGCGATAGATCGCTACTTCGTGTTTCTTGTCGTCGATCTCGAAAAGAATACGATATCTGCCCGCCCGTATTCTGTAGCCCCCGGCATCGGTAAGCTTCTGCACGCCGAATGGTCGTGGAGTAGAGGCAAGCGTTTCGATATGGCGGGAGATCCTCAAGACTTCCTTGTCCGGAAGAAGTTGCAGGTCCTTCTGCGCGGAAGGCTTAATGATTATTGCGTAGGCCACGACTCTTCAGATATTGATCCAAAGAAACGTCTTTCCCCTTCACGCTTTTTGAGTCATCCAGGTCGTACCTGTCTTCTATCAACTCGATTAATTCGGCAAACGCAGGATTATTGCGCAGCGCCTCCCAATCTTCCCTCGGTATGAGTATGTCGTCTTTTACCATCTTTGCGCGCGACTTTCCTTTTGTTATCATCGCTTCGGCCTCACTTGATTCTCTCGAACCAAGTTAATTTGCCAACCGACCCCAGTCAATACTCGGCTGGCGCGTACAAGGTGCAACGACCGGATCGGGCGACGGGCTTTCCTGGTTCTCCGGTTCGTCATGTCTGGTCTTCTCTCCTTAAACATGAAAGCGAAATTTGCCGGATAGCGAGCGAATTGAAGACGCCGTCAGGCACGATCAAGCCCGCCACGATGTCTGCCGCCGTGGCGGTCGCACTGAGAATCGAGTATCCCGGCATGAATGTTGTCAAGATTCTGTTTTCCGATCATGCCCTGCTCTATCTTGTTGACGATGGCCATGGCGAAGAAGTACTTCGGCAGCGAGAACCCGGTCGGCCGGACAATTACGCTGGACAATTCTCATTCTCTGAAAGTGACCGGAGTCCTGAAGAAGGTCCCGTCCAATTTGAAACCTTCCGCGAAGCTATTGCCCCGTACGCGTTCATGGACGATCCGGACTAACAGGACCAGCTGTCCGTGAAAATAAATGGGCTCGCGTGGTACGTCATGAACAACTGGCTCGACGATTTTGCATACAGGATCGACATCAGTGCATTTACATTCATTCTTTCAGCGGCAATCACTTTGTCGATCAAGTTACTCACTGTCGGCTACCAGGCAATCAAGGCAGCTGCAGCAAATCCGGTGGAGTCACTACGGTATGAGTAATATCGAAATGTGGAGATCCGTCCGGGGCGGATCGAGGCGCTGAGGTATGAGTGAGAGCGACGAAATGCCTCGAAGCGGCAGTGTGGTCCACGTTAAGAGCAGACTCGAAATCAGCCTTCGATCGCTTGATTACGTCGGGCTTGTCGGATTCGCTAATCGGATCGAACCTCTGAGATACGAATGAATAAATGCATGGATCAAATGGCCGGACGTTCTCACCACGTCCAAATGGTCCGCCGGTTTCGAGGCTCAATTGGTCCGGCGGGTCATTCCTCAGGACGTGAGGCTATGAAGCCCCCGATAATAGCGGCCACCGGTTTGAGTTTGCCGGTCGCCGGGTCCGCCTCGACACCGAAGTTTTCGAGCGTAGTTGCGCCAAGAAGATACAAGGAGTCTTTCGGTCCGAAGATCACCATACAAGTTAGAGTTTCCTTCAAATCGGGTACAGTGATGGACGCCTCGCCGAGTAAACGGCGCTCTCGCTGCCCGTCAGCCAAGATTAATTCCCTGGTATGCAGGGGCTTGATGCCGATTTCTTCTAAACGATTTTCGGGAACAAAGCTGTGCAGCGCCCCCGTGTCGACCCAGAAGTCTTCCTCGAAATACCTCTTCGGGTCGGCAGGATTGGCGACCCTTGCTTTAACCTTGAACATGCCCATTTTCGTCTCTCCCATCCTTTCCTCTCGGCAGCAATTTAGCAGCGGGTGAACGGCAAAACAACAACCGAGCAAATGGCGCAATGCAAGATCACGCAGCGCGCCATGCTCCTTGCGCTACGCTCCTGGCTCCCCTCTGCTGCTGGGGAGTTCTACTTCCTAAGCCGGTCGTTGGCCATCCATCAAACGCGAGGCACTATGAGTTAAATGCAGTTCAGCCTTTACAGACGGCAAGTGACTTACGCGTTTGACTTTTGAGTTTCCTCGGGGTAATTTCTTCACGAGACATTAGGGCGAATACAGTCAGGGCAGCACCAGATCCGTGAACATAACAATCCAACACAGGAGGCATATATGCGTCGTGTCAATCATCTTCTGTTTGTGCTGATCGGCGTCGTCGGTCTGACAATGGCCGGTTGCAGCAAGAACGAATCCACAACCGCCTCGGAAGCCGACAAATCCAAAGCGGTGGAGAGAGTGGATCAAGCCAACCAAATCCTGGTTCCGAAATTGGCGATTTTAATCTCAACGCAGACTCCGGATACTTCTCTTATGAATATGTCTGCAGCGAAATCTTTGTACGAGGAAGCACTGTCGTATGATCCGGACAATCAGGATGCGCATTTTGGCGTGGCGGTATCAGAACTCATCACAGCGTTTGCGGATCCGTCGCTCCAGTCTGCTCTTGGCAAGAGTGGAGCTAATGCAGGTCCGGGTGCGTTCAGCACGGTGTTCAAAAATAAGACCGGCCTGGCGGGACTCAGTTCCGTTGTCGAGAAACAATTTCAATCCACGACAAGATCGCTTATAGCTCCCGCATTTATGCTCCAATTGCGCAAACCCTTCGCTGTCCAGGCGGCTACGGAGCCGGTAAGCTATTATCAGGGAATAGTTGAGAACAAGATTCTGCCGTCGATCTCGGACGCTATTACCCATTTGAATGAAGTCACAAAGCATTCCGACTTCGCGTTCTACATCACGCCGTCCCAGCTGGGTGAGCAGGTTGGCGACTCCATTCGTATCGGCCTCACTGAGGTTTATGCGGTCCTGGCTGTGTGCCAGCTTGTCGATGCAGGCGCATCGGCGTTTGTGTCGTACAACCTCGACTATAATCCCACGGATGGTGCAGCCGTGAAACAAGCGTGGACTTCGGGATCTGCTTTCTTCGCATTGAGAAACGGCGGCGCGCAAAGAATGAAAGACACAAAGACAAATCTGCTCGGTGCGCTTGCAAGCGTAAAGAGCGGATTACAATTCCTGCAGCAGCATCCTGGAGGTGGCATCATTCCGTACAGGCCTGAAGACCAGATTCAGCTGGCTATGATATCCTCCGTGATTGATTCACTCACCGCGGTGATGTCTGGCCCCGTTCAGATTACCGAAGATATTAACGGTGACGGCATGCAGGAGTCGTTAAGGTTGGATATGTCCAAGCTATTCGACAATGCCATACCTGATTTCAAAACGAAGATGCCTGCATATACGGTCGGCGTTTCGCTTAATAACGGCTACTACGACGCCGTTCTCACCTGGCAGGCGACATCGTTCACATCGTGGACTATTCCCGACCCGTCATTTAATGGACTCTTTCCGGCGATCACCACCGACCAGCAATTCAAGCAGACGTTCGGTATAACCGCAGCTTCATGGCAGCAATCGGTTGTCATACCGGGCAACATGGGTGTATAGAAAGAGCTGCATCTGTGACCGGCCGCGATCTCATTGGTTGTGGCCGGTTACGGTTTTTATCCTTACGATTGTCGCGAATCATCCCGCGAGCGCTCAGGAGATATTGCCGCTGTTTCAGCCGGGCGATGGAGCTTCCATGGGTATGGGCGGAAACCCGTTTCCTGCTGCGACCGGCGGTGTCTCATCATTTCTTTCCGGAAGGAGCAATAACAACGTATACGTCAGCCTGGAGTATCGGACTGACGATATTTATCGAGAAACACGGCTTGACGGATCCGAGACAATGCTGCGGGGAGATTACAGGCGCCTCAGTCTTTCGGTCCCACTCTCCGATTCTCTCCTCTCGGCAAAGTTAGGCGTCAGCATCACCTCCTCAGGTTCCAGCGCATTGATTGATGAATCTCCTTCCGAGCAGGCAGGCTATACAGGTGAGCATAACACCGTGTCTGTCAGTTATGAGATGCGTCCTTTCCCATCAATGCATCTCCAGGCCGCATTCGGTCGGCGCTACGATGCCATGCGGTTTCCGGGGAACTACGAGGGTACGATCTCATTTTTCATCCCGGGGGGAATTACCGTGAGAGGGAAGCTCGGTAGCTGGGACTATTCGGAAGCCTTACAAATCGGAATCACAGATGTCCAGGGAATCCTCCCGCTGGATTACGTTCGTAGAGGTTGGGAGATTTCAGCCGATCTGCCATTAGAGAATCTTCAACTCGCGGGATTCGTGCGGGAGGACTTTTTCTCATCCGGTGCAAATCCGTCGCGCGACTACGACACGAGGTTTGTCCCCGATGGAACGGGTCTCGGTATCGGCGTTCGGGGCGCCGCTGCAATTGGCGGAAACCGTAGAGTGCTTTTGTCGGTGAACGGTGAGAGGATCGATGGAAGCGGCGTGTTTTATTCGGCAGGTCAGAAATACGGTGAGATAGATAAGTTTGAACTCTTGAATCTCTCACTGATCGGAGGGTTTGAGCAGACTTTCGACTCAGGTGGGCTTCTCGAAGCAGACTTGACCTGGCGGCAGATCGGCGGTTCGCTGGAAGGTGAGGCGGAGAACTGGCCCTTCGTCAGCATTCTCGTATCACCGATTCCCGTCCGCGAAAATGTGAATCTAAATGGAAGCATCTCGTTCTGTCAGCTTCACGCGGGAGGAGATATACCCGTGGCGAAATTTCTACGGCTGAGTCTGGGGGCGAGTGCCATCAGGTTGTTTCCGAAGGTGACGATGGATTCATGGGAATCGAAGTATTTGGTTTTTGGAGTAAGGGGATACAAGGCGCGTAGTCTGAATACGCGTTTCGTCGACGCGGCTATCGTCTCAGCCGGGGGACAGGTAAGTCTCCTTTCGTTTGTTTTGAATTACAGCATCACGCAACTCGTTCCGATCCGAATTGCCAAAACGCAAAGTCAAGGAGATGGTCTCACTCCAGCTTCAACGTCGCCGGTCACTCACAGCTCTGGCGGGCTCTTTCAATCCGTGACACTTTCTTACGAGTTCTGAAGCAGGCAGATTACATCCATCTCTTCGTATTCAACAGGAAGCATGCTATCTCCGCCACCCGGCCGTCAACAACCGTTGATGAGGCTGCCCCCGCCCGAATTGGTGACTCACTTGCGCGATTTCTGCTTGACTTACCGGGCGGACTGCGTTATCGTTCCTTGCGAGAACCGCAGCCTGGTCAGCCCGTTTCCGCAGTCTGCGGCCGAAGGGTCAAATAATCAATGGAAGGTCCCCGGGTCATGAACAGAATTATACCATCCTTTCAATTCATCAGAGTCCGAAATCATGCGGGTAACAACACGCTCCTTGCATTCGGACTGCTCCTTTTTTTGTCCTCTGTCCTATTTGTCGCTGCCCGAGCTGAGGCTCAGATCGGCCGAAAGAGGATACAAGTCTTCAGCCTTAGCGATGTGCGGCTTCTCCCCGGTCCGTTCAGGCATGCTCAGGAAATGGACGAACGCTACTTGCTTGAATTAGACCCAGATCGGCTCCTCGCACCGTACTTCAAAACGGCGGGACTTAAGCCAAAGGCCGAACAATACGGAGGCTGGGAATCGACGCAGCTTTCAGGAGCGATCCTCGGCCATTATTTATCCGCGGCTTCGATGATGTACGCAGCAACGGGTAATCCTAAGCTGAAGGAGAGGGTCGATTATATAGTCGCTCAGTTGGGCAAATGCCAGGCGGCGCTCGGTACGGGGTACCTAGAAGCGCGGCCGAAAACCGCCTACGTAACCACAAAGTCTCGAAGGCACAAAGAACAACTCTCGGTTCTGCATCAATTGAGCTGACTTGGTGTCTTGGTGACTTCGTGGTTAGACTTTTCGGCCAGCATCCTAGGCGGCATCCCCGATGGCGTGGAGCTTTGGAAGAAAGTGGAGAATGGCGAAATCGTGGCACAGAGTTTCAGCCTGGACAGCGTGTGGTCGCCGTGGTATAACCTTCATAAGGCTTTCGCCGGCCTCCGCGACGCTTATCGGTATACCGGCAACAACGAGGCAAAGGATGTGATGGTTAAGTTCGGAGACTGGGCGGTCGGCCTTTCAAGTCATCTGACCGATTCTCAATTCAGGGAGATGATCGTTTGCGAGTACGGAGGCATGAACGAGGTGATGGCCGACCTCTACCAGATGACCGGCGAAAAGAAATTTCTCGATCTCGCAGAACGCTTCAACGATCAAAAACTCTTCAAGCCCCTCGAGATGGGTGTCGATTCGCTGGACGGCAACCATGTCAATATGCAGATACCGAAGATCATCGGAGCGGCAAAAGAATATGAAGTCGACGGCAGTGGTGCCATGAAAGACGTCGCCGACTATTTCTGGAAGGAAGTCACCGAAAAGAGAATCTACATCAACGGCGAAATGGGGGACAACGAATACTTTCACAAGATCGCCGATCTCCCCGATGAGACGAACAAGGCGTCGGGCGAGACATGCAACGTCTACAACATGCTGAAGCTCACACGTCACCTTATGGAGTGGGATCCTGAGGCGGTCTACGCCGAATACTACGAGCGCGCGCTCTATAACGATATCCTCGCTTCGCAGGACCCGAAGACCGGGATGATGACTTACTTCATATCGCTCGAGCCGGGTTTCTTCAAAACGTTCAGCACGCCGTTCAATTCATTCTGGTGCTGCGTCGGCACCGGTATGGAAAACCATTCGAAGTACGGAAGATTCATTTACATGCACAACGGCGACAGCCTGTACGTGAACCTTTTCATACCGTCGGTCCTCAACTGGAAGGAGAAGGGAATGACTGTTCGGCAGGAAACCCGGTTCCCGGAATCACAGGAGACCGCACTACTACTGAAGATGGAACATAGTCAGAAGTTGACGTTGGAGATACGCCATCCCTGGTGGGCAGGAGCAGGCTTTGCCATCGAAGTCAACGGAAAGAGAGTCACTAACGCGGGGAAGGCAGGGAGCTACGTGAGCGTGTCGCGCGTGTGGCATAACGGCGATAAGGTATCGATCATTCTCCCGATGCGGCTTCGAGTCGAACCTATGGCCGGCGACAGCGGCAAAGTCGCGATCATGTACGGCCCGATCGTCATGGCGGGCGAGCTGGGTGGTTACGTCCCGCTCCCATACGCGAAAGACAATAACCAGTTCTTCGATATGCCCGATGTAAGTGTGCCCGGTCTTGCCATCGAAGGTAAGCCGGTTAACGAGTGGTTGAAGCCTGTTGCCGGTCATCCGCTTCATTTCAAGACCGTCGGCGTCGGCAGGCCGAACGATGTAGAACTGAAGCCCCTCTATGAGATAAGCCATCAGCATTATACCGTCTACTGGGATATTGTCCGGCCGGATTAGCGCTGCACCGGGCGTTTCTAATTGCGGCTCACCTCTACCGGTTTCATATTCTGAGTGGCGTCGATTTCAATCGATGCCTCTTTTGGGACAGCCTCAAGGTTAACTGAGCGCGGCCGGTTCCGCCGGCACCCTGTCGTACCTAAACATGCGTGTGGTATCGGCGGTGTCGGGTCTTTCCCCCGGGTCCGCAAAGGCCTGGACGGCTCTGAAGGCCAATTACATTGGGACTAAGACGAGACTAAGCCGGTTCTGAGCACCGTCTCATTCCTTCCTGTTTTGCCTTCTCGCTGCATGACTGTCGTTTGTGCCGCTAAACTAATGTTGAGTGTGGCGGCGCGGCGAAGGTATAAGGTGCTCTGTACGTACTCGTGTGGCTGAGTGGATCTGCGTCCCCGAAAACCAATCGGCTTACTGACACATGGGCGAATTCCTCTTTATATTTATGTGTTAATATTCTGAAAGGACATTGAAATGAAAATAGAAATCTGGTCTGACGTCGTTTGTCCGTTTTGTTATATCGGAAAAAGAAAACTCGAGAACGCATTGGAACAATTTCAGCCGAAGGAAGATGTCGAGATACTATGGCACAGCTTCCAGCTCGATCCATCGGCAAAGAGGGAAGAGGGAAAGGACATCTACGACCATCTCGCTGAGAAGTACGGACAGGACCGCGAGTGGGCTTTGAACGTGAATAGTAATCTGGTTGAGAACGCGAAGAAGGTCGGCCTTGATTATCACTTCGAGAGAGTGATACCGGCAAATACTTTCGACGCGCACAGGATGATACATCTTGCCGCCGCACACGGGTTGCAGGGGAAAGCCGAGGAGCGATATTTCGCCGCTTATTTCACAGAAGGAAGGAATCTGGGCGATCCCTCCGCTTTAGCTGAGCTTGGAGTCGAAATCGGACTTGACGGGGAAGAAGTGAAACGAACGCTTGAGTCGTCGGACTATGCCGACGCCGTCAGAGGAGATATCGAAGAAGCGGAGTCGCTCGGGATAAACGCCGTTCCGTTCTTCGTGTTCAACAGGAAATACGCGATATCCGGTGCGCAGCCCACACATCTTTTCCTTGAGACGCTTCAGAAAGTTGCGGAGGAAGAAAAAGCGGCTGCCTGACCGGCCCGATCAGATGCTGACGTGCGCTCTTATCCCGAAGACGTTTACCGGGCCGCGCTGCGGGTTGTACGCGGGATTTACGATGTACTGGTAGTCTGCGCTTAAGGCGAGCATCTTATTGAGCTGGAACCGGTAGAACGTTTCCAGAACTTCGGCCGGAGCGTACTGGGGAAGCTTTCCGTCTCCGATTATGAACCCATATCCGCCGCTGGCGAGGTACTGACGGTGAGCTTTCGATATTCCGTCGACTGCTATTCCAATTCCGAACGCATCGTGCTTTCGCCCGAAGAATTCCGGTTTGGTGAGAATGCCGGCAGACACTGTGCGGTCGATCTCGGTGTAAGACCACGATTCATTCTGGCCGTCGTTCCATCCTATCCTGGCAAACAATCCGGTGTTTCTGCAAAGACTCTGTTGAAAGTTTATTCCGAATCCGACCTTGGTCCTGCCGTATTGCCTTGTCAATGCTATGTTGTGATTGTACTGAGGGTCGTTTGTAGCCTCCGCATAATTTCCGAAATGTCCGGTGTTGTAGTAAAGGAGCAGGCGGACTTTCCCGCGCCGGTCACCGAGCCGATATGCGTAACCGCCTTGCAGGTTGAAACTGTGAGCCCTGGCTATATTAGGATCGTAGCTGGGGCCGTTCGCCGAACTTGTCTGCATTGTTGCGGCGAATCGAAATGTAAAGATCGGGCTCAGGTATTCCGCCACGACTCCTGGGATATATCCTCGAGTGTCCGCGGCATAATCCCATGCGCCGTTGTTCATCAGTGCCCAGTTCATGAACTGGGTCCTCGCATCATTGCTATATTTGTTTTTGTCGAAATAGCTGGCGAGGGATATTTTCCCGGCTATGATCGTTAGCATGGTCTCATCGGATGAGAGCCCTCTACCGGTAAGGCCGAAAGTTTTCACAAGGTAAAATTCGCCCGACGAGAATACCGGTGTCGGCTTTCCGATACGAAACGCGTCGCCGTTGGGGAAAGCGGCGAGTCCGACGGTGCCGCTCAACGCTTCTCCTCCGCTCATTTCCGGATTGAACACCGCCCTGAATTGGTCCGGCAAATAGAGATCGAAGTGGAAGTTCGAGGTGAGCGACATTGCCGGCCGGTCTCTTGATAGGAAGCTGTTTTTGCCTGAGTAGGGGGAATGGAAGTTGTTGTTTGCCTGCTCTATGAGGGTCTGTTGAAAATGGAATTTCAGCTTGACGCCGTTATGGCCTCGATTTGTTGCGGCGAATGACGGGATCGCCCCACAGAAGAAAACGAGAAGGGTAAGAAGAACCGAACGTACGGACCTGGCCCGTCGATTTGCTGACGACAGAAGCATGTGTTGCCTTTCCCGATAGTATTATCTGCATAAAGTTCGAATCCCGTAACGGATTCAAATACATGCAACCACTCCGTTCCAATAAAATTAACAACCGGAAAGAGAGCGGGATGGTTCCAGTGTCGTCAGTTTATAGGGTCTGTTTCAAGTGAAGGGAGGAACTTCTGCGGATCGGTGCCGGCGGGGGGCGACTGAATACCCCGGCATAGGAAACTAATCATAGTGAGTAGAGTGGTCATGGATGATGCGGCCGGCGGCCGGTTAAGCCGAGGCTCCGGCCTTTCTTAAAAAGCCGAACGCCGGCCGCATCAGAACGTACTATTTTACTCCGAGATTATATGCCATGAACGAAAGTACATCGGCTGCCTGGGCGATGCGCTTGTCGGTCGGCATGTAGTTGTGACTCGTTTTCGTCTCGACGCGAATCAGTATCGGATTGCCGCATGCCTGGTCGTGCTGCATCGCAGCCGTGAACTTGTACGAGTGACTCGGCACGACACGGTCATCATGGTCGGCGGTCGTGACGATGGTCGGCGGGTAGCAGGTACCGGGCCTGATGTTCTCGACCGGCGAATATTTTATGAGCCACCGGAATGCCGTCGAGTCGTCAGAAGATCCATACTCAGGCACCCAGCCCACGCCGGCGGAGAACTTCTGGTATCTCAGCATATCCATCACGCCCGCGCCCGCATAGACTGCACCAAAGAGATCGGGACGTTCGGTCTCGCAGGCGCCGACAAGGAGACCGCCGTTCGAGTAACCTTCGATACCGAGCTTCGGCGTCGATGTGTACTTTTCCTTTATGAGATATTCCGCGGCAGCTATGAAGTCATTGAATACGTTCTGCTTCTTGCCCAGCATGCCGGCATGATGCCATGCCTCGCCGTATTCTCCGCCGCCGCGGATGTTCGCGACCGCGTAGATCCCGCCCATCTCAAGCCAGACTATGTTGACCGGGCTGAACGACGGTGTGATGCTGATATCGAATCCGCCATAACCGTACAGGAGTGTGGGGTTTTCGCCGTTCAGCTTGGTCCCTTTCTTCATCGTGATGAACATCGGGATGACCGTTCCATCCAGGGAGTGGTAGAAGACCTGCTTCGTGACGAAGGCTTTCGGATTGAAGTCGACACGAGGTGCATGAAATGCCGTGCTCCTGCCGGTTCTGAAGTCATATCTGAAAACCGTAGTCGGGTAAAGGAAAGATGTAAACGAGTAGAACATCACCGGTAAATCTTCTCGGCCGTTCATCTCGCCGACAGTTCCGAGACCGGGAAGTTTCAACTCCTTCTGATGTGTGCCGTCGAGCGAATAAAAGGAGACCTCGCTCTTCGCGTCAACGAGGTAGTTGACGACGATATGCCCGCCGGCGAGCATTGAGCCCTGGATGGCGTTCTTCGTTTCAGGAACTACTGTCTTCCATGCTTCCGGAGATGGGTCGTCGATATTGAACGAGACAATTCTGCGGTTAGGCGCGCCGAGCGTGGTCTGCAAATAGATCGTCTTCCCGACGTTCCCAATCGGGTAGTACTCGGCATTATCCTTGGTGAAAAGCGGCGTGACGGGCGAAGAAAGATCGGGATGCTTAGCATCTTTCAAGTCGACGTAGTAGACCTTGTTCCGCGATTCGGTCCCCTTGTTGAGAATGATGAACAGGTAATGACCGTCGTCAGTGACGCTGCCTCCGACGTACCACCCGGGGAAGTCCTTCAGGCTGTAGAAGAGTTTGTCTTCGCTCTGCGGAGTTCCGATCTTGTGGTAGTAAAGCATCTGGCCCACCGCTTCGGACATCAGCGCGTCTCCTTTCTTCGGCTCAGGGAAGCGGGAGTAGAAGAATCCTTTGCTGTCTTTCGTCCAGGCGATGCCTGAGAACTTCACCCACTTCACCGTGTCCGTGAAGTCTTTGCCGGTGGCGATGTCCTTCACGTGGAATTCCTCCCAGTCGGCGCCGCCTTCGGACAGGCCGTAGCAGAAGTATTTGCCGTTGGGCGATGCGTCGTATTCCAAAAGGGCGATCGAGCCATTCGGAGAGAGTTTGTTCGGATCGAGGACCAGCTTGGCTCTCCCTTTGACCATTTTCTCCATGTATACCGGGCTCTGGTTTTGCAGGCCCGTATTTTTGCTGTAGAAGAGAATGCCGTCGTGTTCGCTCGGGACACCGACCTTCGGATAGTTCCAAAGCGTGGTAATCCTTTTCTGAATCCGACTCCTGTATGGAATCCTGTCGAGGTAGGAGAAAGTTACCTTGTTCTCGGCTTCGACCCATTCTTCGACCTTCGGGCTGTTTTGTGCTTCCATCCATTGGTATGGGGCAGGCACTTTGGTCCCGAAATAATCGTTGACGACCGTGTCCCGAAATGTGTTGGGGTACTTTAACTGTTGAGCCATTGAAATCCCTGGTAAAGTCATGAAGGCGAAAATGATGCAGGTTCCGAGAAGTGCCATAAGTAATTCTCGTTTCGTACTTCGCGCGATCATTGGACCTCCTGTTTTTTTTGTACGGAAAAATTACGGCTTCAAGATTTTTGTCACTGAAGCATGCGCGCCTCTTTTGGAGTGTCGTGACTGTGAATTTGCTCCGGTGCCCGTTTTCGTTGCACGAATTGAATTACCTCGGGGGCAAGGCACACAGTCATTACGTTAAATATCGCATCGGTGTCCCCAGCATGCAAACGATTTACCTGATGCCTGAGGGACTATGGACTGGAGTACCGGTGAAGTTGAGTCGCTTGCCGGTTATTCCGGGAAGATGGAACAAAGCTGTGTCCATAAGGGTTTATACTTGGAACGACGTGGTAGAGAATATTAGACATACAAAACAGAGGAACAATCTATGGAAGCTGCGAAGAGTATATCTGAAGACCTCGGGAAATTAGTCCTGCGGTTGACCGTTGCCGGCCTTATGCTGTTTCACGGCGTGTCGAAAATCGAACACGGTGTAGCCTGGATGGCAGGTCCGCTCGCGGCAATTCACCTGCCGGCTTTCATAATGTACGGCGCTTATGTCGGCGAGGTAATTGCGCCCATCTTCATCATATTCGGACTTTATACGAGGATTGCAGGGCTAGTCCTGTCGTTCGACCTTTTCATGGCATTTGTCCTTGTGACTCACTCGCACTTTTTCATGCTCAATCCGGCTGGAGGCTGGGCTCTTGAACTGGATGCTTTTTACTTCCTCGGTGGAATATGTCTCTTCCTTTTTGGCGCAGGACGTATCAGCCTCGGGGGCTTGAAGGGGAAGTTTAATTGAAGAAATGAATTGCCTCTTTAGAGGCAGTTCGAATGCACGACATTCGCAATCGAACGAAGGTCCGCAATAGTACCCGACGGTAGTGTTGACACTCTTCGTCACTGAGATTAACTTACCCGCGAGATCGTCTCTATGCAGGAATTTCAGATTTGGCCGGGCGATCCAAAACTGTCCGGAGACTGCGAGTCCACGAGACCGGCGCACATTCCGGCATTCCTTGTTGCGGAGCACCAATCCGATAACTCTTCTTCATACGACTCAGAGAAAGCACGTATTCCCTAAGCTTAAGCGAACCGGCCTGACGGCGGCGCAGCAGTTCCGGCGGTAACGAAAAACGTAACCGTAAAGGAGGTCGTCATGAATCTGGACAAGTTGAAGGAATACCTGGACAACCACGGGGTGAAGTATGTGGTTATCAGCCATTCGCTTGGATACACCTCGCAGGAAATCGCACACTCGGCGCACGTGCCCACCGACCAGCTCGCCAAAACGGTCATCGTGAAGATCGACGGCAGACTATGCATGGCTGTTCTCCCCGCTTCTCACAAAGTCGATCTGCACCTGCTCAGAGATGTGACAGGTGCGAGGAAAGTAGAGCTCGCCACAGAAGACGAATTCGTCGGTAATTTTCACGGCTGTGAAGCCGGAGCTATGCCGCCGTTCGGGAACGTCTACGGTATGGATGTATTTGTCTCCGAACTTCTGTCAGAGCAGGAAGAGATAGCATTTAACGCCTGCTCGCACAGGGAAGTCATTAAGATGTCTTACAGGGACTTCGCGCGGCTTGTGCAGCCGAAAGTGATAGAGTTGGCCGAGCCGTAAGAGAGCTACGATTCCTTACTCTCTTAGATTAGTCCAGTTAAGCCGATAGAATGGTTCGGCCCGCCGGCTGATTATTGGCTGCGCGGCAAAGGAGTCGAAGATGTCTCCGGCAGCCGCGCACTTCTCAGGCGGGTCGG
This sequence comes from Bacteroidota bacterium, assembly GCA_021811615.1. Classification (GTDB taxonomy): domain Bacteria; phylum Bacteroidota; class Ignavibacteria; order Kryptoniales; family JAKASW01; genus JAKASW01. The sequence continues at coordinate 14,887 of JAJZNW010000070.1, forward strand.
CGCCGGCGCTTGAACGGAGCTGTACATCTACGGGGGAAGATGGAATTTACAAGGCGAGGTCGGGGTATAAGCATTTCCACTAAAAGTGAACTTATTCATCACGGATTTGTTAAACAGATATGGAAATGGTTGTTGCGTAAGCACCGACGGCGTGTACGGCATTCAGAATATGCGGTATAGAGCCTTGAGCAACAAAAATCATCACAGAGAGGAAATGTAATGAAGATTTTCGTTGCGGGGGGGACGGGTGTGCTGGGCAGAAGAGTTGTCCCTTTGCTGATCTCGCAGGGACACGATGTAATAGGCCTCAGTCGTTCGATCGACAACGACGATTTACTTGCTACACTTGGAGCGGAAGCGCGGCGTGGCGATTTGTTCGATCGTGAAGGGCTTTACTCCATTTCTGCGGATTGCGATACCTTTATTCATCTGGCCACGTCGATACCGACGAAATCCAGGACGAGCATAGATGACTGGGTTCTCAACGATAGAATAAAGATCGAGGGAACTGCGAATCTTCTTTCGGCAGCCAAGAGAAACAGCGCCCAACTCTATATACAGTCGAGCGTGACATTCCTTTACGGGAGGAGACACGGCGAATGGGTAGACGAGACTTGCCCGCCTGCAGACAATTTGCCCGCGGTAGTGGAATCTTCGGTTGAAACGGAACGATTGGTTCTCAACGCAATCACACGAGAGAAGCTACCAGGCCTTATCCTAAGGTTCAGCAACGTTTACAGCCATGATTCCAAACATACGACGACGATGTATGACATGATCAGCCGGGGTAAATTTCCCTTGATCGAAAGGGGAACCGGTTATTGGAATTTGGTCACGGCTGACGATGCTGCGGAAGCAGTAATTGCCGCCGTGAAGAGAGGGAAACAAAACATCGGCAAGGTTTACAACATCTGCGACGATGCACCGGTCAAGTACAAGGACCTTGTGGAATTTCTTGCCGCGGCTCTCGGCGCCCCGAAGCCGGGAAGCATTCCCATCTTCCTGGCCAAACACGCGATCGGTGATATCACTGTCCAATACCTGCTTCAAAGCATGAAATGTATGAACAAACGTGCCAAAGAAGATCTCGGCTGGCGACTTCGTTATCCGACCTATCGTGAAGGACATGAGGCGATAATGGAAAGGTGGCGAAGACAGCACATCCCTACCGGCACGAGCGGGGTAAGTACGTTCGCTCTTTGACGAATAACCCCAGGGTCTTTGAGAAAGGTTCACCGGCGGCGACGCCAGAGAGAATGTCGGACAAAGGCTAAGGGTTTGGCTCGCCCGGTCTCGCGCGGGCTTCGATGGCGTTTCCAGACGCTTCGTGGAACAGCTGCTGAATCTGCAAAACATAACCGCTCGGTAAGCTTTTCCGCGCCATACGTTGAAACGAACGGCTGATAAGAACACTTCCCCTTTGCGGTTTCTCGCGATTGCCAGGAGTCCATTTTATTGAATGACGTAGTGTCGATAACCGGTAACTCAGCGGTTACTGCAACGCATTTCTTGCACTACTTTATCTCGTCCTCTTCTGTTATCTTCTGGGAGTAACAACCACCATCTCAACAATGCCATGATGCGACCGGCGTTCAATACCTTGCATCGCGTTTGTGTTTTGCGATGCAACCCAATTCTTCATTTTGAAAAACCGACAGGTCAAGAATGAATATTCCAATTTATCAAATCGACGCTTTTACCGATGAAAGATTCCGCGGCAACCCGGCTGCGGTCTGTATTCTCGAGGGATGGCTACCAGACACAACCCTGCAAAACATCGCTGAAGAAAACAACCTTGCCGAGACGGCCTTCGTGGTGAGGAAGAATAACAGTATCGAGCTCAGATGGTTTACACCGGCGGTTGAGGTAGATCTCTGCGGGCACGCGACTCTTGCGACGGCATATACATTCAAGGAGCATCTCGAATACAAGGAGGACGAAATAAGCTTCAAGACGAAGAGCGGAATCCTGGAGGTCATATACGGCGGGGATATGATGTCATTGATTTTCCCGAGAAGAGAAGGCGCGGTGTATTCCGGTATTGATGAAATAGCGGCGGCGCTTGGAGCTCGACCTGTAGAGGTTTTCAAGTCGAGAGATATCATGGCGGTCTTCGAGGATGAGGGAACAGTAAAAGCTCTTGAGCCGGATTTAGATAAAATCAGGAGACTCGAGTGCCTCGGTGTAATCGCGACGGCACCTGGGAAGAATGCGGACTTCGTCTCGAGATACTTCGCACCTCAGGCGGGTATTAACGAAGATCCCGTTACGGGATCGGCCCACACGACGCTCATTCCATATTGGAGTTCGAGGCTGAGGAAGAGACAGCTTGCCGCAATGCAGATTTCGAGGAGAGGTGGAAAACTTTTCTGTGAAGACCTCGTGGATAAGGTTAAAATTTCAGGGAAGGCGGTCACTTATCTGACGGGGACTATTACTGTGTAGATTTTCAGTTTCACATGTCAGGGACAACACGCGGGAGGGCTGCACAATGTCCAGTCTGTCTGAAGGTATGAAGCGGCTCATCGAGCCGCTCTCGTTTATCATCATAGTATTATCTATTTCCATCGCATTCGCGGGAGAAAAGATCGGGGGATCTCAGGATAAGAAATTTGGCTACGACTACCTCAATCCGAACATTCCAGTTGATAAGAGGGTCGAGGATTTGCTGAGTCGGATGAGTCTTGCAGAAAAGATCGGGCAGATGTGCCAGTATAATGCCGGGATGAAGAATGCCGGGCAGCTCGCGCGAGACGGATCGGTAGGCTCGTTCCTGAACGTTACCGACCCGGGCGAGATCGAGAGGCTTCAACATGCGGCGGTACGCGACTCGAGACTGGGAATTCCCATATTATTCGGGCTTGACGTAATACATGGCTATTCGACCATTTTCCCGATACCTATTGCATGGGCTAGCACATGGAATCCTGAAATAGTGAGGGAAAGTGCCGAGGTCTCGGCGAAAGAAGCTTGCTCGCAAGGGGTCAGGTGGACATTCTCGCCGATGGTGGATATTGCCCGAGACCCTCGGTGGGGAAGAATTGCGGAGGGGGCCGGTGAAGATGTGTACCTCGGGATGGCTATGGCGAACGCGCTGGTGGAAGGTTACCAGGGAAGGAAGTTGGGGCCGGAGAGTCGCCTTGTCGCCTGCGCGAAGCATTATGTGGCATACGGTGCGGCGGCGGGAGGACGGGATTATAATTCTGCGGAAGTTTCCGAACGAACACTTCGCGAAGTCTATCTCCCTCCCTTCAAGGCAGCGGTCGATGCCGGTGCAGGGACCATCATGAGCGCGTTTGAAGACCTTAATGGAGTTCCCGCGACTGCGAACTCTTTCACGATCAGGGATATCCTTAAAGGCGAATGGCCGTTCAAAGGTTTTGTAGTGAGCGATTGGGATGCGGTGACTGAACTGATCAACCACGGGGTCGCTTGCGATTCGGCGGAGGCTGTGATGAAAGCCGTCATTGCGGGTGTGGATATGGATATGGTAGGGCCGTACCACGATCATCTGGAAGTATTAGTGCGGGAAGGGAAAATCCCGATCGAGCCGGTCAACGATGCGGTGAGGCGAATCCTCCGGATCAAATTCGAGATCGGTCTATTTGAGCATCCGTACCCGGATCCAGCGATGGCGAAGAGCGGCCTGATGCTCCCAGAGTACAGGAAGGTCTCGAGGGAAGCTGCCCGAGAAGCGATAGTGCTTTTGAAGAATGACAGAAATATTCTTCCATTGAGCAGGAATATAGAAAGTATTGCCGTCATCGGCCCGCTCGCCGACAGCAAGCCGGACATGCTCGGTTGCTGGCCATGCCAGGGGAAGCCCGCTCCCGTAGTGACGCTGTTGGCCGGCATTAAGTCTGCTGCGTCGCCGCAGACTAAGGTGATGTATGCCGAGGGCTGCGGGGTTAGAGATACCTCCCGCTCAGGATTCGCTGAAGCTATTGTGGCGGCTAAGGAATCGGATGTTGTGGTAATTGCTGTAGGGGAGCGAGCTGAGATGACTGGCGAGGCGGAGTCGCGATCGTCGCTCGACTTACCCGGCGTTCAGGAGGATCTGGTCAAAGCGATAGTTGCCACAGGAAAACCGGTCGTGGAGATTCTGATGAACGGCAGACCTCTCTCCATAAATTGGTCGGCGGAACACCTGCCCGCTATTCTCGAGACGTGGTTTTTGGGCACCGAAGCGGGAAACGCGATAGCGGATGTGCTTTTCGGCAATTACAATCCGAGCGGAAAACTTCCGGTCACATTTCCCAGAAGTGTCGGACAGGTTCCGATATTTTATAATCATATGAATACCGGGCGGCCGCCTTCGGCAGAACGTTTCACTTCCAGGTACACCGACATACCGTGGACCCCGCTGTTTTCATTCGGCTATGGGCTGAGCTACACGAAGTTTGGATTCTCCGAGCTGAATGTCATCCCGGACCCGGGCGTTAAGGATCGGTTTCTGGTTACTGTCGATGTCACGAATGAGGGAAAGAGAGACGGCATCGAGACGGTACAACTTTACATCAGGCAGGACTGTGCTTCGGTCGCGAGACCGGTGAAGCAGCTTGCGGGTTTTCGGAGGGTGGAGCTGGCCGCAGGAGAGACGAAGACTGTAAGTTTCATACTCACTCCATATGACTTGTCGTTCATAAATGCCGGGATGGAGCGAGTCGTTGAATCGGGACCGCTCGAAGTGATGGCCGGAGGCAGCTCGGTGGATCTCATCTCGAAAAGCACTGTAATCGAAAAATCGATGCCGGTGGCTGAAAAGGTCCCCATTTATTAATTTGTTTAGTTCGATCAAAGGAATTGTTCAAGTTGAAGAAAGCAGGTGTCGGATGTCAGAAATGAATGCCATTATCTTGTCTCTCATGTTGATAGCATTGAGACCGATGGCTGCAAGAGCGCAGGCTGCTCCGTCGGATGCAAAGGTCGTCACTGTGGACTCGGTCGACTTAAATAGATACGTAGGTAAATGGTATGAGATAGCGAGGCTGCCGAACTTTTTCCAGAAGCAGTGTGCCATGAATACAACAGCGACATACACGCTTCTCAAGGACGGCGACATAGAAGTCGTAAACAAATGCACCAAGAGCGACGGCAGCGTCAGCGTAGCCAGGGGAATAGCAGAAGTGGTCGACCGGAAGACGGATGCGAAGCTGAAGGTGAGCTTTGTAAGTATATTGGGCATCCATCTGTTTTGGGGGGATTACTGGATAATAGGACTCGACAAGGATTACCGGTACGCGGTAGTCGGTACGCCTTCCAGGAAATTCGGATGGATACTGAGCCGCACAACTTCCCTCACACCTTCGGAGAGGCAATCGGTGGACGACATATTGAAAAAGAACGGTTACAACCCTACCGATTTCATAGAGACCGAGCAGACGGCAAGATAAACTGAACATGGGAGTGATACTGGTCACTTTCCATGAGGTAACATTTACCCACCGCAGGTAAATAGTTCACAGCTTAACCGGGGTAAGATTCGTACGGAGTCAATACCATAAAAGGATCGACGAGTTTTGATCCTTTTGGGTGTTATTTCACCCATCAAAGTTGCGAACTTCGGCACAGAAGTGGTATGATCTGTAAGCGAGTTAACAACGATAGGGACGCGCCGAGGAAATGCCGGGATGGAGACCCGGGATTCGGTCCCTCGGTCACGATAATACACAGCGTAGTACAGAAGGGAATGAAGTATGGGTACCGGTCAGACTCTGCTGACGATTGCAGCTATCATGCTTCTCGGTACTGTAATCCTCACCACGGACAGGACCATCAACGATACAGGGCAGGTTCTGCTCAATTCCAACATAGGTCTTGAAGAGGTCTCGCTGGCTACATCGACCATCGAGGAAGCCGAGGGGAAAGCATTCGATGAAAACACAGACACCAACAATGTGACGCAGCTTTCGCAGCTCACGCCTGCCAACCTGCTCGGCCAGGAAAACGGAGACCCCAACGATTTCAACGATTTCGACGATTACAACGGACTGAACCATGACGGGCTTCTGAGAATCGACACCGTTACGGTAGACTCGGTAGTAACCGGAATATATTACGACTCGACTCGCGTCTATTACGTCGATCCTGCAAGCGGGCTCGATAATCCGGTCGACCATCGCACATGGTACAAACTGCTCGATGTGTGGATTTGGAGCAAAGACGTTCCCGACACTGTCAAGATGCACACCGTTTACGGTTACTGGTATTTTTAGGAGAGGATGCGATGGGCTCAAGTACAATGTTAGACATAATCAGCTCGATGCTGATAAGTGGATTCCTGCTTTTCACGGCTCTTCAAATGGACCAGCAGTCCATCAAGACTACTTACTACTCAGAGACAAACCTGACAGTTCAACAGAATCTGACTTCGCTCGTTGAGATTCTGGAATACGATTTCAGAAGGATGGGATATTGCGCAGATCCCAACGTTCAACCGAATCCCGACATGTACATTGTAAAAGGCAGTTCAAGCTATATATGGTTTGTGGCGGACATGGATAATACGGGCGTGCTGGACACAGTGAAGTACTTTCTGGGGACGAATCCGATACCCGGATGTGCCAACAGAAACGTCAGGATGCTTTACAGGCAAATCAATAGCGATCCTCCTGTCGGCTCGAATCTTGGTGTCGTGCAGTTTGACTTAAAGTACCTTGATGGATTCGGGCAGGCTCTTCCCACACCGATCTACGCACCATCGCAGGTTCAGATGGTCGAGATCACTCTGAAAATAGAGCCGACAGCGGCTTATGGCGATACCACTTACAATCAGAACTTTGCGTTGTGGAGGCAGACCAGATTGATTTCACGCAACTTAAGGAACAGGTAGGGTACAGGTATGGTTGGAAGAGGCACACTCATCGTAATACTCGGGTTTAGTCTTATATTCGCGCTGGCGGGCGGATATTGGGAAAGGACGAGTACGGACGCCGTGGACAATTTCGTCCAATACTACAACGAGACGGTAGCTCATAACATAGCAGTGAGCGCCGCAAACGTCGCAGCCGACACCATCTTCAGAAACCCGGGGACTCCGGCCATCTCGATGTCGGGGAATTTTGCCGGAGGGTCTTACGATATTTCTACTTCGTCGTACGATAAGTTCGGTGTGACCGATACCATGATTACTTCCGTCGGGAATTACGAGGATCTCCATGATACAGTTCAGGTATTGTTGAGCCCGTATTCTTTCACCAAGTATGCCTTCTTCTCGGTGATAGAGTCGGGCATTTACTGGATCACAGGCGATACGATGTGGGGACCGTATCACACCGAGTCGAAACTCTTCATATCCGGAAGCCCGGTCTTTTATGGGAAGGTTACCACGAGGCTCGGAACGAATCCGAAACTGCCGAGCAGAAGCGCCCATCCGTACTTCTACGGAGGTTACCAGTCGGGAGTTAGCATTAATCTTCCCAACAGTCTTTCGACCCTGCAGACGGCTTCACAGGGAGGGAAAGTCTTTTCGAACCCGGGTAGCGGTCAGTATGATGTCTATCTGACATTCAATTCCGATGGAACTGTCACATACAAGGATAACACGATGTCTCAGGACTCGACAGTTCCTCTCAGCACGCTTGCACCGAACGGCGTGATTTACATTTCAAAAGGGAATGCCCATGTCCAGGGCGTAGTTAACGGAAGGGCCACCGTTGTTGCCGACGGGAGCTCTGGACTTGGTTACGGGAATGTCTATATCGACGGGAACATCACATATGCACACGATCCCTCGACGGGACCCAGCAACGATATGCTCGGTCTGGTGGCCAACAACAACGTTACGATTTCTGAGACCTCGCCACCGATGCAAAACGTATACATCGACGCAGGAATTTTCGCGCGGTCGGGCGCTTTTGGCTACCAGGGATATAACGATGTAAATGCCGGACCTCTTGGAAGTATTTATCTCTATGGGTCAATTACCAATTATCAGAGAGGGGACGTAGGTCAATTCAATTCCTATAGCGATCAGTTGGAGAGTGGCTACCACAAGCACTACCGGTATGACAATCGGTTCGATACAGAAGCGCCTCCTTTCTTCCCGACGGCTTCAGGCTTTCAGATAGTCGCGTGGCGAGGTTGAGACGAAGGTACTGAGGGGAGAGGTGTCAGCTGCAAGATGGCATCCATCAGTACCAAAGAGGTGTTTTCTTTCCGGTTGCCGCCGGGACTCATTGGACACGGTCTCATAACGAGCAAGGGATCGTCCCGGAACTTTCGCTTAAGGCGGAAAGAATACCTGTAGCCTGTAAATATTTCCGACCTTTTCCAAATCCCACTCCCATTTCACCAAGAATCGCACCTTCTTGCCCGGCATACATATTGCCGATTCATATGCGGGTGAGGAGTTGTTATTGTTCCCCGAATGCACCCGAACCATTGATCGAGGAGAAAATAAATGGGTACCGGACAGATGCTGCTGGCGCTGCTGGCGCTTACCATCCTTGCGAGCGTTACCATATCCGCTAATCAGCTCTTGCTCAATCAGACAGATACCGTGTACGGTTCTGAAGCGATGATCACCGGTACTGCAATCGGACAGGCGATGATTGAAGAGATTACCGTAAAATACTTCGACCACAATGTCCTTCCCCCTTTGACTACAGACAGCGCCTCAGCATTTACTCCACCCGATCGACTCGGACCCGACGCCAGCGATGTGCCCGGGGTAGACACCACTTATGACGATATCAGCGACTACAACGGATTTGTTGATTCGGTATCGACGCCCCGACTCGGATATTTCAAAAGGTATTGCAGCGTATACTATGTTGATGGAAACGGGGACAGCAGCACGGTTCAGACCTTCTACAAGAAAATTGTCGTGTTAGTTGAGAACCCGTATATCAGCACTCCTACTCATACGCTTGAGCTGTCCGATATCGTGTCTTACAGGTATAAAAACTAGGAAGCCGGCCGAAATGTCTAACCACGAAGTCACCAAGACACCAATTCAGCTCAATTGATGCAGAACCGACAACTTTTCTTTGTGCCTTCGAGACTTTGTGGTTACATAGGCGGCTTTCGGCCGCGCTTCTAAGGACGAACATGGATACAATGATAGATACGGCGGGTTCGATTATAATGGCGGGGCTAGTGATGCTGGCAGTGTTGAAAATGAATGCAGCCTTGTCCGATGCTGGCTCAGATACCAATGTCTCAGTGATAACTCAGTCGAACATCACCGCAATCGCAAATACAATTACCTATGACTTTTACAAAATCGGCTACCGGGCTTCACCTGCGATATTGTTGGCGGACTCGAATGCCATCGTCTTTCGCGCCGACCTCGAACAAGACGGGCATCCGGACACAGTACACTATTGGGTCAGCGCTCCTTTGTCGGGATCGGGCCTTAATCCGAACATGAGGATTTTATACCGCTCTGTGAACAACGGTACCCCTACTGGGGCAACGCTTGGACAGACATACTTCAACCTTCAGTACTTCGACAGTACGGGAGCCAGGCTAAACATATCGGGTGCTGATACAACAAATCTGAGCATCCTTGCAAGGATAAAGTCCATCAGAGTTGCAGTTTCGGTGGAGAGTCCCAATAAACTCATGTCTGATTCGACTTATGCCGGAGCATATTGGGAAGAGTATATCAGCCCAAAGAACCTTCGGACCCTGATGTGATTGGAGGATAGGCAATGGGAAGATTTGCAATCATCGCAGTCGTTATGCTTCTGTTCTCACTCTCGATAGTGGGATACAATATGAACAGGCGAGCGACATCTGCCGTGAATAATTACACGAATTACTACGGCGAGACGCGCGCAGAGGACGTCGCATCGAGTGCGGCCGAAATTTTCATCCGGAAACTGAACGACGACCCCACAATGCGGGGAACGTACACGATCGATCCGTTACTTGAGGGAAGCGCGACGGTTCAGATAGATTCCATCACAGGCATTTATGATACCCTGGCCGGTCAGACGCTGGATACTCTCATGATGACAAGCATCGGGGTCTATGATGGAGACAGCGATGTGATCATGAATAAACTTTACCCGGTTCCTCTTCAGATACCGTCACCTCCGGGTGCCGTATCGATGTCCGCCGGCAAGTCAGTGACAATTGAAGTCGGGGGAAACGCGACGACCAGCGGTATCGACACTAATGTAATAAATGGCTCGCCTGCTCCCGACTCTGTTGCCGGTGTTGCAATTAACTCGGCGACTCCATCGTCAAACATATCGGTGAACGACAACGTTTTCGGCAGGGGAGGCATGGTACCGGATACGATGAGGGTATCTGGCTCGCCGAACTATACAGCGTTTGCCAATGCGATGATTCGACTTGCCAAAGTATACAGCGGCCAGACATTCAGCTCCGGCGCACTCGGTACCGATGCGTCACCGCAGATAACATACTTCACGGGGAACACAAATATTGCGGGGCCCGTTACCGGCTCCGGGATACTAATCGTAGACGGGTCGCTGAACATTTCCGGGAAATTCACATTTCATGGACTGGTAATTGTTTACGGGACAACTATAATTTCCACGTCTTCAACATCGTTCACTCAGGAAGGCAGTTCTGCAATCTATGGCGGCGTCGTCGTGGCAGGGGAGAACACGACCTACTCCCAGAGAGGAAACTCACTCGTCCGGTACAGTAAAGCTGCGATCCAAAACGTGCAGGATAAGACTGTCGGCAAGTATCTCATCATGGATTGGTGGCAATAGTACTTTTGAACCAAGCTGTTCCACGATAGAGCTACCTTTCGAGTAGCGCCGTCCCTTCGCACCAGTTCCCAGAGTTCCCTTACATTCCGGCATTCCTTTTTTGCTTTGATCCAGGACACATAGTCCTCTCGGGCGGTTGCATTCCAGAGAGGTGCCCGATATATTTTCTGCGAGTAGAATACTACTCGATCAAAAAGAGTCGTGTGAAGGGCAATGATCCGAGGTTCAAACAAATACTTCGGGGGAGCGGGCGGCAAAAATCACATTCTGCCAAGGCCATTTGACGTGGAAATCCGCCACGAGGCTTTACATTGTGGCCCTTCAACTACTGAAAAGCGGGGGCGCCGGAAAACGCTTAAGAACATTCTCCCCGTAACGGGACGGGGAAACCAAAGAATGGAGATAAGTTGATGGGGACTGGGCAGATGTTAATGACTATAGCGGCAATGCTATTGTTGGGAACTGTCATACTGGGTACAAACCGCGGCATCAACGCGACTCAGTATACGCTTGTGAGAACGAATTGTCAGATCGATGCCGTTTCGCTTGCCACATCGATTATCCAGGAGGCGAGCAATCTGCCTTTCGATCAGGCGACAGTAGGCGGTGCGGCGCCCGGAATTACCATGTTCACGGCTCCGGATTCACTCGGGCAGGAGAATGGTCCGACCGACCTCGATGATCTTGACGATTACAATGGGCTGAACAACGCCGGCCGGATCGAAACCGATACTCTCGGCACAGGGACATACTTCGTACGCACGAGAGTGTCATACGTGGGCGATTACAAGGATCTGAGCGTGAATTCCACAACAAGGACAAGACTCAAAAGGCTCGACATCTGGGTCTGGAACAAGGATTTGCCCGACACACTTTTTATGCAGGCGGTGTTCGGGTATTGGTTCTTTGGCAGAGTCGGGAGGATCTGATCATGGGGAGCCTTACCTTACTTGACCTGCTTAGTTCAATCGTGGTGAGCAGCCTTTTGTTCCTGACGGCACTTTCGATGAATGAAAGGGCGTCCAGCAACACTTATGCGGCGCAAACCGCGCTCACTGTGCAGCAGAATATGACCTCAGTCGTGGAGAACCTTGAATGGGATTTTCGGCTGGTAGGTTACTGCAACAGCTTCACAAATGCGACCCCATCGAGCGAGTATATCGTATCGGGTGATACGAACTCGATAGCATTTCAGGCCGACCTTAATAATGACGGGGTGATGGATAGGGTTCAGTGGTCGCTCGGCACCACCCCTATCCCGGGATGCCCCAATCCGAACGTTCGCATGCTGACGCGGACTACGACCATCAACGGTGTCACGAAAACATATAGCTCGAATCTCGGAGTGACAGTATTCCACCTCACTTATTTCGATGCGATCGGAGATACCGTTTATACTCCGTTTACTAATCCGTCCACCGTACAACTCATTCGAGTCGAACTCAGGCTGGAACCGGTTGCGGCCTACGCCGACACTGCGAACAAGCAGATATTTTCGTCCTGGATGCAAACGAGACTTGTAAGTAAGAATTTGAATAACAGGTAGGAGGCATATCATGGTCGGCAATGGGACTTTGGTTGTGATACTAAGCTTTGCGATGGCTTTTGCGTTTGCAGGGAGATACTGGAACAAGGAGGCGACTCAAGGTGTGGAGACTGCATCTGCATACTACGGTCAGGCCAATGTTTACAACGTGGCTTGTGCCGGTGCAAATATTGGGTGCGATTCGCTGTTTGTGAATACCGCGGCCACAAATCTGGATTTGTCTGGAAAGATGGGAAGCGCAAGCTATAGAGTTACGGTTACTCCTATGGCCGTGGGAAGTGGCAGCGGATGCGTCCTGCGTTCAATCGGTACCTACAGCGATGCTGCAGCCGATTACACTGACGAGGTCGATGTCATCCTCACTATGAGGCAATACTCGCAGTGGCAGTTCTACTCCAACAATGAGAACGGCATCTGGTGGACTACCGGCGACGTCGTGACAGGTCCGTTATACACCAACGACGTATTGAATGTCTCGGGCAAACCGGTTTTCAACGGCCAGGTCCGCACCGGCGGGGGAGTTGTGTACGATCCCAATGCGAAAAACAAGCCGCAATTTCTCGGAGGTCTCGTAACCGGCGGACCAAACAACACGATGGCGAGTGTGCTGCCGACCGCCGCCGCCGCCGGCCCTGCTTCAACGTTCACCAATCCAAACCCAGATCCGAGCAGCACTTACGATCTATACATGACTTTCGGGTCTGACGCCAGCGGTGGGAATGTAACATACTACACGACGGGAAAACACGATTCGAGCTACACACAGACATATACGACTTTCTGGGGAACTATAAAGACAAGAACGGTAACTGTGACTGTAACCAGCACCACACCAAGTCAGACCGTCCCTTTGAGTACGTTTGCACCTCAAGGTGTTGTAGCGGTCGTAAATGGAGACGCTCATGTCCAGGGGACTTTGCAGGGCACGTTGACGGTTGTATCCCAGCAAGGCAATTGCGGTAGCGGCAATAGCGGTAACGTGTTTATCGATGCGGATGTCAAATACAAAACCGACCCGACAAAGAATGCCGGCAGCACCGATATGCTTGGGCTGGTCGCCGACAACAATGTGACATTGACGGGTACGCAGGAGGATGTCACTATCCAGGCTGCTATCTACGCAAAGAACGGATCATTTAGCTATCAGGGATATGATAAGAACGGGCCATACGACAAGATCAATCTGTACGGCTCAATTGCGAACAATATCCGGGGGCCAGTCGGAACATTCACCACCGACTGGAGTGGGAAGACCGTTATACAGACAGGGTACAACAAGAACTATGTGTATGATCCGCGACTGTCTACTTCAGCGCCTCCATCGTTTCCCTATACCGGGAATTTTGGAATTGTGACATGGCGCGAGGCGCCTCCGACCATCGTGTACCATTGATCGGGAACAATTGGACTTTTGCAGGCTCTTAACCGGAGGATATGATTCACTCCGTCTCGAACGCATCGCGATGAGTAAGGGCAACGGGTGGTGATCAAGTATTGCCTGTCCGATGTCCCCCGGAACCTGACTTGAGCTTTCTCCATAGTGTCGACACGTCTATTCCGAGGATGCGCGCGGCCTTGGATTTATTTCCTCCCGTGAGATTCAGGACTCTTTCGATATAAGCACGCTCCATATCTTCGAGCGACGGATTGGTATCGAGGACGGCTTCGAAAGACTTCTTACTCGCATTGACTAAAGCAGGGGGCAAGTGCTGGGGGAGGATATTCCCGTCCGGACTGAGTATCGCAGCACGCTCGATCACGTTTTCCAACTCTCTCACGTTTCCGGGCCAGCCATAATCCTGCAAGTAGTCGATGCACGAAGAGTCGATGTGCAGATTCCTGATGTGGAGCTTCTTCGACATCCTGTCTATGAAGAACCTGGTAAGGGGGAGTATATCCTCTTTTCGTTCGCGCAGAGCCGGGACATTCAGCTCCATGACGCTGAGCCGGTAATAGAGGTCCTCTCTGAACTTGTCTCGCGCGATCATGTCCTGCAGGTTCTTGTTCGTGGCGGCGATTATCCTGATGTCGACCTTTCTCGGTGTGCTTTCCCCGACGCGCATAATCTCGCGCTCCTGAAGAACTCTCAGTATCTTCAGCTGCATAGTCTCGCTTATGTCGCCTATCTCGTCGAGGAATATCGTCCCTTTATCGGCCTCCTCGAACAGGCCGACTCTATCCTTTACCGCGCCGGTGAAGGACCCTGCCTTATGTCCGAATAATTCGCTCTCGAGAAGCGACTCGGGAAGTGCCCCGCAGTTCACCGCAACGAAAGACTGTTTTGACCGGGGCGACAGCCGGTGAATGTATTTCGCGAGTACTTCCTTTCCCGCACCGGTCTCACCAGTGATGAGAACCGTTGAATCGAAGCGGGCCACTTTGTTGGCGACGAGAAGGACCTGTTTGTAGGCTTTGCTGTGGATCTCTATGAATGAAGGCTTCGCAGCGGTCCCGAGTGCGGCGATCTCCTTCTCGTATTTCCTCAGGAGTGAAGACTTCTGTTTCAGCTGATCGGTGAGTTTCTCGATCCGGAGTTTTATGTCGTGTGTCTTGAAATAGCCGATGTACGGCTTGATCTCATCGCCCCATGAAGCCAAATCTTTTCCGATGGCATGGCAAACCTTCTCACCCTGCGCCTTGCATGACTGTTCAATAAAATAGACATCGATGCCCAGGCTCAGCGAAACGAAACCGGTGAAGTAACCTGTTAGAATCCAGCAGATTGGCTGGGCGGCAGGGCCGATGGTGTAAAGATGTTCCAGTGCCTCTTTTGAATCATGCCAGCTTATCTCCATCAGGAAATGATGCGAGCCGGGCTCGTATTCCAGTGTGTTTACGATGTCTCTCGCAATCCCTTCAAGAGAATGAAGTTTGCATCCTGCCCGTATCAATTCTTCCTTATCGTCCCACTTGAAATTATTCATGAGGTCGGAGGCGTCAGCCTGTCCCTGAAAATAGCCGAACCTCGAAAGGATGCTTCTCGCGTGTTCGAGACCGGCTGTGTCGATAAGATCTTTTCTTATTTGGGCGAACGCGTGAAGGCTGTGAAGCACTACCTCGCGTCCTCGAAGCGTCAACGCTCCCTCTGAGAAGTTTACTAACTCGTCTAACCTTAGATCTTCTGCTTTCATGCTTTCAACCGTTGAGATAACAAACTCAGCCCCGCCTTTAATTTGACCGAACCATCGAAGTATTTTGCTTTGCAATACAACCATTGCAAAATACAAAGCGTTCCCATCAGCAACAATGCAGAATCTCGCGGATTGGAGGTTTTCTTAGCGCCATAATGTTCGGCACGCCTCTTGAGCCATAATCAGATGAAACCAAGAAAGGGAAAAACGATGTACACACTTCTGAAAGAACACGCGAACCACCTTGGAAAGCAGGCCGCGGAATTTGCATCCGAACTCGTCAGAACACCCAGCCATAGTCTCTGCGAGAACAGTGTCGCAAGGCTCGTCGAGAGACGTATGTACCAGCTAGGCTACGACAAAGTGGTCGTGGATGATTTTGGCAACGTGTTCGGCATTATTTACGGAATCGATCCGTCACCGGTGGTGATGCTCAACTCCCATTTGGACACTGTCGCACCCAACGAGGAGGATGGATTGTGGGAGATGCCTCCATACTCGGGTGAGCTGACAGGTGGAAGGCTCCACGGTGTGGGTAGCTCCGACTGCAAGGGCGGACTGGCTGCACAGATATACGCAGGTTACCTCCTGAAGCGGGTTATGCTTCCGTTGCGCGGAACACTGATAGTAGCCGCTACCGTTTCAGAAGAAAATGGATTGAGTCTCGGGGTACAGCACCTGATCTCGAAGACACTCGCGGAAATGAAAATCAAAGTGGATTATGCGATACTCGGCGAGCCGACAGGGCTCGGCCTTTTTTACGGACACGATGGATGGGTGGAATTCAGAATTGGCATGGATTCACCGAATCCTAATTTCCTGCAGGATGCTGCCAATGTCGTGTTCCAGAATTTGTTGAACGCGAGCGAGCTGAAGGGGGTCCCCGGCTACCTCGAGCTCATGAATGTTGAGAAACCGAAGTTTGCCACCGAATCGCAAAATGTCTCCATAACTTTTAACCGGAGGCTCTTCCCGGAGGACGACACTGAGAAACTCGCGGAGAAGATCCGGAACTACAGCCTGCAGAATGTTTCACTCGAACACAATCTGCAATTCGATATCAAAGTAAGGGAAGAGGTTCAAAAATTGCAGAGCGGACAGACGGTACAGGTACGATACCTCAGCAACGCATGGGAGACGAATCCATTCTCTTCTTTGATGGATCGGGCACGGGAGGCTCTCACTTCGGCCGGCTGCAAGAACCAACCAGGCAAATGGAAACTTCCTCATCTTGGAATGGGTACAGCGGGATCGATACTGACGAAGCGTTTCAACATACCGACGATAGGCTACGGCCCCGGACTCGAAGAAACCGCTCATTCTGAAAATGAATATGTAGAGACAGATAAAATCACGGAAGCCATCCTCGGAACGTCCTCGATCGTCCACAGTCTGGTCGGAGTTCCCGTGTTCGGCTGGACGGCTGACCTGGAAATATGAGAATGAGAATGGGATTGTGGACTGATGGAACAAACGATGTAGGTCGACGGCAGAAAATGCTGAGATAGAAGAAAACTGGAGTCATTATTACGAAAGACATATGAACATATTTGTTTTGAATTGCGGCAGCTCTTCTTTGAAATACAGGATGATTTCCATGCCTTCCGGGGAAGAGATATTGGGCGGAGAAGTACAGAGAATCGGAGGAAGAACGGCTGAGTCATCCCGAATAGTTCACCGTGACCGGAAAGGTGAGAGTGTGCGGCGCATTGCCGTAAGCAGTTATAAGGAAGCGTTTACGGAGGTGATGAAAACACTCGCGAGCGAGTCGGGACCTTCTCCGGATATTTTTGCCCACCGTCTCGTACAGGGTGGGATGGAGTTCCGGTCTAATACCATCATAAGGGACGACGACTTTGAGTCACTCGAGATGATCAAAGGACTTGCACCGATCCATAATCCCCCGGTCGTGGAAATAATCGAGGAATGCCGCAGGGCTTACCCCGAGATCCCGCAGGCAGTCGTGCTCGATACAGCTTTTCACTCGACTATCCCGAGCTACGCCTATACGTATCCAATTCCGTCGGATGTGGTGGAGGAACTCGGGATAAGGAAATACGGATTCCATGGTATAAGTCATCAATATGTTACCGGGGAAACTGCCGAATATTTACACATCCCGCTCGGGGAACTCAATGTTGTCAGCTGCCACCTCGGTTCGGGAGGGGCGAGCCTCTGCGCAGTCGTGGGTGGAAAATCGGTAGACAACACAATGGGGTTCTCGCCGCTTCAGGGGTTGGTAATGAGCACAAGATGCGGGGATCTGGATCCGGCGCTTATCCTTAAGCTGATTGCGTATTCCGGAGGAGACTATTCGAGAGTCAATGATCTTCTCAACAAGAAGAGCGGTGTACTCGGTTTGTCGGGGCTTTCATCGGACATCAGGGATATTATTTCGCGCGCTACCAAGACTGACGACGAGAGATCTCAAATGACGCTCGACGTGTACTTATGGCGGGTAAGGAAATACCTGGGAGCATACCTGACGGTCGTTGGTTCCCCCCATGCCATAATATTCACCGATACTATCGGCGAATCTGTGCCATACGTCCGGGAAGCCGTATGCAGGAACCTGGATTTCTTCGGTGTCAGACTTGATGAGTGGAAAAACAGAAAGATCTCAAATTATCCGGCGGACATTTCGGCCAAGGATAGCCGTGTACGCATAATTGTAGTTAAGACCAACGAAGAACTGGCGATTGCCAAGAACGCGTACGAACTTTTCGTCTCGGCAGAACGCAGATCGTCGGAATTAGAAAAAGGAGGATGTCTCGATGAGCAGGTTAATTGTCTTAATTCCTGAAGGGTATTTCATAGAGTACTTCGTCTATTCCGTCGCCCGTGACGATGAAGTGACGGACAGATATCACGGCCCGACAGGTGAAATGTGCAAAGTCGAATGGACAGGGAAGATTCGGTTCAGAGGCGAGGGCCTGACATCGGAAGAATTGCGCAAACTCATCGGCAGGTACTCACCGGAAGCGATTGCCGTGCGACTCCTTTATGGCGGCGAAGAGTTCAAGAAGACGCAGGTGTATGACCGGGCAGTACTTGAGAGACTCAAATCACTTGCAGCGCAGTCGCCGCTTCATATTCCAACTGCGGTCAGATTGCTGAAGATTCTGGAACGAATAGTCCCTACGCCGGAGATTTTACTTTTCTTTGAGACGGCGTTCTTTGCTAACCTGCCGCTCAGCGAAAGAACCTACGCCATCGATGGGAACCTGCCGGACTCTTACGGTGAAGGGCTCGGTGATGTAAGAAGATTTGGATATCATGGAATTTTCCATGGCGCCCTTGCCCGCAAGATCAGGCAGAAAGGTATCGAAGCGCGAAGGGTGCTCTCGATTTGTCTGGAACCTATTCCCGAAGTAGCGGGCATTTACGACGGGAAGCCGGTAACCGTTTCGAGCGGGTCCACCCCGATGGAAGGTTTGCCCGGGAACACTACCTGCGGGGAGATCGACCCCGGTATCATACTACTGCTGGAGGAAAAAAAGAAATGGGGGCCGGAGACGATAAACGAGATGCTTTCCAGGAAAAGCGGGTTAACGGCTCTTGCCGGGAAGAATGTGACGATAGCGGATGTGGTCCTACGAGAGGGAGAGTTCGGACGTGCCAGAGATCTTTTGGAGTACAGGCTCCTCCTGAGTTGTGGGGCAGCGATCGGCGTTATGGGCGGATTCGACACCGTCGCATTCTCGGGCAGGTATGTCGCAGTCGCCGACAGACTAGCCGAACGGATCGTCCCCAAATTGGCTCGGGGAGCCGCGGAGCCGTCTCTCCCGTCGCTGTTCTTCATGCAGGAATCTCTCGACAGACTGATGGCCGAAAGCTACTGCCGCTCGAAGCTACAGGCCGAAATCATTCACTGATTTCGTTACCGATGAACTCACTGCGGGAGCGGCAACATAAACCGTCAGGTTGGAACGGCACAATCTGAGTCTTAAGATTGGCTCTTCAGCCGGGGCCGTCTCGCAGGAACTTATTCGAACCCGAATGTGTCAATATCAACATGACGAACGGGAAAGGAATGGTCTCAGACGGCCGAAGCAGGATTGCCGGTTACATACTGGTTGTCTACTTCGTGACTGTCGGCTCATTTCAGCTAGGTCGTTTCGGCTCAACACCTTTCGGCAATCTGAACCGTCAGTCTGAACTGAACCCGTTCACAAGCGCACTCAATCTGGTTCAGAGCGCGCACACCTGCCCGGCGCAAGTCTATGCGCAGACCGCAGTAAGCCCCGGCATAGTCACCGCGGACATTTTTGTGCCTGCCCGCCATACGATTGTTTCAGTTAGCGGAAGCAGGGCTGAATGTTCAAAGCGCGTCTTTGTCTCTACAGGACGTGCTCCTCCTCCATTCTCTCTCTGATATCATTCCCAATAATGGCCGGCCAGCCACTATCTATGTGGTAATTGCCGCCGGTTTTATCGAAAACCATTCTCAAGGAGAAAGAAGTGTTTACAAGAATCTTCATGGCATCAGCCATACTTGCTGTGTTGCAATTTGTGCCGGCATTTGCCCAGGTTAAGGGTGACAATCCGGTCGCAACAGAATTTCCATATCAGTATTATCCGGCGAACCTGCCGCAAGCCGATTACGCGAAGTATTTTCCCGCATCCTGGACCACGTATGCTTCTAACGCAGGACGAAACGCCGACTTTCAGTTGACAAAAGATGCTCCCCGCATTTTGCGCGAAGGGGTTAAATGGGAGTTCGCAGGTGCGGGAGCTATTCCTCTTGATGGACCTCCACTAGATAACAGCATAATCACGACCGCCTATGGTGTCGGCATGCCCGTGGGAGCTTCAGTTGTCGGCGGAATCGCATATATCGGGAGCGATAACGGTTACACCTACGCGCTTAACGCGATCACCGGCAAGTTGATATGGGCTCATTACGGATGGAACATGAACATGAGCAATCCTCTTGTCGTCGATGGGCGCGTGTTTGTTTCAACGGGGAGTGCATACTTCAACTATGCGAACACGATGGCTTACGTTCAGGGACGACGCCCGACGCGCGGCCCGGGGTTGAATTCGCTTTACGCTCTTAATGCAAGAACTGGAAAAGAGCTTTGGGTTTATCACTTCGCGGGCGAAGCAATGCCAACTGCAGCGTACGAACACGGCAGCCTCTATATCGGCACCGGCGACGGCCACGTTTACAAGCTGAACGCACTGACAGGTAAGCCGGTTTGGATTTCGGATATCGTCTCATTTGTAAGCATGTCCTCCCCGGTTCTGGGAGGCAGGTACCTTTTCGTCGGCGGGACTCACCCGAATTTCTTCTATGCCCTGAATAAGAAGACGGGGAAGGTTGCCTGGCGAATGACCCTCCCGAAACTGGTTGCCACCGGCATGGGCGATTGCACGCCTGCCTATTCGGACGGCATTGTGGTACAGCAGGCAACCGTTCAGACCGGGGATCGAGGAAAGCCCGTGGCTAATGTCCTTCTTGCTCTTGATGCAGCAACAGGAAAGATTCTATGGCAGAAGGAGTTCTCACAAGGGCCGATTCCGCCTGCCATGAAGACAGCCACTCCGATGATTGCCGGTGGGAAAGTCTTCGAGGGAAGTCCCGTGACGGGAAACTACTATGCATTCGATCTGAAAACAGGCAGGGAACTATGGAAAGTCCACCTTGGCGCGCAGATCCGCGCCGGCGCCGTGCTAGATCACGGGATACTTTACGTGCCCTACAAGTCAGGCGATATTGCGGCAATTGAGTCATCGGACGGCAGGCTGATTACAAACAGACACATCGGCGGGGCCTTCGGTCCGTCTTCTCCCGTGATAGTTGGCGGGACACTGTACGTCTCGAACATATACGGCTGGCTTCTGGCTATGCCGCTGCCGGAGATATTGTCCGGCGGGAAAGCCGCAACTGGCCGGTCTGCATCTCGATGAACGTGTGTTGTTGCCGGGCGGAAGACGATTCCGCCCGGCAACAATTGACAGTGGCTTCCGAGGGTTCTCTGGAGGCGGCCCGACGATGCGATCTTGTCCTGTGCGCTTTCCTTTTCATAGCGACTGGAAACCGGACGCCGAAAATGCTTAAGATTACGCTAATAGTTCCGATATATGATCGTGATGGTGGAGACGAGCGAGACCATCTAAGGAGTGTGAAAATGACAGGAGAAAAGGGAGAAGGGCGGAGAGTATCTATGCTGTTTCAGTTTATATGGGCGCCGGAGGATGGGACATTCTCTCTTAAGACACATCTCTTCATAAGTTGAACGGGCGTGTGACGAATCAGCCGGCTTATATGTCACCGAATCGCGAGAGGCGGGGCTTTAACATGAAAATGAATTTACCATTCAAACCTTCCGTCGAAGGCGATCCCAAGACGGGATCTCTCGCGTGGGATTTCTACTACTATATCTGGCTCTCGACCGGTGCATTGACGCTGCTTTGGGCAGCACTCACGATCTTTCATCCGGCCAATTCCATCGTATGGATGACCTTCTTCCTTCCTATGACGGTTGCATTTTGTGTCGGTCTCAAGATGAACTCCGGCGGAAGAACGAGGCCGGCGATTATTCTTCTACTCATAACTGCGTGGGGAGTTCTGACGCTCGTCGGTGTTCTTTATTCAAACCGGGTACCTCTCGACAACAATCGATACCTGCTGGTGGTCGTTACGGCGGGACTACTTTTCGGAAAGCGGGCTGGATATTTGGCGGCGGCTGTCTGTGCGGTGACGGAATTTGTCTTTGCTCTTCTCATAAGGGACGGAGTCATCCACTCCTTATCGAAAGGGCTTTCGATGGGCATGCTCCTGCCGCATATCTTCTTTCTTCTTCTGGCAGCATCTGTTTCGATTTTTGCGACTCGGCGAGTGAGACTGGCATTGCGGGTGGCGGAGGAGGAGCGCGAGGAAATGCGGCGCTCCGAGGAGATCGCACGGGAGAATGAAATGCGCTACATCGAATTCATCGACAGCTCCCGCGACGCGATCGTGATCCACTCCGGTGGAAAGTTCGTGTACCTTAATCCGGCTTCACTCGGGCTATTGAAAGCCGGTTCATCAGAGTGGCTTATTGGAAATTCGATAATGACCGTGGTGCATCCCGATTCCCGGGAGCTTGTCGGCAGGCTACTCGAAAGGTCGAACGAAAAGGCGATTTCATCGCAGCCGCGGGAAGGGAAACTTTTGAGGCTTGACGGATCCGTGGCATTTGTCGAAGTGACGAGTATGCCTATCGCATTCAGGGGACAGTCTGCTATACAGACTATCGTCAAGGACGTCACCGAATTGCGGGTGCTCCAGGAAGAAATGCACCTTCGTATGGCAGCATTGAACTCGGCGGGGAACGCAATCATCATAACCGACCGGGAAGGGTACATCGTGTGGGCCAATCCTGCCTTCGAGACTCTTAGCGGTTACACGCTCGAGGAGGTGGCGGGAAGGAATCCAAGAGATTTGGTAGCGTCCGGGAAACAGAGGCTACAGTTTTACCAGGACATGTGGGATTCAATTTTGGCCGGTAACGTGTGGCACGGAGAACTGGTGAACAGGCGTAAAGACGGATCTCTATACGATGAGTCTATGACGATCACCCCGGTGCGCAACGATCGCGGTGAAATCACGAATTTCGTCGCCGTCAAACAGGATATCAGCGCGCGGAAGCTTCTCGAGGAACAGCTCCTTCAATCGCAGAAGCTCGAAGGCATAGGGCAGCTTGCCGGCGGCGTCGCGCACGATTACAATAACATCCTAAACGTTGTCGTGGGATACAGCGACCTGCTTAAACGGAAACTTCCCGCAGACGACCCCTCCAGGCAGCCGCTGGAGGCTATTCTTGCAGCGGCAAGGCGCGGTGCCGACCTCACAAGACAGCTCCTCGCATTTGCCAGGAAAGAGATCGTCTCTCCGAAAGTATTAAACGTAAACTCGGCCATCGAATCTATCATGAATATGCTCCATAGGATCATAGGTGAGAACCTTCGGCTAGTGTTCATACCTGAGGAGGGACTATGGAACATCAATATCGACCCTACGCAGTTCGACCAGATAGTTGTTAACCTCGTAACAAATGCGAAGGATGCGATCGACGACGTCGGTGCGATCACGATTCGGACATTCAATAAAAAATTCCTTAATGGGGATGTCCCACACGGTACAAGATTAACCCCGGGAGAGTACGTCGTTGTGGAATTCGAGGATAGCGGGAGAGGAATCGACACGCAGATTCAGAAGCGCCTTTTTGAGCCGTTTTTTACCACAAAGCCGAAAGGCCATGGTACAGGATTAGGACTCTCGACGGTTTACGGAATTCTCAGACAGGCCGGAGGAACGATCGAAGTGAAGAGCGAACTCGGGAAGGGAAGCAAGTTCACGGTTTACGTTCCGAGGTTTGCCGGGACTATACAGAGTATCGAGCTGGTATCGGCCGATGAGTCGCTGAAAGGTACGGAGACTGTACTGGTTGTGGAGGATCAGGCGGATCTGCTCAATTTGACAAAGACTTTCCTTGAAGAGTGCGGATACAACGTCATAATTGCGGCCGATCCTGTCGACGCCGAAGTCATATCGCGCTCTTACTCCGGGGAAATTCATCTCCTTCTGACGGATGTAATCATGCCTAAGATGAGCGGCAAAGAGCTCAGTGAAAAATTATCCATGCGAAGGAACGGCTTGAAGACGCTCTACATGTCCGGATATGATTCCAATAAATTCGGCGAGGGGATGAAGGGAGGGAAGCCCGGCGAATTGATCCAGAAACCATTTGACCTCACCGAGCTGGCGCTTAGAATCCGCCAGGTCCTGTCACAGAAGAGTCACTCGGTCTCTCTGAACTAATCGGGTAACAGTTTCTTCCGGCATACGTTACCCAATCGTTACTCGAAGAGAAAGTACACCCGCAAATCCTTTGTACGGTTGAAGAATTTGCGGGAATAACGTGGCACACCACTTGAGGCATTCAGCTGAGCATGCGGGAACAATTCGTGCGAGCTGGAAAGCTCTGGTTTTTTGTTCACTTGCTGATATACTAGTTCAAACTGTGAAACTTAAAATCTATCATCATGAGAATACCAGATCTCTGCGGTGTCAGTCACATTTGGAACGTAAAGTGGATTTCTTTGAACGAAGACGAGACGTTCGTCGGAGGATGCTTTTCGGACTGGCAGGTGGTCGTGTCGAGGGACAACAAGGTCCTGGAAGTGAAACAGATGAGCATCGACATGCCCAACACCAGATTGAAACCTATCTATTCGATGACGGGGGATCTGACGATAGTCATACTTGCTGAATCGCGTAAGGCAGCGGAGAACAGGGGACAGAAGATCGCCACGCGTATTGCGGACGCGGGGCTGTGGGGACTGGACTTTCTGGATCTCATGGAGTTGCAGTTCGACAAATAGCGCTCCTGAAACATGTGAATCGGGGTCACGGGAGCGGTGTTGAAAATCTCAGCGGCACGGGAACCTCACCCTCGAACTTCTTGTTACGGAAATTGAAGATACTGTTTTAGCCTGGATTGCAGGTTTGTCAGGCCACGATTCACTCTGCTCTGATTCTAAGGGCATTCGTAGGTCGCACTGCTATTTGAGTTGCATAAGAGATGGTAGCGGCTCCTGCATCTGCAGGAACGATGGAAACTCAACCTAGCGGTTATCCTTGCCCCCCGGACCGGGTTGAGAGATAAGTCAGCTTTCGGAGTGCTACTATGGGTAAGCCTCAAACAATGACGGTAGGGGGTAAACTTTCCGAGGAGCTTTTGCTGCGTTATGCCGCGATAATAGAAGGGACGGACGACGCAATAATAGGAAAGACTCTCGGCGGAATCATAACGAGTTGGAATCCCGGCGCCGAAAGGATTTTCGGCTACAGGGCGGAAGAAGCCATCGGTGAATCGGTGCTCATCCTCTTTCCGCGGGAAAGGGTGGATGAGGAGATAGAGATACTTCAGAAAGTCTCGCGGGGGGAGAGGGTGAGTAATTTCGAGACTGTGAGGAAGCGGAAAGACGGGACCCTCATCGATGTGTCTGTGACTGTCTCACCGCTGATAGATTTGTCCGGTCAGATAGTCGGTGTATCCAAGATTGTCCGCGACATCACTCCTTTGAAAAGAGCCGAAGAAGATCTTCAGCGCAGGGCGGAAGAGTACACACTTGCTTTCAACGAGAGCCCCCTTCCGATGTGGATATTCGATATCGACTCGCTATCGTTTCTCGCTGTGAACGATGAAGCTCTGATGGCGTACGGTTATTCACGAGATGAGTTCTTGGCAATGACGATCAAGGATATCAGGCCGCCGGAGGATGTAGGCTCTCTCGTTGCAAATGTCAGGCAGGTTGTTTCAAGGGCAGATCAAGGGACATGGCGGCACCGAAGAAAAGACGGAACGATAATTACTGTTGAAGTTACCTCGCGGCCGATACAATTCAACGGAAAAGAAGCGAGACTCGTTTTGGCAAACGACATAACCTCGCGGCGGCGTGCGGAGGAAGCTCTGGTCAGTGCCGAGCACAGATACCGGGATGTGTTGGACAACATGATGGAAGGCTGCCAGATTATCGGTTTCGATTGGCGGTACATATACGTTAACGATGTCGCCGCCGCACAGCGGAGGAAGAGGAAATCCGAGCTGGTCGAACACAGCGTGATGGAGGTTTATCCGGGCATCGAAAGGACTGAGATGTTTGCCGCACTCAGACGCTGTATGGAAAGCCGCATCGCATCTGCAATGGAAACCGCGCTGAGTTTCGACGATTGGACGACCGGCTGGTTCAGATTGAGCATCGAGCCTGTTGAAGACGGAGTCTTCGTTCTTTCTCAGGACATAACGCACGAAAAGAAGGACGCGGAGGAATTGGAAAAATACCGCTCCCATTTGGAAGAGCTCGTGTCGGCGCGGACGGCGGCCCTCGAGGACGTCAACAAGGAACTCGAGGCCTTTTCTTATTCCGTTTCTCACGATCTGAGGACACCTCTTCGCCACATCGACGGGTTTGCGGGGTTGCTTGCGAGGAAGATTGAAGGGACGTTAGACCAGGAATCCAGGAAGTATTTGGATTCGATCAGGACGGCGTGCAAAGGGATGTGGACGCTTATAGAAGACTTGATAGACTTCTCGAGAAACGCTCGCATGGAGATTGCCAAGTCTAAAGTGTCGGCAAGAGCGCTATTCGACCGTGCCATCATAGAGTTGGAAGGCGAGACGCGCGGAAGAAAAATCGAGTGGAACCTGGGACCACTGCCCGAGATCGAAGCGGATCAGAGACTCCTGTACCTCGTCGTCCTTAATCTTCTCTCAAATGCGGTGAAGTATTCCTCCAAAAGAGAGGACGCCGTCATCACGATTCAGCACTCGAAAGGCGATGACGAAGACATATTTGTCGTAAGGGATAACGGGGTAGGTTTCGATATGAAATATGTCGATAAGCTTTTCGGAGTGTTTCAAAGACTTCAC
The DNA here is from genome assembly GCA_021811615.1 of Bacteroidota bacterium. GTDB lineage: Bacteria > Bacteroidota > Ignavibacteria > Kryptoniales > JAKASW01 > JAKASW01. The sequence continues at coordinate 41,681 of JAJZNW010000070.1, forward strand.
GACGATGAAGAGTTCAAAGGAACCGGTATCGGTCTGGCGAATGTCAGAAGAATCATTTCCCGTCATGGTGGAAGGACCTGGGCTGAGGGGAAAGTCGGGGAAGGGGCGTCCTTTTATTTTTCTATCCCATCGGCGACCGGCTATTGATGAATGGAATCGACTTCTCACCGGAAAAATGTCGGCATGCACCGTCTCGACGTGCGGCATGCCCCGAGGACACGAAGGTAGATGCCTGACGAAGAAAGTAGCACATTCGAAGTTCTCCATGTGGAGGACAACCCGATGGATGCTGAAATCATTCGCGCCACGCTGGCCGAGTCGGGTGTAAATTGCAGGCTATATGTGGTCAAGACCCGTGAGGCATTTGAGGCTGCCATCTCGACGGAGAAATATGACTTGGTCCTCTCTGACCTCTCACTTCCTTCGTTTGACGGGCGGGAAGCACTAAGGATTTCAAAAGCGTGCATACCGGATATACCTTTCGTTTTTGTTTCGGGCACTCTTGGGGAAGACGCGGCCATCGAGTGTTTGCTGGACGGTGCGACGGACTACGTGTTGAAATCAAAGCTTGCAAGACTGGCGCCCGCTGTCCGGCGGGCAATAATGGAATCGAAGTCGCAGGAGCAGCTTAAGCTGGCGGAAAAGCAACGCGAGTCGGCTCTTGAGAACCTCAGGCAAAGCGAAGCCAGGTTCAGAGGACTTCTGGAAAGCGCTCCCGATTCCGCGCTTGTCGTGGACTCTGCAGGGCTGATCACATTCGCTAACGCACATACCGAGAGCATGTTCGGGTACTGCCGAGATGAGCTTATCGGCCACCCACTTGAGATACTGATCCCCGACAGGTTCAGGGGGTCCCATCGCGGCCACATGGGATCTTACAGGGTCGCGCCTCATGCCCGGGCGCTGAACTCGGGGCTCGAGTTGGTTGGAAAAAGGAAAGATGGAAGCGAGTTTCCCGCCGATATAATGCTGTCCCCTATGCGAAGCGACGGTGAGATATCCGTCCTTGCGATGATCCGGGATATCACCGTCTCAAGAAAGACGGAGAGGGCCCTGCGCGAAAGCGAGGAGATGTTCAGAGGGATATTCGAGTCCTCTCCGGTAGCCATGACAAATGTGACTCCTGACGGGCGAATATTGAAATCGAATCTTGCCGCGACGAAGCTCCTCGGTTACAGTGCAGATGAACTATATGACAGGCATTTCAACGATTTCACTCATCCGGACGACAGAGATATCGGTACGAAAATGATGGGCGATCTTCAGGCCGGCAAATCTGAGATCGTCCAGTTCGAAAAGAGATACCTCAGGAAAGACGGGACGATTATCAGGGTACATCTTACCATTTCTGCGATCCGAAACGAAGACAGAAGTCTCCGGTATGCGATAACGATCGCACAGGACATTACGGAGCAGTGGCGGGCGGAGGAATCGCTCCGCCGTTCAGAAGAGAGATACCGAAGGCTTGTGGACGGCGCACGGGATGCAATCTATACATTGTCGAGCGGGGGAATTATAGTAAGCATCAACCCTGCCTTTGAGACTTTGACCGGCTGGAGACGCGATGAGTGGCTTGGAAGGAGTTTCACTGACCTGATTCATCCGGACGACAGGAAGCGTGCGGCCGAGATATTCCGCGCGACTCTAAGGGGGGAGCTTGCAGACTTCATCAAGTACCGCGTGGCAAAAAGATCGGGCGAGTATGTCGTAGGCGAGTTCAGCACGACCCGTTACACAGCTGAAGATGGCTCGATCGGGATTCTGGGTATTGCAAGGGATGTGACAGCTCAGATCGCACTTGAGGAACAGCTGCGCCAATCACAGAAAATGGAAAGCCTCGGCACGCTTGCGGGAGGAATAGCACACGATTTCAACAATCTGCTCGGGATAATTATCGGCTATGCCGATCTCACATTGCGTTCCCTGGAGAAGGACAAGGCCCTGGTTCGGAATCTTCGTTCAATTGAGTCCGCTGCCGACCGGGGAGTAGGCCTGGTTCGCCAGTTGTTGATGTTCGCAAGAAAACAGGAGAGAGTGCTTCAGACGCTCAACATAAACGCCATTGTCAGGGATCTGTACAAGATGATAGAAGAAACCTTCCCGAAAGTCATTTCCATAAATATCTCTACAGGCAATACGGAGCTTCTGGTCCACTGCGATCAGACGGAGATCCACCAGTCGGTCCTGAACCTCTGCGTGAATGCCCGCGATGCTATGATGTACCGTCCTGCAGGTGTCATGGCGGGAGGGACACTTACGATTTCAACCGGTTTGGAGAAGGGGATCGATGTGCGCGAAAGGCAGCAGACGGCTCGGGCCGAGGCATACGCCCGCATTTCGGTTTCGGACACCGGGATTGGATTCAGTGAAGAAACCAGGAAGAGAATGTTCGAGCCCTTCTTCACTACGAAAGAGAGGGGTAAGGGGACGGGGCTTGGATTATCCACCGTATACGGAATCGTCAGCTCTTATGAAGGATTCATCGAGGTGGAGAGTAAGCCGGGAGCAGGTTCTACTTTCACGATTCTGCTCCCCGCGCGGACGAAACCAGACGGTCAAAGCGAGCATGCGTCTTCCGAATCGGATGCCGGTCTGGGCGGCGACGAGAGCATACTTGTGGTCGAAGACGAGCCCGGTCTCAGGGAGCTGCTCTTCGAAGTGCTCAGAGACAATGGATATCACGTTCTCACAGCTGAAGACGGGCAAGGGGCGCTCGATATCTTCATGGAAAACAAGAGTGTGCAGCTTGTAATATCGGATATAGGTCTCCCTAATGTCGGGGGACTTGATCTCTTTGTTCAGCTAAGAAAGTCGAATCCGAACGTGAAAGTTGTTTTGGCGAGCGGATTCGTCGATGAATCGGACCGGAAAAAGATGATCGAAGCTGGAGTCGACATGTTCATACAAAAGCCATACAGCCCAATGGACATACTCCGGAAGATCAGGGAATTGCTCGACGATAACGGTCATCGCGGGAGATACGGGTCATCGCAAGTTGAGGGCGATGGATAAGGATGAAATGTGAGCTGCGGCGCTTGCGGCCGCTGAAGAGCATCAAGTTCAGCGGTAGTGATCTTTGGACAGCGCTATTGGAACTTCAGAAGCGTCGAGCATATTTTCCGCAAAACGCCGGACAGAGTTGTAATATCGGTGCGAGATGAATCTCGAAGCTATCGCGAACGACTCGCCGATGCTGAAATGGCTGCTATCGATCTCGCTGTAGTATTTTGTGAAATAGAGTCCATCGGCATGTAGGGCCACCTTCATCGGAAGTTTGGAGATCTTGTACCCGACTGGCAGAGCGACGTCGATAGTTTTGGTGACCAGCCTGGGGTATTGAAAATCCATTGCATATTTTCTTGAGTTGTCGGACAGCCAGCTCCAGTCACCGGTAATGCTGAACGGGTCTACGTTGAGAATATTGAAACCATCCTGGTCCTGCAGGGTATTCGAAGCTTTCAGCCGAAATTTCAGCACCAGGTTGGCGTCCGGATCGGCCATGTTTGTGAACGAATAGTTTTCCACCTGTGCGTTGATGTAGTTCCTGGCCACGAGTGATTTGCAGTAGTCGACTATGTCGTCGTGGCTTTCACCTGTAAGGTAGGATCTTGCGGCGAGGTTATCCTGCCCTGTGAATCGAATCTCGACAGAGAAGGTGGCGCTTCCGTCCGTGTTCACCCTCACCTGTACCACTATGTTTTGAGCGTTCCGGGTAAACGAGCTGGAAGGGATCGTTTCGATTCGCGAAGTGTTGTCGTAATTGAGGACGAGGGCGTTTGTACCCTGGTCCATATAGGGGATTTCTCCGAGAGCGCAGTGATCGGCCGTCGCGTCGAGCCAGTAAGCTTTGCCGCTGCTCGTCGTGGCTTTGACGATCATGTGATTGAACATCCAGCTGGGGAATGCCGGATCCACTACGCCTTGATCCGAGGTCAACACGAGGACGGGTTTTGCGGTTATACCGATACTCCTCAGCAGACTGACCAGCAGAATCGATTCGTCCTTGCAATCGCCGTACATCCTTCTCATCACGGTTTCCGGTTTAGAGGGCTGGTATCCCCCTTCGCCGAGCTCCACAGCAACATATCTCATGCCCTGCACAAAGTCGAACAGCTTTTCGATCTTTTCCGGCTCGGTCCTGCAGTTCTTGGTCAGCTCTTTCGCTTTTCTGACGATGTCCGGTGTTATATCGAGTTGGGGTTTGAAAAGGTAGCCATAATACCATTTCGAGATGTCGTCCCAGGTTTTCCAGGAGGAAGGCGCGAATTTGACGTACTTGATGTAGTCCATAATCGGCGGCATCATCGATTCCGGTTTGAATGCCGGGATATCGCGTTTCGTCCACGTCAAAGTTATGGTCTGTTCGCTTGGAGGCGTGTTGGAGCCCAAATCCTGCCGGTACTTTGGTTTGCCGATGCTACTGTTATAGATCTTATATCTCCAGTTCCATCCATAACCGCCATTGGCGGGTGAGAGGAGGAGGAGGACGGGGAGGGTAAGGCGGTAAGTGTTCAAAAGTTCGGGGTACCTGCTCTGGATTTGCCAGACATCCTGGACGAAGGGATGAGTTTCGTTTATCCCGTAATGGTATTCTATGATGCAATTCCTTCGGACGGCGGGGAATGTGAAGCGTATCTTCTTTTCGTCCGAATAGAAGATGTAATCGCTGCCCGCACCGGTGATAGTATGAAAGTCGCGTTTGGAGAGGATGATCGATTTTCCGTCTGGCTCGATCGTTCGCGCCCTCAGCCCGTAAATACTCTGACCGCTGTAGAGATCTATTTGGACAGAGGCGTGCTGATCGACGTTCCGGAGAAGTTTGATGACCTTCGTTATGGATTCGTCAGTTTCGACATCGCCGTCGCGATCGATCAATGCATGGACATCGTGGGTGTTGGACAGTATGACGGCGTCGTCGTCGGGAAACTGTCTTCTTCCGGGGAAACGCGCCAGGTCAAGTCTCGATTTCAGCGATCCCAGATCGACGAACGATTCATAGGAGCACGAGGCGAGTAAGAGCGAAAGAGAGGCAAGTGAAACGACTAGCACGTGCCGGAGGGTTCCCATTCCCGGAAGGCAAGGATGCGGGCGGAGCATCGACGCGCGCCGGGGATTAGAATGTATTGCGGGTCCGGCCGTGTCCGGGCATGCTCCCTGGCTGGCCGGCGAGCTGTTGCTTGGAGCCCGTCCGCCGGAAAGTTGTAACCGGTTCATATGCATCACTGTAATATCAGAAGGTCCATTAGAATGTTCTGGAAAAGATAGTAAAGTTGAGATACAAATTCTGTCTTGCGAGTCATAGGTGGACTCAGATGGTTTGATTCTGGGGGGCGGCTCTGATAAATTTTCACATGCCGCTTCATGCGAGGCACTTCACACTCGGGGAGGCCCGACTGCTCGTAGATACGATCCGTTCGGATCTCGCGCGAATCGTCGAGATCAAGAGATCGCTTGATTCGAAGAGCTACGATGTCTACAGACACCGTTACTTCGGGGGAGCGGGTCCCAACGGCTCGGGGACTTACCCGCAGGAGCTCGACGAGCTGGTGAATACTGTCAGGAACCTAAATGAGCAGGGCGTTCTTGTCAAAAGCCTTGACGACGGCCTGATAGACTTTCCGCATTTCAGGGAGAATGGGGAAGAAGTTTACCTTTGTTACAAACTAGGTGAGGAGGACATTTTGTTCTGGCATCCGATCGATTCGGGATATGCCGGGCGTAGAAGCACAACCCAACTCTAAACGGAGAATAAATGAACCCGCTGAACAATGTCATAGTTTCGACGCTTCAGCTTTTCCCAAAAGGATTCGTGAAGCGTTTCGCCATGCGTTACATCGCAGGCGAGCATATCGAAGATGCAAACAAGGTGGTACGAGAGCTCAATTCCAAGAAGATGATGGCGACGATCGACGTCCTCGGTGAAAACGTGAACACCAGGGAGGAAGCCTCCGCATCGTCCGATGCAGCCATCGAAGTCCTGAAGATGATCGATAGGAACAAGCTCGATGCGAACCTCTCGATCAAGCTTACGCAATTCGGCCTGAACATCGACAGGGATTTTTGCTTCGAGAACGTGAAGAGGATAATGGATACTGCGAAGGGCCTCGGCATTTTTGTCCGTATCGACATGGAAGACTCGAGCGTCACCACTGCCACGCTCGATACATACGAGAGATTCCGCAATGCCGGGTTCGACAACACGGGCATCGTGATACAGGCATATCTTCGCCGGAGCCAGGAAGATGTCAGGCGGTTAATCGGGATGAAGGCAAGCGTGCGGCTTTGCAAGGGCATTTATATCGAGCCGGAGACTATCGCATTTAAGGGCAAGGATGAGATCCGTAAGAATTACGTGAAGCTTATGGGGATGCTGATGGAAGGGGGCTGCAGGATCGGAATTGCCACGCACGACGATTTGCTGGTCCGGGCGGCGTACGATCTTCTCAGCCGGGACCATCTGCAGCCCGACAGTTATGAGTTCCAGATGCTCTACGGCGTGAGGCAGGATCTTCGCGACAGGATCGTGGCAGACGGGCACAAGCTGCGGGTGTATGTCCCATTCGGGAAGCAGTGGTACGCGTATTCGATAAGGAGATTCAAGGAAAATCCGCAGGTGGCGGGATACGTGTTCAAGTCGGTCATGACAGGGAGGTAGAAGGAGACTTGGGAGACAAGGAAACGGGGGAAGCAAGAACGGAGGTATAAAGTGAGACGGACATCATCGATTCTCGGCGGAGTTTATTTCTATCGTCTCCAGGCCGGAAGTTTCACAGAGACTAAGAAGCTGATGCTGTTAAAGTAGGAGGAAGTTCCCTCCGAAAGCCTGTCCGCGTAGGAGAGTCCCGAGAAGTCGGTTGCACTTCCTTTTCATGCTGTTGGGGCGTCGAGAGTTTTTGGTATTTGCCGATCCATTTCGTTTTTCTGCGGCGCGGGGTTAGATTTATACGAGGATAAGATCTAAGGAAAGCAGATGCTCAATAAATTCCAGCTGGTATCGGACTATAAGCCCTCCGGCGATCAACCGCAGGCCATAAAGGAGCTCACGGAAGGGATAAGGAAGGGGCTGAACCATCAGACGCTTCTCGGAGTGACGGGAAGCGGGAAGACGTACACGATGGCCCAAATCATGCAGAACATCAACCGGCCAACGCTTGTAATTTCACACAACAAGACTCTCGCCGCACAACTGTACGGAGAATTCAAGCAGCTCTTCCCCGAGAACGTCGTCGAGTTCTTCATTTCCTACTACGACTATTATCAGCCCGAAGCTTACATCCCTCAGACCGACACGTACATAGAAAAGGATTCATCAATCAACGACGAGATAGACAGACTTCGACTCCGTGCGACCAGTTCACTCCTGAGCGGTCGGAGCGATGTCGTAGTCGTCGCGTCGGTCTCGTGCATTTACGGAATAGGCTCCCCGCACGACTACAAGAGCGAAATGGTAATGATCCGGAAAGGCGAGAAGATGGGGAGGCGTCATCTCCAGCAGCTTTTGATCGAAAGCCTATACGCGCGAAACGACGTCGAGTTTCTCCGGGGAGTATTCAGGGTAAGGGGAGATGTCGTCGAGATATTCCCTGCGTATGAACTTGAGGAAGCGATAAGGGTGGAGTTTTTCGGAGATGAGATAGAATCGATCAAGACGTTCGACCCGCTCACCGGTGTACCGGCGATAGACATGGAAGAGGTCGCGATATACCCGGCAAGGCACTTCGTCACGAGCGAGGAAAACCTTCAGCGTGCAATTGTCGGAATAGAAGCGGAGCTCGTCAACCGGCTTACGGAGCTTCGGGCGCTCGGGAAATATCTCGAGGCGCAGCGTCTGGAACAACGAACCCGCTTCGACATCGAGATGATGAAGGAAGTGGGGTACTGCAGCGGGATCGAGAACTATTCAAGGCACATCACGGGGAGGGAGCCCGGTCAGAGGCCGTACACGCTCCTCGACTATTTCCCTAAGGATTTCCTGATGTTCATCGACGAGTCTCACCAGACTCTTCCCCAGCTTCACGCGATGTACCATGGCGACCGTTCACGGAAGATGACGCTGGTCGAATACGGGTTCAGGCTCCCGTCGGCGCTCGACAACCGGCCGCTGAAATTCGAGGAGTTCGAGTCCATGGTGAACCAGGCGATATACGTGAGTGCGACCCCAGACGAATACGAGCTCGAGAAGAGCGGCGGGGTATTTGTCGAGCAGGTCATCAGGCCGACGGGCATCGTAGATCCTGAAGTCGAGGTAAGGCCGGTGAAGAACCAGATGGACGATCTCCTGCACGAGATACGCGAGCGCGTCGCCGTCAAGGAACGCACGCTGGTGACGACGCTCACCAAGAGAATGGCCGAAGACCTTACGGAGTACCTGCGCGGGCTGAACATAAGGGTCAGATACGTCCACTCGGACATAGACTCTCTCGAGCGGGTCTCGATTCTGAGGGACCTCCGGCTCGGCGAGTTCGACGTCCTCGTGGGCGTCAACCTTCTCCGGGAAGGGCTGGATCTGCCGGAAGTATCGCTCGTCGCCATACTCGACGCAGACAAGGAAGGTTTCCTCAGGTCGGAAAAGAGTTTGATACAGACAGCCGGCCGTGCCGCCAGGAACATCGGCAGCAGAGTCATCCTGTATGCCGATACTATCACCAAGAGCATGCGAAGGATGATCGATGAGACTGAGCGGCGCAGGAAGATACAGACAAGCTATAATACCGAGCACAACATCAAGCCGAGGTCGATCGTGAAAACTGCCGAGGAGATCATGGCGTCCACGGCGATTGCGGACGTGCGTACCGAAGCCGAAGAGAGGACGAGGCGGCTGCAGGAAGCAAGCGTGGCGGAGCCGAGACAAGAGTACCTGACCGACCTCCAGAAAAAGGAACTTGTCGAAAGGCTTACCAAGGAAATGTATGAGGCGGCAAAAGACCTCGACTTCGAGAAGGCCGCGGAGTTGCGCGACGAGATACACAGGCTGGGCGGAAAGAAATAGTTGAACGGCAATTCCGGCGGCCGATATGCAACCGGCGCCGGCAATGCTGCGGACTAACGACATAACAAACCTGTCAGGGTATCGTGGCTCATATCTTGAGACTTACGGAAGCGCTCGTGAATTTCATCTACCCTCCGGTTTGCTCGACATGCGAGAGAAATCTGAGGAGGGGTGAAGTGTATGTCTGTTCGGGCTGCTGGGAAGACTTCGAGCGGGTGTCGACGACTGAAACGATCACGCAATTAATTGAGACCAAGTTCCTCGCAGACGAGACTATCGACAGGATCGATTCTGTTTTTCTTTTCGAGCAGGATCCCAGGGTACGGGAAGCGGTGCACCTTCTGAAATACCGCGGCGCCGAAGGAATCGCCGAGAGGTTCGGCTTCTATATCTCGAAAAAGATAGTGAACGACGCCAAGCTTTCGCTGTGCAATACCATCATACCCGTACCTCTCCATCCTGCACGACGGCGCGAAAGGGGATACAACCAGAGCGAGCTTATCGCCGGCAGCGTCGGAAGGTTCCTGCAAGTGAGGCATGTACCCGGACTTTTGGTGAGGCTCCGCCAGACCCGGACGCAGACCTCTTTCGATGCCGAGGGGAGACGGAAGAACGTGGAGGGCGCGTTCGGACTTGGAAAAGTGGATCGGCGAGAAGTGGAAGGCAAGAGAATACTCCTCATCGATGACGTGATTACAACCGGCGCAACCATAAAGGAATGTGCAAGGGCACTCAAATTCAACGGAGCATCGGAAGTCTATGCAGCATCGGCGGCGATCGCAATCTGACATCATATCCCATTCACCATCCGGTCCGGATTTCGAGCCGCGGTTTCAGTGGCGGAGCGTTAGCGGTTTTTTCCCGCATGAGAGATTGGGAATTCAGCGTTCTTTACTGTATGCTTTGGAAATTCCTGTCACAATCTTTAAACTTCTCTATGAAAAAGCTTCTCTTTGTGTTTGCGGCCGCGATAGTCCTCACCTCCTGCGCAAAAAAAACGAAGAATGGGCAGGCTAACGAGGCACAAAGAAGTCAGGACCAGACCACCATCATACCGAATGTTCCGATGCCAAAGTTCAATTCCACACAGGCTTTCAGTTATCTTGTTAAGCAGGTGGATTTTGGTCCGCGAGCTCCGAACAGCGAAGCTCATGCCAAATGCCTGCAATATCTCCAGCACGAGCTGAGTCTATACGCCGACTCTGTCGAGGTTCAGAAATTCAATGTTCCAGGGTACGACGGTGTCGTCCTTCATCTTGCGAACGTCATAGCTCATTTCAATCTAAAATCCAAGGTGCGGATCCTGCTTTCGGCGCATTGGGACAGCCGTCCACGTGCCGACCATCAGCCAGGCGGGCCGGTGGACAAGCCGATTCCCGGAGCTGACGACGGTGCCAGCGGTGTCGCTGTGCTTCTCGAGCTTGCCAGAGATTTCAAAGAATCTCCGCCTCCGGTGGGCATCGACATAATGCTTTGGGACGGCGAGGACTACGGCAAAGAAGGCGATATGAATTATTATTGTCTCGGCTCGAAGTACTGGGCCGCAACAAAACCATCCACGTATCAGCCTCTCTTTGCGATAAACCTGGACATGATCGGCCAGAAGGACTTGAGCATTCCGAAAGAGGCGTACTCTGTGGAATATGCGCCTGACGTCGTCAACCTGATCTGGAACACGGCCAGGGAGATGGGAATCAGTCAATTTGCAGACAGTACCAGCGGATATATCTATGACGATCATCTTCAGCTCGATGATATTGGGATCAAGGCCGTCGACCTGATCGATTTCAATTACAAATACTGGCACACGCTCGAAGACACTCCCGACAAGTGCAGTCCTGAGAGTCTCGACGCTGTGGGAAGAGTGTTGCTTGAAGTGATATACAGAAAATTAAACAGCTATCCGTATACTCGATATGCGGGATAAATTTTTTGAATTGCTTGTGTCTACGGATTCACCTGTCAACGACCTCGTGGTCGGGTTACTTAGCGACGTCGGGGCGGAGGGATTTATCGAAGAGGGAAACGAACTCAAATGTTACTTTGCCGAGGCCAAATGGAAGCCGGAATACAGGGAAGAGGTCGCCAGATTTCTCGGACATCTGAAAAATGAAGGCAAAGTCGGAAAATATGCAGTCAAAGTTTCTGAAATAATGAATCAGGATTGGAACATGAAGTGGGAAGAATCTATAGTGCCGATTGAGGTAACCGACAACATAGCGATCAAACCGAGCTGGAAGGAATATAACGGGAACGCGAAGATTGTTATTGAGATCGACCCGAAGATGTCGTTCGGAACTGGGCACCATGAGACAACAAGGATGATGGTACGTCTCCTCGAAAAATACATAAAGGGCGGCGAAAGAATCCTGGATGTCGGTACCGGCACAGGTGTTCTCGCGATTGCCGCCATTAAGCTGGGTGCCAAACGCTGTATCGCAGTGGACCGGGACGAATGGTCGATCGATAATTCAGTCGAGAACATCAGGATGAACGGTGTCCTGGAGAATGTCGAGGTTATTCGAGGAGAGATTTCGTCCATAGGGGAGGAAGAATTCGACATTGAGGTGGCTAACCTGAACAGGAACACTCTTTTGTATATCGAGCCGGAGCTGCGGAAACGATGCAGGACAGGAGGAGTGCTTCTTCTGACAGGTCTCCTCACCCTCGACGAGGAGGACATCGTCAACTCATATACGAAATCCGGATTCAAGGTGATAGAAACGCTGCATGAAGCCGAATGGTCGGCTCTCGCGTTGAGCAAATGAGGTATGCGTCGATCGACATCGGGACAAACACGATCCTGATGCTCATAGGGGAAATCGACGGGACCGAATCGATAGCGCCGATAAAGGATTTCTACTCCGTCCCGCGCATTGGCAAGAGCGTTTCCTCAACACGGCTGCTCGACGGTGAATCCATTTCAAGGGCGACAGAGATACTCAGGGACTATCGAAGGATTGCTGAGAGATACGGTGTCGATCGCATCTTTGCGTCGGCTACGAGTGCCGTTCGCGACGCGCTTAACAGAGACCAATTCATTTCTGCCGTCAGGGATTCGTGCGGGATCGAAGTTGAAGTCATAGCCGGTGAGATTGAGGCAAAGTTGAGTTTTCTGGGAGCAGTGAGCGGCGATGCCGACAGGTCGGCCCGATCGCTGGTTATCGACATTGGAGGCGGGAGTACAGAATTCAGTTACGGTACCGGCGCCAAACCGGCCCGAGTCGAGAGCATTAACGTCGGGGCGGTGCGCATCACCGAGATGTTTCTCAAGCATACGCCTCCTTCCGACGAAGAGCTCGTCCGGGCTGAGGAATACATCGGGGATGAGCTGAAGAGGTTTCCTTTTTCCGAGGTCGAGCCGGACCGGATATTCGCTGTCGCAGGAACCGCAACTACGATCGCCCTCATCGCACAGGGACAATATGAGTTTACACCCGAGGCAGTGAATAATTACCGGATGTCCTCGCCTGCCCTCGAGGAGGTCTTCGATCTGTTAAGGGAGAAGATGCCCGGGGAAATCCGGAAATTAACCGAGGCGGCCGAGGGAAGGGAGGATGTAATTCTTGCCGGGGCTCTGATACTCAGGAAGGCAGTGCAGGCGGCCAGTGCCCGTGAGTTCCTCACAACGGATCGCGGCCTTCGTTACGGCTATCTTCTCTACAAACACATGCAATCATCAGGGCGATGAATCCTTCGTCTCTGGCCGGGCACACTGTCGAGCTCCTCGACAGCGTGGTGAAGAGTACACTTCCATCAGACAGGGTAATACAGGATTTCTTCAGGGGGAGGCGATACCTGGGGTCTCACGACAGAAGGTGGATCAGCGACAAGATCTACGATATCATAAGAAATTTCATTCTTCTTCGGGATTTGTCGGAAAAGTGCGCCGCCTCGATCGGTCCACTTCGTGTTTTTTTGACACATGAGATAATCATGGATGGAATGAATGCCGCACAGCTGGAGAGTGCTTACCCTTCGCTGATCGAGTCGTACAGACTGTCGGGCGAAAGACTGGATCTGGCAGCATGGGAGACGTGCATAAGGGGCGGTTATGATGCCGTCGCTGAGACTCGTCGCGAAGATCCGTTGTTCTATTCCTTTCCCGATTTCTTCCCGGCTCTTTTGCCGGAGAGTCTAGTAGGCGAAGGGGTCCCTATGATGAGAGCGCTCAACCATGAAGCGGGTCTCTGCATCCGCGTCGACACAAACAAAATGCCGCGCGAAGAGGCTGCGCTGAAGTTTCTAGCAGGGGGAAATCCCGCCGAAGAGACGGAGTATTCTCCGATGGGGCTGATATTGTCAAAGAGACTGAACCTCAACAATGACGACCTTTACCGTGCCGGTGTCATTGAAGTTCAGGAGGAAGCGAGTCAACTTGTCGGTCTGCTTGTCGATCCCCGGAAGGATGAGACGATCGTCGATGCATGTGCCGGGGCGGGAGGGAAGAGCCTGGAGATAGCGGCTTTAGCCGGCGGGGATTGCAGGATATTTGCGCTGGATGTGGACGACACACGGCTCCGCAATTTGGTCGCGCGCGCAAGCAGGAACGGTTACACAAATATCTCTCCCATCAGGGTAAAGGAAGGCGATCTCGGTGAAGCCGGAAAACTCATCGGGACAGCGGATAAGGTCATCGTGGATGCGCCATGTTCGGGCAGCGGGACGATCAGGCGCAATCCTGACAAGAAATTCAGGTTAACAAAAGAATTGGTTGCTGGATACGCTCGCCATCAAAAAGAGATTCTCGAACAGTATGCGAAGCTCGTCAGGGTCGGCGGAATATTGGTGTACTCTACGTGCAGCGTTTTTTCGGAAGAAAACATCGGGGTCGTGGAATCGTTTCTGGAGTCGAGGGGGGACTTCAGCCGGGAAAATGCGGCTGACTACCTGCCGGGAGAAGAGTTTAGCAGGTTGGTTGAAAACGGTCTTTTTGCGACTTATCCGCACCGTCACAACATGGACGGATTTTTCGCGGCCGTTATGAAGCGGGTGAGCTGATCTTCTTCCGTTTGCCGATCCTGGCAACGATCCGAACAAACGTATCTGCCGCTGTCTGAACTTCTTCCTCGCTCGTGAACCTGCCGAAAGAGAACCGGACGGTCGCATTAGTCGTCCGGTCGTCCCGTCCGAGGGCTTTTATGACATGAGACGGTTGAAGGCTGCCTGAGGAGCAAGCGGATCCGCTGGTGACCGCCACCCCTTCCAGGTCCATGTTGATGATGAGGGCTTCTCCATCTATCTCGATCTCGCTGCTGTCTATCGAAACATTCAGTATATTCGGCAGGGCGCGATCGACGGGCGAATTGAATACGACGCCGGGGACTTCGTCACCGATCCGTTTTCTGAGAAGCTTATTTAAGCTGCTTAGCCTGGCGAGCTCTTCCGGCATTTCCTGGACGGACAACTCAGCGGATTTCGCAAACCCGACGGCGAGCGGGACGCTTTCAGTGCCCGGTCGCCTGTTGCGTTCCTGTGAACCACCATGGAAGGTGGGAACAAATTCTATCCCGCGTTTGACGTAAAGAGCGCCGATTCCTTTCGGGCCGTAGATTTTATGGGCAGTGAAGGAAGCGAGGTCGACTTCGGATTCGGCTACGCTGAAAGGGATTTTGCCGAACGACTGTACTGCATCGGTATGAAAGAAAGCTCCGGCGCCGTGGACGATCGATGCAAGCGTTTTCAGGTCCTGCGTCGAACCTATTTCGTTATTCGCATGAATTATGCTTACGAGTAGCGTTCTGTCGGTGACAGCCTTTCTCAATTCATCGGGCGACACAAAACCGTATTCGTCGACAGGGAGGAGTGTGACATCGATCCCTTTCCGTTCGAGGTTCTTCGCTGCATGCAAAACGGCATGATGTTCGATCGAGGAGATGACGATGTGATTCCTTCCGGAGCCGGAGTGTGCGAGCACAATTCCGGTCAAGGCAGAATTGTCCGATTCAGTTCCGCCGCTCGTGAAGAAGAGCTCGGAGGGGCGCGCGCCCATGAGAGGGGCTATCGACTCGCGCGCACTTTCGAGAGCGGCTTTTGCTTCCCTTCCATATGAATGAATGCTGGAGGCATTCCCGAAAGTCTCGGTGAAAAATGGTGCCATCGCCTGTACGACTCGTTTATCCACCGGCGTCGTGGCCGTGTAATCGAGATATATCCTTCTCATGTCCTTCTCTGTGAGGCCATAATCATCAGTAAATATAGAACTCGCGAAGACAAGTTTTAGTTCGCGAGATGTATGATTTGCCTGTGCCTACTTCGGCAACAAATTACCGGACCGATAGGCTCGCCCGGTGGCGTTGACTTTATGTCGGGGTGCTTCTATATTTTCAGTTAGAAATCTTAGGCAGTTTTTGCTAAAGAAACGTGGGAGCCCTGGCATGAGAGAAGCAATGGAGTTTCTGAAAAATGCTCCGATTTTCGAGGAGTTGGAAGAAAGAGATTTTGCCCGAATCAGTGCTTGCGGAGTAAGGAAGACTTACAAGAAGGGGGAGGTGATCCTGATGGAGGAAGAATCGGGATCGGCATTGTTCGTCATAGTAAACGGAGAAGTCAAGGTGGTCCGGGTTGGAGAAGACGGGCGTGAAGTTATTCTAGGTATACTCGGCCCGAGCGATATTTTCGGAGAGATGGCATTACTCGACGGCGAGGCGAGGTCGGCAAGTGTCGTCGCGCTCGACGATGCGGAATTGTTCGTCATTCACCGCAAGGATTTCCTCGGACTGCTGCACGAGTACCCGAGTATAGCGATATCGCTTCTCAAGCATTTGACCCAGCGTCTCAGACGCGCGGATGCCCTGATCAAGAGTCTGTCGCTGAAGGATGCGTACCACCGGGTCGGTTATGTCCTCCTTCAGTTCGCAGATGAGAGGGGGAGGATCAAACAGGGGAAGGTAGAGATCGATAACCTTCCCGTCCAGCAGGAAATAGCTAACATGGCGGGGACTACGAGAGAGACCGTCTCGCGTACATTCAGCAAGATGGAGAAGTTGAAGCTTCTCCAGGTGGAAGGCAATGCAGTGACGATTCTCGATTACGATTTGTTCAGGCAGAAATTTACATGATGTGCTTGTGGATAAAAGAACGCATTCCGATAAGATAGACTTTCACACTCATACAAATTCGTCCGATGGGGCGTTGGCAGTACGCGCTTTGATGACGAGGGCTGCCGACGCCGGGATCACGACGCTTGGGATATGCGACCACGACACGGTTCTTTCGCTGGAGGAAGGCATTCGTTTCTCGAAAGAGTTGTCCATGACGGTTGTGCCCGGCATTGAGATTACGACCCGCTACAAGCGTTTCCAGCTTCACGTACTCGGCTACTTCATCGATTACGAAGACAGAAGATTTCTCGCGCAGCTGACTGAACTGAGAGAAGGGCGGATTCAGCGTGCGAAGCGCATAGTAGCAAAGCTTAACGGCATAAAGATCCCGTTGAAATTCGAATCGGTGTTCGTGAAGGCCGGAGAGAACGGCGCTGTCGGACGCCCTCACATAGCGAACACTATGGTGGAGGAAGGCTTTGCCAGCACTTACGACGAGGTGTTTGAGAAGTACATCGGTATAGGCCGTCCCGCTTACGAGGCAAATTATCCTTTCCCGCCGGATAAGGCTATATCGATGGTAGCAGCAGCCGGAGGTTTGAGTTTCCTGGCACACCCTTCTCATTACGTCAATGAGGATCTCCTGGGTTTTCTCCTGAAGAGCGGACTTGACGGGATCGAAGTCATTCACCCGTCACATTCGGAGGAGGAGACGTTATACTACTCGAAGTTTGCCGACGACCACTCGGTTCTCAAGACAGGTGGAAGCGATTTTCACGGCGGACTAAAGAATGACGATGCAAATCTCGGCAGATATGTTATCGGAAATGATTGGGTAAACGGTATGCTGGAGAAATTGCACAAGTAATTTCAGTATTCAATTTAGAACGGAGGCAACAAGATTGGTAAATCACGAAGGATCGCTCGACGGAAACGGGCTCAAGATTGCCATCATAGTGAGCAGGTTCAATAGCATCGTCACCGACCGGTTATTGTCGGGAGCGATCGATGGTTTAGTTCGCCGGGGCGTTTCGGACAAGGAGATAGATATTTACAGATGCCCCGGTGCGTTCGAGATTCCCTCGGTGGCAAAGAGAGTCATTGACACGAAGAAACACGATGCAGTAATATGTCTGGGAGCGGTGGTCCGCGGCGAGACGCCTCATTTCGACTACGTCGCAGGCGAATCGGCGAAAGGAATAGGTCAGCTTTCGCTGGCAGCCCAGGTGCCGGTGATTTACAGCGTTCTGACGACCGATTCTATGGAACAGGCTGCCGACCGTGCCGGAGGTAAATCCGGGAACAAAGGCTTTGACGCTGCGGCAGACGCGATCGAAATGGTCAATCTTTTCAAACACATTTGATGGCTGGATGATTCGAAGACTCTCTCTCTTTCTCCTTTCCATGGCTGTTGCATGTCCCGCATTTTCTCAGATCCCGACATGGAAGAACTACACATGCATGTATGACATTAACGGGATCGCTATCTCCGCCGGGAAAGTATGGGCAGCCACGAGCGGAGGAGTCTTTTCCTACAACCCGGCGACTGGCGGCTATTCCGAATTCACCACTACCGAAGGGCTTTCAAACATTCAGGCGACGGCGATATGTTCCGATTCGTCAAGCCGTTTAATCGTAGGTGAAGCCGACGGTTCCATCGACGAGATGGATTCAACGGGAGCGGTGTTCAGGAGCCAGCCGGCGATAGCCAACTCGACGAAGATTTCCAAACAGGTAACGGCTCTTTCAGTTGCCGGAGATACGATTTTTGCGAGCACCAATTTCGGCGTCGTTCTGATCTCGCGGAAGACTTTCAATGTGCTTGATACTTATTCGCACTTCGATCCTGCGAAGGGTTCGATACAGTCGAACGGCGTCGCGGTGTTCGGCGGGAGAATTTACGTAGCAAGTCAATTCGGTCTGTCTTACGCTCCGAGGACGGCGATCAACCTTCGGGCTCCCGATTTATGGCAGATCTCGGATACGCTCGGGTTTGGCGCCGGCGTAAACGATCTGAAGGTCTTCGACGGTGAAATGTTCGTTGCGACGCAGAGCGGGCTGTATTATACGAGCGACGGTACGACGTTCCAGCCCGTCGCCGGGTCGCCAGGCGGTGTAATATATACTTTGACGGCGACCTCGACCCGATTGCTTGTGAACGCGGCTTCCGGGTTGTACGCCATGAGCGTGGGAAGCAATTCCTTTGAGACACTCTATTCGGGTGGCACGCAGCTCAACGGAGCGGCGGTATTTTCGGACACGCTTACTTTCGCCGCGACAGCAAACGGGATGATAATGATAGGGTCGTCGGCCCGGAATCTGTTTCCGCCTGGCCCTGCGACCAATACCGTATCGGGTCTTACAGTCGACGCGTCCGGCAATCTCTGGTGCGCGGCGAACAACACCAATCCCGACGGAGTGGCTTTCATGGAATTCAACGGGACTGACTGGATAAATTACTATAAGAGCCAGATACCGCAGCTAAAGACAAACCAGAATGTGAAATCCATAAGCTCGGTTTGTGGAAACAGGATAATCCTGGGGACGTGGGGGTACGGAGCGCTTATGCTTTCCGGAGATACGACGAAGTATTTTGACAACACAAATTCTTCTCTCGTCGGAGAGCCGAACGCCGCGAATTTTGTCCTTGCCGGCGATGCGGCATGCGATCAGTCCGGCAACATCTGGATGACGAACCCCCTGGCGTATAACGGGAATGTCCTGGATGTCTATTCCCCATCGGATTCTACCTGGTATTCGTTCCATGATGGATTGAGCGAGACGTCAGGATTCATACCGATAGCCATCGATGCGTACGGCGGTGTCTGGACGGGGGATGCGTTCGGAAATATCGCGAGCACGGCGTTCAACGGTTTGTTTTATTACAACGACAACGGGACGCTAAGCAACACGTCGGATGACCAATCGTATGTTTTCAACACAAACAATTCATCCTTGCTCAGCAACCAGGTCAACTCCGTTATCGTCGACGGCGACGACCAGGTTTGGATAGGCACTGCGCTCGGTCTTGAAGTGATATTCGATCCGGACCCGACGGCGGGGTTCTACATCAGCACGATTTACTCTTTGTACGACCAGTATATCAACGACATCGATTACGATGCGCTGGATCAAAAGTGGGTCGCGACTAATACGGGCGTTTATGTGATCTCCAAGGATGGAAGCAGCATCGTGACTATTTATAATACATTGAATGGTTTCCTGCCGAGCGACAAGGTGGTATCTATCGCCTGCGATAGAAAAGACGGGATAGTGTATATGGCGACCGAATACGGTATTACGGAGTTGAAGACCGGTGTGAAACAGCCGCTTCAGAACTTCTCCAAGCTGAAGGTGTTCCCGGATCCTGCAATCCTATCGGGGTCGCAGCCGGTACAAATACATATCGTGGGTTTGGTTGCAAACAGTGACATAAAGATATTCAGTGTCGACGGAAGGCTGGTGGATCAGTTCCAGGCGCAGGGAGGAGACGTTGCGTACTGGAACGGCACCGATTTTTCGGGCAAATATCTGCCCACGGGAATTTACATAGTAGTCGCATACAGCTCCGACGGCAGTCAGAGTTCCGTCACGAAGATCGCATTGATTCACAAGTAGCCTGTCGACCGGAAATCGATTTCCAGGCGCCCGATTCGCCGGTACTTTTTGGGGCTCGATGTTCCTACGGTGTTCACGATATCGATCTGCCGACGATGATAGGCGTCTTGTGAAACGGCTCGAAGCCGGGACTTAGTGGAGCATGAAAGACTTCTTCCCCTTGAGATGAAAACGCAACGGTCCCCAGACACTTTCGATTAGAATTGCGCAGATCATAGCTATGCCCCCGCGTGCGCTCTGTTGGCATTTTTCTGACGTGAAATATATATTAGACCAACGATGGAAACAGTTTCCACATCCACTAATAGGAGGCAAACTCGATTGGACATATTTCAAAAGTGCAGTGATTACACGCTTGCAGACGAGGTGAAGAAGCAGGGACTCTATCCGTATTCACATGCGTTCCAGGAAAACGAGGGACCGGTAGTCATGATAGGGGGAAGGAAAGTTGTTATGGCCGGTTCCAATAATTACCTCGGGCTGACGACGCATCCGAGAGTTCAAGAAGCGGCCAAGAAGGCCATCGAGAAGTATGGGACCGGATGCTCGGGCTCCCGGTATCTGACCGGCACTGTCGATCTCCATATCGAGCTTGAAGAACGCCTTGCGAAGTTTATGGGCAAGGAAGCCTGCTTGACTTATTCGACAGGATTCCAGACGGCGCTCGGTGTCATTTCCACCCTGGTGGGACACGGGGATTACGTTATCTCGGATCGCGACAATCATGCCTGTATCGTCCTCGGGACGCTCATCTCGAAAGGGCAGACTGCGGAGCTTGTCCGGTACAAACACAACGACATGCAGAATTTGGAAAGCGTGATGTCGCGGCTCCCTGCGGATGCTCCGAAGCTTATAGTCTCCGACGGAGTATTCTCGACCAGCGGAGACATAGTGGACTTGCCGGGTATGGTCGCTGTCGCGAAGAAGTACAATGCGAGAGTGATGATAGACGATGCACACTCGGTGGGTGTAATCGGGAAGGGCGGTCGAGGGACTGCCAGTTATTTCGGACTGGACAACGACGTGGATCTTGTGATGGGCACATTCTCGAAGACGTTCGCTTCACTCGGAGGATTTGTGGTCGGCAGCAGGTCCGTCATAAACTACCTCAGGCACAATTCTCCGGCTTATATCTTCAGCGCGAGCCCGACCCCTTCATCGGTGGCGGCGACGATCGAGGCACTGAAGATATTGGAAGAAGAACCGGAACGCGTGGACAGGCTGATAAACAACGCCGACAGAGTCAGGCAGGGGCTGAAACAGCTTGGGTTCAAAGTGCACGAGAACAAGACCGCCATCATTCCGGTAATCATCGGGGACACGATGAAGACACTTCTTTTTTGGAAGAACCTGTTCGATGCGGGTGTTTACGCCAACGCTTTCGTCCGGCCCGGTGTGCCTCCCGGCCAGGAATTGTTGAGGACCAGCTATATGGCGACTCACGAGAAGGAGCACCTCGACAGGATTGTCGAGCTTTTCGGAGTTATTGGCAAAGAGCTTGGAGTCATCGCCTGATAATCGGGCTTTCTACCGGAATTCCAATACTGTAGCACAAATCAGAGGAAACCAGATGAGCAATATTACCGTCGAACCTGTCCGCACGAGCAAGGACCTCATGACTTTCATAAAACTGCAATGGAAGATCTACAAGGGAGATCCTTACTGGGTTCCTCCTCTGATCATGGATCGTAAAAAGCTCGTGGATACGAAGAAGAACCCTTTTTACAAACATTCCGACATGGAGATGTTTCTGGCGAGAAAGGACGGTGAGGTTGTAGGAAGAATTGCAGGGATTATTAACTACAACCACAACAAGTTTCAGGAAGAAGAGATCGGATTCTTCGGATTTTTCGAGTCGATAAACGATCAGGAGGTGGCGAACAGCCTTCTGGATACAGTGAAAGACTGGATCGTCAAGAAAGGGTTCAAAGCAATGCGCGGGCCTATGAACCCATCGACGAACGATGAGGTAGGACTTCTCGTTGAAGGCTTCGACAGCAGCCCCTTGGTCCTGATGACTTACAATCCCAAGTACTATCTGGATTTGTTCGCGAACTACGGGCTCAAGAAAGAGAAGGATCTTTATGCCTATCACGTGTCGAGCGACAAAGTATTTACAGAAAAGCTGGACAGAGTGGCGAGGATGGTGACCCATAAGGAAGGGCTCACATTTAGAAGCATCAACATGAAGGATCTGAACAACGAGATAAGACTCGTCAAAGACGTTTACAACGAGGCGTGGAGCAAGAATTGGGGGTTCGTCCCTATGACAGATGATGAATTCGATTTTCTTGCCGAAGACCTCAAACAGGTTGTTGTGCCGGACCTTGCGATATTCGCTCTGGCAAAAGGAAAGCCGGTGGGATTTGCACTGTCTCTTCCCGACATTAACTATGCGTTGAAGTTCAACAGGAAAGGTCATATCCTGCCCGGTGTGTATCACTTGCTTACTAAGAAGAAGGACATCCACTGGGTGAGGATAATGGTGCTCGGCGTGATTCACAGTTATCAACAGACAGGGATAGCCGCAGTATTGTTCCACGAAACGGCAAAGAGAGGTATTGCGCTGGGATACAACGACGGTGAGGCTTCATGGGTTCTGGAAGACAACGTGATGATGAACCGGAGCGCCGACCTGATGAACGCAGAACGTTACAAGACTTACAGAGTATACAAGAAAGAATTTTAAGCGGAGGACATCGAGTAAAATGGCTGTTAAGAAAGTAGACAAGATCTGGATGAACGGGAAGCTGATCGACTGGGACGATGCGAAGATACATGTACTGTCACACGTGGTGCATTACGGGACGAGCTGGTTCGAGGGAATTCGCTGTTACGATACGGCCAGAGGAGCGGGCGTTTTCAGACTCGATGAGCATTTGAGACGTCTTGAGAATTCGGCAAGAATCTACCGCGCCGAACTCCCGTACTCCCGGGTCTCCCTGACTGA
>JAJZNW010000064.1 GCA_021811615.1 Bacteroidota bacterium
GAGTCGCTTAGCGTAAAGCCGTTTCCAGCCATACACCGACTCCTCACTACACAGCTGCAGAGTCTTACTGTGTTCGGAACTTTTCATCCGAATAGAAACAAGACAGTTTACCTTGGCACTCATTTCAAGAGGAGCGTCTTCCTGACGATGTTCACTCCCGGCGCGGTCAGCCTGTAGAAGTACACTCCGCTCGCGAGCTTCGAGCCGTTGAACTGAACTTCGTAGCTCCCCGGACTTCTTACTCCGTTCACGAGCGTCGCCACTAACCTCCCGAGGACATCATAGACTTTCAACGATACAAATCCGAAATTCGCAATCCGAAATTCGATATTCGTCGCCGGGTTGAAGGGGTTCGGATAGTTCTGAGAAAGAGAAATCGATCTGGGAAGCGGCGATGGTCCGTTTGCCACGTTTGTAACAAACTCGTCAAGTGGCCTTCGGAGTATTCCCATTCCGTTTGTCCCTGCGAAGACGTCAGCGCTGTCGACTGCGATCGTGTTGATCCGGAGATATGAACCGCTCTGGAAACCGGAAGTGGGCAGGCCGGCGCTCGCGTCATGCCAGCTTGTACCACGATCGCGCGATACGAATACACCGGAGGCATAAGTTCCGGCGAACAAATCTCCGCCGCTCGCCGCAAGAGCCGTCACTGTCACGTCGGCAGGCAGCCCTGCATTCGCCATTGTCCACCCGGCTCCGTCGTTCGAAGAAACATACACTGTCCCGCCCATGGCGGCGAAAATATCGGTGTCGAGAATGGCGAACGACGATACACCTGCAGCTCCTATGTCGAAAGTTGTCCAGGTTGCGCCGCCGTTCGTGGAGCGAAAAACATGATTGTCCTGAGGTGGGTTATTTTGGGTACCAGCACATATGTCGGACCCGTTCACGGCAAGGGCGCTAAGATTCTCATTTGTCGACCAGAGTTGATCCCACGTCGTGCCTTCATTAGTGGAAAGATAGATGCCGACGCCGGCTGCGGCGGCAAGAATCCCGCTGTCGCTGACTTCGAGCCCATTTATACCCTGAGCATAACCCGGTATTCCTCCGCTGTCTGCCATAACCCAATTCATGCCATTGTCTGTCGATCGGAAAATTTGGCTCGAGAACGCAGCGAACAAGTAGTTGTCATTCACGGCAACGGCGCTGATCGGAGGCTCGTTGGAGGGGTTGGAAACAAAGCCGTTGTTCGCTGGCCACCAACTCTCGCCATTGTCGGTAGAGCGATAAACACCGTTTCCAGATCCCGCAAAAATGTAAGCCTGTCCCGAATCCTGTTTGAACGCAATCGAGCTTACGTCAACGCCGGTGCTGAAGCTGGCCCGCACCTCCAGTCCCGCGTTCGTCCAGGTTGACCCGGTATCCGTTGAGACGTAGAGACCGCTTCCCGTTCCGGCGAATACACTTTTGCCCGCCGCGAGGAGCGCGGTCATATTCAGGCTATTGAACCCATGGTTAACGGATCTCCAGCTTTGTCCTTTGTCTGTCGACAAGAGGATTCCCGTCAGACCGGGAGGGGAACCGACGCCGTATCCTGTGGCCGCAAAGATATCAGCACCGTTTGCCGCAAGCGCTGTAACGTTCACTCTCGCAGAATCAACTTCAGCGTCGGTCCAACTCCTGCCGCTGTCGGAAGAGACAAACACGCCGTAATCCGTCCCGGCATAGATCTCGGTCCCGGAGACAACCAACACATTAATGTTGCCGCCCGGTAATCCGCTGTTCTCGCTCGACCATGTTACACCCGCATCCGTACTCAAGTAGATACCATTACTGGAGGTCCCCACTACAATTACCGAATCGACAACAGTGATTGCCGTGACTCTCGTGGATACTAAAAGGCCGGTCGGTTTCCAGCCGACACCACCGTTCGTAGAAACAAATAGTCCCGACGCTGTTCCCGCGTAAATGCTTGAGTCTTTGAGTCCAAGCGAATAAATGAATTGTGCATATGTCCCGGTTAGCCCGGAGTCTGCGGCCGCCCAGCTCGCACCACCGTTCGATGAGACGAAGATGCCGCTATCGGTTCCGGCAAGAACTTCGTTTGAGACGGTGATAATGGCATTAACGGTTGCGGCGGGGAGTCCGTTATTTCGGTATGTCCAGTTTGTCCCGCCGTCGGTGGAAATATAAAATCCCCCGTTCCGGGTTCCCACGTAGAAAGCCGAGTCCCTCGCGGCCATCGCTGTGACAGGACTGCCGTAGGGCAAGCCGGTTTGCACCCATTGGGCAAAGGCTCCGCCTGCGCTTAGCAGGAATAGCATCCCAACAATCAATATTACCCGATTCATGGTCATGGGAGAACTCTCTCCTTTCAAAAAATATATCTGCCTGCGCGGAGGGAATTAACGTATGATCTTACCATGTTCAAGGACTAATTTCGTGCCGCTCGACCGGATGTCACTGTCAGTACTCTGATCAGTGTTCAACTCTCGATGTACGGTACGGATATCGGATCCGACGAATTGACGCAGCATCCGCTATTTTTCCAGGAGCATTTTCCTGACGATGTTCACGCCCGGCGCGGTCAATCTGTAAAAGTACACTCCGCTCGCGAGCTTCGAACCGTTGAACACGACGGAATAAGTACCTGCGCTCCGGCGTCCATCGACGAGAGTCGCAACCTCGCTGCCGAGCACATCATACACTTTCAAACTCACAAATCCGGATCTCGGTAGCACGTACTGGATGGCCGTCGACGGATTGAAAGGATTCGGATAGTTCTGCGACAGGATGAACCCGGAAGGAACGTCAGCCGGTATCATGGCTCCAAGACTGGAAAGGTCTGTGAGTCTGTTGCGCCAGATCCCTGCAGTGGACACTACGTATAAGAAACCATCGACCGCGGCAACATTTGTAATTCGTCCTTCGCTCCCTGCAGGCTGCTCGTAAACCACGTCCCATGATCCCTGTGCGTTGTTCAGGCGGTACAGGTTACCACCAGCCGCCGCGAAGAGTGTGGATGGAGATGTCGACGTCGAAGCACTTCCATACATCAAAGAAATCGACGGGTATACATCCGAACTATCCTTGAGTAAACCAGAACTTTCGTTGATCCAAGACAAACCGCCATCGTCAGATCGGTACACACCCCTTGTGGTTCCCAGGAACACGGTCCCCTCTTCGGCTGCCAATGCTTTTAGATACACGCCCTGCGGGATAGCTGAATAGGTTTCCTCCCATGTCGCACCGCCATCGGTCGATGTATACATGAAATGCGATACATAATTCCCACCGCACAGCGCAACCAAATTTTCTCCTGAAGCCGCGAGAGAATACACCGGTATGCCCTTCAGGCCAATCAGTGACCATACGAAGCCGCCGTTCGTGGAACGATAAACTCCTCCCACATACGCGTTGAGATAGTACCCACCACAGCCTGCATACAGTACTCCACCGCTTTCAACTATAGCGTTGATACCACCAATCTTTGGCAGACCGAAATCTCTTTCGACCCAGCTCAGTCCCTCATCGGTGGAGACGAAAACCCCCGTGTCGATTCCGAATAACGCATTGCCTACCTGGATGATGTTGTAAAAGGCCGATAACGGCGAGGCTGTATCTGCACTCCAGGTCGATCCAAAATCCGTCGACACATACGTCCCCTGTATCGAGCCGTTGTAGTAATTCGCATACGCGTCGGCCACCAAATTCACTCCGACGGCGGCGAAGTAATTGTACGAAGGCGGCACCGGATACTGATTGAAAAGGAGCGACCACGATGTATCACCCGCCCCAAGTTCATACAATCCCTGGAACGTGGCGGCATAGAATCGGTTACCTTCAGACTTTAGTTCCGGAACGAAATCATACGTGCCCGGTGGTCCGCTGATGCCGGAGTCGAGGGACTTCCAGTTTTGGCCGTTATCCCGGGATATAAAAATTCCGTTGGATGTACCTGCCAACAGTTCTGCATTGTGGAAGGTAATTGAACTCACTTCAGATACATTTCCACTCAAGTCGTTCCACTTCGTGCCAAAGTCGCTGGAGAAGTAAATAGAGCGGGTATCTACATTGACCACACAAAACACCTTATTGCTATCCGCCGTCACGGCATCTATTTGGCCTTGAAGATCCAGAGCCTCCCATGTGCTATCTGTGAGTCCCTGGCGATAGATTCCTGCATTTGTACCGGCAAAAATAGTTGAGTCGTCCACCACTATTGAATTTACAGGCGCGACAACTCCGTATATTGACCGCCACAACCCCGCAGTATCGGGAGTCCAGGTCCCGCCGGAAATTGGTCTGCGATATATTCCGTCATCCGGAGTAGATGCATAGAGTGTGCTGTTGCTGCGGGCAAGTGCACCTACCCCCGTTGAGTATAAAGAAGGAAGACCGCTATTGATCAAGGTCCATCCATTCCCCCAGTCCGTTGACATATATACGCCGTCGGTCGTCGCGGCAAAGACTGTGTCTCCGGCAGACACCAGCGCATTGGTCTCATAAAGCGACGGGGAAAGCCCACGGTTCCGCGGCGACCATGTTTTCCCTCCGTCCGTCGATCCGTAAATCGTCCCCCTGTACGTTCCCACCAGCAGGTTGTCTCCTTCGATAAGCACCGCCTGAACTGCCAGGGGTACTTTCAGGCCCGGTGAACATAATTCCTGCCATTGAGAGACAGCAGGTCTTACCCACAAAAGACCGATGGCAAATATCGCCGCACACAAGAATTTCTTTCGCACAATTGCCTCTGATGGTTCTTCGGTTACCTTTGGCAGCAGATCATCTGCTCGTTTCGGAAACTAAGATCAACGCTGCTCTGACACAAGTCCAGACAACTTCACTCAAGAATGGCTCGCACTCCCGTTAGGCGAGCCCGGCCAAATCAGTGATGGTTTCAGCTGGATATTGGTATCGTCTCACTTTTCCAGAAGCATTTTCCTCACGATATTCACGCCCGGCGCGGTCAGCCTGTAGAAGTACACTCCGCTCGCGAGCTTCGAACCATTGAACTGAGCTCCGTAGCTCCCCGGGCTTCTTGCTCCATTCACCAGCGTCGCCACTAACCTTCCGAGGACATCATAGACTTTCAACGACACAAATCCGAAATCCGCAATCCGATATTCGATATTGGTCGTCGGGTTGAAGGGGTTGGGATAGTTCTGGTCCAGCCGGAAACTCGTCGGCGGCCCGGCAGGCTCATCGACCGCATCCAGCTTCCAGAGGAAACTCCTGCTGTAAATGCGCGATCTTCCGGTGCGGTCGCTCTGCCACGCCGCGAACCCGACATAAGTGTTGCCGCCAACCGCGAGGGTCAATGACGACATCGTTGGATCGCTTCCCTCCTGGATACTGTCGCTGGCGGCCTGAATGAACACGACAGATGTGTCGGTACCGGACACTCTCTCCCACGCAGAGCTGCCGCCCAGATACGCTTGGGCGGCTTTGGGCAACCCGGGTTCAGCCGATGTTACCTGCATCGGGACATAAAAGACTCCGTTCAGGTAACTTGCCGTCGCACTTCCTGCCAACTCCTCGGTGCTCCAGCCAATTGTAGGGGACAACGATGCTTCCCATGCCGCGAACCTTCCGTCTTTGTACAGATTGAAAGCGAACCCCTGTCCCGGACGACCGTAAAGTATCATAAAACGCGGGTTGCTTATATCGCCATCCGCCGTGATCGTGTCCGCTGCAGACAGTGTAAGAGTTGCGGCGTTCTCCACGGGGCTCACGAGACAAAACCTGTTTCCAGAGCTTGCGGTATCAGTCCAGACGAATTCGTTGCCGGCAAAGTCATACTCAGTGCTGACCGTGTTCGATGCGACAAGGGTATCGATTCCGGAGAAGCTGCCGGACTTGAAAATGGAGAAGAGAATCGCGTTGTTCCTTTTCCATATCACGACCAGGCTCGAATCCGAAAGAGGCCTCACTTCCACGTCGGTGTTGCTAACCGTATCATTTGTCAGCGCCGTCGGATCGGACCATCCCGCACTGTTTGTGGCATGAATGCTGGTGTATATGTTCCAGACAGTACCGGCTTTCTCTTGCCATGCGGCAATGGATGTGCCGTTACCGACAGTGCAGATGTCTGGATACTTCTGGAGAACTCCTACTATCTCTGGCGAAATCGCTACCACATTCGAGTCCCATTTAAGAGTCGAATCAGAAAACATGCAAGCCGATATCGCATCCCCAGTGCCGCTCCATCGTTCGAAAACCAGCCACTCTACGCCGGGAACATAACCGTACATACCTGCGTTAGTGCTGCCAGGCACCATCCCGGCGTGATCCACCTGTGCATCGATGTCGTTGAAATTTCCCGTTGTAATCGTGTCGATCGTATTCGACCACTGCGCGGACGCAACGGCGGTCATCATAAATAGGCAGAGTATAAAGGCCTTTCTCATTTCGCATCTCTCCCGTTATTTTTCGAGAAGCATTTTCCTCACGATATTCACACCAGGCGCTGTCAGTCTGCAGAAATAGACTCCGCTCGCAAGCTTAGAGCCGTTGAACTGAACTTCGTAACTCCCCGGGCTTCTTTCTCCATTCACGAGCGTTGCCACTAACCTGCCGAGGACATCATAGACTTTCAACGATACAAATCCGAAATTCGCAATCCGAAATTCGATATTCGTCGTCGGGTTGAAAGGGTTCGGATAGTTCTGCCTAAGTATATAGGTCCCCGGGTAGTTGATCGGCCCATCGATGTCCGTCTGGATCCAGAGAAAGTTCCTGACGTATATATGAGATCTGCCACTCCTGTCGCTTTGCCACGCGACAAATCCGAGTGAAGTCTTAGAATCGACCGGGAAGCTCAGGAAAGAAACGGATGGGTTCCTCCCCTTTTGAACGCTGTCCATCCCCGCGTTGTAGAAAATCACGGATGTATCAGCTCCAGTCTGTTTCTCCCAGGCGTAGAAATACATCGAAGTGAGAGCCGCCGTCTTCTCGAGTCGAGACTTGACCAGAACAATATAGGTGGGCGCATAGCATACAGGATGCAAACAACTCGAGACGGTGTCGCCGGCCAGTTCCTCAGGAGTATAACCGGTGACCATCGGATATGAAGACCACCACGCGCTGTATCTCCCACCACTGAAAAGATTGAACGTGAACGTCTGCGGGGGCCATCCGGGATGTTCCATGAAACGAGGATTGCTCATATCTCCCGGACACTTGACCGTATCCGCCGGAGAAAGCGCAGGAGATGTGAAGCTCTCGACCGTGCTGACAAGGCAGAACCTGTTCCCCGATGCTGATTTCTCGGTCCAGACAAGCCGATTGGCCGCTAAATCGTATTCCGTGCTGTCAGTGCTTGTTTGAACGAGAGTGTCGGCAGGAGAGAATGAACCCGAACTGTAAACCGAGAAAAGAATTGAGCTCTTCCTTCTCCACGAGACGACAAAGCTGGTATCTGAAATCGTACGGACTCCCACGTGCGTATTGTTGACTGAATCATTCGTCAATGCGACCGGAGATGACCAGTTCCCACTGTCAATGTTGCAGATACTGTAGTAGATGTTCCATGCACTGTCTGAAGACTCCTGCCATGCGGCGATGGAAGTCCC
Source organism: Bacteroidota bacterium (assembly GCA_021811615.1). GTDB lineage: Bacteria > Bacteroidota > Ignavibacteria > Kryptoniales > JAKASW01 > JAKASW01. The sequence continues at coordinate 7,515 of JAJZNW010000064.1, forward strand.
GTTCTTGGCGGTGCAGACATCGGGATATTTCATTACCGCACCCGCCTCCGCCGGCGAAATGGTCACCGCGTTTGAATCCCACTTCAGGTTCGTTCCGGAAAATTTCACGGCTGCGATCGCATCTCCGTCGCCGGTCCATCTTTCGAAAACCATCCACTCTCCCAAATACTTAAAACCGTAAACGCCCGAAATTGGGAACGCGTTCAAACCAGCATGGTCAACCTGCGGATTGATGTCATCGAAATCGCCTGTCGTGACAGTGTCGATGGTTTCCGACCATTGCGCGGATGCCACACCTGTCATCAACAGGAGTAAAAAGGTCGAAATCTTTCTCATACCGCCTCCCATGAAAAAAGGTCTAAGTGGTCTGAAGGATCACAAGACCGAAATGTTCTCTGTTGCTATTTATGTTCGTCCAGCCCAATCGAGATTTCAGTAACTCATCCGGAACCGCAATTCAGACCCGAATCCGACCTATTTAGAAACCGGGTTGCGTAAGCTTTTATGAGTGATATTAGCAAACATGCTGAAGAAGATCAAATCCGATGTGACTGACAGCCCCGATCATGACAACTCGGTCGAATGCTCCGCAACTTTGGGAGGTGTCACGGTCCAGACCGTGATACGACGGTGGACTGTCCGACTTGATGACTCAGGAGACCGCGTGTCATCCGAATGTAAACGCGAATGCTTCAATTCCCGGCGTCTCGAATTCCAGCTTCAGGAGATGGCTCCCCTTCCTCCCGTGCAAGTCTATTAGGTTGTAGAGCCGTGCCGAATCTATCGTAAGCACTCCGTCCTTCACATCCTCACCGGCGTCAGATGCGTCCACAGGCTTCCCGTCGAGGAATACTTTGATCTTCGCGCCGGTCCCCGCACTTCCAGGCCGCATCACCAGGAAGACTCTGTCCGCGTAGAAATGATAGCTAAGCTCCGCATTCTTGCCGGCGACCGCTTCGTGTTGCCTTATATCCCAGTTTCCTCCCAGGCTGAACGAATTCACTTCCGGGTTCCTGGCCAGAACGAACAGGCGGTTCCCGACATTGACTGAGCCGGACGGATAGAAGTACTCCATGCGATAGACACCGAGGTAAGTCTCCGGCGACTGATTCCCGTCCGGTGTCTTGTTCGGAACGTCCGTCAACGGCGAGGTGACATTCTGGCCGGCCTGCCTGAGAAGGTCCCGGATCGCCATCTCCATCTCGCGATATTCGCCTTCGCCGAAATGCGTCCTCCGCACCATCCCGTTCGCATCGATTAGATACTCGGCCGGCCAGTATTCGTTGTTGTAGTTGTTCCATGTCGCGTAATCGTTGTCCTGCGCGACGGGATATTTTATACCATACATTTTTATCGCGTTCAGAACATTCGCGGTCTTGTGTTCGAACTGAAACTCCGGAGTGTGCACCCCGATGACGACAAACCCTTTATCCTTGTACTTGTTGTACCATGCCGTCACGTGCGGGAGAGTCCTGATGCAGTTGATGCAGGTATACGTCCAGAAGTCCACCAGTACGACCTTGCCTCTCAGGCTCTTAATTGAGATCGGCTTGTCCGTGTTGAGCCAGTGTGTTATCCCTACAAAATCCGGCGCCTTGTAGTCGGCGTTGAACAAATCGCTTTGCGCCGCAGGCGGGTCGACATATTTAACCTCCTTGATCCCCTTGAGAAGATCGAGCTGCTTCGTGACCGCTCCATCGCTCTCGAAACCGTTCAGGGAAGTACTGAATTCCGGAAATGCATTCAACAATTTCGACTCGACGTACCTGTCGTAATTCGTGTAAATCGCAACTGCGGTAAGGAGCATTATCACGCCGAATCCCTGTTGTATCCTTCCGAGATGCGCCGATAGAAAGCGGGTACGGGTTATGACAGCCTGCCCTCCGTAAGCAAAGAGGAAAAGGGGTATTCCGACACCGATGACATAGGCAGCCGTGACGAGGACAACCGCAAACGTTACCTTCCCGGTGGCTGCAAGTGCAGCTATCGAGGCAAGTATCGGCCCCGCACACGGCGACCATACTATGCCGAGGGAGAGTCCTGTCAGGAAACCGGGACCGAAGCCGCCTCCCTGCTTCGAGCGCTGTCCGAAGAAACTGCTGATTCTGCTTATTAACCCTTCCACCTTTCTCGAAAGAGCGGGAACCACCATCGTGAGTCCCATAAAGGCTATTATGATCACCGCCACAATCCGAAGAGAGTCCGGGTCGAAATGAAATTCCTTAACCAGGTAAGAAAGAGCCAGCGTGAAGAACCCGAAGCTCAGCATGACTCCGAGCGTAATTCCGAGAGGCCTCTCGCGGCCATTACTGGCTACGGATGACGACAGAACGATCGGCAGTATTGGCCAGATACAGGGAGCAAGGATTGTTACCAAACCTGCCAGGAACGAGAATCCAAGTAATACTATCATGTCACTCCTATCTATTTGTAAACTCAGAATATCGAGTAAAGTTCCGGCCCTTCGAGCTTAGGCGGCCTTTACCTTATCTGTCGTTTGAGGACCTGAATCCTTACAGCCAATGTCGGGCAGAAAAATTTTGTCGGCTTCAGATAATCATGTTTCCCCTTCAACTTTCTACGAAGGATGGGAAACCTGAGTCAGTCGGATAAAACCAGACCATCGTGATCCTTGACTTAATTGCAGGAATCCGATACTAGGGGGGCATCTGCCTGACGCATTGGGAACGCAGAGTCCAGAATCGGTAACCCTGCGTAAATTGCGGCAAGCCACCTTCAAGGACTTCCAAAGTTGGGACATTATACCACCGGGCTCCCTCCAAAGAGGCAGGAAATGGCATAAATTCGGGCACAGCGCTTGTATTTATAAATACAGGCATGCAAACACGAGTCGAGGCTACACCAACCTACTCCATTGGAGAAGTTGCGGCCGCACTTGGAATCTCGGTCGAGACGATAAGGCTGTACGACCGGGTGGGGCTCATTATCATCTCGAAGTCCGAAAACGGCCGGAGGATCTTTTCCGACACGGACATTGAGCGCCTCAAGTGCATACGCAGCGCAATCAACGAGCACAAGATCTCGATCGAAGGAATACGTCGAATGCAATCGCTCGTGCCATGCTGGTCTCATATTCAATGTCCGGAAAATCAGAGAAAGAAGTGTCCCGCATTCCTGAGGTCAAGCGGCGGGTGCTGGACATACGGGCACGACAGTAACCGGTGCGCGGGGCTCGACTGTAAAGACTGTAAAGTGTACCAGCTTTCGGGCACCTGCGAGAACATCAAGTCTCTGATTTACAAGGACATCTTACCACCACCCTAATTTCACAGACGACAGGAAGACCAGAAATGAAAAGAATCTCTCTCACTCTCCTGGTTCTGGGAACCTTCGTCGCCTTGATCCTTACAGCGCTACATAAGAACAGCTCAGACACTCCTCCACTTACAAAGCTGAAGGAACAATACGCGATGAGGACGAAGCCGTCGGTTGACCATTCGTTGTTTCCCGAACTCAAAAAGAAATTCAAACGTCCCCAGGACGTCACAGCGGCTTGCATATCGTGTTATAACGGCCGTGCGGAAGAAGTCATGCATTCGTCCCACTGGCAATGGGAACGGACCGAGTACGTTGCGGGCAAAGGAATCCGCAGCGTCGGAAAAAGAAACATACTCAACAACTTCTGCATAGGCATTCAAAGCAACGAACAGAGCTGCACGCGCTGTCACGCCGGTTACGGTTACGCGGACAACAGGGCCTATTTCGCCGACTCGCTCGACGTCGACTGCCTCGCGTGCCACGATAACAGCGGAACCTACGCAAAGATGAACGAAGGTGCCGGCATGCCGGACACGTCCGTCGACCTGAGCTATGTCGCCCAGCACGTCGGACTCCCCACGCGCACGGACTGTGGGACATGCCACTTCTTCGGAGGGGGCGGGAACAACGTGAAGCACGGCGACCTCGAAGAGGCCCTCTTCGATCCGACGCGCGACGTCGACGTACACATGGCGACCGACGGTATCAACATGCAGTGCGTCGATTGCCATACGGCGAAGAACCATCAGATGCTCGGCAAGATGTATTCGGTTTCTTCGATGAACAGGAACCGCGTGCGATGCGAGAGCTGTCACGGTTCCATGCCGCACAAGGACAACGTGTTGAACGACCATACATTTAAAATAGCCTGTCAGACCTGCCACATCCCCGAGTATGCCAAAGTCAACCCGACGAAGCTGTTCTGGGATTGGTCGAAGGCGGGCAGGCTTAAAGACGGGAAACCGTTCGAGCTCAAGGATTCGAGCGGGACGGACATCTACATGTCCATCAAAGGTTCATTCAAGTGGGGCAAGGATCTCAAACCGAGTTATGTGTGGTTCAATGGCACCGCGACCCACTATCTCCTCGGAGACAAGTTCGACCCGTCGAAGCCTCTCGACATCAATCATCTCATGGGAAGCTACGACGATCCCGATTCGAAAATTTATCCGGTGAAGGTCCACATCGCCGAACAGATCTACGACACGAAAAACGACTACCTTATCCAGCCGAAACTCTATTCCGCAAGGAAGGGTGACGGAGGATTCTGGGGCGACTTCAACTGGCAAACCTCGGCGGAGGCCGGAATGAAGGCTGCCGGACTCCCGTACAGCGGTCACTACGGATTTACCGAGACCAGGATGTACTGGCCCGTAAACCACATGGTGGCTCCGAAGGAGAAGGCGGTCGGCTGCAACGAGTGCCACACGCGGAACGACGGGAGGCTTGCCGAAGTCGGCGGGTTCTACATGCCCGGCCGCGATTTCAATCCATGGGTTGAGAGGTTCGGATTCGGGCTGATGGCTTTGACACTCGCAGGCGTCTTCATGCACGGCGGCGCGCGTGTGGTAGCCGGCCGTAAACGAAAAAGGAATGTCTGACATGAAAACAGAATATATATATCACAGGTTCGAGCGGTTCTGGCACTGGATGCAGGCCGCGCTCATTATCTTCCTCGGCGTTACGGGATTCGAAATCCACGGCTCGTTCACTTTCTTCGGATATGAACAGGCCGTCGAGTACCACGATATCGCCGCATGGGGTTTCATCATACTCATAGCGTTCGCGATCTTCTGGCATGTGACGAAGGGCGAATGGCGGCAGTATCTTCCGACATGGAGAAACCTGAAGGCACAGGCGGATTACTACGTCTTCGGAATGTTCAGGAACGCTCCTCACCCCACGAAGAAGACCGTGATCAGCAAACTGAATCCGCTTCAGAAACTGGTCTACGCCGGGTTGAAGGTGCTCATAATTCCGACGATGGTTTTCACAGGACTCGTCTACATGTTCTATCGTTACCCGCAGAGGAACGAAGTCCTCAGCCTGAACATAAGCGGGCTGCAGACGGTCGCGATGCTCCATACGATAGGCGCATTTCTGCTTGTCTCATTCTTCGTCGCGCACCTCTACCTGATCACCACGGGACACACCGTCACGTCGAATCTCCGGGCAATGATAACCGGGTATGAGGACCTCCCCGACGAGAGCATCACCGTAGTGAATGAACCCGTACCCGCAATATCCGGTGAGGCGGTCCCTGAAACCAAGGAGGTGGCACAATGAAAGCATCAAACATCCCGCAAGCGGGAAAATATATGAACCCATACCTTGCCGGCTTCTTTCTCGGGCTGGTCTTGCTCGCAACGATATTCATAACGGGACGAGGCCTCGGGGCAAGCGGTGCGATCAAGGACGCGACAATCGCGATTTCCGATGCGGTTGCTCCGGGGCTGACGGAGACTAATCCCTTCTTCGGCCAGTACGCCGGCCCGGGCAAAGAGAATCCTTTGAAATCATGGCTCGTATTCGAGATAGCCGGAGTACTGATCGGCGGCTTCATATCCGGGCTGGTTTCGGACAGGCTGAAAGTGGTTACCGAATCAGGACCGAGAGTGAAACCGCGAGCAAGATGGCTCTTCGCAGCAATAGGCGGAGCGCTCTTCGGCATAGGTGCACAATTCACACGGGGTTGTACGAGCGGTGCCGCTCTAAGCGGAATGGCCGTTCTTTCCACCGCCGGTTTTATAGCGATGCTGTCAATATTCGGCACGGGGTACCTCGTAGCGTACTTCGGCCGCAAGCTCTGGATATGAGAGGAGAGGTGAAATCATGGGACCATTCGTACCTGATCTGATATCGGATCAATTGAATCTTGTCGTAGCCATCATTCTGGGTATCGCATTCGGATTCGTCCTCGAGCAGGCGGGATTCTCTTCGTCAAGGCGTCTCGCGGGAGTGTTTTACGGTTACGACTTCACCGTCCTCCGCGTTTTCTTCACTGCTGCGATCACAGCGATGAGCGGGGTGCTTATCCTCGGACATTACGGCCTGCTGGACATCGACGCCATCTACGTGAACCCGACCTGGCTGGTTCCCGCTATCGTCGGCGGAGTCATCATGGGAATCGGCTTCATCATCGGCGGTTACTGTCCCGGCACAAGCGTCTGTGCCGCCGCTATCGGAAAAGTCGACGCGATGTTCTTCGTAGGCGGCGGGCTTGTCGGAGTTTTCACTTTCGGCGAGCTATTCCCATTTTACGGGAACTTCTACACTTCAACGGCTCTCGGCCCGATCAAGGTGTTCGACTCACTCGGAATTTCGCAGGGAATCTTTGCATTCCTCCTTATTGTCGTGGCAGTCGTCGCGTTCGCGATCACAACTCTAATAGAGAGACGGGTGGATGAGAAATCGGCTCCTTCGCTTCAGTTCAAACCACTGAAACACCTCGCCTCAGGAACGTTCGCCGTAGCGCTCGGCGTCATCTTCATATTCATGCCCGACCACAAGACGAGCCTGACAGAGAAAGTGAGCGATCCCTCTTATGCTGCCGCCCATCCGGTCGACAAGATGGACGCCGACGAACTTGCTTTTCGCATCGTCGACCACGAACCGAATATCCGGATAATCGATATCCGCTCGCCGAAAGAATTCGCCGCCCTCGCCCTTCCGAACTCCTACAATGTCCAGAGAGCCGATCTCTTCGGGAAGGATTGGGTTTCTACTTTCTCACAAAGGCATCTCAGGAAAGTTGTAGTGGGTAACGACGAGACCCAGGAGCGTACGGCGTACTACCTGCTTCATGAACTCGGCTATGAAAATATCGCAATTCTCCGCGGCGGGATCGGCACGTTCAAGAGGACCATACTCGACTCGACTACTTTTGTCCCGACGGGTTCGCGCTGGGATGATGATGTCAGGGAATTCCGTGAAGGCGCCCGGCCTGCAATCCTAAAAATGATTGCAGACGCGAAAAACAAACCGGTTAAGACAGTTATCAAAAGAAAAATCCAGGGGGGCTGCTAAACAAGGGAAGGCAGGAAGGGAGTGCCGATACTCCCTTCTTCGCCTGCGAAATCAGCTCGTCTCCTCAAGACGTTTCCGTATGGATTTGAGCTCTTCCCGGCGGCTTGCGGATGTCTTCGGATACTCGAGCTCCAGGGATTTAAGAGTGTCGACTACCACCTGGGAAACTATGAGCCTCGCATTGTCCTTGTCATCGGCCGGAACAATGTACCATGGAGCCTCAATTGTACTTGTCGCGCTGATACAATCCTCGTAAGCCTTCATGTAATCTTTCCAGTATTCCCTTTCCGCGATGTCCGCTTCGCTGAACTTCCAGTTCTTCTCCTTGTCGTCTATCCTTTCCAGAAACCTTTTTCGCTGTTCTTCTTTCGAGAGATGAAGATAAAACTTGATTATCCGCGTCCCATTCTCGTACAGATGTTTCTCGAAATGCCTGATCGACTTGAACCTTTCCTTCCAGATTTTATCACCCCGCGATTTGTGGGGCTCAATTCCCTCGGCCGTGAGGAGATCCGGATGCACGCGCACGATAAGTACCTCCTCATAATAGGACCTGTTGAAGATACCGATCTTTCCTCTGTCCGGAAGGCACTTGGCCGTCCGCCACAGGAAATCGTGCTGCAATTCTTCGGTGCTCGGCTGTTTGAAGCTGTAGACCTGGCAGCCCTGCGGGTTCACGCCGGACATCACGTGCCTGATGGTGCCGTCCTTCCCTGCGGCGTCCATCGCCTGGAATATCAGGAGCACTGCGTACTTATTCGAGGCGTAGTGGACATTCTGTAAGGAACTCAGCCTCGTCACGTGTTCATCTAGAAGCCGCCTGTATTCTTTCTTAGATTCGTAGACCGGCTTTATTCTCGTCGGCCTCCTGTCGAGATCCGCTTCGTGATCTTCACTTACCCTGAATTCCTCGATGTCTATTTTCATCTTAATCCTTTCCGCGCGACATTCGCGATTATCCCTGCGATGGAAAATAGAAAACGCGCGCGATTCTTTCAGCTTCTCGCCGAAACTTTCGGGCAAATCATCCGTGTAGTACATTGTCATGTTCGGGAACTGAAATCGTTCAACAATCAACGAGGGTATGCAAAATGAGAAGTCTAATCTTAGTATTGGTCGTTATGGCTTTGGCGATGCCGTTGCACGGACAGGAGCAGACGCTCGTCAGCGGGCCGATCGACAACGGCGGCTTCGGCGGGCCGGTCGTCAAATTCTCACAAATCGACAACCGGTTTGCCCTTCTTGTCGGCGGATACGGCGGCTGGCTTATCAACCACTCCTTCATGATAGGAGGCGGCGGATTCGGTCTGGCTAATAGCATCAGAGGATCGCGCGAGGCGCAGGTCTACTACGGAACCGGCAATAACCTGAAGCTGCAATTCGGATACGGCGGACTTATGTTGGAGTACATCGGAGAACCGAACAGCCTGATTCACTATAATGTGTCTGCGCTGATCGGTGCGGGTGGAGTCAATTATGGATACATCGAGAACATGTATTGGCCGTACAACGATAATTTCGACGATGCATCCACCTGCTTTGTGTTCGAGCCGGGTGCCGGCGCCGAGCTAAACGTGACGCGGTTTTTCCGCATAAACGCAGGAGCAAGCTACAGGCTTGTCAGGGGCACCGATCTGGTGGGCATCTCTGACGCAGAACTCTCAGACTTTGCCGTGAACCTCACTTTCAAATTCGGGAAGTTCTAAACTCGTCGCTTTCCTGGCCGATGCGTGACCGTCCACGACGCGTCGGCCGGACTTTATCCAGGAGTGTGACTGCCGCTCTCCTTTTTGTCCCGGCCGGAGAGCGAACTCCACAATCCCTGTTCAGCGGAGAGTACGGCAGCGATGAGCGATACGCCGTAATACATGAAACCATGGTACAGCGTCTTCCCGACAAACTCTTTCCTGTCGGCGGCCCCGAGCGCGATATAGAGCGGGTTCAAATTCCCTTCCGGGGCGGCGGCATGAAAGAGCGACGGGAATTCCTCGCTGATTTTTAAGAGCGCGCCCGTTTCACCGGAAGAGATGGAATCGATAAGCTTCTCATCGAACTTCTCGCCGGATTCAAATTTCTCTTCCCCGTAATATCCGAAACGCATGAGGTCGAGTCTGTGAACAGGAGATCCCGTTCCCATAACCGCAAAAGTCCCTTCTGTCCTCCCGACTGCTTCTCTTATCGCCTCTCCGAACTTGAAATGCGTTTCCGGATCGGCGGTATTGACGGAGACCGGCACGACTCTGACATTCCTTTCCGGGAACATGAAATAGAGCGGGAGCCATGCGCCATGGTCGAGTCCCCATGATTGAGACCTGACAACTTCCAATCCTTTTTCGGCAGACGATCTAACGATCTCCTCGACGAGCGTCAGGTTATTTGCCGCATGATAGGAGAAGTTGTAAAGTTGCTCCGGAAAACCGTAGTAATCCTGTATGCACGGGACGGATTCGCGGGATTCAACCTGGAAATTCCCACGGCTGAAATAGTGCGGCGAAGAGACTACGATGGTGTCGACTCCGCGCGCGGTCAAAGCCTGTCCAAGCCTCTCGTAGACGGCGTGGATTCCTGTACGTTCCACAAGCGAAGTCGGCGCCCCATGTGACAGGTATGACGTAAGCACGATAGTACCCATCGGCTCGAATGGACCTTTCTACTTCAATCTTGTAATTGTTGAATGTGTCTTCCGGCTGCGTCTAACGGACCGTGCCTCTGGCAACCGCTACTCAGAAAACAATCGTGAAAACGGTACGTTCCCCGGGTTTGGACCAAACGCTTATCAAAGCGCGATGCAGGTGGAGAATTTGGCGGGAGAGGCTCAGCCCTATCCCGGAGCCTGTGTCTTTCGTAGTGAAGAACGGTATGAATATCTTCTCCTGGACTTCCCTCGGTATGCCGGCGCCGTTGTCTTCGACTCTGATCGCTATTTTCCCTCGTTCTTCAAGATGGGCCGACAGCTCTATCTTCCCATCGGTTTTTCCGTCGAGAGCCTGGATCGAGTTCATCACGAGATTGAGAAGCACCTGCTCCAGCAAGTCCGGATCCGCGGTCAACTCCAGCGACTCGGGTTCGACGGCGATGGTGAGCTTTATACTGCTATTCTTCAGTGACGATCCCACAAGCTGTTCCACTCTTCTGAAAAGTGTAATGATCGGGAAAATCTTGAACTTCGGCTCCGGCACGTGTGTGAGCGTCCTGTACGAATTCACGAAGCGAAGCAGCCCCTCGCTTCTGGTCTCGATCGTCCTGACTGCGGTCTGAACGTCGCCGAATACCTGCGGAACAGTCTCGCCTTGCTCGCGTGACTGCGTGCCGGAATCGGTCAGAAGTTTGTTCGCTGTGGATGCGAGCGACGCTATCGGCGCTATTGAATTGACGATTTCATGTGTGAGTACCCGTATGAGGTTCTGCCACGCGTCGAGCTCGATTTCCTCCATTTCACCCCTGAGGTCCTGAAGCGAAGCGAGAGTATAACTGATCCCCCTCATTCTGAATTCGGAGGTCAGAATAGCCAGACGCACCGAGAGATTGTCGTTCTCCACACGGACGAGATTCCTTCCTCTGCGGTTGGCGTCCCGGACAGCGTCCAGGAGGTCGGGGCTGAGCGCTCCCAGCTCCTTGATATTCCTCAACGAAGGCATGCCGATGAGCCGCTTGGCGGCCCGGTTTATCACGTCGACCTTACCGTCGTGCCGGAACACGATGAGCCCGACACTCAGGCGCTCGACGACGAACTGGAAGTATTGGAATTGGTCTTCTCTCTCGGACCTCATCTCCTCGAATCGCTGGGTTATTCTATTGAAGGTCCTGTTCAGTTCGTCGAACGCTTTGCTTCGCCCTGCAAGGCTGAACGTCTGGGTGAAATCTTCCGCTTCTATCGCCTCGAGGAACCTCGCCATGTTTCGATTTTTCCTTTCGATCCACCTTGCGAGTGCAAAAACCTGATAGACGGAAAGTGCTCCCATCAGCGCGGCGAGCCTGTACAGGTCGGTGCGGAAAAGGAAGTAGGCAAATAGACACAACGTACCGGTCAGGAGGAGTACACGAACCACCGTCGCCATTCGGAAACGGTCAAGATGCATCGGATATCTCTTCAGTTCTATAACCCGTACTTTCTCATTCTACGGTAAAGGGCGGTCCTTGTCAGGCCAAGTTCCTTCGCCGCAGCCGATACGCTGCCATCATGCTTCTTGATCACCATCTCGATATGCTTTCTTTCGACCTGGAGCAATGAATGCTCCGGACCCGAAGCGTCTTCGCGCGCGACAGCCGACGGCGAGAGTAGTATTTCTTCAGGCCTTATGGAATCCGATTCTGTCAGTATGACGGCCCTCTCGATGACATGCTGGAGTTCCCTGACGTTACCGGGCCAGTGATAGTTGCCAAGCACTCTGACCGTATCAGGAGATACATGAATGCCCGTCTTCTGGTACTTCCTTCCGTAAATCTTCATGAAGTGTTCCACGAGAAGAGGAACATCGTCGCGTCGCTCCCGGAGCGGCGGGAGGTTGATCTCAACAGTATTTATCCTGTAGAGGAGGTCCTCTCTGAATTTCTTCTGTGCCACCATTTCATGGATCGGCGCGTTGGTGGCGGTGATGAGGCGTATATCGATAGGCCGGGGAGTATCCGAGCCTACCCGCATGATCTCGCGCCTTTCCACCACGGCAAGCAGTTTCGCCTGGAAAGAGAGAGGGAGGTTCGCTATTTCATCCAGGAAGAGCGTACCGCCGGAAGCGACTTCGAATCTACCCATACGCTCATTCGTCGCACCGGTGAACGAGCCCTTTTCATGCCCGAAGAGTTCGCTCTCGAAAAGAGACTCGGTCACCGCCCCCATGTCAACCGGAATGAAAGGGTTCGCAGCGCGGTTGGAAAATCGATGTATGGCCCGCGCGACCAGTTCTTTGCCTGTGCCGTTCTCGCCGAGGAGGAGTATGTTCGCCTCGGTGGCGGCTACCTTGCGTATCGTCTCGAAAACTCGGACCATCGCCTGAGACTTACCGACCATGTCGAGAAATGGCTGATCGAGTTCCGCACTCAGAAGCTTCTCCCTGTTCCGGGACGCTTCCAGCTCTACCCTCGATTCCCGGAGCTTCAGCGCCGATGAAAGTGTGGCAAGAATCTTCTCGTTCTGCCATGGTTTCACCACGAAGTCGGTAGCCCCTTCCTTAATCGCCCTGACAGCTGTATCTATGTCGCCATATGCCGTTATAAGTATCACCACCGCTGCGGGATCAATCGCCAGGATCTTGTTCAGCCATCGGAAGCCTTCTTCCCCCGTCGTCACTCCCTTAGCGTAGTTCATATCGAGGAAGACGACGTCGTAAGTCTTCGACTTCATCCGTTCTTCGATCTTCCTGGGATCCTTTTCAGTCTCGACGGACGCCAAATGCGGCTTCAGAAGGAGTTCAAACGCGGTCAGGACAGCTACATCGTCGTCCACAATTAACGCTGTGCCGTCTTTTTCAATCGATGATGCCATGGAAAAATCTAATAATCCTTTCCTTCTAAAGCGAATTTTCTCGTCTCAGGCCACGATTTTGAGAGTGTATCAAATCCGCACACTAGACGTGCCAGAATCGAACACCCCGGAAATCAAATGCATTAATCCAGCGTGTATGCGGTCGAAACGGTCGGGCACAATCTTTGGAGATTATTCAGCGTCGTAATGTGTTGATAATAACGACGAGGCTTAATGAATGATTCGACTCTACAACCTAAAAAAGGTCTACAGAACCGACCAAGTCGAGACGATCGCCATCGCGAACGCCAATCTCCGAATCGACCCGGGGGAATTCGTGGCTATCACGGGACCCTCGGGATCAGGTAAAACAACCTTGCTTACCATACTCGGGCTCCTGGACAATCCGACAGAAGGACAGTATTACTTTCTCGGTGAAGATGTCTCGAAGTTGTCGGAGAAGCGGCGAGCGGATCTTCGCAGGAAGAATATCGGATTCGTATTTCAGAACTTTAACCTTATCAACCAGCTTACCGTGTATGAGAATATCGAGTTGCCGCTCCTGCACATAGGTGTAGCGTCGTTGCAGCGCAAACAGATGGTCATGGCTGTAATGGATAAGCTTCGCATCACCACCAGGCGGAATCACTACCCGCAACAGCTTTCTGGCGGACAACAGCAAAGAGTGGCGGTTGCGAGAGCCGTTGTAGGAAATCAGAAACTGATCCTGGCAGATGAGCCGACCGGCAATCTTGATTCGAGGAACGGTGAGGAAGTAATGGAGTTGCTGGGAAAACTTAACGAGGACGGTGCGACGGTCGTCATGGTCACACACTCGACCGAATACGCCAGCTGGGCCAACCGGATAGTCCAGCTTTTTGACGGCCACGTGACCAATGAAAATATCTTAGAAGGAATGAGGAGTGTTTCGGAGCTATCTTAAGACAATCTTCAGAAACATTTCCGGCTCCAGGGTCTACTTCTTCATCAACGTCGCGGGCCTGTGCATAGGGTTCACGATATTCACGTTGATAATGCTCTACGTTCTGAACGAGCTGAGCTACGACACGTTCAATAAGAAAGCCGACAGGATATACAGGGTGGTCGAGCTTCAGAAATCTCCGGAGGGACAAGTCCAACGCGTTGCCATTACGATGCCTGCACTTGCGCCGGCGCTGAAGAGGGAATTCCCGGAGATAGAGAGCACAGCACGATTTGTTTTGTGGCCGACTGTCCTATGCCACTACCGTGAGAGACGTTTCTATGAAGACGGGTTAGCCTTTGCAGATTCCAGCATTTTTGACATCTTCACATTCCATTTTGTCGAGGGTAACCCATCGACAGCGCTAAACGGCACTGACGACATAGTCATTGACCAAACGACTGCAAGAAAATATTTCGGCGATACCGACCCCATCGGGAAATTCATATACATCGATGCCAACATCCGCCAAGGAGCCTTCCAGGTTACCGGGGTTATTAGAGACTTCCCAGAGAATTCCCACCTGAGTTTCAATATGATAGCTTCGATTCGTACTCTTGAAAGAGGCTTACACATTTTCAATGGGTGGGCAGATAATGATGTTGTAACCTACATACTTCTTAGGAAGGGAGCTGGCCACGACATTGTTCAACGGAATCTTCCAACATTCTTAAAAAGCAGACTACCCGAGAACCTATGGAAAGGTTTGGAACTTTACCTGCAGCCGCTTGAAGACGTTCATTTATTTTCCGGGCAAATACTCTATCAAATCAACCACAACATCGGCAGTATAGAAAACGTGAGATTGTTCACACTTATTGCCTTGTTTGTGATTTTCCTCGCATGCATCAACTTCATTAATTTGACAACGGCCCGGTCCGCAATAAGGGCACGGGAAGTGGGCATTAGAAAGCTGCTAGGGTCTTACCATTCGCATCTGATTTATCAATTTATTGGCGAATCGATTGTAGTTGCGATTTTCGCCTTTATGCTATCACTGCCTGTTGTCGAGGCTATTCTCCCGACTTTCAATTCGATGATGCGAGACAGGATAGTCGTCTCATATGACAATCAACTGCCGTTTCTTCTCGGTATATTTCTCATCGCGATAGCGGTAGGTCTGATTGCGGGAGTCTACCCCGCATTTTACCTTTCTTCGGTTCGACCAGCAGAGCTCCTCAAAGGAAGATACGCTTCAAGCAAGAGAGGTATATTTCTGAGGAAAGCGCTGATAACATTACAATTCAGTATTGCCGTTGGTTTAGTCACTGCCACAAGCATCATAGTTGGACAGATGAATTACTTCTCTAGTGAACCGCTGGGTTTCAACGGAAAGAACTTGATGTATATCCCTTTGCGGGATGTCCAGTCGCGGAGTAAAATACCCTTGGTTAGTGAACGACTTATTATGGATCCGAACGTTATCGCCGTTTCGGCGGGTGAATTGACCGGGTCAGGTGGAACTCAGCGAGAAGTGTCGATACTCGGAAAGGATGGGTGGTCTCGACGGATTGTTAGGGAGAGTTTTGATGACTACGGCTACGCGAAAACCATGGGCATGAGAATGGTGGAGGGGAGATATTTTTCGAGGGATCACCCCTCTGATTCTTTGGCGGTTATCGTGAATGAAACAATGATTAAAGCATTCGGGTTGAAAAAGCCAATCGGAAAGGAAATCCAGACCGCTAACGGTTCGATATACAAAGTAATCGGAGTGATAAAGGATTTCAATTATTTTTCGTTGCGCAACAAAATAGATCCTCTTGTCATGTGGCTAGCGCCAAATAGGTGCCAGTATCTCTTAGTTAGAGTTTCCAAAAAAGACGTGAAATCCACCATCAACTTGGTTCAGAAGACGTGGAACACACTGTTGCCGAATCACCCGTTTGAATACGGATTTCTCCATAGTTACCTCAGTGCTAGGTATGGCAGCGAAAGAGAGAGCGAACATCTGCTAATTCTATTTTCACTCGTCGCTGTTCTCGTTGCGTGCCTTGGCCTCTTCGGACTCACTATGCATACGACCGAACAACGAATCAAAGAAATCGGGATCCGTAAGGTACTTGGCGCTTCCGTCACTGACGTGGTTTTCATGCTTTCGCGCGAAACAATCTGGCTCGTGCTGACCGCCTCTGTAATAGCGTGGCCTGTGACTTACTATTTCATGAACAGATGGCTCAACGGATTTGCTTACCGGATTAGTCTTACTCTTTTTCCTTTTCTCTTTTCAGGATTGCTGGTGTTTATGATTGCAATGCTCACACTTAGCTTCCAAGCGATGAGTGCGGGACTTTCAAATCCATCTGAAGCGCTGAGATATGAATAGAATGTATATCATGAATGAGCGCTCGAGTGTTTGCCCCATCATGTCGGGTTCTCCCGACGAATGTTGATTCCCAAGAACTAATGCAGAACTTGAATAGAGGTGATCCGATGCCAACGTCAATCAACGGGACTTATTGTTCCGCAGTTATATTGAATGCCAACGTACGAAACATTTACGAACGAGCCCGCAAGCTTTCAAAATCGGACCTTCCCATACTCATCTCGGGAGAGACCGGGACGGGAAAGGAAATCCTGTCGCGGTTCATCCACGAAAACTCGCCGAGGAATTCCACCGGCGATTTTGTCGCCCTGAACTGTGCGACGATCCCCGACCATCTGATAGAGACCGAACTTTTCGGATACAGCAAAGGCGCGTTCACGGATGCCAGGAGCGACAAGATCGGGCTCCTCACGGTCGCCGACGGCGGGACGCTCTTTCTCGACGAAGTGGCCGAGATGAGTCTCGCAGTGCAAAAGAAACTTCTGAGGGCCTTGGAATACCGGGAGTTCTACCCGATCGGCTCCGTTACACCGACGAAGGTAAACTTCAGGCTTGTCTGCGCTACCAGCGAGGACCTGGATAAGATGGTCACAGAAAAAACCTTCCGGGTCGATTTATACCACCGGATCCACGCGTGCGAGCTGACCCTCCCTCCCCTGCGCGACCGGATCGACGAGATTCCTTTGCTGGCGAGATATTTTCTCGAAATCAACGGCAGACGAGACATCCTTATGTCTCCCGACGTGACGGAGATATTTTCCTGCTACAATTGGCCCGGCAACATAAGAGAGCTGAAGAATGTAGTCGAGTATGCGCTGGCCGTTCTCGACGAGAACGAACACGTAATAGAAGTGTACCACCTTCCCGAAGAAAAGTTCTACCGCATGAACTGCGGAATCCTCAGAGGCATGAACCTCACCCTCAAGGAAAAGGAAAGGTGTTTCAAGGAGAACCTCGTCAGTGCCGCTGTGACGGCTTGTTCGGGAGATTACAAATCCGTGGCACAGACGCTCGGAACCTCAAAGAGCACTGTCTACGAGATCGTAGCCGGGAAGAATTCAAGAGTCTCAGCCCCCGCCGTCGTCGAAGACTGAGTCCCTCATCGCTCGGCCCCGGCACCGCCGGAATCAGACGATAGAGTAACGTCGTCCACCACCGCGTGATGGCCGCGGAGATCAATACCGCGTTCGCCTGTGCGGCCCCTGAATGTGTCTGAGTGCGGGAGCCGGAGATCCGGCGCAGTGCATCTATTGACCGGCATAAGTACGACAGAATTCCTCGACAGGCTTCAACTCTAAGAATCATCTAATCCGATTTTGAAATAATTCCGGTTCCATTCTCCACCGGTAAGTGCACTCCGGCTGCGCCTCAATCATTTTCCGAAATCCCGGAAAGAATAAAATGCCTGTTTCCAGAATTTCGGAATCTCTTCTCTCGTATCTGCGCATTCGCGTCAAAAACAGATTTGTGGGTCCGGCACAGTATTGGCACTAATACTATCGTGAACAAAACCGGAGACAAGAAATGAGCTATAAAAAGAGTCGCTACAACGTGATAGCGAAGAACGATAAAGGGTCCCGCCTTTTCAATTCAAGGACAGGCGCAATAATCGAGCTCGACAAGTTTGATCCGCTCTTCCCCTCGTTTGCCGAAGCGTGGAAACAACAGAAGTTCGAGCTCAGTGACCACATTTGGTTCTCCGCGTTGAGGGACATCGGGTTCATTGTGCCTGAAGATCTGAACGAGATTTCGGACTATATGGCGGCGTTTGACGGAATGCAGAAGACTGCCGACCATATGAATTTGATCGTTATGCCGACAGAGCAGTGCAACTTCCGTTGCGTCTATTGTTACGAGAGCTTCCTGAAGCCCCAGATGAACAAAAAGATGCAGGAAGGGCTTAAGAAATATATTTCAACTAGTATGGAACGCGTCAGAGCGTTTTCGATTGAATGGTTTGGCGGTGAACCTCTCCTCGGAAAAGAAGTGATTAGGAATATATCGACCCACGCCGTTGCTCTCTCGAGGGAGCACAATGTTTCTTTTGGATCTGCTATCACGACTAACGGCTACCTTCTGGATCCCGGCACATTCGACGAAGCGGTCACCGAGTGGAACCTAAAACAGTTCCAGATAACCGTTGACGGTCCGAGAGAGTTTCACGACAAACGCAGGGTCTTAGAATCCGGAGGACCGACTTTCGACAAGATTATTTCCCACCTTGAGTACATTGCAAAGTCGGATTATCCCGACCTTCTATATGTAGTGAGAATGAACGTGGACAGGGAAAACCTCAGGACTGTCCCAGAATTCGCGCGAATCGTCAAGGAAATCGTCGGAGACGACAAGAGAGCCAGGTTTTTTGCAAGACCGGTGTGGGGGAAGAGCGAGTGCGATCTTCTCACAAACTTTGAATCAAGAAGTCTGAGGAAGCAGATGGTGGAGATTTGCGAAGAAACCGGATTGCATCTCTTCGATACCGACCTCTTCCTTCATCCCGGCGGTGGGATGTGTTACGCCGCTGATTCACATTCCCTCGTGGTTGGACCTGACGGGGCTTTGTACAAGTGCACTTCCGCGTTCGAGCTTCCCGAGAATTTTGTAGGCAAGCTCACGGAGGATGGTACGGTTGAGCTCAAACTGGACAACTATAGCCTGTGGGTAAAACCCGGCACTGAAAAATATTCACAATGCCGTCAATGTGCGATTCTCCCCGTCTGTAATTCGGGTCATTGCCCGAAAATCGATATTGAAAGAACGAAAAGAAATGAGGACATGAGCCGTCCCGTGTGTCCTCCTTTCAAAGAGGACATCAAGACGTTCGTGGCAACCGCTGCCATAGAAGAAGAATATGCCAATGTTGAATAAACTCCTATATGCATCGTTGGAAGGGAGGTGAAAAGAGATGAAGATCATTGTTGCACCTAAAGTTCTTGTACTGCCAGAAGACCTTAAGGACACTCCAGGAGCGAACTGCTGGGGATGTAACACGATGTTCTGCGTGCCCGAGTAATGGCTCGGCACAAGGCAGGGACTGTCCCGGAAGTCACAGGCTTTTCAGCTGAGCGTCCCGGAAGACGGGAGTTCGTCGCACGACGGGCTCAGCTCTTCCAGAGCGGTAAGCTTGAAGGCATCGGGACAGTCCCGGCCAGGCTTGTTTTACATCCAGCAAAAAGTGTGGCGCTTTCAACGGGGGGGCCCGGCGCAGCACAAGTGGAATCCATCACAAATCTGAATGGCTGAACAAACGGGAGTCAACCTATGTACCCAATACCAGGCAGCCTATATGGACGGGGTCGTCGTCAGAAGTCAACTTCCGGCGTGGTTTCGTCTGCGGCGTTGGAGGCGGACCGCAACGGCGGTTCCTCTTTCTGCAAGTATAGCGATGCGGTTATCGACCGGATAGAATTTGAAGTCACCCATAGAAGACGGTCGACTTCAATAAAGGAGATTTCTCAACCTGCTCCGGAACTTGATTTCCAGCCAACCGCCGGTTAGTCCGGCTCTGGTTCACTAGAACGCCCGATGAGAAAAATCATCAGCGAAAACAAACGGCCTGACAAGCAAAGAGCGGAACGCACATTCGCCGAAGTTGAGAGTGTCCAAATGAATGAAAACATCGACGGCAAATCCAGCGCCAGTGGGGAAACTAATTTCTTCGGCATCAACCGACCGCACGAAAGCAGTGAACAGCGGTCTGAAAAACAACTGCTTCAATTGCAGAGACTCGAAGCGTTGGGAACGCTAGTCGGAGGAATCGCTCACGATTTCAATAACATCCTGAATGTCATCGCGGGTCATGTATCTCTTATGGAAAGGTGGCGAACGGACCCCGAACGATTCAAGAGAAGCTATGAGGCCGTAAGGAAGGCGACCGAGCGCGGCGCCAATACGGCAAAACAGCTTATGACATTTGCCAGAAAGACGAACGTCGCCACTGACCGCGTCAATGTGGGCGACGTCGTCCAGGAGATAATTGATCTACTCAAGGAAACCTTCCCGGAGAATATCGTATTCGACGTTAGAATTGAAGCGGGCATGCCTTCCATCCCTGCCGATCCCAACCAGATACACCAGGCTCTCCTCAACCTGTGTGTCAACGCCAGAGATGCTATGCCCAAAGGAGGGACAATAGGCATCACCGTCGGCAAATCGAGATTCGGCGACATGGACAAGCGTGCCCACTCGAGGGGATCCGACGGATATCTTGTTATATGCGTTTCTGATACTGGCTCGGGCATGGAAAAGGAAATACTCGAACATATCTTCGAACCGTTCTACACTACCAAAGGCGGATTCGGAACCGGCCTCGGGCTTGCCGTTGTCTATGGAGTGATGAAATCGCATAACGGCTTCATCGATGTGAATAGCGCAGTGGGAAAGGGAACCTCGTTCTCACTCTATTTCCCGATGCCCGCTAAGATCGCCGATATGCCGCCCGAAGAAAAACAGCAGTATGACCTGCCGACCGGACATGGCGAAATAATTCTCGCCATAGAAGACGAAGGACCGCTTAAAGACTTTCTTCATACCATCCTTACCGACAGCGGCTACAAAGTGTTGCTCGCGTCGAACGGTCTTGAGGGACTTCAAACCTACAAGGAACACGCCAAGGAAATCGATCTTGTCATCCTGGACATGGGCCTTCCCGAGATGAGCGGGACGGAAGTCCTCGCCGGTCTTTTGCTTTTAAACCCTAACGTGAATGTCATCTCGGCAAGCGGTTACCTGGAGCCGGAAGTGGAGCGCGAGGCCATGGATATCGGCGCACATGATTTTCTGGCCAAGCCTTATAACATTGAGGAGCTTCTGACAAAAGTGAACCGTGCAATCCGAACAGGGCCCCGGCCGATCCCCTGACTGGATTTGAAGGAAATGCGGGCGTATCCGGCCGGATTCCTGATGTGGCCGTGTTCCAATCATCAATTACAAAAACGGGGGTAAATAGCGCCATCCGAAAGCGAAGGCAATAATTGCCGGACGCCCCGCGGGCGGGTGGGATCGCGTCGGCCTCCGGCAAAATCGTGTCGTAGAGAAAAAAGGATTTACTCCCCTGCTCAGTGCACCCCACTACTGAAAAACATTATCATCAGCGCGGCGCCTGCAAGAGATATGTTTTTCATGAATTGGATGTGCTGCATCTGCCTCATCCCGGGATCCTGAACTTTCCAGAATGCGTGCATCATGAACGCGGTCGGCACAAGGAACAGCAATATCAGCAGTGCGCCGTAAAAGATCATGAAATCGAAAATGACGGAGATCGCTCCGACCAATATCATTATCCCGGTTAGGAACGTCATGAATTCCGCAGCTGGTACGCCATTCGATTTAGCGTAGGCACCCATTTGTTTTGTCTTCGTTACATGGCCTATCCCCGACTCGATGAATAGGGCGGCATACATAAGTCTTCCTAATAGAAAAATTATTTGCATGTTTCCTCCTATCTGTTTTTTTTGCTCGGGTGTGTCTCGATGAAAGAAGGTACGAATTTCTCCAAAGTCTCGATATTTGCTTTCATGTAATAGTGCAGACCTTCCTTTCGCACATCGATCAAAGCGGCATTTTCGAGTATCCGGTAGTGGTGGGACATCGCCGGCTTTGAAAGGGTCGTCTTACCATCGAAGTCCGCGCACGAAAGCTCTCCCTTTTCAATGAGGAGCTTGAGTATAGAATAGCGGTTCGGATC
The DNA here is from genome assembly GCA_021811615.1 of Bacteroidota bacterium. GTDB lineage: Bacteria > Bacteroidota > Ignavibacteria > Kryptoniales > JAKASW01 > JAKASW01. The sequence continues at coordinate 29,275 of JAJZNW010000064.1, forward strand.
CCCGAGCGCCTTGAATACTCTGACAGCCTTTTTATCGAAATCGTCTTTCACCAGGCCTTCCCGATTTTACTCACGCACCAACGCCTGTAATATTCCATTAGTTCCAAAGTTTTAAAACTACTTAAGGGCACTTGTTCGATGGATCCCGATGCAGGATCCGGGAACCATAAGATGAACTGATTACAGAGGCAGGTATTACTGTCTGAGTCACACAAAGAAAACGCCCGGCGAAAGGACCGGGCGTCTTCTCCTCTATTTGTTACGCGCCGGGACTATCTAGTCCGGCACTACCTGTAAATGGTTCACGACATTAAATGCATCGGTGCGGAACGTGACCTGGCTGCCGAGGAAGCCGCGCTCTCCCGTCGAGTCGACGAAGCCTTCAAGTATCACCGTGTCGTTGTTAACGACCACGTGCACAGGCGGATTCAACTCAGTGGAGTAAGGCCTGAACATCTCATTGCGATATATGAGCCTCGCGACCCTGTATCGCAGGTAACCGGAAGTCAACTCAACTTTGAGATTGTTGATTATCCGCTTAACACCGGGTACTTTTGCGGCCTCTGCCTGATATTGACCGACCTCCCAAGGTTCGCTGACCCATCCATGAAGGATTACAACACCTTTGTTTACACCGACCGTAAGCCAGTCGAACACGGTGTAAAACGCATGGTTCTCTACGCGGTGCAGGACCGCAGCCGCCAATACGGTGTCCGGGACGTTCGGAGCCGCAAGCGATAGCTCGTCGATCACCTTGAACCGATGGCCGGCTTTCTTCGAGATTTCTGCGGCCTTAGCCAGGTCGTGCAACGTCGGTACCGTCCCGCTAAGAGTTGCTACACCTCGCGCGACACTCACATTAATATTGTGGCCTTTCAAAATGCCGTCACTGGCGAGTTTGTGCACCAGGTAGGTTTTTGCTTTGCTGTCCGAGTTTCCTGACTCCGCTGCCCTTACCGGAGCCGGGCCGATGGTTATGCCGACCGCGAATACCGTCAGCAGCGCGATCAGGCGGGGTGAAATTCGATTCGTTCTCATGGCAAATCTCCTTTCCGAATCAACGGGTGCCGTTCTGTTAACTTCGAGCTCCACACCCTGAAGAGCACCTGTATTATAATAGACACAATCGGCGGCAAATCAGTTTCTCAAAGGAGTTGACAAACTCTCAGAATAGGAACAATGAATCAAAATTAATTTCCCTGAAAGGTGAGATCCGGGTGACGAACTAGCGGGAAGAATTTGAAATGAATCTCAGAAGAACGCCCTGACTTCAGCGGTCATCATATGGATTGGAGTTCCACCGGCCTCGCTTCTTCCGGAGTAATCCGCATTCGCCTGGATGAAGGAATTAATGCGATACTGAAATCCTACTTCCCAGATGTAAGTCTGGCCAGGCACAAACCCCTGAGTGAGCTGGAAAGGCATGTACACGTTCTGCTGGGCGTTGGCAATCGCCACTTCGTCTCGCTCAAGCCGTACGGTCAATCTGCCGCGCATCAGTATCGAGTATGCGACCTTGAGAATCTCGGTGTTCATCGAAGCCGTCAGGTCGGCGCGGGAAGCATCCACGGCCTTGGAGAATGTGAGGGTGAACGACGACTCGACATTCATGTTCGGCCTGTAGGAAAGCTCGGATGACACTGCGTTCGACCCGATCTGGTACGCCTGGTCGGTGTAGGTGGTGAATACGTCGTTCTCATTCCACGCAAGGTCCAGCTGTTCGTAAAATGTGTTCGACAATTTAGTTCGAAGCCGCAGGCTCTGTCCGCGCTGGTATCCTCGCTGCTCCGCGATGGAGTACTGGCTCAGAGATTTATTCTGAAGGTATCTCAGTCGAAGTGAAAAGTCGCGGTTGTTCTGAAGCACATATACGTCCTGCTGGAACACCTGCGCGCCGCTGATTGTCAGGCTGTCGTTGAGGAACTTCGAGAGATGAAGGAGATATATGTCGCTGACGTTCGTCGTCTGATTGTTCTCGTCGATCTGCCAGAGTGTGACGCTCGATAGCGACCGAAGCACGGTATTGAACAGATTCCCGTTGCGTTTGACAAATCTTTCGGGTGTAAGGGCAACGCGAACGTTTGTTTTGAGATCGACCACGGGGTACAGAGTAGTGGTCGGACGGGTAAGGAGAATGTAATCGCCGTTGAAGTTGACCTGCTGAAATTCGGCCGGGTTGGTAATGTCAACCTGGCCATTGTGGTTGGCGTCGATCCAGACGTATTGTCCCTGTCCCGGCTGGACTTTCCAGAATATCTGTTCCAATCTTGCCGCCCGCTGCGTCGTCACCTGGTAAAAGAGATTCGTCTCGACTCCGCGTTCAAGGGGTGAATAATTAGTTTCCCATTTGGAGAGGACCGACTCGTTGTCCGCGTAACCAAGGTTTCTGAAGCTTTCGGTATAGCTTTTTTTCCTGTACGTCAGTGTCAGGCTTGAAGTGAGATCGTTCCATTCCGAGAAGTTCATGCTGAGCTGGTCGGTCAACGAGTTTGAAGAGGGAAGCATCTCGCCGCCGATTATCCCGCTTTCGTTCCTTACATACATCTGGGCGGAAAGGCCGATGTTGTAGAACCTGGCTAATGATAGTGTCGGACCATATTGCATATACCGGTACGAAGTCGACCAGAGCGAATCTGTTCCGGTAGTAGCGACGCGGCGGTCTTCAGACTCGAGCCTGAAACCCGGCGTGACTTTCCAGAAGGTGTAATCGATATTTCCCTGCTGTCTGAACCATGTCCCGAAATTTCCGAATTGATTATCCTTGCTGTCGACTTCGGTCGCCTGGTAATTCACACTCGGGAGGCCTACGGAATCGCCGCCGAAATTTACGAAGCCCGTGTACCTTCCGGAACTGAAGCCCGCGCCGCGTGATATTCTCCCCAGGTCGCCGCCGACTGTAAGCTTAACCCTGTTTATCGCCGGTGTAAAATCTAAATGAGCCTGGTTTAGAAGCTCGTTTGCCGCAGTAAGCGTATCGATTCCCCACTCGCGGTTGAATTCGACGTTGTTCGTCCAGCTCATCGGCGTGAAACTCTGATCCTCGTACCGAGTCATCTCGTTGAAGTTGAGCGATCCTATGACGGCGTCGCCGATGCGCACACGCTTCGGCGCATAGTTGACACCGAACTTCATCGCGGACCCTGTAGATGTGATCCCGGGAAGCGTCGAGAGCCTGTTCGGATCGAAACTGCTCGCCGCATATTCAAGTGTAACGTTCCCATCCTTGCTGAACCTGTATTTCGAATGGACATCGGCGAGCTGCTGGAACTGCGGCATCGGGAGTATCACGATCGGCGCATAATCTCCCTGGTTGACGCCGACGAAGCTGTATTGCCCGAAACCGACCGACTGATAATCGCCTTTGCCCGCCCCGACAAGAGAGAAGGATACACTGTAGACGGCGTTTACAAGGTCAGTCGTATCGGTCGGCTGGACGAAGGAGTAATAGTAATATTCCTTCCCGCTGACAACCGTGGAGTCGAGCATATACTGCCCTAATCCGATGCCGGTAATGGAGTCCCGCCCTACGTATGTGACTCCGCTTCTCGCAGCAGCGAGCCTGTTGCTGCCGGCAGCGCTCAAAAGAGCTTTGTCGGAGTCAGCCAGCGTGACGCCGAATGCGGAGTTCGGATCGTCGCCCTCCTGGTAATATGAAATGCCTACGTCGAGTTTATTGTGCAGGAGCTTCGTGTCGGCCGCTCCTCCGGCAAAGGTCCGCTGGAAATTCCCGTTCGTGTATTCAAACTCCACAAATATACGGCTGAGGCTTGTAATCAGATGCTTCGGCGTGAAGGTTATTTGTGCGTTCGAGTAGTCGATCGTGTAATCGTTCGTCTCACCGCGCACCATGCGTACTCCGTCAAGGTAGACCTTCTCGGTCCCGGCAATCACGATTATGTTCGGACTGCCGTCGCTTCCCAACAGTTGGTACGGTCCCTCGCTTCCGTCTATCGGTGCGATCTGCTGGGTGGTGTACGTTCCCCTGCTTACCGCGCCGCTGACGGTCACAGTGGTTTCGCCGTAGTGCGCGACTCCCATGGCGCCTTCGAGCTTTCGGCTGATAATTCCAAATTCGGTTCCCGTCTGCGAGAACTCGAAATCGCCCAGCGTTCCGGAAATATGCGGAGACTTGATGTTGATGAAGACCTTGTCGAACTCCTGAAGAGTGCGCGTATTTCCCTCGGGTTGGATGGGACTTGACTGATCGGTAAGGGCGGCAGTCACTTCCACGTCTTTCGTCAGCATCCCATCCAACTGCATCCTGAAACCGGAATTGACCTGCAGATCCTGGTTCGAACCTATTGTAAAACCGCGGACGATGCTCCCGCTCTTTTGGATGTTGCTTCCGAACATCTCCGAAGGCGTGAGAGGTGCGGCCTGCTCGATCATGGTGATGTTTCGCTTCGAGGATGTGTCATACTTTACGATCGTCACATGGCGGGTGTATTCGGTGGGAAGATCGAAAGGAAAATTACGGTAGAAGATGCCGATCGTGTAAACGGAATCTTCGTGCGCCCGGAAAAACGCAGAGGCGGTGTCGAACCTTACAGTACCGGTCGTATAATTGATGTTGTAATCGATACCCGGCTTAAGGAGCGCGGAACCGCTTACGAGTCTCTCCGAATTCTGGATGATGTACTTCGCGGGGAGCTGTAGAACCGAATCTGGCGACACATGCACCACCAGGGAGTCGGATGTTGACTGCGCAAAAGCCTCTGACGATGCTACCAGGCATACCAGGGCAATTAAGACGCACTTGGAAGAAGACATCGTGTCAATTGCGCAACGGACACCTAGCTGTCGTAAGTTCCAAGCTCCAATCTGTAAGTTCCAAATAAAAAGGAAGCTCCAAACCGAGAAGGTTAATTACTTCGAGGCCGGAGAGCTCTTCACGATTTTCGCGAACGAGTCGGCTTTCAGGCTCGCGCCTCCGACGAGGGCGCCGTCTACATCCGGCCGAGAAAGAAGCTCAGCGGCGTTTTCAGGTTTCACGCTTCCGCCATACTGGATAGTTAGCGACGCTGCCACTTCTTTACCGAACATACCGGCAACCGTCGACCTTATGAAAGCATGAGCATCCTGCGCCTGCTGTGGAGTGGCATTGCGGCCCGTACCGATGGCCCATATAGGTTCATACGCGACAACGAGCGAGGCAAGCTGCTGGGCAGTCAGGCCGTCTAGTGCGGCTTTGACCTGCCTCTCGAGCACTTTCTCCGTGACGCCGCCGTCGCGTTCCGACAGCGATTCACCAACACAGAGTATAACCTTGAGGTCGGTCGAAAGCGCTTTCTTCACTTTCTTCGCGACGATGTCATCGGTCTCACCGAAAAACTGCCGCCTTTCGGAATGGCCCACTATCACGTAGTGCACTCCGAGCGACTTCAACATCCTGGCGGATATCTCTCCCGTAAAAGCACCGTCATTTTCATAATGAAGATTCTGAGCCCCAAGCTTGAACTCACTTTCCCGAAGCAGCTCCGCCACTGCGTCGAGTGCTATGAACGGAGGGCAGATCACCACCTCCGCATTGGGATCGACATTCTTCATTTCCTCCTGGAATGCATAGACAAATTCCGACGCCTCGTCGACGTCCTTGTTCATTTTCCAGTTTGCCGCAACAATCGTCTTTCTCATATGCCCTCTCTCTTGAAAGAACAAAGTTTCAAATTCCAAGCTCCAAGGAAGCTCCAAAAACCAAAGACAGAAAAACTGATTATCCGCATTTCTCTTTAACTACTATCTGCTTTTCTTTCTGTTTGGAACTTGGTGTTTGCCCTTTGGATCTTGATTGTGTCAGTTTTTCAATTTCTCAAGTTTCTGCCGCAGCAGGTCATTCAGTATCTTCGGGTTGGCCTTGCCCCGGGTCTTTTTCATAATCTCGCCGACGAAGAAGCCGAAGAGCTTTTCCTTTCCGCCGATGTACTTCTGGACTTCATCGGGATTTGACTGCAGGACTTCCTCGACAACTTCTCCGATAGCGGATTCATCCGACACCTGGCGCAGCCCCTTCTTCTCCACGATCGCATCAGGGTCCTGACCCGTCTGAAGCATCTCCTCAAAGACTTCCTTCGCGATCTTCGTGGAAATCGTACCTTCGTTGATCAGGTCGATCATCCTTGAAAGCTGGGCCGGCCGGATCGAAAATTTCCTGATCCCAATGTTTTTCTCGTTCACGACACGCAGAACGTCGGTCATCAAATAGTTGCTGGCCTGCTTGTAAGCTTCCTTCGACTTGACCTTGAAGCTCGCCACGACCTGCTCGTAATACTCGGCCACATCCTTTTCGGCCGTCAGGACCTCAGCATCGTATTTCGGAAGAGAGAAATCGTGCATGTACCTGTCGCGCCGTTCCAGTGGGAGCTCGGGCTGGGCCTTCTTCACGCGTGCGATCCAGGCGTCGTCGATAACGACCGGCACGAGATCCGGGTCGGGGAAATACCTGTAATCGTTCGCCTCTTCTTTCGACCGCATCGATCTAACCTCGTTCGTATCTGCGTCGTAGAGGAGCGTCTCCTGTTTCACGCGGCCGCCCGACTCTATGAGGAGATATTGCCTGTCGATTTCCACGTCGATCGCGCGCTCGACGTTGCGGAAGGAATTCAGGTTCTTTATCTCAACCTTGGTTCCGAGCATCTCGTCGCCGCGAAGCCGGATCGAAACGTTGGCGTCGCATCTCAAGGAACCCTCTTCCATATTGCCATCGCAGATGCCAAGATAGGTCACCGTTTGCCTGATCTGCTGGAGATAGAGATAAGCTTCTTCGCCGGAGCGTATATCCGGTTCGCTGACGATCTCGAGGAGCGGCACGCCGCAGCGGTTCAGGTCGACAAATGTCTCTGAGCCCTGGTCATGTATCGATTTCCCTGCATCCTCTTCCATGTGAATCCTGACGAGACCGATCTTCTTCTTTTTACCGTCCTTGTTCTCGATCTCCACGTATCCTCCGACGCAGATCGGCTCCTCGAATTGGGAAATCTGGTATCCTTTCGGAAGGTCCGGATAGAAATAGTTCTTCCTCGCAAATATCGAGTACGGCGTGATTCTGCAATGAGTGGCAAGCCCCATCTTTATCGCGAACTCGACGAGCTGTTTATTCAAGACAGGGAGAACGCCGGGCATGCCGAGACATACCGGGCAGACATTCGAGTTTGGGGGATTACCGAACTTCGTCGAACATCCGCAGAATGCCTTCGTTTCGGTAAGCATCTGCGAATGCACTTCCAGTCCGATTACGGCTTCGTATTTATTCCAATCCAACTATCTAAACAGAATTTTAAATTTTGAATGTTGAATTCTCAATTAATTCAAAATTAAGAATTTGAGAGTGAGAATTCTTTACGGCCTAATTCCTGAGTGCCGATACCACTTTCTCAGCGGCATCCTTCAAACCGTTCGCGACGGCGAAATCGAGTCCGGAGTCCTTCAAAAGCTCAGCACCCTCCTTTGCGTTCGTCCCTTCGAGCCTCACGACCACCGGCAGGTTGACCGACACGCGCTTGGCAGCTTCGATGACTCCCTGGGCGACGCGGTCGCAGCGCACTATTCCGCCGAATATGTTTATCAGTATCGCCTTCACGTTCGGGTCCGAAAGAATGATCTTGAATCCGTTCGAGACCGTCTCGACATTTGCACCGCCGCCGACATCCAGGAAGTTGGCGGGTTCGCCGCCCGTGAGTTTTATGATATCCATCGTCGCCATCGCAAGTCCGGCGCCGTTGACCATGCAACCGACATTGCCGTCGAGCTTGATATAATTCAGATGCGACTTCGATGCCTCCACTTCGAGCGGGGATTCTTCATCGAGGTCTCTTAGCCCGAGAATATCGGGGTGACGGAAAAGAGCATTGTCGTCAAAATTCATCTTCGCGTCGAGAGCCATGACGTACCCTTCGGTTGTCAGGACAAGCGGATTGATTTCGGCAAGACTGGCATCGGTTCCGAGATAAGCGTTGTAAAGCGCGGTGAGAAACCTCACTCCGTTCTTGTATGCATCTCCCTGGAGGCCGAGCCCGAAGGCGAGTTTCTTCGCCTGGAACGGCATCAGCCCGAGACCGGGGTCCACCGTTTCCTTAAGTATCTTCTCCGGCGACTCGGCGGCGACTTTCTCTATCTCCACGCCGCCTTCTGTAGATACCATGAAGACGTTTTTCGATGTCGAACGGTCGAGCACTATTCCCGCGTAAAGCTCCTTCGCGATGTTGATGCCCTGTTCTATCAGAAGACGCTTGACAACCTTTCCTTCCGGTCCGGTCTGATGGGTAATGAGCGTCATGCCCAATATTTGTGAGGCGAGCTGTCTTACTTCATCGAGGCTTCTGGCGACCTTCACGCCGCCGCCTTTCCCGCGTCCCCCCGCGTGGATCTGGGCCTTGACCACCCACACGTTTCCTCCAATTTCCTGGGCAGCCTGAACTGCTTCTTCTACGCTGAACGCGACCTTTCCCATTGGAATTGCCACGTTAAATTTCTTAAGAATCTCTTTTGCCTGGTACTCGTGGATTTTCATCTCGCAACCTTGGTTGAATTCGTAAAAATTGGCTTTTTGAATATAGGAAACGGCGGTTAGGAACTCAAGAATTCAAAAGATCCGGCGGTGGGCTGCTCTCGATTCGCTGCACTTGGAAAACGGTGATAGAGAACGAATTCTCACGGATGAGAAGCATACAGAATCTCGTCCGTGATCCTTCTGCTCCTGATTCCATGTCATCGGCGTGCCGATCCGTTGGGCCCTCTTATTTTCCCGTAGTACCCGCACACTTCCCTTACTACGCACTCCGGGCACTTCGGATTCTTCGGCCTGCAGATCTCTCTTCCGAGAAACGTCATCCCCATACCGGCCCGATGCCAGTATTTAGGTAGGATCGCTTTCATGACATCTTCTTCGATCTTGTCCGGCTTGTCCGATTTGGTTAAGCCTAACCTCGGCGCGACCCGCGCGACGTGCAGATCGACGATCACCCCTTCCGGCTTGCCGCCCGACTCGCCGATTATCACATTTGCGGATTTTCTCCCGATTCCCGGGAGGCTGGTCAGACCTTCCATGCCGGTCGGGATGTGCCCGTCATCGCCGACGGTGCGAGCGATCGAAACGATCCACTCCGACTTGTGCCTGAAGTTCGTTATGCCGTGAACGTAAGGAAAGAGATCCTCCGGCTTCGCTTCAGCCATCTCCTTCATCGATGGGAAAGCTTCGAAGAGCTTCGGGGCAATTTTATTTATCAGAACGTCCGTGCTTCTCGAAGAGAGTATAACCATGACGACAAGCTGGTAGATATTCTCGTACTCGAGCGGATGTTTGCGCCTGCCGTATTTGCTGAAGAGCGGCGACAGAGCTTTGTTCCAATCTATGTTACCTGACGTCTTTTCCATGAAAGAATCTAGAAGACATGCGCAACCTTGTCAAGTTTCCGGCCTCTGACAAGGTTTCCAGGATTCCACCGGCACGCATAGATCAAGCGTGAAGTCTTTCCCGGAATTACTTTGCGGATCATTATAATATATCTCGTAGGCCGGAAGGTCGGCAGGCTGGTAACCGTTCTCCGGTATGAACTTCCCGAACAATTCGTCGTAAGCTTGCGCGATCTCCCGCTGCATTCCTTCGAAACGAGCCACGACACATTTCGCCGCTTGGATATCCGCCACTCCGATCTCATCATCGGACACGATATGGGCGGGGACAGTCAAGCAGGCGTAATGCCTGCATTTATCGTGGGCAGCCACCTTCGGATTATCCGGTGCGATCCCGATGAGCCTGACATCATCAGTGAGCAGACCTCTCGATCCGGCCCACCGCCAGAGCCTGTCGAAGAACTTTCCAACCTTCTCGTCACGGCTATGCAGGTATGTAAGATATGCCACGTGAAACGACGGCATCGATTTGATCTCCGTCCTGACGAGCATTCCCTCCGTTCGTGCGGCTGCCGAAGTGGAATTCTCATCGTCCGATTGACAAACGGATGAATCGGAAGCGCCTTCACGCCGCGTATCGTTCGCTTTATCGTTTTTGCCGCCGGGCAGGCCTTCAAGTTTCCCTCCGCGCCACTCGCTCGCGCTGCAACCGAAATAATCTCTGAAGGCACGGGAGAAAGCCGGTGACGAAGTAAATCCGCACTTGGAGGCAATTTCGGATATCGGTTCTGACGGGTAAGTTATCAGCCGGCTTGCCGCCTTCTCAAGCCTGATCCTGTTCACAAACCCGCCGGGCGTTTCTCCGACGAACGCGCGAAAGATACGGTGAAAATGGTACGGCGAGAAACAGGAGACTTCCGCAAGGATCGCGAGAGAAATCCTGTCGGCGGCATTCTTCTCCACGTGGTCGACAGCCCTCTGGATCCTGGCCTTATATTCCTGCAAGGATTTCTCGTTTGCCAAGTTTCGCCCCCTGCTTTGATTGACAAACCTGATATTTAGTAACCCTGATTTTCGCGAGGTATATTTCGCCTGACTGCCTTAAGGTTAGCAAACCTCTCCCCTCAAAGCAAATCGAGACCAGATCTTACCTAATCTTGATTCTGAAAGGGTGAGTTTATATTTTTTCCTTCGATGACAAAAAATCCAGGCGATATCTCACCCGAAACTCGCTCTCAGGAAAAATCCATATTAATCACTCCCACGATACTAACATCCATCTTATATTGATAAGCTTCGTTTCTCAAACATCAAGCTCCGGGAAAAGGTCGAATTTTACGTCTCAGGATTCAAAGAACTATTTCATGGAATCAGTCATATTGACAATTACCGCTGTTTCCGGACGCTTTCCCCCGCGGGTTGAAAGGCATCCCGATGTCTTCGATATCAGAAGACGGCACACGCGGGAGGCGGCAAAGAGAATTTGAGAACAGCTGCAGTTGTTTCTTCAGATCTTGGATTTCATTTAGGCTTGGAGCATCCGTTAGAGTTAGCCACGCGATAGTCAGTGGCGAGACCCCACGGGGTTGCTCCGCGATTCAAAACAATTACAAGTCCGAAGCACTATTTTCGAAAGCGCCGTTCCCATTCGGCGGATGGAAACAAATCGAATGGGCCCTTCGGACGAGAATGGAGGATTAATGGGTAACCCGCTTTTTGCTACCAAGAATTTGGAGGACCTTACAAAGGAAGCTTCGGAGACGGAACATGGTCTGAAGCGAACTCTCGGTCCCCTCAACCTCACCACGCTTGGCGTCGGCGCTATCATCGGCGCAGGAATATTCGTACTCACAGGACAAGCGGCGGCACAGTACGCCGGACCGGCGATAGTCCTTTCGTTCATCGTGTCGGGAATCGGATGCGCCTTTGCCGGCCTCTGTTACGCCGAATTCGCATCCATGATACCTATAGCGGGTAGTGCATATACTTACGCCTACGCCACGCTCGGTGAGTTCCTTGCATGGATCATCGGATGGGACCTGATACTCGAATACCTTTTCGGCGCTTCCACCGTGGCGGTCGGATGGTCCGGTTATGTTGTCAGCTTTTTCAAAGACTTCGGAATAATTATTCCGGGATATCTCGCCAATGCTCCTATAAACTACGAACCGCACGTCGGCTGGATAATGACCGGGGCGCTGATCAACTTCCCAGCCATGTTCATTATAGCGATCATGACCACGCTCCTCGTGATCGGGATCTCGGAATCTGCCGGGTTCAACAATGTAATTGTTATCATAAAGGTGGCGGTCATTTTATTGTTCGTCGGATTCGGGCTGTCCTTTATCCATCATTCCAACTGGGTGCCGTTCATCCCGAAAAACACCGGTCACTTCGGCGACTTCGGGTGGAGTGGAATCTTCCGCGGTGCAGGAGTGATATTTTTCGCATATATAGGATTCGACGCGGTGTCAACAACTGCACAGGAGGCAAAGAATCCTCAGAAGGACATGCCGGTCGGAATCATGGGATCGCTCGCCGTTTCGACGGTGCTATACATACTGGTGTCCCTGGTCCTGACGGGTCTCGTCAGCTACAAAAAACTTCTCGTCCCCGATCCGATAGCTGTCGGCGTCGATGCCGCAGGCCCTGCACTTTTCTGGCTGCGGCCCCTTGTCAAAATCGGAGCTATCGCCGGCCTGAGTTCCGTCGTGCTCGTTATGCTTCTGGGACAACCGAGGATATTTTACAGCATGGCAAACGACGGCTTGCTTCCGAAAAAGTTCGCGGCCGTTCATCCAAAATTCAGAACGCCATACATAACTACAATCGTCACGGGAACCGTCGCGATGATTGTCGCGGGCCTTTTCCCAATAGGCATTCTAGGCGAATTGGTATCGATCGGCACACTCCTCGCGTTCGCAATCGTCTCCGCGGGTGTCCTTGTCATGAGACGCACCAAACCGGACATACACAGGCCGTTCAAAACCCCCTGGGTGCCTTTCGTCCCAATTATGGGCGTCGTCGTCTCGCTCGCCCAGATGGTAAGCCTTCCTTTCGATACGTGGGTCAGGCTTCTCGTGTGGATGGCAATCGGGTTCATCATTTATTTCTGGTACAGCCGAAAACACAGCAAGGTCAGGCTGGCGACCGGAACCGACAAATAGTCGCTGATTGAACGCCAACCAGCTTACCCAGCGGCTCCGCGCTCCCGGCAAGGCGGAGCCGTTCCGTCTTATATCCATTTCACCAGGTCGTTCGCTCTTGACATCGGAATCATTTATCTTCGTTGTTGCTACTGGTCGACAAGGAAGTCCAAATCTGAAGGAGGAAGCATGAGCACTAATTCCGAAACGACGGAAGCTCAGGGAGGAACGCAGTTCAAGCGTGAGCTTAAGCTTCTCGACTCGACGATGATCGTAATCGGATCGATGATCGGGTCGGGGATATTCATCGTAAGTGCCGACATGTCGCGAACGCTCGGATCCCCCGGTTACCTGCTCCTTACGTGGTTGATAACGGGCGCAATAACGGTAATAGCTGCCCTCAGCTACGGCGAGCTCGCAGGCATGATGCCCCACGTCGGCGGGCTTTACGCATATTTGAGAGAGGAATACGGTCCTCTCCTCGGCTTCCTTTACGGATGGACCTCCTTCCTCGTCATTCAGACCGGGACGATCGCCGCCGTCGCGGTAGCGTTCGCGAAATTCACATCCGTCCTTGTACCGTCGCTCGGCGAAGGTAACGTACTCTTTACTATCGCCGGATTGAGAATCTCCGCGGCACAAATCGTCGCAATTCTAAGCATCACTGTTCTCACCTACGTCAACATGCGCGGGGTGAAGCGCGGTAAGCTGGTACAGAACGTTTTCACCATCACCAAGATAATCGCCCTGGCGGGACTCATCGTCCTGGGCATCTTTGTCGGTCGTAACATAACGGCGTTGCATCTGAACTTCTCCGAATTCTGGAACGCGAGTTGGACTCACCTCGCGAACGGCAAGGTGGTACTCATAGAATCGCTTTCGGGGCCGATGCTCCTTGCCGCTATCGGTGTCGCCTCGGTCGGCTCGCTCTTCTCGAGCGACGCGTGGTACGACATAACTTTCGCCGCGGGGGAAGTCGTGAATCCGAAAAGGACCATACCTTTAAGCCTTCTTTTCGGAACTCTCACCGTTACCGTCCTGTACTTGCTCGCGAATATTGCATATGTGCTGACGCTTCCTCTTCACGGTTCTCCAGCGGGTCACACGGTGATGGCACAGGGGATCCAGTTTGCCGCAGACGATAGGGTAGGCACTGCCGCCGCAGCAATGTTCTTCGGCGCCCCGGCTGCCGTCATCATGGCGATACTGATAATGATTTCGACGTTCGGCTGCAACAACGGCCTGATTCTGGCAGGTCCGAGGATTTACTACGCGATGTCGAAGGACAATGTCTTCTTCAAGAAGGCCGGCAAATTGAACGACAAGGCCGTCCCCGGGGCGGCACTCCTCTTCCAGGGAATCTGGGCAAGCCTCCTCTGCCTGTCAGGCACTTACAGCGACTTGCTCGACTACGTGATCTTCGCCGTTTTGATTTTCTTCATCCTGACGATTGCCGGCATCTTCGTCCTGCGCAAGAAGCGTCCCGACGCCGAGCGGCCTTACAGGGCGTTCGGCTACCCGTTCCTGCCGGGACTCTATATACTGATCGCAGCTGCAATCGCAATCGATCTTTTGATATTCAAACCCGCCTATACCTGGCCGGGAGTCGTTATCGTTCTCATCGGCGTGCCGGTGTACTATATCTGGAGAAAAGCCGGGCAGGCAAGTAATGGGATAACGAAATAGTGGAATGGTGATGACCATGTCAAGGCTTTAGACCTTGACATGGTTTCCAAGGGGTCCTTACTTTTGCGGCGTCCAGTTGACAACCTCATTATACACGGGCTTTACTGTTCTTAGATAAGCATATATTGCAGCCAGATCGTGGTCCGTCATTCCCGCAAATGACGTCATCGGCATCGGTGTGTTGTAGTCGTACGGCGACACATGAATATTCGCCGATGAGTCTGAAGCGAACGCCTTGAAAAAAGAGATGAACTGTTTCACATCCCATTTGCCTATGCCGGTTGCCGAATCCGGCGTGATGTTGGCAGACCGGGCAATTCCTCCAGACATTTGAAAGGGCACTCCGCCCGCCAACATCATCCCCTTCACGTACTCACCCTTCGACATTTCAGTGTGACAATCCGCGCAGTCGGCTGCATTTACCAGATACTTTCCGTAAGTGACCATGTCACTCGTATCCGGAGCTGGCGGCGGATTGTACGAGTAAATCGGCATGGTTTTGACGATTAGATTCATGGGAAAATCAAGACTCCCCTTAGGTACCTCGTTCTCTATCGGTTTGATGGTTCTGAGATATGCCACGATTGAATAGATGTCTTCTCTCGACATAGTGTTCATATGCATGTACGGCATGATCGGGAAAAGCGCACGCCCTCTGTTGTCAACGCCGCAGGTGAGTGCCCTTACCAACTGACCGTCGGTCCAGCTCTTCAATCCGGCCGGAGTTATGTTCGGCGCGTACAGCGTACCCGGTACTCCCGCGCCCTTCTCGTCGAATTTCTCTCCTCCCATTCCCTCGGTCCCCGGTTTGATAGGTCCGGAAAACCTGGTCCAGTCCCTCTCCGAGTGGCAGTCGAAACATCCCACCACGCTGTTTACAAGATAGCTCCCGCGCTCGATCCTTGCCGGCGTCAGCCTGATGGTTATGTCCGGCGCTTTTTCCGCTATCGGGTACGTCAAATTGAAATAAGTCAGTGCGGCAAGTGCAACGATAACGACGGCACCGGCGGCATATCCTGCTGTCTTGAAGAACCTCCTCATTCAATTCTCCTCGGCTAAAGTTGTGAATTCTCCTCAAAAAAAAGATAGTGCGGCAAAACCGCGAAAACAATCGGCACCACAAAACTATCCGAACAAACGCAAGAAGCGACGACCTGGGCAAGTCTGGTTTGAATCTTAAGCCGCCCTTGTGTAAACTTAAACCGCAAGGGTTGAGTCGTGATCACCCGTCATCAATCAGTTCTAAGCCAAAGAAGAGTCGCACGAAAGTGACGGCCACATTGCAGTGACGGAGTCCCTGCGTTTCAATACGCCTTCCTATACGGGCAAGGTAGAAAATAGAAGGAGTACAGGATGAACGGAAAGCTTCGCGGAAGAGCAATTCTATATTTTACGCTGGCGACGGTAATATTGATGGCGATAACCAGTCTGGGGGGACTTTTTTATCACAACACTTATTCGCGAGAGACGGCTCTCTGGATAGCGCAGGCGGCCGGTCAGGATGTTATAAATCTGGCGTTTATTGTGCCTGTTCTCCTCGTATCTGCCATTGTCGCGAGAAGAGGGATCCGGTGGGGACTTTTCGTGTGGCTCGGTACGATGCTCTACACGTCGTACACCTTCGTTATTTATTCGTTCGGTCTCCATTTCAATTCTCTTTTCCTCGTCTACTGCTGGACGCTGGGCGTTTCGGCTTATTCGTTCATGACGCTTACGGTTCAGATTACACCCGGCGCCGTCAAAGAATGGTTCGACGATTCGAGGCATGAATACTTCATGTCGCTGTTCGTCCTCGCGGCCGGTGTATTGTTTTATCTCATGTGGTTGAAAGACGATCTCCCGGCGATGATAAGCAACCAGGCTCCCGCAAGCCTTCGCGGCACCGGGTTGCCGACAAACCCCGTACACGTCCTGGACTATTCTCTCGTACTTCCGGGCTTCATCATAACGTCGGTCCTCCTGCTCAAGAAGAAGGCTCTCGGATATTTGTTAGCCCCGGTATTTATGACCTTCGCGGTGCTGATGAACATAACGATTGCCGTGATAGCCGTCGTTATGAAAATGGGCGGTTCCAACGACAATGTATCCATTTCAATACTCTTCGCAATATTCGCAGCGATAGGTGTCGCGGTCCTCGTGAGGTTTCTCGGACATATGAGGAAACCCGCCGCGTAGCTCTAACCATCAAGTACACATTCCCGCCCGGCAGCGCGCTCTCTTTGAAATATCAGGGAGCCGTTCTTGCGGCATGGTCCACAATTTCTCTCCGGCATTCGGTAAGATGAGCGGAATAAGCGGGGTAAATCATTTCGGGCATCTTTCCCAAATCATGATTATTCCCGGTATTCCTCATATATTGAGAGAAATGAAAATGGCAAATGCAGCAGCTGAAAAATATAGTTTTGAAGAAAAATACCGTCGTAATAAAGATTGGAACCAACCTTTTAGCAGACAAGACGAAAGGGATAGACGCGGCCCGGATAGAGTCCATCGCGAAAAGCGTTTGTTCACTCAGGGCTTCCGGTAAGAACGTCGCGATCGTGAGCTCCGGGGCAATTGGTGCGGGAGTTGCCGCGATAGGTTTGAAGGAACGTCCCCGCACAATTCCTGCGAAGCAGGCAACCGCGGCCATTGGACAGCCTCTTCTCATGGAGGCATACGAGAAGGCCTTTCGCAGGAACAGGCAGCCGATCGCCCAGATTCTATTGACGAAGGATGACTTTTCCGACCGGGCGCGGTTCGTGAACGCCCGGAACACCTTTGCCGCACTTTTCGAAAAAGGCGTGGTCCCCGTCATCAACGAGAACGACACCGTCGCCGTCGAAGAAATAAAATTGGGCGACAACGACAACCTTTCAGCGATGGTTGCCACACTGATCGAGGCGGCGATACTTATCATACTCTCCGATGTCGACGGGCTTTACACTGCCGATCCTTCACGTGAACCTGACGCCGAGCTGCTCCGTGTCGTGGAGAAGATAACCCCTCAAATCGAGCGCTATGCTAAGCGGACCACAAGCGAGTTAAGCACGGGCGGGATGTCGACGAAGATACAGGCGGCAAAACGATGCGTAGCTTCCGGAATCGCCGTCGTCATAACGAACGGCGCGAACCCCGACACCATAGAAAGCGCAGTTGCAGGCAACATACCGGGCACGGTCTTCCTTCCCGCGGACAAGACTCTTCCGATGCGAAAGCGATGGATAGGCTTCGTCTCGCATACGAAGGGGAGCATCGTCGTTGACGACGGTGCGAGGTTCGCCCTTGCAAAGCGACACAAAAGCCTTCTCCCTTCCGGTATCGTGGAAGTCCGCGGCGATTTCAGGGCTCGCGATATCGTATCGATTCTCGACTCGGCGGGAATTGAACTGGGAAAAGGAATCACTGCCTACTCATCCGCCGAACTAATCAGGATCAAGGGGAAAAAGAGCGTTGAAATTGAAACGATCCTCCACAGAAAGGCTCCGGCTGAGGTGATACATAGAAACGACTTCGCGCCGACGATAGAATATTCGTAGGCCCCATGAGGGAATAAAGGAATTGCGACAGACAAACCGATTTTGTGCGATTAGTCAGAGAGGACGTTATCATGAGTAATGTCGAGAAAAAAGCGGAGTCCGTGAAGAAGGCCGGCGCATCTTTATATACAGCATCAACGGCGAAGAAGAATGCGCTCCTCAAAGCGATCGCCGCAAGGCTTGGCAAAGAAACAACGGCAATTCGCGCTGCGAATGAGAAGGACCTTTCAAACGCCAGACTCGCCGGGATTTCCCAGACGCTCCTTGACAGGCTTACCCTGAATGAAAAGAGAATCGGCCAGATGATCGACGGAGTGAAGGACGTCATCAAACTCCCCGACCCTGTCGGCGAGAAGATCCAGCGGCTGCGGCGTCCGAACGGTCTTGTGATAGAGAAGGTCAGAGTCCCGCTCGGAGCCGTCGGCATCATCTACGAGGCTAGACCTAACGTGACAGTCGACGCTGCTGCGCTGTGTCTGAAAGCTGGCAACTCCGTCCTCCTGCGGGGCGGCTCCGAAGCGATTCACTCGAACGGCGTTCTTGTCGGCATCGTGAAGAAAGCGCTCCGGGACGTCGGGCTTCCGCCGGGATGCGTAGAGTTCATCGACACCACCGATCGGAAGGCGGTCGCCGAGATGCTCAGGCAGGACCGGTATCTCGACATAATCATTCCACGCGGAAGCCAGAAGCTCATAAAGTACATACAGGAAAATTCCAGCGTCCCGGTCATCGCACACGGGGAAGGAAACTGCCATGTATTTGTAGACAACCCCGCGAATTTGAAAGATGCCGTCGAGATAGTATTCAATGCGAAAGTACAGCGTCCGTCGGTATGCAACGCAGCGGAAAAGCTCCTTGTGCACGAGAAGATTGCCGGGAAGTTCCTCCCCGCGGTCGCAGAACGGCTCACGAACGCAGGCGTTGAACTCCGCGGAGACAGGAAAACACGCAAGATCGTCGGGAATGTCCTTCCCGCGACGGAGGAGGACTGGTACCGTGAGTACCTCGAACTTATAATGGCAGTGAAGGTTGTCAGGAACGTCGACGAGGCGATAGCACACATAAACCATTACGGGTCGCACCACTCCGACTCGATCGTCACCGGCAATCGTTCAAACGGCGAGAGATTTCTGCGTGAAGTCGACTCCGCTGCAGTCTATGTGAACGCATCGACGCGCTTCACTGACGGCTTTGAATTCGGGCTCGGCGCCGAGATCGGAATCAGCACGCAGAAACTTCACGCTCGCGGCCCGATGGGCCTCGAAGAGCTGACGAGCACGAAATTCATCGTCCACGGCACCGGCCAGGTGAGGAAATAACCGTCGACGCAGCGAAGAGCCTTAATGTTGGAACAATGGAGAATTGGAATAATGAGACAATGAGACGGCAGACGCCGCCGGTTTAGCAACATGCAACAGGTAAGAGGAGAAAATGCCTAATTGGGATCCTGATCAATATTTGAAATTCGGAAATGAACGGACTCAGCCGTCGATCGATCTTGCCACACGTATCGAAGTTGAAAACCCCCGCTCGGTAATCGACATCGGTTGCGGACCGGGCAACAGTACCACGATATTGCGGAACAAATGGCCAAAGGCGCAGTTCACCGGGCTCGACAGCTCTCCGGCGATGATCGAAAAGGCAAAAGCTGGGCAGCGTGAGACCAACTGGATTGTTGCAGATGCTTCCACATACGACTTCAGGGAAAAGTACGACATCGTTTTCTCGAACGCGGCGATCCAATGGATGCCCGATCACACATCTTTGATCCCACGCCTTCTCGCCATCGTCAACAGGGGTGGCGCGCTCGCCGTCCAGGTGCCCGCCAACTGGGACTCGCCGCTGCATCTCGCCGTTCGAAACACAGCCTCGCAGGACAAGTGGTCCCGGATGACCGCCGGCGTGGAAAGGATTCTCAGCAACAACACGCCGGAATTCTACTACGACATCATTTCATCAGCCGGGCCGAAGGTCGCGCTATGGACCACCACTTATTATCATATTCTCAAATCGCATACGGACCTCGTTGAATGGTATAAGGGAACCGCGATGCGTCCGTTTCTCGAAACTCTTCCCGACGACGAAGCGCGGTCCGAGTTCGAGAATGAAGTCCTCGCGCGATGCAAAGCGACTTACCAATTACAGAGAGACGGCAGTCTGCTGTATCCGTTCAAAAGGACATTTTTCATCGCTTACAGAGATTAGTTCGGTTGAACGAATCCTTACCCCCGTCCCTCCGGATTACTCGGCGAGGTTGCGGGTATCGGTCAGTCTCAGCGCGTGAACCTCGGTTGATTCTGACTTCGTTCTTTGTTAGAATTTGACATGTCGTGTTTCGCCGGATCGAACGATTCAGCGGCAGCGTTCGTTGTCGCAGGGATCGTCTGCGTGGTGCCCCTCTTACATCCCTCCATCCTGATGGCAACCGGGCAATGACAGAATTTGTCCAGCGCCTCATCGGAGAAACTCGGTTCCGCCAGAGACGCTTTTCCAGAAAGGAAAAGGACGCTTTCCTGGAGTTTCTCGAGTTTGAGCTCGACAGGCTTGGAATATCGCATAAGCGTACGGTCATTCAAGGTATGATGCGGCACGTTCACCTCGAGGCCGGGTCGGACAACCCGGACATAATACTTCTGGCCCACTACGATACACAGACCATGCTCCCCTTCTGGGTGGAATGGCTGGTGAGACTCGTCGGGCACACCAGAATGCTCCTCTTCCTCGCAGTATTTTACGTACTGACTTACTTGTACGCACTTCTCGGTGACACGCTCGCAGCACATTTCGTAGAAGCAGTTTTCATTGTCAGCGTCCTTCAGATGTCGGTGCCCAGCCGGCGCACGATGAACGACAACACCAGCGGTGTGATCGCTCTCCTCTCGATCGGCAGGCAGCTGAATCCTGATCCCGTTCTCAGAAGAAGGGTCAAATTGGTTTTCACGGATAATGAAGAAAGAATGCTTGCCGGATCTTTTGCGTTGAAGAGGAGATGGCGTAGAGATGGCTTCGACTACTGGAACAAACGGATTATTTCGATAGACAGCATCGGCAGGGGCAATGTTCCGGTAATCTCATACAATCTTAACCCTACATTGGCACGCGGCCTTGAGAAAGAGTTGTCGAAATCCTCCTCCGATGCGAAGTCGGTCAACATGTGGCTCACACCATTTTCGGATGCCTACAGCTTTTCGCTCGGCGGTGCGGTAAACATCAACATGATGGAACGCAGCCTCATCCCGGGCGGCTTCTTCATACGAAATATCCATTCACCGCTCGATAAGGAAATCTCGGCAGACAACATCAGCCTGGTCGCGGGTGCTGTTTGCCGCTACGTCTCGGTTACGCGGGAGAAAGGCACATTGCCGGATTTCAAATTTTCGTTCTTCCGTCGAGCACCTGCCTGACTTTTTCGACCAGTTCTCTGACCTGGTATGGCTTTCCAAGGAATCCTGACACGCCTTCTTCGAGCAGTCTCTGTGCGTCCCCACCATGGCTGTAGCCGCTCGAGAGCAAGACCAGGACACCAGGGTTGACCGATTTGAGCTTCCTGAAAGCCTCACCCCCGTCCAACCTCGGCATGACCATGTCGAGAATGACGAGATCGATCTCACTCTTCTTCTCAACATAAATTGCAACTGCGGCCTCGCCATCCGCGACAGAGATGACTTTGTAGCCGACGCTTTCGAGTATGTCTTTCACGAGCTCCCGCATCGCCGGGTGGTCTTCGGCAACAAGGATCGTTTCGGTTCCAACTTCTCCCGTGCTCATTTATTACTTCTCCACTCGTTCTTCGTGAATTCTTCCGATTGCATCCTGTCCATAACCTGAAAATCGCACCGGCAACTTTCACTTTCAACGTCGAAGAAATCGAAGCGATCCCGAATTACCCGCGCTCGATCTGCCGGTCGAAACCGGCCGTGACAGGATACTCGGTGGCGCAGCGGCAGCGGCCGGTGTCAGGCCGTAACCTCCTTCAAGGCCCCCGGTAAAGGAAACAGCCGATCTTCCGATAGAAAGGGGCGGGGCTGTCCGTCAAAGAGGCGGATTCAAGTGGCCTTGTGGCTTTAATCTATCAAAGCCTCTCATTTCTGCTTGAAATGAAGGAGATGCATATCACGTTTGCTTGATATTTACTCCTTGCTTTGATAATTTTTCCGACAAACCAAAACAAGAAGAGTGGAGCTTAAGCCATACAGATTGCTATTGCATTAGAACAACAGGCTATTTAGACAGGGACTTTTCGGGCAATCTGTAAGTGGAAAACACTAAAACGCACCTAAGCCGTATCACGCTTCCAGCTCTTCTCGTGCTGGTAATCAGCATAGGTGTTTGGGCATTCCTGGAGCTGGCAGGCTCAGGCGTCGATTTCAATTCACCGGACGAACATCACGGCAGGCGGACGAACAGGCGTCACTGGCGAACGGGAGTCGATTCCCCCACGAAGCTCACTACATTTGAACCTGTATCATTTCAGCCGACCGATGCCCTGCATTTCAGCGGTCGCCCGGCCATACCCGGACCATCGCGGCAGGCAGCTACCGGACGAGCGACGGGAAGGTCAGACGTTCGCACGGGTCCCGATAGGGTTTTCCCCGTCGACAGTATTCTGACCAGAACAGATTCATCGGGAGTGAGAGCCCCGAGAGATTCACTCGGCGCACCGGGTTCGCCTGATTCGTCAGCGGCTGCAGATTCAGTATCGCTGGATAGCTTGAAGCTTTCCGCATGGCTGCAAGACATCAGGCCGTCACGGCCACAAGCACCGATTTTCGAAGAATACAAGTATCCGCTCCTCCTTTACTCAGGGGTCGTTCAGCATTCTGCGACAATAGACTCTGCCGGGCAATATGTCGAAATCCGCGAGACTCTTCTGAACCATGATATAAGGGTTCCGCTTCAGATTCCTCTCGATGAATATATAGCGCTCGACAGGGAACACTACATCGAGAGCACATGGGAAGACCTTGCACACGCTTACACGCTGCAGGAAGCGGGAGGACTTCAGTCTCTGATGGCGGGCGTGACTAACATCAGCATCCCCATCCCGGCGAATCCTGTCCTCAGCATTTTCGGGCCGCCCCGGATCAACCTCAGGATATCCGGTTCGGTAGATATTCACGGCGGCTGGCAAAACCAGAAACTCAACGCGCAGACTCTCTCCCAGCTGGGGAACGTCACGAACCAGCCCGACTTCAAGCAGGATGTTTCCATCAATGTCAGCGGTACAGTGGGAGACAAGCTGAACATTGGCGCAAACTGGGACACGCAGAACCAGTTCGACTACGAAAACCAACTGAAGATCCAGTACACCGGGTATCCCGACGAGGTCGTTCAGAGCGTCGAAGCCGGTAACGTATCGATGAGCACTCCCTCTTCGTTTGTCGGAAGCAACCAGGCGCTGTTCGGGATCAAGACGAAGATGCAGTTCGGCGCTCTCACGCTTACGGCGCTTGCAAGCCAGCAGAAAGCTCAGAGCAAAACGCTCTCCGTCAGCAACGGTTCTTCGAGCCAGACCTTCAGTCTGCACGCGTACCAGTATGCAACAAACCACTTCTTCATCGATTCGATGTATATCGGCGGGTATGAGAATTACCTGCAAAACCAGCAATACGTCCCGGGCTTGTATGTAACCAACCTTGAAGTGTACGTGTCACAGCCGACGACCGCCCCGAATTCGAACCTCCGGCAAGGGTTCGCAGTCATGGATCTTGAGCCCGAAAACACTCCTGCAGGAACCGCTTTTTACGACTCGCTCCGTGCAGTGAAGTCGTTCAACCAGACCTCCTGGGAAATTCAGACGGGAAGATTTCAGAAGCTTAATGAAGGCACCGAGTATTCGTACGACCCCAAGACCGGCGTGCTGACGCTTAATACGTCCGTCCAATCCAATCAAATCGTGGCGGTCGCCTTTACGACAGCAGGCGGAGGCGTCTACGGGACTCTGACTTCCTTAGACACGACGAACCTTCCCCTCGTGCTCAACATGATCGTGCCGACGAATCCCATTCCGAGCGAAACCGATGCGTGGCGGCTAATGCTCCGGAACATTTACCAGACCGGCGGTCTGAATCTCGATCAGAACTCGTTGAAGAATGTGCAGATTACCTACACTGTTCCCGGCCAATCGGCGCAGGACAACATTGAAAATGTAAACCTGCTCCAGGTCTTCGGCCTGGACAGGACCGGCCCGAATGGCAACGGCCCTCCTGACGGTCAAATGGATTGGAATCCTCCATACGATATAAACCAGACGAGCGGCGAGATAATTTTCCCTTACCTTGAACCTTTCAAGGAAGCCTTCCAGGCCTATTCCGGTCCGCAGGGACAGAAGATAACTGCTCCCGACTCGTTCACGTATAACGCCATCTACGATACGACGCTCGAGTCCGCTCAGAACGATTTCAGTTCAAGAGACCGTTTCCTGATAACCGGTACTTACACGAGTTCCGCCACCTCCCATTATAATCTCGGCTTCAACCTTGTTGAAGGAAGTGTGAAGGTTCTCCTGAACGGTCAGCCGATGACAGCGGGCAGCGACTACACCGTCGATTACGTGACCGGAGAAGTGGATATAAAGGACCAGGCCGCATTACAATCGGGAGCGAACGTCCAGATACAATACGAAACCAACGATATTTTCCAGATCGCCTCAAAATCGCTTATGGGCATGAGGGCCGATTACAAGGTCAACGACAATACCGATATCGGATTCACCCTCATGAATTTCTCCCGTCAATCGCCCAATACGAAAGTCAGATTGGGAGAGGAACCCATCAACAACCTCATAATGGATATCGACGCCGGTACGACGGTTAATCTCCCGTTCGTTACGAAGGCTTTGAATGCACTCCCTCTTCTCCAAACCGCAGCGCCTTCGAGCCTTGCCATACACGGTGAAGCCGCATACATGCTCCCAAACCCGAACACACGGACCAGCGTCATCCCCGGGGACAACAACCAGGGTATCGCCTACATAGACGACTTCGAGGGATCCAAGAAAACGATACCTCTTCCGATCAACTATTACAACTGGACGATGGCAAGTCCCCCGGCCGTCTCGGTGCTCGATTCTCTCCATCCCGGCATAACCGACACGCTGAAGAACCAATACAGAGGCTGGACATTCTGGTACAACAGGAGCCCTTCTCCCATTAGTGTCAGAGACATTTGGCCGAAGAGAAACGTTCCCTCGGATCAGCAAAGCCAGACCGTTCTCTCAGTGGGCATGCTCCCTACGGTAAGGGGACAATACAACCGGGCGAGTGATCTCAACTCGACTCTCCTGTCCGATCCGGCGCAGAACTGGGGCGGAATGATGACGCTTCTTTCTTCGAACGCGAGTGACCTGGTCGCGCAGAATATGACTTACATTGAAATCTGGATGAAGGTGGACACGCTGAACGGACCGGGCCAGATGCACATCGACCTTGGACAGATCAGCGAAGATGTCTTCGGAGACAGGATCCTTCATACAGAAGACACGACCGGAAATGGCGGGCTGCTGCCAGGCCTGGACCTCGGACTCGATTTGATGAATGATGTCCAGGAAAGGGCCGCGTTCCCCTGGATCGTTCAGAACTCCGACAGACCGTGGGATCCGAACGGAGACGACCCCGAAGGCGACAACTACGAATTTTCGAACCCGAACGTGCCCGGTGACAGCGCGTACTACCGGGTTAACGGGACACAGGGAAACAGCGTGACGGAAAACGGCAGAATTCCCGATACCGAGGACCTTAATCACAACGGCACTCTCGATCTTCTGAACAGCTACTTCGAGTATAACGTCAAGCTCGATACCACGAACAACCCGTTCATCACCGGCGGAGGCTCGAAAGGATGGTATCAGTACATCATTCCTCTGCAGAATTACGAAAGAGCCGTCGGTAGCCCTAGCCTCACCAACGTCCAATACGTGCGAATATGGTTCAACGGGAATGTCGGCCCCATGCATGTCAAGATTGCAGAAATGAATCTCGTCGGCAATTACTGGAAGACCCCCAACCCCAATGACAGCACGATGCAGGTATCGGTCGTAAACATCGAAGACAATCCAGGGTACACTGCGCCGGCTCCGGGCCTTCAGCCGGTCGATAATTCGAACCCTTCCGGGCCGATACTCGGAAACGAACAATCTCTCGCACTGCTCCTCAACGGGCTTCAGGACGACAGCTCCCGCTATGTTTACAAGACTTTCCCGCAGGCACAGGACTTTTTCAATTACCGCACGATGAAAGTCTTCGTCCACGGCGACCCGAGCTTCAATTATGTGGACTCGACCAACTACGATGCCGAAGTCTACCTCCGGTTCGGCACAGACGCCAACAACTTCTACGAATACCGTCAGCCCATCAAGCGCGGGTGGCAGGACATCTCCATAGATTTTGCGGCACTGACTTCTCTGAAACAGACGCGCGACTCCGTGAACCAGGTTATCGGAAGAGTGGTCGCTGATAACGGTGTACCAGGCTCCACATATTGGCTGCAAGGCAATCCTTCTCTTCAAAACGTGACTTACTTCCAGATCGGGATCACAAACCCGAGACATATGGGGACCAGGCTTCCTCTGGTCGGCCAGGTCTGGGTTGACGAACTAAGGCTAACCAACGTCGACAATACGCCGGGATTCGCTTATCAGGTCTCGAGCAGCATCCAGTTGGCGGACCTTGGCACGGTATCTTTCAATTACACTAACGTCGATCCGTATTTTCACTCACTGACAACTCAGTTCGGATCGAGGAGCAATCAGAGAAATTGGGGGATCAGCGGCTCGTTCAACATCAACAGGTTCCTGCCGCGTGCATGGGTCGGAACATCGATCCCATTTTACTATAATCACGCAGAATCGTTTTCCAATCCGCTCTATCTTCCCAACAGCGATATACTGGTATCAGAAGCGGTCCAGAGAAGAAGGGCGTACCTGATCAAAGAAGGTGTATCGGCGGACTCCGCGGCCATCATGGCTGACAGTCTTCTTACCAGCTCGCAGACCCTTTCGGTGAACGACCAATGGTCGATATCGGGTATGAGGATCGCGTTCCCTTCGAACCAGTGGTATATCCGGGACATCGTCGACAATATCACGATGGGATTCAACTGGAATGGATCCAGGTTCAGAAACACGCAGACAAAATCCGGAGACATGTGGTCGTGGCAGTACAACGCGGGCTATTCCGTCCAGTTGAACCCGATGGCCTACTACACGCCGTTCCCTTCTTCGAGCGCCGGACCATCAGGGCAATCGCAGGACTTTCAGATCAGGTATTTGCCGAACACGCTCTCATTATCTATGAACGCCGCTCGTTCCCTGACGGTAAACAAACTCTGGACGCAGACGAGTCCGATTATTACACCCAACTTCACGGCACAGCGCTCGGGAGGATTCACCTGGAAACTCACAAACAACGGGATCCTCAATCCGAGCATAGCATATAACTTCAATATCAGCAGCTCGCTTCTCTCGATCGAGACCGATACGACTCACGACACCACGGCGGCGAGTCCGCTCATTCTGCGCCCCAACTCCTATGTCTTCCGCCAAATCTTCCTCAACGGAGGACTGGTCAATTTCGGAGACGATTACAGCTTCACGGAACAGTTCGCGCTCTCGACCTCTCCGAAACTGCCGCTGGGTATCCAGAAATACATGGACTTGCAGGCGAGCTATAATTCCGGATATCAATGGACCAACTCTATCCAGCAGGGAGCGAAGGGAAAAGGAGCCGGGTTCAACTCGTCCCTCCAGCTTGGCACGAACCTGAGGTTGAAAGATCTTACCGATCCCTGGTTCTCCGCGGGAACTGCGGGCCAGGCCAACCAGGTACCCGAGCGCGGTGAACGCGGAAGGAGAGGGAGGGAAGAATTTGGCCCCGCGCAGGCGGACACATCGAAGTCGAACCAGGGCAGCACCGAGGACATCCTGAAACTCCTGAAGACTGTCATCAAAATCCCGTTCCTCGATTTCGATAACATCGGCGTGAATTTCTCATCGACCAACACCTCTTCCAACGGCGGACTGCCGAGTTATCGCCCCGGCATGAGCAACTTCTTCAAGGTACCTTTCATACAGGTCAGCGACCCGGAGCTCGGACCGTCCCAGCTGTACCAGCTCGGACTCGTCTCCGATCCGTTCGGAAAGCTGATGTATGCTCCCAGAAAAACATTTCCGTTCTTCAGTTTCTATACGGTTCCCGGAAGACGCGTAGGCGGCGTGGGGTTGACTGACAATTTCTCCAACAGTAATACCATGGACATCAGGACCTCACGGACCCTTTGGACCGGGGCACGAATCGACTTGTCCTGGCATGTGGGATGGTCGTACAACAGAAACACGACATTCACTACCGACTCGTTGGGAAACATCATACCGACCAGCCTGAGCACGCAGGTAAGCGGCCAGGTGTCGAGAAGCTTCTTCACACTTCCCCCCGTCTTTATCTTCTCGATGTTCAAGAGCGGGATCAACCAGGTAGCGGCCGATTACCAGAGCCTGCAGACAAGCAGTCCATCAACCCCCCAGCAGAACATTTCGCAGGCATTCCTGAGTGGATTCGAAACGCTTCCCATACTTGACAAAATATTCGGCCAATACATGCCGCGAATGAACTACTCGTTCAGCTGGAGCGGACTCGAGAATCTTCCTCTCTTCAAGAGCTTCGCGTCCCAGGTAAGCCTCAGCAACGCGTACCAGTCTACATATTCACAGAACTGGCAGGACAATAACGGCAGCGGCAGAGTTACCAATGCGCAGACAATAGCTTACGGTTTCCAGCCCCTTGTCGGCCTCAACATCGCCTTCAAGAACTGGGGCGATGCGAACATATCGGGCTCCGTCCTTTACAACACCAGCGACCAGTATTCGCTCAACCCGTCAGCGCAGACGATCGCCGAGACGTACACCGGCCAACTGTCGGTGACGGCCGATTACGCCAAGAGAGGCTTTTCATTTCCGCTGTTCGGCTTGAGCCTCAAGAACGACATAGACATCAGCGCAAGCTACTCCGTGTCCCAATCGAGCAACACGTCCTACAAGGTCACCAATCTCAGCGGCGGTCCCGAGCCTCTCGGCGGGACAAACCAGATTTCCATCGAGCTGCGTTTCAAATACGACGTGTCCCAGCGAGTCACCGCATCCATCTACTACAAAAATACCCGCGTGGTCCCGACAGTCTCGAGCTCACCGATCCCCGGCACCACGACTAACGAGGCCGGTGTCGATATCCATGTATCTATCGCGGGATGATGAAGGAACAATTCGGAATGGAAAACGAACACAGACGTTTTATGGCAACTGCTCTGAAGGAAGCGATGACGGCTTCCCGGCGGGATGAAGTCCCTGTCGGTGCGGTCATAGTCAAAGGCGGCGCGATCATCGCCAGGGCCCATAACCAAATAGAGATGCTTCAGGATCCCACAGCCCACGCGGAGATACTTGCCATCGGGGCCGCCGCAAATCACCTGGGAAGCCGCCGGCTCGAGGGCTGTACCATCTATGTGACCCTCGAACCTTGCCCGATGTGCGCCGGAGCCCTGGTACTATCCAGGATCGACCGCATTGTCTTCGGAAGCTTCGACCCAAAGATGGGAGCCTGCTCAACTCTGTACAACATCGTCCAGGATGACAGGCTTAATCATCGAATAGAAGTCATCGCCGGGGTCATGGACGCCGAATCGAGCTCGCTATTGAAGGAATTTTTTGCCCGGAAGAGAGAACAATAGAATGACCGGCTCGCTTCCCTGTGTCCGAGCGGAGATCGATTCCCGCCGGAGGAGCCAATTACGCCCGCGGCGGGCTTGAGTCTTTCCTTTCCACAAAGAACATCTCTACCGGTTCCATATCTTTGATCGCAAGTGCACCCCGCGGCTCGAGATCATATTTGCCGCTCCTCTTGAGATGTTCATATACCTCACGCGAAACGTTTATCTTGTTCGCCTGCGAGGCTGCCTCCAGCCTCGACGCCACGTTGACGGTGGGTCCCCAGACGTCGAATATGAATCGCCACGTCCCTATTATCCCCGTTATCGCCGGCCCGGTGTGTATGCCGATCCTGATGGCCCAGTCACGACCCGTCCGGGACCTCAACTGCTCGGAAGATTCGCGCACTATTTCCCTCATCTCGACCGCAGCCTCGATCGAGTCCTCGAGCTGGTTGTCCTCTGTAAAAAGACCGCCGGCATACATGTAACAGTCCCCTATCGTCTTCAGCTTTTCTAAATTATGCCTCCTGACACAATCATCGAATGAGTTGAACAGCTTCTCGAGTATCTTAAGCACTTTCAGTGCATCGGACGTTTCCACGATCCTGTAAAACGATACGAAGTCGGCAAACACGATCGTCGTCGAAGAATTGTATCTCGGCTGGGGATATCCCAACCCGTTAATCTGGCTTACGATGTTCTCCGGCAAAATATTTCTAAGGATGGTGTCGCTCTCGTCCTTCGCAGCCTGGATTTCCAGCTTCTGCTTTTCAATCGTCCGATTGTCCAGATATTCTTTCACCCTCGCGGAGAAGACGAGACGAGAGAGAACCCATGCGACGACAACGAGTGCAGTACTGTTCAGGTAATGGCCGAGCAGTATTTCCGGATTCGACTGGAAGTAACTTATCCCGATGAGGAAGCATGCGTGTGCCGCGAGGTACATCAGCAAACTCATCGCCCCGCTCACGTAAAATGCAACCGCAATTCCGAAAATAGCGATGACGTAGACGGTGATGAGACCATGGAAGGTTTGTTCGACCGTCGCCACGGATGCCGCCCAGATCATAATAAACAGGATGAACAGCAGGACGGTTGCCATGTGGAAAGCCCGTATCGATTTAGGACTGTCGGGTTTCCTGACTGTGGTGAGAACGATGAACACCAGGAGCACCGCCAGCAGCAGAAGGTGGAGATAGTACAGATATCGGTAGACCTCTATCATCTTCCACAAGCCGCTCGCCACGTGCTGAAGATCGACTACGATCACGAAGGCCTCGATCGTGAAGAGTGCCACGGCAAATATTCTCACCCTGAAGTAATTCGTGAAATAGACCTCGTTCAGGAATGAGCGTCTCTCTCCGGAGGGAATAGTTCTTAGACTGTTTTGCCAAAACTTCAAAACGGGATTACCCATGAACCCGCCCATACGCATTGTGCTTCGCACATAATATCACCGACAGAATTCCAGCCATTTGCCCTTGCATAAAAATACGACGCTTTTTCGTAACTAACCAGAATTTTAAATTGAACAAATACCGTTTCCATTCTATCACACAAAGGAGGTCTCATGTTCCTGGAAACCGGGTCGGGCAGAATCGCATTTGAAACACATGGCGACAAAAAGGAGAAGAGCGTCCTTTTCATTCACGGGTTTCCGTTCAACAAATCGATGTGGGACGAACAAGCCGGTCTGCTGTCCGGCGATCATTTCGTGGTCACCTTCGATATGCGGGGACACGGCGAGAGCGACGCGGGAAGGGGTCAATATCTTGTAGAATTCTACGCGGACGACGTCATCGCAATTATGGATCACCTCGGTCTGGAGAAAACCTGCGTATGCGGACTTTCAATGGGGGGGTACACTGCGATGCGTGCTATCGACCGGGAGCCTCACCGTTTCAGCGGACTCATTTTGTGCGACACGAAAAGCTCTCCCGACACGAACGAAGCGAAGCTCAACAGAGCCAACCAGATAAAGACAATCCTCGCCGGCAACAAGTCTCTATTTGCAGACGGTCAGATTAAGGCTCTCTTCGCGCCGAGAAGCATTGAGAACAAAATCCCCGCGGTGGAAAGAATCAGGACAATTATCGAGTCGACCTCCGACGCGGCATTGATAGGGACACTGATCGCACTCTCGGCAAGAATGGACATGACGGAGACCCTGCCAAGAATATCGGCACCTACATTGATTATTGTCGGGAAACAAGACAGGATCACTACGCTGACGGACGCCGGTGAAATGCACGCTGCGATAAAGGGCTCTCGTATGGCGGTGGTTCACGAGGCGGGTCACCTCTCCAACCTTGAGAACAGCGAGGAATTCAACGCAGCCCTTTTGAAGTTCCTGTCCGCAAACAACTTATGATTGGCAGCTGTAGCGGATCACTCTCGTGGCAGTCCGTCGGATACCGCTAAGCGGAATGCGATGTCAGTAGGGCCTGCTTATGAAGAAATAAACGACTATCGTGACGAACAAATACTGAACCCTGCGCGACGTCCCGTAATCGTTCCGTTTGAGACTGCTCCAGATCCGCGCCGCGATGTACATCGCGATCGAGAGAAGAATGAAGACCCCGAGACATTCCGCGTAACCGAGTTGTGGCCCGATCAGGTTTATAAGCGACGGGAATTTCACGCTCGATCCGTAGACTATAACAAGATGGAACACATAGATAAAGAACGACTCTTTTCCGAATAGCTTTATCGCCGAAGAGTCCTCTCCTTTCGCCGCTTCATAAGCAGTCAGCCCGTATAGAATCAGAAGCAGCAGGCCGAACCTTAAAAGAAACCACGATGGTGAGTAGTCGGCGAAATGCGGCTCAGCGATCAGCCGCTTTTCTATGATCGAGAAGAGAAGCCCCGCCAGTGTAGCTGCGATTCCAATCCACAAGATCTTCTTCGACGCGCTCCCGTCGACCTTTCCGGACCTGCTAAGGTCCGTGTGGCTGATTACATATTGCGAAGCGATCGTGCCACCGATCAGGAAGCTCGCCCATGGAAACAGCGGAAAGAGCGAGCCGTGCAGCCTGTTGAAGTATTGGGCAAAGAAGAGGGGGAGCGTTCGGCTCACATCGACCGAACCGGAAAGCGGGGCGGCAAGCACGAAGAATATAAAGAGGAAATAGACGACGAAGTTGAACTTCCTGTCGTCTTTGATGACAACCCTGAGAATGTGTAAGATGAACAGTGTAGCCGCGATGCACTGCAGGATATCGACTGCCGTAAAGGCCAGCACCCCTTCGGGCGACGTCCCGTACAATGATTTGCGAAGCGAGAAAAACGGGACGTGGAGGAAGTATCCCGCGATCCAAATAAAGAGGAGACGCCTGAGATGCCTGACAAGTTCCGGCGAGAACCTCCGGTAGGAATCCCCTTTTCTATTCAGGGCAAGAGTGAATGAGAAGCCGGCGACGAAAAGGAATGATGGTGCAACGAGGCCGTTAACAAAGTCCACATACTTGAACGCTTGCTGTGATTTCAGGGAGCTTAACAGGAGCGCGTTCAAGACATGCGTTTCTATCATGAATATCGTCGCAAGTCCCCTGAACTGGTCGACGAAGCCCAGTCTGCGCTGAGCCATTACCCGAAGAACGCCTCCGCTTCAAATCTCTTTTTCAATTCGCCGATACTGTCCCCGCCGAATTTCTCGAGCACCGCATTCGCGAGAACGGGCGCGACCACGTTTTCAGCGACCACCGCAGCGGCCGGGACTGCGCAAAAATCCGACCTTTCCCGGCGGGCTTCGATCTGTTTCATCGCCGCGAGATCGATGCTCCTCAGCGGCTTCATCAGCGTCGAGATCGGCTTCATAGCGGCGCGCAGCCACAGCGGCTGGCCGTTCGTGACACCTCCCTCGAGCCCGCCCGCCCGGTTCGTCGGCCTGACGATCCTCTTCCCTTTCAGAAGCATCTCGTCGTGCACTTCCGAGCCGAACTTCGTCGCGTTCCTGAAACCCTCGCCGATTTCCACGCCTTTGATCGCATGTATCGACATGAGTGCCTGCGCGAGCTGGCCGTCCAGCTTGCGGTCAAACTCGACATAACTTCCCAATCCTATGGGCAAACCGGTTACGAAGACCTCGACAACGCCGCCGAGCGTATCGCCCATCTTCTTGGCCCGCTTGATTTGCTGAACCATCTTCGCAGCGATTTCCTCGTCGAGGCAGCGCACCTCCGACTCGTCGGTTGCATCCGAGATTTCCTCGGCACCGCTCTTCCTCATCATCATCTTTGCGAGCATCGCGTCCAGGGCGTCCCTGTCCCTGAAGCCTGCATTCCCGATAGAGAGGACGTGCCCTCCCAGCCTGATCCCGAGTTCGGCGAGGAGCTTCCGGGCGACGGCACTCAGTGCAACGCGCATCGCGGTCTCGCGGGCGCTCGAACGCTCGATAACGTTCCTGATATCGTCGAAGGCGTACTTGTATTTGCCGACCATGTCCGCATGGCCGGGGCGCGCGATAACTATCTTCTCGATTTCCTTCCCGACAGGTTCCGCAGCCATCTTCTCGCCCCAGTTGGCGAAGTCGCGGTTCCATAACACGAAAGATATCGGCGAGCCGAGCGTTTTGCCGTGCCTTACGCCGGTGATTATCTCGACCCTGTCGGTCTCAATTTTCATTCGACCGCCGCGGCCGTAGCCCTGCTGACGGCGGTAGAGTTGGTGATTTATATACTCCGCGGTCAGCTCGAGGTTCGAAGGAACACCTTCGATGATTCCGACGAGCCCGCGTCCGTGCGATTCTCCAGCTGTAATAAGTCTCAACATAATGGATTAAATATAAGAAAATCCGCGTTGGAGTCCGAAAGGTGATAAGCTCTCCGTTCCAGGCCCCTGCTTGGGACGGCTCACCCGAATTCGTGGACAGCGCCGGGGTAATTACCCCCACAAATTGATATCGGTGTTATTCCATCCATTCAAATTGACCGCAAACACGATTTGAATGTGAATCTGTGAAAATGTCCCTGCCATCATTTCACCCCTTCAGGGTTCTTTCTCCCTTCGTTACACCATCTACAATAATTCCAGCCCTTCGGGCTTGTTCAACTTCCACCGTACCATAACCGCGCTCACCAGAATGCCGAAGGCATGATATTCTTGTAGTACCAGATTTCAACCCTTTCAGGGTTCTATCTCTCTTCGTTCCATTGTCTACAATAATTCCAGCCCTTCGGGCTTGACCAACCGCCACCGTACCATAACCGCGCTCACCAGAATGCCGAAGGCATGATATTCTTGTAGTACAAGATTTCAACCCCTTCAGGGTTCTTTCTCCCTTCGTTACACCATCTACA
>JAJZNW010000032.1 GCA_021811615.1 Bacteroidota bacterium
TATACCAGACGGCGGGACCGAGATCTTCCGCGGTCCCGCGTTCGCCTGTTCGTTGCCTGCGTCAGATCTGCAAATTCTTCCGGGGACCGACTGAAGGCAAGCCCATCGACAAAGGGCGTTGCAATTTGCGCATTGTACCAAGATGACAATTCTGTAATCTGGCTGTAAGACTCCCGTAAGCAATCCGGATATATCTTACAGTGATTAAAATCAGGATTGCTTAATGGTTCATCGGAAGCTCTTCAGTATTCTAGGGTTGCTGGTCTTTTTTCTTTCCGCGCTGTACGCGGTCAAGTTGATAGGACAAACCTCTGAGCGCAAATATGGAGGCGGAAAAGATGTCGTGGCAAAAGCGTCTGCTCGAATCGACAGCGGAGTTTTCGGTAACGGCGGACGTACGCTGACAGTCGGAATAAGGACGCAGCAGCTATCGGGAATCTCCACGCAGATGCTTTCAGCGGTGAAGGAATCGCGATCCATAAAGGCATACGGTGAGGTGCTCGACCTTCGACATTTGACTGCGCTCGTCACCTCGTATGAGACTGCGAAGGCGGCATCGATGAAGTCGGTTTTCCAGCTCGAGATATCTAGGAACAAATACACGCGGGCGAAACTCCTCTTCAAGTCGACGAAATACGTCTCGCTGGAACAGCTCCAGGATACGAAGGCGGCATACAACTCGGATTTAGCCGACAGCGAATCCGCGTTCGGGAACCTGTCGGGCCTCAAAGGGCAGATCACAGAGAAATGGGGGGAGCGAATTTCAAACTTAGTGGCCTCCGGCTCTTCATTCGTGAGAAGACTGATGAACAACGGGATATCCATGATGCTCGTTACAGTCCAGGAAGCCGGCAGGTCATACAATGCGCCCGGTACGGCTCTCGTCAGGGGTGTCAACGGCAATCTGATCAAAGCGAAACTGATCTCGATGTCCCCCATATCCGATCCGCAGATCCAGGGAGTGAGCTACCTCTATGAGGCGCCTCACACATCCGGTCTGCCGGCCGGGACAAACGTAGTCGCGTATCTTGATGGCGGGAAGGAGATGAGCGGTGTGTCGGTACCGTCGTCCGCGGTCATTTGGTATAATGGCACGCCCTGGATATTTCTTAGAAACGGGGCGAATCGTTTCGAGCGCAAAGAGATCTCTCTCACGATACCGACTGCCGATGGGTGGTTCATCGAGAAAGGGGTGAAGCCCGGCGAAAAAGTCGTAGTCGACGGCGCACAGCTTCTTCTCTCGCAGGAGCTGATAGGAAACGCTCACGGCAACGACGACTAGCGAGCGGGCAAACAGGATAGAAGACCCGGATCCCATTCATAAAACCTCACATTAAATGTTGACTTCGATAGTCCGTTTTTCCCTCAAGTTCAGGGGAATAATAATCGCATTGGCATTCATACTCCTCTTGTACGGTCTTTACGAACTGACCGGCGCGAAGTATGACGTCTTTCCGCAATTTGCACCGGCGCGAGTGAAGATACAGACCGAAGCCCCGGGCCTTTCCCCGAAACAAGTCGAGCTTCTCGTTACTCAGCCTATCGAAGAGGCGGTAAACGGGACCGTAGGAGTTCGCACGGTGATGTCGAACTCGATTCAGGGTATATCGATCGTAAAGATCACATTCAGGTCGGGTACCGATATTTACCTCGACAGGGAGCTGATCGCGGAACGGCTCTCCGAGATCGCAGGGCAGCTTCCTTCCGGCGTAAGCCCGCCGGTTATCACTCCGCTCACGTCTTCGCTGAGCGTCATCATGGCGCTCGGGCTCACCTCCGATTCGCTTTCGTTAATGCAACTCAGGACGGCAGCGGACTGGATATTGAAGCCAGGTCTTCTCGCTGTGCCCGGTGTGGCGAAGGTCGTAACATTCGGTGGAGGAGTAAAGGAACTGCAGGTACAGGTAAAGCCCGGTCTCCTCCTCAAATACGGATTATCGATAAACGACGTAATCGATGCCGCCAAAAAGGCGACGGGTGTGGAAGGGGCAGGCTTCATCGACACGCATAACCAGCGGATAAATATTCAGACTGAAGGCCAATCGATCACACCTGCGGAGCTCGGCGATGCCATCGTCGTACAAAAAGGAGGAGCCGCCGTTCTCCTGAAAGATGTCGCCAATGTGGTCGATGCACCTGCACCGGCAATCGGTGCCGCCCAGGTAATGGGAAAAGTCGGCATCATCATGCAGATATCGGACCAGTACGGTGCGAATACGCTCGTCGTCACCAGGAGAATCGACAGGGCCCTCGATGAGCTCATCCCCACACTGAACGCGGAAGGCATAGTCGTCCACCGCAATGTATTTCGCGCATCGGATTTCATCGACGCGGCAGTTCACGACATCGGGACTTCCCTGCTTCTCGGCGGCATACTCGTGGTGGCAGTTTTACTCCTTTTCCTTTTCAATCTCAGAACGGCTGCAATCTCGTTGACCGTTATACCGCTTTCACTCCTCACGGCGGTAGTAATGCTGCAGTTCCTTGGCTACGGGCTGAACACGATGACGCTCGGCGGGCTGGCGATAGCGATCGGTGAAGTAGTCGACGATGCAGTCATAGATGTCGAGAACATCCTGCGCCGTCTGCGCGAGAACAAACTGTCGTCAAATCCGAAACCGCTTTCCAGGGTCGTCCTGGATGCGTCCATCGAAGTGAGAGGGGCAGTCGTGTATGCCACGTTCGCGGTGATACTCGTCTTCCTTCCGGTGTTGACGATGACCGGCCTGGCAGGAAGGCTGTTCTCCCCGCTCGCACTCTCATACGTGTTTGCGATACTGGCGTCGCTATTGTTCGCGCTTACCGTAACTCCGGCGATGTGTCTGTTTCTGCTCGGCCGCTCACACGTCATCGATTCCGAGCCTGGCTCAACGGCCTGGTTGAAAGACAGATACAGGAATTTGCTCTCCTCAGTTGAGACTCATTTCCGCGCCGTGATCACAGGCGTCGCGATTCTGATAATCGCCGGCATCGTTCTCTTACCGGCTTTCAGGGGATCCTTTCTTCCGCAATTCAGAGAAGGCAACTATATAGTCCATATGGAGGAAGTGCCCGGCACGTCGCTCCGCCAGACACTCGCTCTTGGCGAGAGAGTCACTCACACATTGCTGAAGATTCCTTTTGTCGAGTCGGTAATCGCCGATGCCGGCCGCGCGTCTCTAAGCAGCGACTCTCACGGCACGCACCAGAGCGAAATCTGGGTGAAGCTAAAGCCGGCGAGCGACGTCTCCGCGAGCACGGCCGAGAAGACGATAAGAGATGCGGTCGCTAAATTCACGGGGGCACATTTCTCCGTCAACTCGTTTCTGACCGAGAGGATCAACGAGACTCTCACCGGATACACGTCGGGGATCGTGGTCAACATATTCGGAAACAATCTCGACACGCTCGACCACAAGGCGGCGCAGGTCGCCGGAATCCTCGGCAGGCTTCGCGGGGCAACTGACGTCCAGCTTCAATCGCCCCCCGGAGTACCGCAGATGGTGGTGCGACTTCGAAGATCGCAGCTCGAGAAATGGGGATTCGAGCCTGTCGACGTCATGAATGCCGTTCGGACGGCATACCAGGGCGATATCGTAGGACAGGTCTATCACGGCAACAGGGTATTCGACGTGTCGGTCATTCTCGATGCGAGAGAGAGACACGATCCCGCCGATTTGGGAAGACTACTCCTTCGAAATTCCGGCGGAGTTTATGTACGGCTCTCCGAGCTGGCCGACATATACGAAGACTCAGGGCGATACGTGGTTCAGCACGATGGCGGGCGCCGCGTCGAGGCGATTACGTGCAATGTCAGCGGGAGAGGCATAGGCTCGTTCGTCAGCGAAGCGAAGCGGCGCATCGAGTCCGCAGTACGCTTCCCCCCGGGTACGTACGTTACCTTCAGCGGAACGGCCGAGGCGAAGGCCAAATCGGAACGCGAGATACTCATACATTCCTTGTTCGCCGCCATCGGGATAATCATTCTACTCTCGATTGTTATGAAGAATTACAGGAACCTCTTTCTCGTCCTGGTCAATCTGCCATTCGCCTTGGTCGGCGGAGTAGTTGCGGTTTTCATTACCGGCGGGAACATGTCGATAGGATCGCTTGTCGGCTTCGTGACGCTATTCGGCATCACGCTCAGGAACTCCATCATGCTCATTTCACATTACGAACATCTCGTCGAAGCTGAAGGAATGGAGTGGTCGCTGGATGCCGCGATCCGCGGTGCATCCGAAAGGCTGGTGCCGATCCTGATGACGGCAACGGTAACGGGATTAGGGCTTCTCCCGCTCGCACTCGCCAGCGGCACTGCCGGAAGAGAGATCGAAGGCCCGATGGCGATCGTCATACTCGGCGGGCTGTTCACATCGACCGCACTCAATCTTCTCGTGCTGCCCACGCTCGCGTTGAGGTACGGGAAGTTCGAGGCGATGGACACGAATTGACGTTCAGATCTACATCTGTTATAATCCCGGCAGGAAAGGGAGGAGGAGAAAGTATGGCTTACACGGCATTCATAAGCTACAACACTTCACCAGCCGAGCAAGTTTTCGTTTACAGACTTCAAACCATTGCAGGCGCAAGCGATATAACGGTCCTGCTCCCTCAGCGCAACGGTCAAAGAATAACAAACGAAACCAAGCTGCGGATAGACAAAGCTGACTGTGTAATTGCCTTTCTTACTTCAAAATTGAGCAATGAAGTTCGCGAGGAACTCGCTTACACAGAAGGACGGAATGCTCTCGTAATTCCTATTTACAAAAAAGGCCTCCGCCCATCTAGCTTGCCTAAGAATCTTAAATGGATCTCCTACGATCCACGAAATGAAACACCGGGGATGGTCGAGCAAACGGTCCTCAATTTATTGAGGGAAAAGAAGAAAGAAAAAGAAAACCGAAACGCGATCTTATTGGTTGGATTGGGACTTGGACTGCTTGCCCTTATGACATCCGACAAGTAACCGCCAATCATGGCTGTCAAGCTTGCTGTCGCGGACACCTCTGTACTCATTAATCTCCACTACCTGGGGCAACTGGATTCACTTAGCGTTTTCTATCGTCAGGTACTAATTCCTGGCGAAGTTCGAGTGGAGTTCCTGAAACGGACCGAAAATCGGCCTTCGAGAGAAAATACCCTTCTTGCTCTCGAGCGAGAAGGACTCTTCTCCCCCTGCAACGACTACAGCATATCCGATGTGGACCGGTTCAAGATTAACAAGCTTGATCGTGGAGAAGCGGAAGCCCTTTCTCAACTCAAGATGAGAGGCGCTGATATCTCACTGATCGACGAGAAAAGGGGACGAAGGGTAGCTAAGAAGGAAATGCAAAAGGTCGAGGGAACCGCCTTGATACTTGCCAGGCTTCATATTCTAGGAGTGCTGGATATTCATAGATCAATCGAAGTACTGCGATCAGAGGATCCACATATACAAGTGACGGATCAGATCGTTCAGGAAGCGCTGGACATGGCAAAAAAGGAGCGCGATATCAACAGGTGACGCTAATAAATCTCAAGTGCTGCAAGCGCGATTATTCAAGCTCAAGTTTCCTGAGCCTTGCCCTGATCGCACCCGCGGTCCGGTCGAAATGTTTCGCGAGCTTCTTTACGGTCAACCCTTCGCGGTAGAGCACGATCAGTTCGTTGTCAAGCTCCTCCGTCCACGGCATGTATGCTTCGTTGTGCTTGAGCCGCACTTCCTCCTGAGAATAAGGTTCCCTCTTCTTCCGGCGGCCGAGGTACGAAGCTTTCATACCCGACCGGGAGGTTGTCGGCGCCATCCAGCCTCTGCCCGACCGGTCGGTCGAGGAAATGCGTACTCGAGATGATGGCGAGATCCCGTCGGGCAGAAGCGAATCGGGGATCGCGATCCGGTTCTTCGCGCGAGTCACGGCGACATAAAGAAGATTGATTTCTTCGTTCAGTCTTAACAGGTCCTTCATTTCCCGGTCCTCATCGGCGAACTTTTCGAGCTTCTCTTCCGTAATGAAGTCGTTCACAAGTTCGACAACATCATACTCCATCCCTTTGCAGCGATGAACTGTGGAGAATATCACATCGGCCTTTCCCCTCTCCTCGTTCGAGACATGCCTCTCCTTCAGCTCCCTGATCATCCCGGGAATCTCGTTGTCGTATTCTTTGACTATGTCCACCATCATGCCGAGTTGGGCATCCTCTGTTTTGTCGACATAGTCTTCCAGCTCGCTGAAATCCTTCATCTGGCCGATGAGCCTGTCCCTGATCATTTTATGGTTGCCATTGTAAAGGCTGAGAACGTCATAGAGTGAAGTCCCTTCATCAGCGTACGTGTAGGAATTTATGTTCCCCTCAAAGTAGATTCGACCGGCGTTTCTGTTCTCCGTAATATGTTCGATCGCCCTGAGCAGAAGGCCGAGATTGGTCCGGGCGAGTACGGCATTCGAGCCGGCGTCATGAGAATTGCCTCGTCCAAAGATTCTGGTGGAGGGCGAATTCCCCGTATGATTCTTCCACTTGAGCACTCCCAGCGCGAGATCGGCTATCTCCTGATTGAAACGGAAACTAGTCGAGAGAAGGTAATTTCTGAAATCGGCCTTCTCGAGAGAGTTGACGGCATATCGCCAGCCATAGATCTGCTGGTGAGTGTCGCCGACAATCACCTTCGTGCCTTCCTGCCTCAGGAAGACGTCCAGCATCGCGGGGGAAGCGTCCTGCCCTTCGTCGAACAGTATATACCCAAAAGGTAGAACCGGATCGGACAGCTGAAATTTCTTCAGATAGAAATCATGAGTCACGTCGATCTCACCTCTATCCATCTTCGCCAGAAGCAGGCGGGTCTTCTTTTGAATGAAGTCGTAATACGTGGAGACAATCGCCCTGGCTTTTTCATCCGACACGACATCTAAATAATTCAGGTCCTGAACCTTCCTTGCATCGCTATTGCAGAAATAGACCGCGTACTTGTTGATGTGATTTGCAAGCACATATTCCGCATGCTCCTCCCCGCTTTCCTTCAACCCGAGAATCTCAGCGATCTCGTAAGTCTTGTAACCCTGCGGACGGACGTTGTAGTTGTTCTTGTAGACGACGCTTTTGTAAGCGAGCGAATGCGCGGTTTCAACCTTCACGTTGGACAGACCGCACTCTACGAACTTCCTTGCCGCCTCCATCCTGACAGATTTGTTGAATGCAAGATAGAGTGTCGGAGCCCTTCCCGATCTCGCCCTGGCGTATTCGACGACGGTAGTGGTTTTGCCGGAGCCTGCGACAGCGTTGATCTTAATGTCTCCGACCGAATTGATGATTGCTTTCTGCTCTTCTGTTAGTTCCAATATTCCTCAACTTCTATCAGTCTTCTCACACTGGGAAGACGAGTGTGACTTTCGTTCCCTTTCCAGGGGTACTGTCCACGGAGACGGAGCCGTGATGCAGCTGCATTATCGATTTGACGATCGCAAGGCCGAGCCCGCTGCCGGATTTGTTCTCCGATCTTGAAGAATCGACACGATAGAATCGGTCGAAAATCCTCGCGACGTGCTCAGGTTCTATACCGATGCCGTTGTCGGAGACCCAGACGCAGATATTGCCGTCCGACGCGCGCGAGACGCCTATATCGACCTTTCCTCCACCGTTGGTGTACCGGAGTGCGTTCGAGACAAGATTGCTGAGCGCGTGTCTG
Organism: Bacteroidota bacterium; assembly: GCA_021811615.1. GTDB lineage: Bacteria > Bacteroidota > Ignavibacteria > Kryptoniales > JAKASW01 > JAKASW01. Next base: position 7,640 of record JAJZNW010000032.1, read on the forward strand.
AACAACGTCGGATCCGCGTTTACGACGGGAGCCAATGCCGGCGGAGGAGGCTCCACGTACGACAGTCTCACTCCCCTCTCTTCGGCCATCGCCTCGTAGAATTCGATCACATCTTTAATCTCCTTACGGGGATCGAATTTCTTTTTGTCGACATGTGTCTCCGGGCTCTCCGCGCGCGCGAGGAAGAGGAGGCTTTCGATCACATGGGAAAGCCTCGAATATTCCTCGAGGCTCGACTCCAGAACCTCGCGGTACTCGCCCGGCATCCTTTCCCTCGACAACGCTACTTCCGTTTCACCGATCAGATTATTTATCGGGGTCCTCAGTTCATGGGCCAGGTCGGCGGAGTATTGCGACAGCCTGTTGAATGAATCCTCCAGGCGGTCCAGCATACCGTCGAATGCACCGGCTAAATCGTTGAGCTCGAGCGGCCAGTCCGATTGTCCGAGCCTTCGGTGGAGCTGGTGCGCCGAAATATGCTGAATCGTCCGGGTTATTTTCTCGATCGGATTCAGGCCCTTCCGGGCAATGAATACTCCGATTCCGGCCGATAGGAGTATGCCGGCGAGAAGGACGAGTATGAGCTGTTTCCTGTAATCGAAGGTGAGCTCATCTTCGTGCGATATATCAAGAGCCAACTGCAAGACCCTTACTCCGCCGTTAGCTCCGCCAACTTTGGCGAGAGCCGTCATTAGGAGGAGATTGTGGCCGTTGCTCGCTTTTCGCTTCGTGGCACGGGCAGGTATCTCGGAGAGTCCTGCAGGTTTCGGGAAAATGCTTACCGGAGCGACCTCATCCATCCTGTCGGTCTCGATGACGATGTTGCCCGAAGGGCCGACAATCCTCGCATAGTACTTCGCAAGCCTGAAAGGAGCCGTTTCCCATTTGACCTCTTCACGCAGGACGTCCCTGTTGTTCGGTTCTTCTTTCAGTATCTCGCGAAGCAGTCCTATCTTGGCGGCAAGGAACTGCCCGTCTTCTTTCACGAGCCTGTCTGCGAGGACCCAGTAAAGAAACGCGGTGGAAATCAGCAGGATTCCGAATGCGGAGACGAAGTATAGGACGGTCAGGCGCCTTTTGATAGACCACGTCCGCCGTCTTCTGATTGCAGAAACGCTGTCAGTCATTTTCAATTACATACCCCACGCCGCGGACGGTCTTGATGAGTTTCTTACCGAAGGGATCGTCGACTTTTGTACGGAGCCTTCGGACGGCGACATCGACGACGTTGGTATCGCTTTCGAAATTCATTCCCCATACCTGGTCCGCGATCAGTGCCCTCGATAGGACCTCGTCACTCTTTCTTACAAGGAGGGCGAGGAGTGAAAATTCCTTTGGAGTCAGGTCCAGTTTGATACCGCCACGCGATGCCTTATGCGCAAGAAGGTCGATTTCGAGGTCTGCGATTCGCAAAACGTCCGGCTGGCGGACCGGGCCGCGACGAAGCACGGTCCTCACCCTTGCGAGGAGTTCCGAGAACGCAAACGGTTTCACGAGATAATCGTCGGCTCCCAGTTCGAGTCCCTTCACCCTGTCCTGGACAGAATCTCTGGCGGTCAGAAACAGGACTGGGGTCGTCTTACCTTTCCGTCTGAATTCCGAGAGGACTTCCCACCCATCGCGGCCCGGGAGCATAACGTCGAGGATTACGAGGTCATAATCATAATCATCAGTAAGCGACAGGCCGGCGTTTCCATCGGCGGCGGCGTCGACTATGAAACCGTTCTCGGCGAGGCCCTTCATGAGATAGGCGGCGGTCTTATTTTCGTCTTCGATAATCAGGATGCGCATGAGTTCTGTAACGGTAATAATGCATTAAGAATATACATCCACCGGACAAAATGTGTTGCATGCATATCCGTCCGGGTAACGAATCGCGGATGGGGGCGTTACGTGCGCAAGTCAAAGGGCCTGGGAAATGTGGGGAATGAAAATCGTGCGGGCGTTGTTTAGTTAGTCAAAGATAGATTATTTTTCCTTAGGAGATTACAAAGTGAAAATTGGAATTACCTGTTATCCAACGTACGGTGGAAGCGGCGTAGTCGCAACCGAACTCGGGAAGGCTCTCGCACAGAGGGGCCACCAGATTCATTTCATAAGCTACTCGCTGCCGGTCCGGCTCGAAAACATCGTCGGAGACGTCTTCTTCCACGAAGTAGAGATGTCGCAGTACCCTCTGTTCGACTTCCCACTTTACACGGATTCGCTCGCAAGCAAGATGATCGACGTGGCAAAGTATCACGATCTCGACATATTGCACGTCCATTACGCGATTCCACACGCTACAAGTGCATATATAGCGAAGCAGATACTCTCGCCCACCAAGGATATCAAAGTAATAACCACGCTCCACGGCACAGACGTAACGCTTGTAGGACTCGAGCCGAGCTTCCTTCCTCTTGTAAAATTCTCGATCGAACAAAGCGATTATGTAACTTCGGTTTCGCGTTTCCTCCAGATGAAGACATACACGATGTACAATGTCGAAAAAGACATTCACGTGATACCGAATTTCGTGGACATCAACAGGTTCAAGCGAACAGAGAACAGCCAGTTCAGATCGCGTTTTTCTTCGGAGGGGGAGAAAGTGATCGTGCATGTATCGAACTTCCGGACGGTGAAGCGGGTCCCGGACGTCGTCAGAATCTTCGACATTATACGGAAGTCCATTCCGAGCAAGCTGCTCCTCGTCGGGGACGGGCCTGACAGGTCGGAATCCGAAAGACTCGCACGTGAGCTGGGAATTTTTGACGACATCAGGTTTCTCGGCAAGCAGACGAGGCTACCCGAGATCCTTTCGGCAGCGGACCTCATGCTTATGCCGAGCCAGTCTGAAAGCTTCGGCCTCTCGGCACTCGAAGCGATGTCGTGCAGCGTGCCGGTGGTCTCTTCCAGTACCGGAGGGCTTCCTGAGCTTGTCGTCCACGGCGAGACCGGTTACATCGCCGAACTCGGAGATGTTCAGAGGATGGCGAGATATGCCATGGAACTTCTGGGGGACGACCGGAAGCTGGAACTCTTCAGGCAGAATGCGAGAAGACGGGCGGAGAAGTTCAGCGAAGACATTGTCATACCGCAGTATGAGAGGCTTTACGAAGTAGCACTGAACGAAGCAGGCGCCTCCGTAGACGTAAAGTAGGCTGAGGCGGGATATTTCAGAAACTAAGCTGGTAGAACAGACGCAAGGCGTTCACGGCCTCGCGCTGGTAGTATGTTTGGTTGTTGAGGACTATCTTGTGCGATAACTGCAGATACAGCATGTTGCCGAGGAGTTCCGTCAACGGGTAATCGAGGCTCACGTCGGTGTTGTTTATGTCACTGAATACCTGTCCGCCGACGTGGATCGTAGCCCTTGCGAACTGAGCCGTGATAGCAAGATCGGGATTAGTCAGACTGTTGATCGAGCTATACCTGAGCTCGGCGCTGCGAATGAACGAGAACTCGCGGCTGAAGAGGCTCGTCAGGGCGCCGGACAGGACGGAAGTGCCAGCACTAAGGAGGCCAGGCCCCGCCTTGTTCCAAAGGTTGTCCGCAATCGACTGCTTGACAGGCGAAGTCACTTGGCTGGCTAATTGATTTGTAAGGATGAACCACATCGCGTTGGTTTGTACGTCGCCTCCCTGGTCGTAAGGCAACCCGTTCACGGTCATTGAAATACTCGGCGCGTTGGGGTGATTGAAAGTCCCGCTTATTCCAAGTTGTACGACCACAGGTTCCGGCTTGCCTGTGCCAGTTGCGGTCGTGCTTGTGTCGAGTTCTCCCTGATATTGTGCGTTTATGTTCATGATAGGATTCAGAGGATCTCCCGTGAAACTCAACCGCCCTGTCGCATTGAAGTGCTTCCCGTAAAAATTGTAGTAGGAATTGGAGTTGCTCGCGAGACTCACAGTTCCCGTCAGCTCGGTGTTGCCTGAGAGATTAGACAGGTGAAGGCGGCCTCCTAACACGGCATCGAGCTCTTCGTTGGTCATCGGATCGAAAATCATACGGAGACTCATGTTGTCTTTTGTCTCGACCTGAACGTCGTAACGGAGACTGTCGATCAGGCTACCGGAAGTCGGTTGAGAAGAAGATACGGCGGCGATTAACTTATGGACCTCAGATTTCTCATCACCGGGAGGCGCCGGGAAGTGATAAATAATTTCCTGATTGGCGAGGTTCTCACTTCTCTGCATAGGAAGCAGGGTAAGATCGGCCGACTCTATGTTCAGCGTCCCCAGGAGCATCGGTCTATTGAGGCTTCCATCCAGTCTCAGACCACCGGAGCCGGACCCTATCACAGCGGTCCCGTAGATACCGTGGAGAGTTCTGCTTGCCGAAGAGTTCAACACTAGGAGGTTTCCATTGAAAGTCAGATCGAATTTCTTGATCGTGTTTTCTCCGATAGCGATCGCTCCGTTTGCAGTGATCGTCCCGCCCGGCTGACCGGGGATGTTACTAATCGACAGAGGTGAAAGACGGAGCATGTTACCGTCCCCGATAATAGTCCCGGCCAACAAATAATTGACTTCGTTCGCCGAAAGTCTAATCCTCCCTTCGGCAAGCGATAATTTCCCCTTCATTTCCGGTGAAGAGTACTGTCCGCTCACGACCATATTACCCGAAAGGTATCCACCAAAGTCCCCGACTCCCGACAGGAACGGAGTCAGGAAAGACACGTTCAGTGAATCGGCCGACATTTCCACTCTCATCTGAGAAGCCGACTTTGCGCTGAGCGGAATGGTACCGTTGAGTTGCAGCGCGTACCGGGCGGAGTCGGCTTCCTTGGACAACTCAGCATTGACAGTCATCACCGGACCATTGAGTCCGACGTTGCCTTTGAATGATCGGGCGACGGCTCCGTTATAAAAGATATTGTCGCCGACGAAGTCTATGGAAAGCGCGGTGGCACCATTTGAACTGTGAAGATCGGCCATCCCGTTTATGCGCCCTTTCAGTTTTAGGGTAGTTGTATCCAGGCGGGCGATTTCCTGGAGGGACCGCAGGCCGAAATTGTGGAAGTCGAAATGGAGGTTGGCGCCGGTCCGGAGGGAATAGGAGCCGCTGGCAGTGACGAGACTGAGCGAATCGGCTCTTTCAGCGGAAAGCCCCGCATCGAAAGTAGCAGGTGAAATGGTAAAAGTCTCCGGCGAGTAACGGATCGCGACGGGGGCTTCGCTGACGAGAGGAACTCCGTAGATGTTTCCACTCAGGGAATCTGTCGTTAGCTCGAACTGATTTCCGACCAGATTCCCCTTAGCCTCTATTCCGAAATTCACAAGAGTATCGACGGCTCCCCGGGCCCTAAGGGTAAGCGTGGGGAATTCGGTCGAATCTCCGCCTGCCGAATAATTAACGTGAAGATATTGCGCGGCCAATACTGTACCACCTACTCCAAACGAACCTGCATTCGCATCGATGGACCAGCCGCCGGAGTTCCATACCGATAGGCGCGGGTCGGACTTGTAGCTGAAGCCCACTTTTATCCTGCCGCCAAATAGATTGAGGGAGTCCTCCCGAAAGTTCACGGTATCTGCAGAAAGGTATCCCGACATAGAAACCATATCCCGATCCGCCAAAAGATGGAATCGTGTATTTGCGTTTCCCATCAACTCCGTGTTACCGAGCAGCTGGCCGAGTATCCGGGCGTCTTTCACGTCAACAGTTACAGTGGCATCCATGTCCGGCAATCCCCTGAACGGAGTGGCGGCGGTATCAGCCGTCCCGGCGAACTTCGAACCGAGAGTATCTGCAAGTGTGGAGAAGAGACCCGCAAGCTGGCCCGGGAGTTCATGAGGGACGAAATTCCCAACGACATGTGCGTCCACAAACGGTGAGTAGACTTCCAACTCTTTGTCAGGGTTCTCCGTGTTTACAACTACTGAGAAGGCTGAATTGCCCAGGTCGATGTTGCCAAGTGTCGACCGTTCCGTCATCAAGGTCACCTGAGTCCGAAGAGAATCCACGTTGATTCCCCTTCCGTCGACAAGGAGCCTGCCCGTGAGGTTCCCTTTCAATGTCGGCAGGTGCAGGAACGGCGCAGCGTTGAACTCGCTGAACTTGAAATCTCCGGAATAGGCTTTATCCCTGAGATTCAATGATGCAACGCCATCAACGTTGCCTCTGGAGGTCAGCAAGTTGAAATTGGTACTCAGGCTGTCTCCGGTCGAGGAGAACTCCACCCCCACATGATGGAGCAGAGTGTGGTCGAAGGAGGAAGAATCTATCGAAAGCGAGATGTCCCCTTCAGGGAAAGGTCGCCGGGTTAAGGCGATTTGAAATTTCGATTTGCCATTCAAGCGGGTACGCACGCCGCTGGCGGGAAAAACTTCTCCCACATCCAGCCCGCTGAAATCGACGCTCCCCTGGTACGCTCCCGGGATCAACGTGGACTGTGCAACGATGGAAGTAACCCCATTGGTAAGTCTGGCATTCCCGTTCAGCTCAGAAGGCTGTCCCGCAATTGACGCAGAGACCTCCATCTTTCCCAGGCTGCGAGCGTCGGGAAATCCAAGTTTCTGAAGTACCGATGAGAGTTCCGACATGTCGACGCTCGCGTGTTCCATTTTCACTTTCATGGAAATAGTCGAATCGAGCAGATTGTAAAACGACGCCGACAAAGGCATCGTGGAGCTGTCGGTCTTGAGAAGACATTGCTTGACGTCCAGTGTGTCGAGCGTGCCGCCGGCGAACAGAGACAGGTTGAAGTCCGACGGCGTTCTGATGGGGAGTTTCACGAAATCGCCGACTTTGCGGACATCGCCATGGATGGCCTCGACGCTCGCGGTGAAGTATTTGTTCCTTATCGTGCCCGCATTGAGGGAGTCGAGCAAATCCTGTCCCTCGAGAGTCACGTCGACGTGAAGCATCATCCGCCCGGAAGCCAGGTGCAAACCGGTGACTTCCGTTCCGGCGGGAGCTGTATAGAAACCGAAGCTCAACGAATCGACCTTGAATCCAACAGGTTCGACGCGCATCGACATGCGACTCACACTCGCAGTCAGATTTTCACCCGATAATTCGGCGGATGCTTCCATGTCCAGATTCCTCACCATGAAGCGAGCGGCGTCGAAAGTTCTGCCTTCCACATTCGAAGCCGATCGATCCATGGAATGTCCGGATCCTGCGGATGTAGAGTCGAAAAGCTCGAAATCTCCACCGACAATCTTCAACGACTTTGCAAGTATGGTCCAGTCAAATTTGCCGCCAGGTGCACCTCCGGCTTTGCCGATATGATTGACATTGAATGTCCCATCCCTGGACCTGATGAGATAGAATCTCGGATGGACGAGCGTCAACTGGGTAACCTGGACGGTCTTGGTGATGAGTGAAAGCGGAAGATGACTAACTGTGAGAGTATCAACGGAGGCGATCGGTTTGCCGTGGTAAAGGAGAGCCGCGCCGTCTACCGTAAAAGTCCCCAAGACGCTGCCGTGAATCTCGCCCAACCGGAGCCGGGCATTTGTCCCGCCGTCCACAACAGAAATCAGGATATCCCTTACCTCGTCGTTGAAGAATCTCGTATAGGACACGACATAGACGATGAGAGGGAAAAAAACGAAGAGGACGAACAGTGGGATGAATACTCTCTTGCGCATGGCAAGTACCGCTAAATCATTTCTCTCGCAGCGAGCTTTCCGAAAGGATCTTATTTATGATATTTGTTGTCGATCGTCCCATCACAAATTCGATCGTGGCAACTTTTCCACCCCTGCCCTCGACGATGTCCTTGCCCACGACATCTTCGACCTTCCAGTCGGCACCTTTTACAAGCACGTCGGGGTGAAGCAACTTGATGACCTCGTAAGGGGTATCCTCGCCAAACACACATACATAATCTACACATTTAAGATTCGAAACAACGAAGGCGCGGTCGGCTTCCGGGACGATGGGCCTTTTTTCTCCCTTGATCCTCTTCACGCTGGCATCCGAATTAACGGCGACGATAAGACAATCCCCGAGTTCCCTCGCCCGGTTCAGGTACTCGACATGACCCCGGTGGATGATATCGAACACGCCGTTGGTAAAGACGACCTTCTCGCCTTGCTTCTGCAGCTTCGCGACCTCACGGCTGAGGTCTTCTTTTGTCAATACGGGCATAGTCACGACTCCATTGAATGAGAATCGTTGAGGACCTCGTCGAAGAGGCGCACCTTGTCGACCGGTGCAATACCGACTTCGCCGCACACGAGTCCACCAGCGTGGTTGGCTATCGCAGCGGCTTCCTTGATCGTTGCCCCCGAAACCAGCGCGACGGTCAAAGTCGATATCACCGTATCTCCCGCCCCCGAAACGTCGGCGACTTGTCTCGCCTTTGTCGGGAAGTGGAGTACGCCACCCCCCTCGTCGATGAGAGTCATGCCTTTCTCTCCGCGGGTCAGGAGGACATTTTCGCAGCTGAGGCGTCTCTTCAATTCCCGTGCGGCGGATTCGGCCTGCTGATCGGTGCCAGCAGGTACTCCGAGGGCACCTTCAGCTTCTTTACGATTGGGTTTGAAGACCGTCACATTTCTGTATTCGAAGAAATTACTCTGCTTCGGATCAACGCTGACGACTTTGTCGTGCTTGAGAGCAAACTGGATCACAAGCGGGAGAAGTTCTTTCGTTAACATCCCCTTGTTATAGTCTTCGAGCAGAATGGCATCCAGTTCACTGTTCATCGCCCGGAGGGCGTCCATGACCGCGCCGACAAGTTTGCTTCCTATGTCGCGCCTTGTTTCGTAGTCCATTCTGACGACATGCTGGTTATGTGCAATGACGCGAGTCTTGACCGTCGTGGGTCTCTCGGAATCGGTTATTATCCCTGCCTGTGGAAGGTTCATCTCGGAAAGGATGCGGCGCAGTTCGTCGCCGGCCGAGTCCCCGCCGACGATACCGAACGGAATCGGTAGGGCGCCGAGAGCTTTTATGTTATTAGCGACATTGGCAGCCCCGCCAAGCCTTGCCGACTCACTATCCACTTCGAGTACCGGTACAGGTGCCTCGGGAGATATTCGCGATACGCTTCCCCAGACATATTTGTCGAGCATAAGATCGCCGATAACCGCCACCTTCTTGCCGCTGAAATTCTCGAACAGTCTCTTTAGTCTTTCTCTTTCAAATCCACTCAACAGAAGACTCCAATTTTTACTAATTTAAGCCCATGTTGCCTCACTATCAATTAATTGGGGGGATTTTGGGCGGTATCGTCTTCGGCGTTTGTAGAATCAAAGAGAAACCGGATTGGCTCCTTCTCAATGGAGCCGGACAAACGGATCGGCACAGTCGAAGCGGCTCCCGACAACTCCGCCGAGTCAATCCAGGTTGTAAATTACTTCGTAGACAGTCTTCAGAAGTCTTTCACCGGTGAAGGGTTTGTTAATGAAAGCATCGACCTGGGAAGCCAAAGCGGTGGTGATTTCATCCTGAAGGCCGCTGGTCGCGATCAATTTTACACCCGTATCCATTTTCTTCACTGCGGCGACTGTCGATCTTCCGTCAAGCACCGGCATCATGTTGTCTATGATGATCGCTCGAATCGTTTCCATGTTCTTGACGAAAGTCGCGATCGCCTCGGCACCGTCACAGGCGACAAGGACCTGATAGCCGTATGCCTCGAGTGTCGCCCTGGCGATTTCCCGGATCGAAGACTCGTCGTCCACCACGAGAACGAGCTCACCGTGGCCGACGTATTTATCGAAGTCCGTGTCGCTCGGGATCGCCGCCTCGACGAGTTCGCTAGCGGGCAGATAAACGCTGAAGCAAGCCCCTTTGTTCACTTCACTGACGACGTTAATGAAACCCCCGTGGGCTTTGACGAGAGCAAGGGCTGTAGAAAGGCCGAGCCCTGTTCCTCTCCCGACTTCCTTTGTCGTGAAGAACGGTTCGAAGACTTTATCGAGTATTCCCCTTGGGATCCCGATACCGGTATCGCTGACTTTGATCACTACATATCTTCCCGGTTTTGCGTCGATGTTCACCCTGGTACAGTCGTCGTCGAGGGTTGCGTTCTCGGCGCTCAACGTCAGTATGCCTCCTTCGGGCATTGCATCGCGTGCGTTGACGCAAAGGTTAAGGATCACCTGGTGGATCTGGGTGGTATCGCCCAGAATCGTCCAAAGCTCCTTCGCCATCATATGTTCAATCTTGATCGACTTCGGGAAAGTCTCGTTAGCGATGTTCATGATCTCCCTGATCACGTGTCGAGGCTGCATTATGACCCTTTCCCCTTTTGCACCTCGCCCGAACATCAGGACCTGGCGTACCATATCCGCCCCTCTCCGGGCACTCGATTCTATCGCCTGAAGTATTTTTTCACTTTGCTCGTCGGTGAGTCTTCGCTTAAGTGCTCTTACGGACATCATGATCGGAGAAAGGACGTTGTTGAGGTCATGGGCGATCCCTCCCGCCAGGGTGCCGATGCTCTCAAGTCGTTGTGCCCGCATGAACTGCGCCTCGAGTTTCTTCTTATCGGTAATATCGGTGCACACTTTCATTATCGACTTGGGTTTTCCTTCGGTGTCCCTGACAAGCTTCCACCTGCAGTTCATTACGATTTCATTGCCGTTTCTATCGACCTCGCTCAGCTCTCCGGACCATTCGCCTGTGAGTCTAACGGCTTCATCTGCCTTCGCCATGGCTTCCGGAATCTTTCCATCGAAGAGGTCTTCCTGCTGCTTCCCGAGCACTTCCTCCGCCTTCCAACCGTAAATGCCGGTAGCCCCTTCGTTCCAGAAAATGATTTTCCCGCTAAGATCCTCGAGGACGATGGCATCCTGGGATTTATTCAGGAGCGCGGCTTGCTCGCGGATCTTCTCATCAGATTGCTTCCGTTCGATGGCGGTGGCGATCTGGCCCGACAATAGCGAGAGGAGATTCTTCTCCGTCTCGCCGAACCTAACGCCGGAAGAGTAATTTTGGACTCCAAGGACACCGATGGTTCCGGATGCAGTTTTCAGAGGAACCCCGACCCAATCTATCGGCATCCTCCTCTGAGCCGTGTCTAAAGTCGATGTGCTGAGTTGCCTCGATTCATTGATCGTAAGGATAGATGGACTTCCTCCCAACATAACCTGCTCGTTGAAGGCATCAAGCCCCGGCTGCCTCTCCGGGATGTCGTAGATCCCGTTGACGTAGTACGGGTAGTAAAGACCTTTGGTTATGTCATCGCGAAGCGCGATATAGAAATTTTTCGAAGGGACAAGTTGCCCTATGACTTCATGAATGGACTTACAAAATTCTCTCAGGCTTTCACTCACGCGAGTCACCTCTGCCAATCGATAGAGCGCCGCCTGGAGAAGTTCAGACCGGCGTCTCTCGGTATTGTCCCTTCCGACGCCGACGAATCCGACAATCTGTCCAGTCTCGACAACTATCGTGAGCGATAAATTCATCGGAATACTCTGACCGTCTTTCGAAAGAAAATCGACATCGACAATGACATCGTCCTCCTTTCCCTGCAGGGCTTTTTCCTGATAGGAACGTATGACCTCCTTCTGGTGAGTCAGCTCGAGCAGACTCATTCCTATCATCTCATTTTCTGCATACCCAAGAGAAGTGAGCGCGCCTCCACGGACCAGCTGGATGTTGAGCCCGTCGTCCATCCTGAAGAGCACATCGCTCATGAATGTGAGCGCAGACTTCATCGAATCGTAAAGAGTGTTTATGATGATCTTGTGGCGAAACACGAAGTACAAAGCGATCACAAGAGCCAGGAGGGAAGTAAATATATAGAACTCCATCCCCTTCGGGAAGAAGGCGAAGAATATCGACTCGGTAAACGGACCGGGGAGCAGCAGGAGCAAGAAAGCGAAGCCGGCCACCAACAGGTTGGATTTCATCCCTCTGTCGCTGAATCCCTTCAGAAAAGTAAAAAGAAGTGCTATACCGATACTGAAGATCACCGACATCCACGTGACAAGAAAGACATACCCCATACTCGACAGTCCCACATGAGGCGATATCGGTTTAGGTATCAGACCGAGAAGTTCAAATGTGTAGCTGAAGAGTCCCGCGAAGTACACCGCACCGATAGTAATGGGAGATTGAAGGAGCTCTTCCCGCCTTACCATTATTATCATGAAATGGAGAAAGAAGAACGGGAAAAGGGCGAAGAGGAAAGCCCCGACCGAGCCAATAATTCCCGATTCGATGGAGGTGAGGGGAAGCGGAGAGAGGAACCCGCACAAACCGAAAGTGACCAGGCTGGCTACGAGGAAGAGATAGAATTTCACTATCAAGCTGCGCGTCGCCTTGAAAAAAATAATCAAAGCAAGCAGCATATTGGATGCCGAATATCCGATCGACACGTACTCATATAACATGGTGCAGCCTCCATTGTGAATCTGGTGCGCCCCCTATCCAAGGGCAATTGCGTCCTGCAAATAAGGGCCTCGCGAAATCAGACCTTCCCGCTCTCTTCGGCACCCGCGGATTCATTCCGCATGGCCGAACCGCTGCAGGGTGGATACTCATTTGCGCGCTCAACTTACATCCGGGGTTTCATTACATTAACTGAAGCCGCCATTTCACAGAAGAATTTAGCGACTTGAGTGATACACTTCCAGCTTACGGAACAAAACTCAAATGATTTATGACCCACGTCAAACCATAGTCCTCGTTGGCGCTCAGGAATAGGTCCGCATGCCGATACTCGCCGTTCGGTTGCCGGGAAGAAGGGATCGCGAGTGTCACGCCAACAAGCTGCGGTGCCCAGATTCAATTCAGCCTTGTGTAAGCGTCATCCGGATTCTATCTTAGAGACATGATCGATGATTTCAATTCGCTGGTCATCCGCGGTGCCAGGCTGGTGCTTCGTTCGGCCAGGCTCGAAGACGTAAATGAACTCTTCGGATTGATAAGCGAATCCAGGGAGGAACTCTCGAAGTGGCTTCCATGGATTGAATTTGTCCGCTCCATGGAAGACGAAAGACATATTGTAGAACAATGGGTTTACGAAATGCAATTGAGATCGGCCATCCACCTGTGTGTGACTCGCGAATCGAAGATCGTCGGACTCGTCGGGACACACCAGATCGACTGGATAAACCAGCGAACCAGCGTCGGCTATTGGATGGGCACAACTTACATCGGGCAACATTTTACGACGGAATCTACCGCCGTTCTATTGAATTTCCTCTTTGAGAATCTAAAATTACACAGGGTCTTCATTCAGGCTGCGACCGAAAACGAACCGAGCAACAGGGTAATCAGGAGGCTCGGCTTCAAATGGGAAGGCCTGCTGAGGGAAAACGAGCGGATCAAAGACCGATTCTTCGATCATAATATTTACGGAATGACCCAAAGGGACTTCGCGGGCCTGAAGGAAAGCCACTCAGTCTACCTCGGCGGATAGGCTGCCTCCTGCTTTGCGAAGACCTCCGGGCCTGCCCTCACTTCGCCGATAGACCGAAGCGAACACCGCCCCGCAGCAGAAGATGCAGCCAATACATGCGGCCTACAACGGGATTCACAATTCATACTTATCGGCTTCCGCCAATCTATCGGCGATATTCCTTCTAATGTATGCCGAGTTGACAGGTGTGTACTTCAACAGTCTGCGGACCGCTGTGAGGTAAGTGCGCAACATATCGCCTTCTGCGATGACTGCAAGCGCCGCCTTCGCATGACTTTCAACGCGCTCTATAGCGCCGTAGGCGAACGCGCGCGAAAGATCGGCATAGAAGCCGATATTTTTACCGCCGGCAGCGGCCATTTTCTTCACACGAAGAAGCACGCTCTCCATGGCATAGGCTTCCATCGCGATATCGCTGATGTGCCAGATAACTTCCTGTTCATGTTCAAGCTTATCCATGTACTTCTGAAACGCCGTGCCCGCTACGAGGAGACCGATCTTCTTCGCATTCGAAGCGAGGTTCATCTCATCAGCAAGGAGTCCTTCGAATTGAGACTCGCCGGCAGAAGAAGAGATCACTTCCTCCATCAACTTCTGCGCAGCCGCCATAAGCGGGAGCTCACCCTTCATCGCACGTCTGATAAGCATGGAAGGAATCAGGAGCCTGTTGATTTCGTTCGTGCCCTCGAAAATCCTGTTGATTCGGGAATCGCGGTAAGGGCGCGCCACCGGATACTCTTCTGTGAATCCGTACCCTCCGAAGATCTGAACACCCTCGTCCACGACATAGTCGAGAATCTCGGACGCGTAGACTTTTATTATGCTGCATTCCACAGCGTATTCTTCGATCCCTTTCAGAGTGAGAACAGACGAGTCCGGCGATTTCTTGTCGACATTCTGGAGAATCGAGTCAATGAGTCCTGCCGTCCTGTAAACCATAGATTCGCCAACGAACGCTTTGATCGCCATCTCGCCGAGTTTGTGTTTAATCATTCCGAACGAAATTATCGGGACCTGGAACTGTTTCCTGGTCTTCGCGTATTTCACCGACTCAGTTATGACGGCCTTCGCTCCGCCTATCACGCTGGCGCCGAGTTTGAAACGTCCAACGTTGAGAATGTTGAGGGCAACCCTGTGACCTTTGCCGATCTCACCTATGACATTCCCGGCAGGCACCTGGACATTGTCAAGATTAAGTGCGCGCGTCGAAGAGCCCTTGATACCCATCTTCTTTTCTTCTTTGCCGAGCGATATACCTTTGTAGTCCTTCTCCAAAATGAAGGAAGTGAATTTGTCGCCTCCGACCTGGGCGAAGGTAATGTACACATCTGCAAAGCCCGCGTTCGACAGCCACATCTTCGAGCCGTTCAGCGTGAAAGCCCTGCCGTCAGCGGAAGGGGTAGCTACCGTTTTTGCCGACAACGCGTCGCTGCCCGATCCCGGTTCCGAAAGCGAATAAGACGAGATCAATTCGCCGGTGGCAAACTTCGGAAGATATCTTTCCTTTTGACCTTGAGTCCCGAAGTAGACGATCGGGAGCGTCCCGATACCCGTATGGGCACCGTGGCTCACCGCGAAAGCGCCGGCCTTCCCGAGATTTTCGGCGACGAGCATCGAGCTCGTCTTGTCCAGCCCGAGACCGCCGTATTCTTCAGGGATGTCCACCGAAAGCAGACCGATCTCACCGGCCTTTCTAAGGAGCTTCACCGAAAGGTCATAATTCAATTCTTCGAGCTTATCGACATTAGGCATAACCTCGTTCTCGACAAATTCCTTCGTCGTGTCGGCGATCATTTTATGCTGCTCGGTGAAATCCTCCGGCGTAAAAACATCTTCCGGTCTTGTGTCCTCGATGAGAAAGCTTCCGCCCTTCTTGTAGGTCAGTGGCTGATTCTGAGTAGTCTCCATTTCGCGCCTCTCAAATTAAGTTCTGGAAAATTCCCGCGGCCCCCATGCCGCCGCCTATGCACATAGTCACCATGCCATACTTTGATTTTCGCCTCTTCATTTCGTGAAGGAGGGTAGCCGTCAGCTTTGCGCCTGTACAACCGAGCGGATGTCCCAGGGCTACGGCACCACCGTTGACGTTGACTCTTTCCTCATCCATTCCAAGCTCCCTGATGACCGCCAAAGCCTGCGAAGCGAACGCCTCGTTGAGCTCTATCAAGTCGATGTCTTCCAACCTGAGTCCGGCCAGCTTCAGTGCTTTAGGTACCGCCTTGACGGGGCCGATTCCCATTACTTCTGGTGGGACACCGGCGACTGCGAAGGATACAAACTTCGCGACCGGTTTGAGCCCGAGATCCTTCGCCTTTTCCGCGCTCATCACGACGGAGGCGGCGGCTCCATCGCTCATCTGCGACGAGTTTCCCGCGGTGACGGTTCCCCCCTGCATGAACACCGGCTTCAGCTGTGCCAGCTTCTCGATCGTTGTGTCTCCCCTCGGTCCCTCGTCGGTGTCGAACACGGTCTCCTCGACGACATTCTTCGCTCCCCTGCGGACCTTCCTCTTGACGCGAAGTGGCACAATTTCCTCAGTGAACTTGCCGGCGCCAATAGCCGCCACAGCTCTCTGATGGCTTCTAAGGGAAAATCCGTCCTGTTCCTCACGGCTCACGTTGTATTCCCTCGCAACGCGTTCTGCGGTGAGGCCCATGTTCAGGTAAGTTTCGGGTTTCGATTCCACAAGTACGGGATTCGGGACGACCTTGAACCCGCCCATCGGCACAAGGCTCATGGTCTCCGTACCACCTGCAATGATGATGTCCGCCGAGCCCACCATGATCCTCTCCGCTGCCATCGCGATAGTCTGAAGGCCGGAGGAACAGAACCTGTTGATGGTCGCCGCCGGCACCGACGCAGGCATTCCTGCACGGAGGGCCGCGATCCTGGCTACGTTCATTCCCTGCTCGGCCTCGGGCATGGCACAACCGATAAGGATATCGTCAACGCTCGCCGGATCCAGTCCGGGTGTACGCTCCACCGCCGCCTTGATCAGCTCCGCTGCCATTTCATCGGGCCTCACATCTCTAAGAGTCCCCTTCCTGGCTTTACCCACCGCCGTCCGTAGCGAAGTCACTATTACCGCGTCATGCATTGTGAATTTCTCCTCGAATATCTTGATACTTCAATTTCTCAACGGCTTGTTATTCTTCAACATGTATTGCATCCTCTCCTGCGTTTTCTTTTCACCACAGAGGCTCAGGAAGGCGTCCCGCTCAAGATCAAGGAAGTACTGCTCATCCACTTCCTGGGCCGAAGTCAAATCGCCGCCGCTCAGAACGTAGGCGAGTTTCTTCCCCAGATGGTATTCATATTCGGTTATCTGTCCGGCTTCTTTCCAGAGATATAATCCGAGAGTCAAAGCCGAGAGGACGGGCTGGCCGAGAGCCATAATCTTACGGCGCTCGGGGGGACGGTAACCTTCGCTCACCATTGCAAGGGCAGTTGTCTTGGCATCATGAACCAGGAACTTCCCGTTCATCGAGATGCCGTCTGTCTTTCTGAAGTAGCCGAGCGATTTTGCCTCTTCCGCGCTCGTCGCCACTTTCGCCGTGCCGATCGTCTCCAAAACCTCCCTGACAAAAGGCATGAGGTCGACATCCGCGGCGCCCGGTGCGCGCGCAAGACTTCTCATCAACATCTCCTTCGTGCCGCCGCCCGCGGGAATCAACCCCACGCCCATTTCGACAAGTCCGATATAGGTCTCGGCGGAGGCTCTGACTTTCGGTGCATGCAACGCCATCTCGCATCCACCTCCGAGGGTCATGTTGAACGGAGCGACGACGACCGGCTTAGGTGCATATTTTATTCGCATGTCGATTCCCTGGAACAGTCTAACGGCCTTATCGATGTCGTCGAACTCCCCTTCCTGTGCAAGCATGAGAATGAGCATCAGGTTGGCGCCGGCCGAGAAATATTTTCCCTGGTTGGCGATAACGAGAGCATCGAAATCGGTCTCAAGTTGCTTCAGCCCGAACTCCGTCATCTGCAAGACATCCTCGCCGATCACATTTGCTTTCGAGTGGAATTCCACACATGCCACGGCATTCCCAAGGTCGATAAGCGAAGCTCCGGAGTTTGATTTTATCACCTTGCCTTTTTTCGACTCCAGTCCAAGGCTGATAAGTTTCTTAGGTATTGGGATTTCCCTGTAGCGTGACGAGGTGAAGTCGTAATAGAGCCGGAAGCCGTTTTCTTCCTTATAAAAGCTTTCAGCACCGGAGGCCAGCATATCGAGGATTTTCCCCGGGACCTGTCTCCCCTCGGCTTTCATTCTCTCCACCGATCCAGGGACTCCGATCGCGTCCCAAGTTTCGAACGGGCCGAGTTCCCATCCGAATCCCCACTTCATCGCGTTATCGATACTCATGATGTCGTCAGCAATTTCATGGATCCTGTTAGCACTATAGATAAGTACCGCGGCCGTGGAATCCCAGAAGAAGTCTCCCGCCCGGTCTTTTGCGTAAGCGAGATTGCGCACGCGTTCGGACACATCGTCGAAGTTTCTTCCCAATTCTATCGATGCGAAGGACGCTTTCTTCCTCGCTCTGTGATCCATGCTCCCATAATCGAGAGTAAGAATCTCAGACTCACCTTTTTCGTTCTTTATCCGCCTGTAGAAGCCGCTCTTCGTTTTCTCTCCGAGCCAGTTCTTCTTCTGCATTTCCATGATAAAGCCCGGGACTTTAAAGAAGTCCCTGAGTTCGTCGTCCGGGGCGGCTTCATAGAGATTGTCGGCCACATGTATCAGGGTATCCAGCCCAACGATGTCGCCGGTACGGAACGTTGCACTCTTGGGTCTCCCGGAGGCGGGCCCGGTGATTGCATCCACCTCCTCTATAGTGTAATCGCGTTCGACCATCTTGTGGATGACATACATCATCGCGGCCACACCGATGCGGTTGGCGATGAAGTTCGGCGTATCTTTGCAGAGAACCGTTCCCTTACCGAGAGTCTCACCTGCAAACTCACGCATGAACGAGACGACTTCGGGGAGAGTGTCTGCCGTGGGAATCAACTCAAGCAAATAGAGGTAGCGGGGCGGGTTGAAGAAATGCGTTCCAAGGAAATGTCTCCGGAAATCATCGGATAGCCCGGCGGAAATTTGTGAGATCGGAATGCCGCTGGTATTGGAACTGACGATCGTCCCCGGTGTCCTCAGCGAATCGACCTTCTTCATTAATTCCCGCTTGGGCGCGAGGCTCTCGACTATTACCTCGATGACCCAGTCCGCTTCCGCCACCTTGTCGAGGTCATCTTCAAAATTTCCCGGGGTTATCAGCGAGATATTCTCTTTTGTGAAGAACGGGGCGGGCTTGAATCCAAGTGCCCTTTTCAAGCCGGCGGCCGCGAACCGATTCCTGACCGCCTTGTCACGTACCGTAAGCCCGGCTTTCCTTTCCTCTTCGTTCGTTTCGCCCGGCACGATATCGAGCAAATACGAACTGATTCCGGCATTTGCCAGATGGGCTGCGATTTGCGTCCCCATTACCCCTGCTCCCAAAACTGCGACCTTCCTGATTTGTCTCATCTTATTTTCCTGAAGTTGATTTATCATATCGGCCGAAAGAGGTTACCGGCATAAAAGAGCGCCGGCTCTTTCAGCTGGAATTCGACGCCCGCCTGTTGCCCGCAACTTCGGCCGATTGCCGCCGACGGCCTATTCACAATTACCCGCCGCCCGGGTAATCAGGCGACCGGATCACAGCGGATATTCCTATTTTTCTTCGTAAAATTTCTCGATCAATTCTTTGTACCGGTTCTCGACGTTGCGTCTTTTCATCTTGAGAGTCGGGGTCAGAAAATCGTCCTCCACCGTAAGTTCATCTTCCACTATCGCATATTTCTTCACCGTCTCCCAATGTGAAAGTCCGCTGTTGACATCCTGGACGATCCTGTCGTACAGCGCGAGCACCTTCGGATCATTGATCAGTTCGGACAACGAGGAATAGACGATACCGTTCTTTTCCGCGAAGCTTCTGAGAGCGACCATTTCCGGAAAGATCAGAGCGGACGCGAACTTCCGCCGGTCTCCAATGACGATGGCCTTGTCGACGTAAATGCTGTGCGACAGGAGGGCTTCGATTTCCTGCGGCGCAATGAACTTGCCGCCGCTTGTCTTCAACAGGTCCTTCTTCCTATCTGTCACGTAAAGGAACCCGTCTTTATCCAGGTAACCTATGTCACCCGTCCTGAACCACGTTGCGTTATAGGATGCAGACGTCGCGGAATCGTCCCGATAATACCCCATCATCACGTTCGGTCCATCGACGAGTATCTCGCCGTCTCCCGATATTTTGACCGCAACGTTAGGAATTGGAGGGCCGACAGAGCCGATCCTGTTTCTTTCGAGTCTGTTGACGGAGATAACAGGCGAAGTCTCGGTGAGCCCGTATCCCTGCAGTACGGTAAGGCCGGCGGCACAGAAAATTCTCGCGAGGTCCGGTCTGAGGGCCGCCCCACCGCTGATGATATATCTGATCCTTCCGCCGAAGGCGTGCCTGAGATCTTTGTACACAAGGATGCTGGCAAACGTCCGCTTGATCCTGTAACCCGCGGACATTTTCCTGTCGGCCTCAAACTGCAGCGCGAGATCGATGGCCCACTTAAATACAAACCTCTTGTACCATGGCAGCTTCTCAACAACGTGCTGCGCCTTCTCGAAGGCCTTCTCGAGCATGCGTGGGACGGTGGTCATCGAATGCGGGCGTACTTCCAACAGGTTCTGCGGTAAAGCTTCGATCGATTCTGCAAAGTAGATGCACTCCCCGACATAGACGTAGAGGTAAAGCATCATCCGCTCGAAAACATGAGACGGGGGAAGATAGCTTAATACGACATCTTCAGTCGGATGAAAAGTGAAGAGAGAAGCACAATCTATAACATTGGACAGCAGATTGCGGTGAGAGAGCATCACGCCTTTCGGTTCGCCGGTGGTCCCACTTGTGTATATCACTGTCGCGATGTCGTCTTCTTTCACCTTCTTCGCAAGATCGGCGAAAGCCCCTGGATTTTCGGATACAAACTTTCTTCCCCGTTCGATAAGTTCATCCCAGGTAAGCGTGCCGTCGGAATAACGCCCCTCAGTCATGCAAACGATAAATTTGCATGACGAGCCTGCAATAGTTTCTTTCGCTCTTTCGTATAGCCGCCTGCTCCCGACGAAAATGCCCTTCGCTTCAGAGTTCTTAAGGATAAAATCCACCTGAGGAAGCGCCTGTGTAACATATATCGGGATGTCGGCGGCACCCGCAAGAAGCACGGCAAAGTCGGCCATGGTCCAGTAAGCCGAACTGTCCGCATATAGTGCAATCCTATCGCCGGATTCGATACCAAGGGAATTAAGACCGAGGGCCAAGTACCCGGCCGTCTCATATACGCGGTCGGATGAAAAGGCTTTCCATTGACCCCCAACCTTCGAATTGAGCATCCGAGTGTTACGGAAAGACTCAACTGAGATCTGCAGCAACTCACACAGTGTTCGTGGCGCGTTCATGCGACCCCCGATTTCTGGTTGTGCGATAAACTACGCCCAAGTTTAAGCCAGCAACTTTGCAATTGCAATAGCCGCCGCCGTCCAGATTTAGCCGATCAGTTACCGGGCGATCGACTTCACGGCATTCATTAGAATGGACGCCTGACAATTGAGCGAAACCGCAAAGCCGTTTTGTTCACGACCGCCGATCGTTTGAACGAATGGCGCGCACACGCTGACGGAGCGGTTAGGTCCAGAGTTACGACGGTAAGCCGGCCGGCAGTCTAGTACTGATTCGGTGAAGGTATGAGAAATCAGTTGCTTGCTCTCCATGGAACGAGCTAAATTGAGACACGCTCAATGAAAGCTGAAAACGTATCTCTGAGCCGCGCGCTCTCGAAGCTTGGATACTGTTCACGCGCAAGATCCGCATTCCACATAAAAAGCGGAAAAGTGAGAGTGAACGGGAAGGCAATAACTGATCCTTCGCTGATGGTAGACATTGAAAGAGACTCGATCACAGTCGATGAAGTCCGTCTTGCCAGACCGAAGACCGTGGTTGTCATGCTCAACAAGCCTAAAGGCTACGTAACCACCTCCAGCGACGAGCTCTCGCGGAAGACCGTATACGAGCTGATCCCGGACGGGCTTCATCTTTTCGCGGTGGGAAGACTGGATATGGATACAAGCGGCCTGCTTCTGTTCACAAACGACGGAAATATCCAGGACAGGATCACCTCGCCTGAAAGGAAAGTGAGCAAGACCTATCTCGCGACTGTAAGCGGGAAAGTTGCGGCGGACAAACTCGAAAAGTTCCATAAGGGGGTCGATATCGGTACCGGGACTATCGTAAAGGCAGACGAATGCAGGGTAGTCTCGACCGGAATCTCCAGCACGAGCATCGAGCTGAAAATTCATGAAGGGAAGAACAGGCAAGTGCGAAGAATGTTCGAAGCGATCGGGAAGAGGGTTATAAGTCTTCACAGGTCGGCGATAGGCGCACTTGAGCTCGACGTTCCGGAAGGGACATGGAGAAAACTATCCGACAACGAAATAGAGATGATATTAAGATAATGCCGAAGATAAATTCCGATATAGTGGAGGTGGTCCTCTTTCGCCGGAAGAACGAACCGGAGTTTCTGATTTTGCAGAGGTCGGACGATGAGACAATTTATCCGGGACTGTGGCAAATCGTGAGCGGTGGGATCGAGCCTGGCGAGAAAGCTTACGAGGCGGCGCTGCGCGAAGTGCGGGAGGAAACAGGCTTCAGTCCGCTCGGTTTATACAACACACCCCTGACCAACACCTTCTACTTCTTCACGAACGATTCGGTGAATCTCAGCCCCGTTTTCGCAGCGGAGGTGGATCCGAACGAGGATGTCCGCCTGTCGGAGGAACACAAGGACTTCAGATGGCTCACCATGGAAGATGCGATTTCTCTTCTCGTATGGCCAGGCCAGAAAAACGCCGTCCGCATCATCGACGAATATATTGTGCGGAGAAATCCGTCCGAGGGATTCATGAAAATTCCTCTCGACCACCTGTGAAAATGTTCAGGAGAAACCTGGAACTCGCGCACAAGAAATCAAACCCGGAACCGGGTCAGTCCTTCCCTTTGCTCTTTTCCCAGAGCTCATTCATCTGATCCAGTGTAGCATCGTGGAGCGAGACGTTCTGTTTGTCGAGTTCGTCCTCGATATACAAGAACCGCTTCTGAAATTTCTCGGTAGCCATCCGCAGTGAACTCTCAGGATTGACACCGATATGCCGGGCATAATTCACGAGTGAAAAGAGTAAGTCTCCGAATTCCTCCTCTCTTCGATCCTCGGTTCCTCCGACGGCGACTTCCTTCAGCTCGCCAAGTTCCTCCTCGACTTTCACCCACACTTCTTCCGCATTTCCCCAGTCGAAGCCCACTCTAGCGGCCCTATCCTGGATCTTGTAGGCGCGCGCGAGAGCAGGAAACGCAACAGGAATTCCGTCGAAGATCGACTCCCTCCCCGCTTCGGTCTTGATACGCTCCCAGTTCACCTTTACCTGGTCGGGAGTCTTTGCGTCGACGCTGCCGAACACGTGAGGATGCCTTTCGATCATCTTCTTAGTCTCGGCTTCAATCATCTCGACGAGCGAGAACTTTCCTTCGTCTTCCGCGATCTGCGCGTGAAGGAGCACGTTTAGAAGGATGTCTCCGAGTTCTCCTTTTACGTCGTCCCATTTTTCCTGGTCGATCGCTTCGGCGAGTTCGTAGACTTCCTCGATCGTGTAATGCCGGATCGAGCGGTTCGTCTGGATCTTATCCCATGGGCATTCCCTTCTCAACCTCCGGACGATATTTACAAATTCCTGCAGCGCGTTCTCTTCTATTTGTGTCATCGGTCGACTCTTTTCTTCTTTAGAATTTGTTCAACATTCTCATAGACATCCTCGGGCCTTATCAGCTTCATGCACCGAAGGTGGTCGTCTCCTTTAAGGTCGCAAAAGTCCTTGTGGCAGCAATCGATCTCTCTCTTGAGCGCGACGTGGCCAAGCCCTCTGTCGTAAGGGAACCAGATGTCAGGTTCGCCCGGTCCGAAAATACCGACGGTCGGTGTCCCGACAGCGGCGGAGATATGCATCGGTGCAGCATCGTTGGAGACATAAACGTCGCAGCATGAGATAGTCGCGGCAAGCTTGCGAAGATTGCCTGGCGGAATATCTATGAACCTGTGCCTCACGGCCGAGGAAAATTCGTCGAGGTACTTTCTGTCCCTTGGACCGTGAGTCACTACTACATTGGCCCCCACCCATTCGGACACAAGATCCGCAAGCCGCGCGAAATTAAGCGCGGGCCACACTTTCGCAGGCCATGTTGCGCCGATATGGAGTCCAACTGTGGGCTTCCCCTTTTCCAGCCCGAGTGCCTCAAGTCCTTCTCTTGCTTCTGTTATCTCTGAAGTATCGAGATAGATGCACGGACGTCTGAAGGATTCGTTCACGCCCAGGGGAGTCAGGTACCTTAGATGGAAGGCCACCGCCGTCATCCTCTCTCGAATCTTCATCGGATGCGTGTAAGTCTTCCCTCTCCAGCCGAAGTCGCCGCCTATTCTCATCGGCGAACCCGACAGGAGAAATACGAGCGCGCTCCGCGGGTTACCGAACAGATCGATAGCGACATCATACTTCTCCTTGCGCAGCAGCCGGGAAATCCTGAGCTGTTCCATGACGGATGGCGCACTGAAGTCGTATTGAATGATGCGTTTCAGGGCCGGATTCCTTTCGAGAAGAGTCACGCCTTCCTTATCTCCCAGGTAATGGATTTCGGAGTCGGGGAATTTTTCCCGGAGGATTTCAACGACGGGCGTTGTCAGAATTATGTCGCCTATGAACTTCAGGCGGCTTACGAGGATCTTCAATACGGTGTCCGCCATCTGCTTACATAATAACTCCAGAAGTCCAGGTTGGAGTAAATATTTTCCACTCCATAATACCTGTCTTCCGGATTGTCCGTATCTCTTGTAAGCCTGAAGTCGACGACGACCCGGTCGTTAGTGGAAGAACGGATGTACATCCACCGCTCGCTGAATGCTCCGCGGCACTCGACGAAATCAGGTGGACCACAAATCACGTAGAACATTCCCATCGGAGTCCGCCAGCCATCTATACATGTCGAGAAAAATCTATTCGCTTCGGCCACACGCTTGTAGTAGTCGCTCATCTTGGCGCGGCCCCCGCCTTCCGACCAAAACCTGAGGAGGTTCACTTTGATATCGGAGTCACTTTTAGCTGAGGTGATCTTCCCAAGTTCTCCCGGCGAAGCGATATACCTCAGCGAGTTCACCAACTGCGGGAGATCGTCCGATATGTCGGGGAAGTACTTTCCTCTCACACGAAAAGGCAGAAGACTCGCAGCCGTGATGCCGATCGTTTCATGGGTCGACACCTTCAGGATGTAATTACCCGCCTCGGGCCTGGGAATCCCTCCGAAGATGTATGTATATCCTCTTTCGACCGCGACGGGTATCTGAAAGCTGTAAACATGGAGCGTGTCGACCCCGAGCCGGCACGGGTCGTAACCCGCGGAAGACGAAGAGAAGTATGATCCGCCAAATCCGGACGGCAGGCGTTCGTGGCTCTCCAGTTTGAAGACATCGAAGAAGACAGAGTCACTCGAGCTATTTTCAGAATACAATACCGTGAAGAACTTCAAAGTATCCGAGAGGAGACCTGCATTCTTAAGAATAAACGGCGTAATCCTCCTCCCATTTCCGACGGTATCGAAACGGCCCAGCAGCAGTATGTCACTCAAATACGCCCGCCTTCCTGAAAGATCCGGAATTTCCTTTCGGTATTTCCGGGTCGCCTTCTCGCCGCTGACTTCGTCAGTGACGACAATCTCAGAGGTGTACTCGCCCGGCCTTACCCTGAAGGAAACAAGCGACGCATCGTAAGAGCTGTCGGAGGACGAAGGATAAGCTTTTCTCCACACGACCCTCTGTATTTCTTTGGTTTGGAACGGTCGACCGTCACGGAGCAGCCGCACGTCCAGGGTATAGCGGGCGCGGAACGATTCACCGGCCTTCTCAAATTTCAACCTGGCTTGCTTGAGACTCACATAGACGTCGAGCCGCTGACCGGAAGAATCCGGCGTATGAAACAAGGCGGCGTCAAATTCAGGAAGACCTGCTCTCGTGGTTACATAATAATAGAAGCATGTCGGGGAGTACGAAGCGGTTTCGCTGCTCGACCCGCAGCTCTCAAAAGTAAGAATTGCCGCGACCGCAAAGCTAAAACTCGTCGCTTTGAACGCGTTCGATGTCTGCACCAAGCCCTCTGAGTTTCTTTTCGATATGCTCGTAACCTCTGTCCATGTGATAGACGCGCAGGACTTCCGTAGTCCCTTCGGCGACCAATCCGGCAAGTATCAGCGAGGCGCTCGCTCTCAGGTCGGTGGACATTACCTTGGCTCCTTTCAGCGATGCGACCCCCTTCACGACGGCGACGTTCTCCTTGATCTCGATGTCCGCGCCGAGCCTGACCAGCTCGGGCACATGCTTGAACCTGTCGAAGTAGATGGTGTCCGTAACGACAGCGGATCCCGTCGAGCGGGACATCATCGCAATCCATTGAGCCTGCATGTCGGTTGGGAAGCCTGGATAAGGAGACGTGGATACATCCACGGGATTCACATGATCGGGAGCCTCTATCCGGACAGAGCCGGACGACACGTCAAGCCTTGCGCCGGTTTCCTCAAGTTTCGAAAGCAGAGCGGAGAGATGCCTCGGATCGCACCTGTCGACCGTAACGGTTCCTCCTGCCATGGCGCCCGCCACGAGAAAGGTACCAGCTTCAATCCGGTCGGGTATGTTCACAAAATCGACCGGGTGAAGATCGGCGACACCCTCGATGGTGACGGTGGAGGTACCAAGACCTTCGATGTGAGCTCCCATTTTTATCAACATTTCACCGAGTGCTATGATCTCAGGTTCGAGCGCTGCATTGCCGATCACGGTGGTTCCTTCGGCCAGTACGGCAGCCATCATTACATTACCCGTTGCGCCGACGCTCGATATGTCGAAATTCACACGAGCTCCTTTGAGCTTCTTTGCCTTCGCGATAATGTAACCCGAATCCAGCGACACTTCGGCACCGAGTTTTTCCATCCCTTCTAAATGGAGGTTAACCGGACGAGGCCCCCATGCGCAGCCGCCCGGCATCGAAACCTTTGCGTAGCCGTATCTCGAGAGAAGAGGACCCAGCACATAAATGGACGCGCGCATTTTCTTGACGAGTTCGTAGGGCGCTTCGAAATTCGAGACATGAACGGTGTCGATAGTCTGAAGTCTTCCCGAAAGGGAGATACCGGCTCCGAGCGTCTCCATGAGCCTTGACATCGTGGAGACATCCATAAGATCCGGAGTGTTGTCGATTTTGAAAACGCCGGGCGCTAGTAAAGCCGCCGGCATAAGTGCGAGCGAAGCGTTCTTGGCACCGCTGACGTCAACCTTCCCTGAGAGTTTCTTGCCGCCATTTATCAGGAACTTGTACATAGGGCTCAATCTTTAGTTGGCAAAGAGACGGAGAAGGTTTTCAAGACAACCCCTCCTTGATATAACGCCTGGTAGCAATCAGCGTTGAAAACAGGCCAAGCAATGTCGATATCGCGACTATGGCCGCATAGAATTCCGGCGGAGGCATCACCTGGATGAGAATGTTCTCCTGCATCAGCACCAATGCCGCCTGCATCACCCCGTAGATCGCGGCGGCGGCTATTGCCCCGCCCGTAAAGCCCTGAATCATACCGCCGAGAAGAAATGGCATCCTCACGAAACTTCTGGATGCACCGACAAGTTTCATCGCGTCGATTATCCGCTTCTTGTATGAAATCGCGAGACGCATAGAGTTATAAACCAGAAATATCGACAACAAGACCAGGGCTCCGCCGAATCCCAACATCACGGTATAGAACAGTCTCACACGCTTGTCTATCAGGGTAAGGAGAATCTTTCTGTACTTCACAGATTCCACGCCCGGTATCTGACCTATCTGCGAACTGATCGCCGAAACGGCTTTCGAATTCTTAAAGCTGTTCCTGAGGAAAACTCTAAAGGATGCGGGCAGGGGGTTGAAATCCAACACCTGCTGTATATCCTGTCCAAATTCCTGTTTAAAAATTCTGGCAGCCTCATTCTTGCTGATATATTTGACGCTGCTTACTCCATTAGTCGCCATGAGTTGCTGCCTGACATCTTGTACCTGTTGCGCATTAAGAGAATCAGACAGGAAGGCCTCAATCTCGACCTTGCTCTTCAGGTAATCGAGAAATTTCTCAGCCTGAACGGTTGTCAGGTAGAAGCTTCCCAGAAGAGTGAAAGAAAGCGTGACCATGACGATCGAGAATGTCGCGCTCAATCTTGCCCGGCCCAGCCCGCTGAAAGCCTCCCTAAGAAGAAACAAAAACCTCCTCAATACTCCGTCCTCCCTTCCTTGTAGCTTCCGATAAGCTTGACGTGGGGACAGATTTCCCTCAAATGCTCGAGCGCTTTAGACTGGGCTTCGCCGAACACGCCCCCTCTGAAGTCGACGAAGAATTTGTATTCCCACGGTCTCCCGACATTCGGTATCGAGTCTATGGAAAGGAGATCGATGTCCCGGATGGCGAACACACTCAAACTTTTGTGGAGCGCCCCAGGCTGGCTCTTCACGCTGAAGATCACCGTAGTCTTATCGGCGTCGCCCGGGACATAGCTCTCGCGAGTCACGACAAGAAATCTTGTGAAATTTTTTCCGTCGCTTTCAATGTGTTTCTTCAGAATCCTCAACCCATAATCTTCGGCAGCTGAGAGGCCTGCTATCGCCGCGACTGAAGGATCGCCAAGTTCCGCGACGAACTTGGCAGCGCCGGCGGTGTCGTAGTATTCGGCCTGCGACAGCTTTGCTCTGTGAATGAATTTCCTGCACTGAAGCAGGGCCTGAGGGTGCGAATAGACGCGCTTTATTCCCGAGATCTTTGCACCCCGGACACCGAGCAGCATATGCGAGATCCGCAGTTTGATTTCGCCCGTTACAAATACAGATTGTTCGTCCAGGAGGTTGAAAACTTCACGTATTCCTCCGTTAAGGGTGTTCTCGACAGGTACGATGCCGCAATCCACTTTCCTCTTCGCGATGGCGTGAAAGACATCGGCGAAGGTCTTCTGAGGTATCAGCTGCAGTCTGGTCGACTTGAAGTATCTTCTGGCGGCGAGTTCACTATACGCCCCCTTTTCTCCCTGAAATGCAATTTCGATTTTTTTCATCAGTCTAGAAGTTAGATTCGTCTTTCCAAAGTGTAATTTGCCATGGCGCCGTAGATGAAGCGCGCTCCATTTCAAAATATGCTTTGCCGTCCACCTCTTCAATATCCGCAGGATTGAAAGCCACGGTAAGAGTAAATCCCCTGGTAACCGTAGCCTGGAGCGAGTCTTCGGTAAGGGAGAGGATGTTGTTCCAGTTTAGAATGAGCCTGTTGACGTACTTGAACATGGAGCTGGTGGATCTCATTTCGTCGTCCCTTCCCCAGGAAACCGAAACGCCCCTGCTGTAGTCCATGTACGTGAATGTAAAATTCGGCGCGATGAGTTTCGAATATACGGTAGTGTCCTTGAACGTATAAGCGTAGATGAAATTCTGAAATACACCGTCAATTGTCGACTGGTTAGAAATGAAACTGGAGGGGGCGGTCTGCTGGGTTGCGAGCTTGGGTGCGAAGGGATTTTCACAACCGACAAGCGCAAGTGTCAATATCGAAAACAGGAGCCACTTCATTGAGTACTGAATTGAGCTTTCAGGTCACTCCAGGTTTTTACTGTGTCGCTGGTACCGGAATCTACCCATCTATAAATAGACCAGCTTCCGCTGGGATTAACCCCGAGATAGAATTGGAGGTTCCCCTGCACCTGCTGCAGGTTGCTGGCCACTTTATTAGGCCAAAGGAGCGTATAGTTTGCGCTGTAGTATGCCGAGTCGGTGTAAGGGACGAGTTGGACGGAAGAGAGTATGAGGGCGGAGCTGGAGGAAGTGGAAGACTGGCTTATGAGATTATTGAAATACGATTGTTCCTGCGCCACGCCCCAACCCTGGAAAATCGCCTGGTACTGACTGGCGGCTCTCGGGGACGCGATGAAGCTGAAGTTTCTCCCGCCTGAGGTCGGATCTGAAAAGCATGCTACATAGTTGATCACATTTCTGTCCGATATAGCATTCTGAAGGTTCTGAACGACGATGTTCGGCGAAGTCGGCGGCAGGAAATCCGAACGGCCCTGCTGCGGGGGCTGCGGCGTCCTCGTCTGAAAGATGTTACAGCCGGAAACAAGAATCAGTAACGCCAGGGATGTCAATCGGGGTATCGTCATCAAACAACGATCCGCCCCTCCAAGGCCCGCACGAGTGTCGCCTCGTCGGCAAATTCCAAATCCCCGCCGACAGGCACACCACGGGCAATCCGCGTTACTTTGATTCCCAGCGGTCTGAGCAAGTTACCCAGGTAGATCGTGGTAGCTTCGCCCTCAACGTCAGGATTCATAGCAAGTATAACTTCCTTCACTCCGCCGCCGAGACGGTTCAGGAGTTCCTTCACCCGGAGCTGATCCGGGGTGATTCCTTCCAGCGGGTTCAACGCACCGCCAAGGACATGGTACACGCCCTGAAATTCGTTCGTCTTCTCCAGCGCCATCACGTCGCTCGGATCCTCTACGACACAGATCGACGTATGGTCACGCGACTGGTCGGCACATATCGAGCATGGATCGTTCTCCGTAATGTTCAGGCAGATCGAACAATATGTGATCCGCCTCTTAACATCGACGATTGCCGATGCCAGCCGGTCCGCATCTTCGTTGCCGGATTTAAGAATATGGAGGGCAAGTCGCTGTGCGGTTTTTCTCCCTATCCCCGGAAGCTTGCTCAATTCTCCGATCAACGATTCCAAAGCTTGTGAAGTGTATATCATGATCGTCAGCCGAGAAACGGCGTTTTAGAACCGCAAGACAAATCGACAGCAATCAGAAGTGGTAAGCCGGCAGTACACATTCAAGATATCCCGCCGAACTTGAAACCCGGGAGCATCGACATGAGTCCGCCTGTACTGGCCCCGAGGTGATCGGTAGCCATCCTCTCGGCTTTCTGAAGTGCATTATTGACCGCCGCAGCAATCAAGTCTTCGGCCATCTCCTTATCCTCCGGCTTGAGCAGCTCCGGCTCCAATTCGACCTTGAGAATTTCGCGTTTGCCGTTCGCCGTCACCTTGACCATACCGCCGCCTGCCTCGCCGACAACACTCATCCCCTCGAGTTCCTTCATGGCCTTCTCAAGGTTCTTTTGTAAATCTGAAAACAATTTTTGCATATTTCCAAAATCATTCATTTGCGACTCCTCAACAAAATATATCGCATTACACCCCGTTCTTCAAACTATGCCGCTTCAGCAGAGTACGAAATCTATTTCGTGCCGCTCCATATTTACACGCAGGACTTTGACCCTAACGCGGTCGCCGAGCTGGTATACTTTCCCGCTTCGTCTCCCCTTCAACTGGAACTGCCCCTGGACAAACGTGTAGTAGTCATCCATTTCTCTCACGTGCACGAGGCCTTCCACAAGAAGGTCGTCGACTTCAACAAACAGGCCGAAGCTCGTCACTCCTGCTATCGTTCCCTCGAACTCATCACCGAGGTGTTCCTCCATGAACTGGACCTGTTTCACCTTGACCGATTCGCGCTCGGCTTCGACCGCCCTTCTCTCGGCTTCACTCGAGAGCTTGCAGACGTCGGCAAGATTCTTTCTGAGTGAACTCAGGTCGGCTGCGTTATTTCCCGATTCGTACGCGAAGAGGAGACGATGAACAATCAAATCCGGATAGCGCCTGATGGGGGAGGTAAAGTGCGTGTAGTACTTAAATGCAAGGCCGTAATGTCCGATATTCTTTTCCGAATAGACGGCCTTCGCCATCGAGCGGAGCATTATGTCGTTGATAAGGTACTCTTCGGGTTTCCCCTCGACCGATTTCAGAAGCCGCTGAAGCTGCTTCTGCCCAACGCCGCCGTCATAGTTAAGGTTATAACCGAAGTGCGAGACGAACACGGCCAGCTCGCGAATACGGTCCGGATCAGGAAGATCATGGACCCTATAGACGAAAGGCCTTGCCTTTACGCCATGTTTTCCGATGTGGGCCGCGACAGTTTTGTTTGCGAGGAGCATGAACTCCTCGACGAGGCGGTGGCTGTCTAGCCGCTGTTTCTTGACAATCTCGACCGGTCTCCCGAGCTCGTCGAGCACGAACTTTGCCTCCGGAAGATCGAAGTCTATGCTTCCCGCCCTGTTCCTCAACCTTGTGAGAGTCTTCGCGAGCTTGTCCATCTCGATGACTTTCTCGGCGTAGTCTCCTTTTCCAGTTTCGATTATTTTCTGAACTTCTTCATAAGTGAACCGCCGTTTGCTGCGTATCACCGACTTTGCAAATTTATATTCTTCCACCTTGCCTGTAGGGCGGATTTTCATTATCACGGAGTAAGTAAGGCGATCGACATCGGGGTTAAGGCTGCAAATATCGTTCGAGAGCTTGTGCGGGAGCATCGGAATCACACCGCTCGTCAGATACACGCTCGTTCCGCGGGAGTATGCCTCGGCATCCAGTTGGCTTCCTTCACGCACATAATGGCTGACGTCGGCGATATGGACTCCGAGTTCGAGAAGGTCGTCCGAGATTTGTTTGAGAGATACAGCGTCGTCAAAATCGCGTGCGTCTTCCGGATCGATAGTGAAAATCACTTCGTCTCTCAGATCGAGTCGGGAGGCTATTTCTTCGGCAGGGATGCGGCCGACAATCGATTCTGCCTCCCGGTTCACATGGGACGGAAAGTCTTTTCGAAGATTGAACTGAGCAGCGATGCTTTCTATTTCGACTTCCGGATTTCCGGCGGCTCCGAGCACTTTGACCACATCGGCAGAAAAGCCGCTGTACCTGTCGACAAGGAGCTTTGCGACGACCTTATCGCCCGCTTCGGCGCCGTTCAACTTTTTCCTCGAGACATCTATGCTTGCGGGGAGTTCCCTGTCTCTGATCAGTATCTTGTACGAACTTCCGACCCTTTCGATCGTGCCGACGATCCGTCTTTCTTCTCGTTCGAGGATATCGGTAACTTTGGCTACCAGTACTTTGCCGGATCCTCCCATGATCTTGACGGCCACTCTATCACCCGGCGACGCGTTGCCGAGCCCGTCGGGATAGACTACGATTTGAAGTGTGAAGTCTTCTCCGCCGAGCTTTCCCTCGGGCTCAAGAAGTATGTTGCCCCCTTTATCGAAGTACAGCCTGCCGACAGCGGTCTCGATCACCTGTGACGGTGCGAACTTTCGTCTTCCGGTCTGCCGGACATTTCCTTTTTGCTCGAGCTGTCGAAGTGCCTGTTTGAACCTTGCATACTCGTGATCCGAGGTGTAACCGAGGGCCTTGGCAAGCTGTCTCTTTTTGAACGAGGCGAGAGGATTGCGCTTGAGAAATGCGTCTATCTCCTTGCCGATGTCCTCGACCTTCTTGCCGCGATTAGTTTTGGGTGAAGTTTTTTTCATACTCCGCCTTGTACTTTACGATTGCGTCGCAGATACCCCGGGCAACAAGGTGCTGTCCGCGAACGCTGCCGAGGAATCTCGCTTCTCGCGGGTTGGAAAGATATCCCGTTTCGACAAGTACTGCCGGCATCGATGCGCCAATGAGGACGTAAAATCCCGCCTGGCCCACGCCGTTGTCGCGCTCATGAGCCACTCTGGATACGTTTGTCTCGATAAGTTCCGCCAGACGTTCGGAGTACTTGACGTATGCGCTGTGAGCCATGGTAGTAAGGATAAGGTTGTCGGCGTCGTAAGAACGGTAGGTCTTCTCGTAATTGTTCTCATATTTTATCGCGGCGTTTTCCTGTGCCGCAATGCGAATCGCCTCGGCCGTCTTCCCGGGCCTCAGGAAGAAAGTCTCGACCCCATGCATCGGGTTGGGTTTAGTCGGCATCGAATTGCAATGGATGCTGATAAAGAGTTTTCCTCCCGCCTCGTTGGCTATCTCCCCCCTTTTGTACAATGGAATAAACACGTCTTTGTCGCGTGTCATCACGATCTTTACTTTCGGAAGCGCCTTGTGGAGATCTCTTCTAAGGTCAAGACCGATCGCGAGCGCCACATTTTTTTCCTCTATGCCGTACATCCCGGTCGTACCGGGGTCTTTACCCCCGTGTCCCGGGTCCAGGACTATTACATTCAGCTTCCAATTCTTCTTTTCGTTGTCCAGCTTCTGCCGGATCTCTTCCGACAATAATTTCTGAACGTTCTCGCTCGAGTAGAGGGCAATGATAACCGAGTTGGTCGTGCTGTCGACGAAGACGTGTTTTGAGGCAAACTTCTGTTTAAGACGGAAGCTGAGCTGAACGGATTTCGGATTCTGTATCGCTATCACGCTCGAGTAGACGCTCGTCCCTGGAAGCGAGTCAAGAGCAGGCACGTCGGCCGCGGCCGGCATCAACGTGAGGTAAAGCATGTCGGGACTGCCTCCCAGTCCGCTCGATGTCAGTGAAGCCTCATAAGCCTTCGGAAGCGACTGCATCCCAATCTCTATTACAGCGCCGTTGACTTTAGGCTCCACCTGTATGCCCGTAATTTTCGGCAGGCTTTCTTGTTCAGGTGAGAAGGTGAATTCCGATTTCTCTTCGTCGTAAGACAGCGTGCCCTGAGCAATTTTCGAGAAAAGCTCTCCCGAAAACTCAGCAGGCACGTAAAGCTTCCCGTTAGCTTCGAGAACCGGTATCGGCATTTGCACGGCGTTGGTCTCACCGCGCAGGGAGACGACTACAAAGCCGTTCGAAGGAGTGAAGAGGAGGCTTCCATAATCAGAGTAAACGCTAAGCTTGTCGGTGGCCTTAAGAACAAATGTGCTAAGGCCGAGCGCATGTGCGACTTCACCGATAGAGACGTAAACATGGTGAAGTTCCTGGAAACCGCTGATGTAGGTTGTGCCGGTCGCGGTATGCAACGGGACGACCCGGGGCTGTGCCGCCGCGGAAGCGCAGTAAAGGAGCAGGACTGCCAGAAGGGTTCTAACGCGCATGAGTGCCCTTCCTCAACTCGATGCCGTACAGGAAAAGCGGGACGTCGTACTTGACAGGGTCGAGCGGATCGAGAACTTTCAGTCTCTCCGTAATTTCAGACGCAGTCTTCCAGTTGTCAGTTTTTCTTCTAGTAAGCTTCAACTTCCTTGCCGCCCTCGATACATTGACATCGAGGGGAATGATAAGCTTGTCCGTCCCGAGCCAGTTGTAAAATCCAAAGTCGATATCATCTTTTCTTGTCATCCATCTTAGAAACATATTCATTCTTTTGCAAGCACTCCCGTCGCGCGGACTCGCCAGCAATGCGCGCGCGCGCGGCGTCAGCGAGCCGCCCAAACCTCCGGGGACTTCAACCGATTTCATCTCTTCCAGCAGCTGAGTCAGGACGCCATACGAAGTCCGTTCCTCCGCCCGCAAAAGAGATTTCTCCAGTGTTCCGCATGATCGCAAGACCGAAGCGGTCACGAAGAGGACCTGTACGATATCCTTTCCCGTGATGTTCTTGTATGCAAACTGCACATGGCCATCCAGGCTTTTCAGCATCAAGTGATAGTCGAAGTCCATCATCGATTTGTACGGTGATCCGCCGAGTTGGGCGAAGACTTTCTCGAGCGATCTGAGAATCGCATAGCGGGGACCTATCGCGAACATCGACGCAATAAATGCTGCAGTCTCCACGTCTCTCTTCTCGTTGAACCTCTTCGGAAAACCGATAGGGTCAGATGAGGAAAACTCTTCCGTTGAATTGCCGTTCTGTCCGGTTTCGTACAGAAATTGGAGCCGCTCAAGTCCACGCATCATTGGTCCAGCCGAACTGAGAGTATAGGGGATTTCGGGTCGAACGGCCGCCTCGGGCCTGTCGACTTGGCCTTCGTGCAGATGTACGCCTCGAGCCGTCGCGCCACATCGTAACTGCTCCCGGTGCAGTGCCAACTGGCTTTCGTGCAGGATAACATGTACATGTGGTAGCTCCTCAACCGAACAGCACCCCTGATAGGACAATCCGCCGACCCTTCTTCAGAACCGGCGGAACCTCTGTAATCATCGTAGTCGGAACGGCGGGATTCGAACCCGCGACCCCTACCACCCCAAGGTAGTGCGCTACCAGGCTGCGCCACGTTCCGGTAGTTCTAAAATAGCGCCTGAGGATGAACGAAACAATGAGAGTCTTATGAACGTGCAACGAATTTCAGTATCAGGCTTTGCCGGAGAGTTTTTCGATCAAGTCGTTCAGAAAAGCACGTGTCTCGAGGAGGATTTGCTTAAGGTCATCGGAAGACTCGACCGCCACTTCAGTCTCTACGAGCTGGGCAGAGCCATCGCCTGCCTTGGAGCCAAGAACTTTCTTCGCGCCTTCGATCGTGAACCCTTGCTCACGGACGAGTCGCTTAAT
The DNA here is from genome assembly GCA_021811615.1 of Bacteroidota bacterium. Classification (GTDB taxonomy): domain Bacteria; phylum Bacteroidota; class Ignavibacteria; order Kryptoniales; family JAKASW01; genus JAKASW01. The sequence goes on from JAJZNW010000032.1 coordinate 43,426, forward strand.
CTCGAAGATCAGGCTTATATCTTTGTTAGTATATATGCGGTTACCAGCCCTGTTCTTCGCTGGATTGAGTTCCGAGAATTGGGACTCCCAATATCTGAGAACATGCTGCTCTAACCCCGTTATGCGGCTAACTTCCGAGATGGAGTAGTAAAGTTTCTTGAACTCGAAATCCTTCATCTGGCGAAATTATAATACATTACGGAAATAATTGCAAATTCTTGTTAGATAAAACTCGTAAGCTTTTCGATTTGGATTTGCATCGACGTAAAGATAAATTTACCTGAGCGCCATTAGCTCAATTGGATAGAGCAACAGACTTCGGATCTGTCGGTTGGGGGTTCGACTCCCTCATGGCGCACTCCAGACTCATCTTCATCTGTCCGCCTACACCGCCATGCCACTCCCTCAATGTTTTCATAATTCACTTCTACTTCCCCATCGGACAAAATCGTTCAGACAAACAGGCTAAAGGTATTCCCTGTCTGGCACTCGGTTAATCGGAGCCCGTTCCTCCCGAATCATCGAAACCAATATCTACTCACTCCGTACTCTCGAAAGTAAAACAAAATCAGAGGGTCTGAAAATGCCTACCGGGAAGAAAGGGAAAAAGAGAAATCGCTGGATTGTAGTCATTGCGATAGTTTTGGTGCTGGGAGTTGGAGCATTCATCGCTGGAAAATCGAAGGCCAATGGCAGCGCAGGCGGTCCAACCAACGTAAAGGCCACCAAGGGAACAATTGTTGAGAAAGCGCTCGCAGTGGGTACGATCGAACCGGAGAATCAGGTATCGATCAAATCACGAGTAAGCGGAGTGGTTAAGAAGCTGTTCGTCGATGTCGGCTCGTATGTCCACGCGGGCGAACCACTGCTTGAAGTCAAACCCGACCCGACCCCGGTCGAGCTTGCCGATGCGAAGAGGCAGCTCGAATTGGCACAAGTAGATTTCGACAATGTCAGGAAGGAGAAAGAGAGACAGGGACTTCTGCACCAACGCTCCCTGATCTCCGACCAGGATTTCGAGAACACACAGAAGGCTTACAGAGAATCGGAATTGCGCGTGAAGATTGCAAGGGAGAAACTCGAGCTGATGCAGAGCGGTGCGGTTACGATAGACAACACAAAGATAGAATCGATAATTTACGCACCGATAGATGGTTATGTACTAACAAGAGCAGTCGAGGTTGGAGATCCAGTCACGCCGCTTACTTCCTATCAGGAAGGGACCGTGTTAATGAAGATGGCAAACATGAGCACTCTCGTGTTCAAGGGCACCGTTGATGAGATAGATGTGGGCAAGCTTCGTGAGGGAATGCCGGCGGAATTGCGCATCGGAGCTCTCCCGGGGGATACCATCCACGGCAGGCTTTCCAAAATATGGCTGCAGGCCGAGAAGAAAGAAAACGCTTCGGTCTTCCCGATCGAGATCTCGATTTCTAACTTAAAAAAAGTAACTTTGCGGGCAGGGTACTCAGCGAATGCCGACATAATCATCAGAAAGAAGAGCGGCATACTTTACATCCCCGAAAGAGTCGTGACGTTCAGGAACGATTCCTCATTTGTCAGAATCCCGCTTGCAGACAACAGATCGGAAGACCGGGCTATCAAGACAGGACTCTCAGATGCGATTAACATTGAAGTCGTATCGGGCCTTCAGGAAGGCGAGAAGGTTCTCGAAAAACCTGTCGCCAAAATCAATTAAGGTCCCGATATGAGAGCATTTATAAGCTTTTTCTCGGAATTCTTCGCCGATCTTCGAGCACAGAAAATGCGTGCGTTCCTTACGATGTTCGGCATCGTCTGGGGAACGGTCACGATAATAGTATTGATATCATTCGGCCTCGGGTTCAAGAAACAGGCAATGATCAACATGCACGGCATGGGAGAAAACATATCGGTCCTTTTCCCTAACCGGACTACAAAACCTTACCGTGGATTTGGGATAGGCAGAGGAATTCGCCTGACAGAAGAGGCCGCCACGGTAATCGCTGCTAAGGTAAGAAACCTGGAGACTGTGACGCCGGAATACATCAACATGGGAATCCCCGTCCGATACGGAAACAATATCACCAATCCCGGGATCACCGGTGTTTATCCGGTTTATGAAGACCTTCGTCATGTAATACCTGCCGAAGGCGGGAGGTTCATCGATACTGTGGACGTGATCGGACGGAAAAGAGTAGTGCTACTCGGGGACCAGGTGAAATCGTTTCTCTTCGGAGATAAGGAGGCACTTGGCCGGACCGTCTTCGTGGGGGAGACTCCTTTCACAGTGATAGGAGTTATGCAGCCTAAAGGGCAGAATTCGTCATACTATACCCGAGATCAGGATCGGATATTCATTCCCGCGCCAACCTATGCGGCGATCTTCGGGTCGACATACATCACCGACCTGGTTTATAAGGCAAATGATCCTTCGATGACGGCAGAGGTGGAAGAGGGAGTTCGCGAGGCATTGGGAGAGAAATACATATTCGACCCCGAGGACAAAGATGCGGTGTTCATTTGGAATACCGCGGACTTCGACAGGATACTTCAATACATTACGATCGGGTTCACCGTTTTTCTCGGGATCATCGGGAGCTTCACGCTTGGAGTTGCAGGTCTCGGGGTTGCCAACATAATGTTCATAGTTGTCCGTGAAAGAACGAACGAGATCGGCGTCAAGAGAGCGGTCGGTGCGAGGAGGTCCACAATATTGCTGCAGTTCTTTGCGGAGACCTTCATGATTGTAGGACTCGGCGCAGTGATTGGTTTCATCATCGGCTGGGCGATAGTGTCGGCGATGCAGCTGATACCCGTCAAAGAATACGTGGGCACGCCTGAGATTTCTCTCCCGGTGGTGATTTCGACGATGTCGATACTCGCCGCCATCGGGTTGTCCGCGGGGATGCTGCCTGCCCGGCGAGCGGCGAGCCTGGATGTCGTGGAATGTCTCAGGGATTAAATACTCAGCAGAGGATCGCGTCGTGAATTCGACAGGATTTTTACACACGCAGGATTCATCAGTTCAATTAGTTAATTGTGCTAAACTACCCCGGTTCTCAGGAGGCTTGTCATAATGGGAGGCGAACTACTCAGAGAGTTTTTCCGCGATTTGAAAACTCACAGGATGCGCAGCGCTTTGACCTTAATTGCTATCACCTGGGGAACGATGTCGGTCGTTCTGCTTCTCGCTTTCGGTGAAGGCTTCGGGACTGCGATGCGGAACGGTCTGGTGAACGCATGGAACAGGGTCCTCATCATCTACGGAGGCGAAACCGGAAAGGTGTACCAGGGCCTTCCCAAAGGGCGTCAGATCAACCTCGAAGAAAGCGACGTTGCCCTTTTAAGAGCCGCGGTTCCAGACATAATCATGGCCAGTCCGCAGTACAGGAAGAATGCCGAGCTTTTTTACGGCAAGACGAGATTGACCACCGAATGCGAGGGAGCGGGTCAGGATTTCGAGGAGATGCGCGCAATGTATCCCGAAGCCGGCGGGCGGTTCATCGATGCCAACGACGTCAAATACCAGAAGCGAAGTCTCTTCCTCGGTTACGAAATAGCCGGCGACCTTTTCAAGGGAGAGAATCCCGTTGGAAAGACAGTGATGCTCGACAATGTGCCCTTCACGGTAATTGGGATAATGGAGAAGAAGCTTCAGACGTCGATGAATAACGGTCCCGATTCGAGGCGCGCCGTCATACCATACTCAACGTTCAAAACGGTATACGGCTATAAGTACATCAACACGATACTCGCGAAGGGACCCAGCCCGGTTTCCCAGGCTCAGATGATAGACCAAATACGACATGTCCTCGCAAAGAAATACAGGACAGATCCTGCCGATGACCGCGCAATAGGCATCTTCGATACGATGATGATAGATGAGATGATCAAAAAGATAAGTCTGGGCATAAGCATTTTCCTCGGCATAGTGGGCTTCTTCACTCTCATGATAGCGGGAGTCGGCGTGGCAAACGTTATGTATGTAGTGGTGAAAGAACGCACGAGGGAAATCGGCATCAAGATGGCTGTTGGTGCGAGACGGTCGTATATACTGTCACAATTTGTTTTCGAAGCGCTTTTCCTGTCGCTGCTGGGCGGTCTGATGGGCCTGCTGCTCTCATGGGGGATCGTCGCCGCGACCGGCCTTCTCGATACAAGCAGCGGAGCCATGCAGTTCCTCGGCAGGCCCATCCTCTCGATAGGAATAATGATTTTCACTGTGACAGTCTTGACACTGATAGGTGTATTTGCCGGGGTCTTCCCCGCCCGACGGGCCGCGGCGGTAGATCCGGTAGATTCGCTCAGGTATGAATAGGGATCAGCTGCAATTCAGCTCCCTTTTCAAAGCACCCGAGCGGCGACTCACCCTCTCCCGCCGTCCAAGTCGGACCGGATTACGAAATTTCAAAATCGGGTGAACAAATAGCTCCGCTTCTTCGTTTATACTCTTAGTGTGTTTGGAAAGAACGATTAAGAATCGGAAGGCTAACATGAAGACGGACTATATTGACAAATCGGCGGGAGTAAGCGGCGGGCAGGCATTCGACATAAGGGACTGGGTCGAGAAAGGCCTGAGCTGGGGCAAATACCTTTCTGAATGCAAAGAGAACGTAAACAGGATGAGCAATATATTTCGACAGCTTTCCGTCCCGAAGGAAACGATAGACTTCTTAAGAGCGAAGGATGTTCTCACAATTGTATGCATTGCCGAAGACTGGTGCCCCGACTGCGCCCAAAACGTCCCGCTTATCGCAAAGCTCGCGGAGGCATTGCCGTCGACCGACTTGAGACTTTTCTTCCGCGACAGGAACGAGAAGCTAATGGACCACTATCTCACTAACGGAAAGAGGGTTGTACCCACTGCCGTCTTCTTCGACAGTAAACTAAACGAAATGGGCAAGTGGGCTGGACCGAGCCGAAAAGCAAAGGTATGGACGTTAGAGACATTGGTAAAGGGCCGGAAGATTGCAGATATTCCGCAGGAAGAGCGAGAGCGTTTCGGCGAGCTTTACGATGAAAAATTCCTAAGCGAGTTCCTGAACGATTCCCTGTCCGAAATCAAAGCATTACTCAGTTAGGGCATGCTCGATTCACGCTGCCAGTTACATCACCATCAAGCGGCTCGACTTTTAAGGGCGGAATGGATGAGCTACAAAGAAAGAGGTCACACAATTGCGCACAATAACGGTATCATTCAAACCCGACATCGAACAACGAGAGACTATTTCACGAATCTTCCGGGAGGACGACCTGACATTCCTCGCCGACTTTACCGATAAGGAGCAGAGGCGCAATCGGCTGGAGAGAACGGAACTCCTGATCGCGTGGAATCCCAATAATGAATTGGATGATACCGATAGAAAACATCTTGATAACATAAAGTTCATCCAGCTAATCTCCGCAGGCTATGATCATTTGAAGTTCGAAATGTTTCGTCCTGCATGCCAGATAGCGGCAAACCAGGGTGCATACGCACTTCCGATGGCTGAGCACGTTCTCGCAATGCTCCTTGATAGGGGAAAGAAGTTGAGGTATTATCACGACCTGCTGGCCGCCGGGAAGTTCGAGCAATGGAGGAGCATCACGAAACAAATTACAGGCTCGACGCTCGGGATAGTTGGATTCGGATCTATCGGGAAGGAGACAGCCCGGCTGATGCGTCCTTTTGAAGTGAAGATACTCGCGCTGAATACTACCGGGAAGACAGAACAGCGGGTCGACTTCTGCGGAACGTTGAAGGATCTCGACTACGTTTTGAGTAATTCAGATTTCATCTTGCTATCGCTCCCTCTCGACCGGACAACTGAAGGGCTCATCGGGAGACGAGAACTCGATATTATGAAACCCGATGCGATCCTGGTGAATGTGGCACGCGGAGCGATAGTGCAACAGAAGGCGCTGTACGAGCATCTTGAATCACATCCGGAGTTTTCGGCATGCATAGATGCCTGGTGGGTCGAGCCGTTCAGGCAGGGGGAGTTCCGCGTCGACTACCCTTTCTTCGAACTGCCGAACCTCCTCGGCTCGCCGCATAACTCCGCGCTCGTAGACGGCATAATGCTCCAGAGCGTAGCGCGTGCGGCTGAGAATGCCTCTAGGTTCCTCAGGAATGAAAATGTCAACGGACTTGTACCGCGGCCGGATAGTACAGCCCGACGGAATGATCCGCCTTCTGTGCCATGACCGCTCCCTGAGTCAGCTCACTTCAGCTTGAAGAACGCCACGAAGTAGAGAAGGACGATTGCTACTCCGATGCCGTACATTACGACTGAGACCCTCTCTCTGACAGTAGCTGTCCTCCAGTCCTTGACGGGCGGAAGGATAAAAGGGGCCGCAACGACTATCACAAGGAGGATCGCGATCAGTGGCGGCACTCCAAGATCGGAATACCATTTCGCTAGCCGGTCAATCATTATTTAATGCACACCTCCGGGAGCGGCATTGTGCAGGTGCCTGCAATAGGTTGTCTTGTCACAGCACCTATTCCCGCTCATAAGTCTCGACGTGATAATCTGACTCTCTCATTGTTCAGACAAATTCATAAAAACTCATCCCAATCTCAAGTATTTCGAACGCCGATTATTATTCAGATACGGCTTACAGTCATGGAGAGGACTGAAGGCCCCGGGATCGATGCAAACCGACATTCGTCGAGTTGAAAGCGACAGGATCCAACCGAATCGTCAATGGTCGATGTGAAGATCTGATGGAAATGTCAGGGACTCCGCTTCGGGATTTCATTGCGTTCGGCTCGTTCAATTGTTATTAATCCTCACTTCCGCTAAATTTGGCTGCATTTTTGTATCGTCAGTCAGTACTGACACAGTGGTGGATCCCAAAAGGAACGCCGGTAGTTCTTTAATCGTCAAACATCGAAAGGAACCCGATATGAAAGTCCTCATTGCAGATAAGCTGTCGGATAAAACTGTTTCCGCCCTCAAGGCAATCGGAATGGATGTAGCTGTGAATCCAGATCTCTCGGCCGACGATTTGCCGGGTGCAGTGGGAGATGCAGACATACTTGTAGTTCGTTCAACGAAAGTCACCTCCAGGACTGTCGAGTCGGCAAAGAACCTTTCCCTTATAATACGGGCGGGTGCCGGCGTGAACACGATCGATCTCGCATCGGCCAACATGAGGGGTATATACGTATCCAACTGCCCCGGCAAGAACACGGAAGCGGTAGCCGAGCTCGCGATCGGGCTGTTGATCGCGGCCGACCGGCAGATCGTAAATGCTACGACCGAATTGAGAAACGGCATGTGGAAGAAAAAGGCATACGGCAAGTCACGCGGCCTGAAGGGGCGAACGCTTGGGATTATCGGGTTCGGCGCCATAGGCAAGGCGGTCGCCTCGCGCGCCCTCGCCATGGAAATGAAAGTCATCGGATGGTCGAAGAGTCTGAGCCCGGAAATTGCAGAAGCGTATGGTATCGGGTTTACGGCCGACCTGCTGTCGCTCGCAACGCAATCGGATCTGGTCAGCGTGCACGTCGCTTACAAACCGGAGACAAATCATCTCATCGACAGAAGCTTCTTCGACGCAATGAAGAGCGGTGCAGTCTTCGTGAACACATCGCGCGGCGAGGTGGTGGACACCCCTGCCCTGGTCGAAGCGATAAGGTCAAAGAGTCTTCGTGTCGGCCTCGATGTGTTCGAAGGTGAACCGGCAGGCGGAGAAGCCGTCTTTGCGGGCAGAGAGCTGGCGAACCTCGTGACTGCGACTCCGCACATCGGTGCGTCGACAGACCAGGCATCGGAAGCGATAGCCGATGAAGTAGTGAACATCGTAAGGTCCTATCTGTCTACTGGCGTGCCTTTGAACACCGTGAACATCCGCGCGCGCTCATCCGCCACGCAGTCAATGGTCGTGCGACACTTCAACAGGGTCGGTGTATTAGCCGGCATCCTTGGAAAGCTCAAGAGCAACGGGATAAATGTCGAGGAAATGTCGAACATCATCTTCGAAGCCTCGAAGGCAGCATGCTGCACCCTTCTTCTCGATTCAGCGCCATCGGCCGATGTCCTGAGAGAAATTTCAAAGGATGAGAACATAATCGAACTGGCGCTCAAGCCGATAGCGTGAGCGATGCCGCTCACCGGGAAATCAAGCTTGCCGCGGGCCGGTAGTTTCTCAGCTTTGTTTCCCGCAGACTGCGTCCGCCGAAGGCAACCTCATCTGCCGCAGGCACAGATCACACTGATCACCACCGATCATTTTTCTGGATCATTCCGCCGGCGGATGTAGTCGGCGAAATCTGCGGGAAGCTACTTGTTGCCGATTTCAAAGCCGATATCATCGGTCAAAACTGACCACTACCCACCAGCCGGATCTCATCCTCGAGATCAGTCTGACAGGCCGTTTCGAATCCGACACCCAGTCCAGGTCCGCCCCATACCTTGTTTAAGTAAGTGAAAATGCAGAGACGACGGGAACGAGCGACACGGCCCGCGGCCTGTGGAAACTGAGTACATGCGTAGCGAAACTTCGGGAGATAATATCTTCAGACGCTCTGAACCAGAATGAAGGGAAGATTGTTGACACTCAGAAGACCACAATCCACGCCGGAATAAACAATAAGGAGGTACAGGCAATGCCGGACAAAAAAGCTCTTACGTCACATTACTTGAAGGAGCTGGAAATGGAGGCGACCGCAAGCCGGAGATGCCTCGAACGGATACCCGAGAGACTTTTCGATTGGGCTCCCCACGAGAAATCCATGAAGCTCGGTTACCTCGCTCTGCTTGTGGCCGAGATACCGAAATGGATCAGGGATATAGTTGAAACGGGCGACATCGATTTTGCGACTTATCCTCACTACCAGCCGGAGACGACAGGCGAGCTCGTCCAACACTTCGACGACAATATGGCAGGCGCGCGGCGCGCATTGAGCGGGATGGAGGATACATCCCTTTCTGATAAGTTCGAACTCAAAGCTAACGGGAACGTTCTAATGTCGACCTCGAAGGACGACATCATCGGTTCGTCGATAAACCATCTTGTGCATCACCGGGGACAGCTCACCGTTTACATGAGACTTAATGACATCAGCGTACCTCAGATCTATGGTCCCTCTGCCGATGAAGGCTGGGGCTGATGCACCGGAACCGATGACCGGGCCTCCTGCATTGAGCTTTTTGACTTTCATTGTATCCATTCAAATATTGTCGATGCAATGAAACGAGATTCCGAAATAACGATACGTTCACTCCCTTCAACCCTCCGGAAGCGACTGAGAATCGGGACCTGCTCATGGAACTATCCCGAATGGGAAGAGCTCGGAATCTACTCGCAGAATAAGCGCCGGCATTACGACTACCTTCCCGAATACGCGGAACACTTCAATTCCACCGAAGTGGACCAGTGGTTCTGGAGCCTCGAGTCGCCGGATGTGGTTAGACTCCGCAAAGACGAGGATGTCGAGGCGTATGCGCGGCTTACTCCCGCCGATTTCAAATTCACGGTGAAAGCGCCGAACTCGATCACGCTCACGAATTTCTACAAACAGGCGCCGAAGAAGTCTGCCGAGAAGCCCAATCCCAATTTCCTCAGCGAGAAGCTGACGGAGGCGTTCCTGAAATAGCTTGCACCGCTGAAGGATAAGATTGGCGCGATAATGTTCAAGTTCGAATATCTCAACAAAACCAAGATGCCCTCGCCCGCCGCTTTCTTCGATCTGCCAGGCCCGTTTCTCTCCTCCCTCCCCGTAACTTTCAACCACGCAATCCGAATTCCCTGACAAAAGAGTATTTCAGTTTCCTCACGTGTTCGTCGATGGGTATTACATGCCTCCGGCATATGGAGTATTCGAGAAGTTCGGGACGGACTCTTTGACTTCGAATACGGTCGTGGTCAGGCTTCTCGGATCGGACAGACAGGGAATTGAAATGAAGAACCGGAAACACTGGACCGAGGTGGTCGACCCGCGCGACAAAACGATAAAAGAGATATCCGAACTGGTGAAGAAGCTCATCCGGAAGAAGTTCGACAGTTGCGCGGACTTCAACAACCATCTCGAAGGAAGTGCGCCGCTTTCCATTGCGAAATCAGTAGGGCTGCTTGCCGAAGAGTGGGTGTATTGCCGGAGAGAGGGCGCGGGGGAGCCGACAGGTTGAGTCAATCATCGAGCACCTGTCGGGAGTATTTGCCTGGTTCGCTGCCAGGCCCCGTCATATTTGAGAAGAGACCGGGAGAGATGGATCCGGCCTTGAGGAAAGGCCATACAAAAAAGGGCGCCCTGGAGGCGCCCCTTTTCGCTGCTGAGGAGAATTCAAACCAACAGTTTGTAGCGGTTCAGCGCCTTTACGTAGTTTGCGCGCTCGAACGCAGCGGGATCTGCCACAGATTTCTGGCTCATGCTTCCCTTCATTTGCTCGATCGATTCGTACTGATGTTCTTCCATCCACTTTGAAAGATCCGCGAGAACTGTCTTGATGTGCTGAGGACCGTGCTGGAGGAGAGCCGAACACATCATCGTCACGTCGGCGCCCGCCATCACAAGCTTGAGGACATCTTCGGCGGTATGTACTCCGCTCGTCGCTGCCAGGCTTGCCTTCAGCTTGCCATAAAGGATCGCAATCCATCTCATCGGCAGTCTAATCGCAGATGAATCACTCATGGAGACTTCAGGCACCACCTCGAGCTGATTCACGTCAATGTCAGGCTGGTAGAAGCGATTGAACAAGACGAAGCCGTTCGCGCCTGCTCCAAGCGCTCGTTGAGCGAAATTGCTGAGAGAGCCGAAATATGGGCTCAACTTGACGGCGAGAGGAATGCTCACTGAATCCCTTACCGCCGATATGACATTGATGTACCTGCTCTCGACGTCATACGAAGAAAGATGCGGATCGGTAGGAATATAGTAGACATTCAGCTCCATCGCATCGGCGCCGGCATCCTCAAAATGCCTGGCGTATTTGATCCAGCCGCCCGCGGTGATTCCATTCAGGCTGGGGATAACGGGGATACTCAACGATTCTTTTGCTTTCCGAAGAAGCTCTATATATGAATCGGGTTCGAGGTTGTACTCTTCGGCCTTCGGGAAGTATGTCAGAGCTTCCGCGAAGCTATCCGTTCCATAATGCAGATAGTGGTCGAGCTCCTCGCTCTCATGGGCGATCTCCTCTTCAAACAAGGAATACATCACGATTGCCGAAGCGCCCGCATCTTCAAGTCTCTTCATATTGTCAAGGCTTCTCGATAGGGGGCTGGCGGACGGGACGATTGGATTCTTGAGCTCCAGTCCGAGATATTTGGTTTTGAGATTCATTTCATAACTTTCGTTTTCGTTCGTTGCAGACTTTCGATTCAGTTCATGGCCGGGGCGGCGGCAGATTTGCCGTCACCGTCAGACTTCGAAGCTTCGAATTCCTTCGAAAGCTGTTCGTACATCTTCCATCGCTGGACGATGTCATCCTGGGCAAGCTCCATGAGGAATTTCACTCTTTCGGGATGAGTCTTTTTAAGCATATTGAACCGCGTTTCGAGCGATGTGAAATCGCCAACCGATCCCTTAGGAGATTTCGAATCGAGTTTGAACGGATTCTTCCCTTCATGGGCCTGTCTCGGATCGAACCTGAAGAGAGGCCAGTAGCCTGTGTCGACGGCTACCTTCTGATGCTGGGCTCCGAGCGACATGTCAATGCCGTGTTCGATACAGTGGGCATAGGCGATTATGATCGAGGGCCCGTCGTAAGATTCGGCTTCAAGGAAGGCGCGGACAGTTTGAGCGTCGTTTGCTCCCATTGCCACGCGTGCCACGTAGACGTTGCCGTACATCAAGGCCATCAGTGAGAGGTCTTTCTTTCGCATCGGCTTTCCCGCCGCGGCGAACTTTGCCACCGCCGCACGAGGAGTCGACTTGGACATCTGGCCTCCGGTATTCGAATAGACTTCAGTATCCAGGACGAGGATGTTCACGTTCTTCCCCGACGCGAGGACATGGTCCAGTCCGCCATAACCTATGTCATAAGCCCAGCCGTCGCCACCGACGATCCAGACGCTCCGCTTCACCAGGTTGTCTGCCACGTTCAGAAGTCTCTTAGCATCAGGCGAGTTGACAGAGGCAAGCTTTGACTTCAGCAGCTTCACTCTCTCCCGCTGTTCATATATGCCGGCTTCACCTGCCTGATCGGACTCCAGCAGTTCCTTCGCCAACTGCTCGCCGATCTGGGACGAGAGTTTCTGGACAAGCTCCCTGGCAATTTCTGTCTGCTTATCTATGGCGAGTCTCATGCCGAAGCCGAACTCGGCGTTGTCCTCGAAGAGCGAGTTGGACCACGCGGGACCACGACCGTCCCTGTTGACGGTGTAAGGCGTGGTCGGGAGGTTTCCACCGTATATCGAAGAGCAGCCCGTCGCGTTGGCTATCATGGTCCGGTCGCCAAACAGTTGGGTCACGAGCTTTACATAGGGAGTCTCTCCGCAGCCGGAGCATGCGCCGGAATACTCGAACAGCGGTTGCAGGAATTGCGAGTCCTTCACGTTATCCAGCCTTATAGTTCTGCGGTCAACCTCCGGGATGTTGAGGAAGAATTCAAAGTTGACTTTCTCCGATTCTCTCAGAGGAGGCTGAGGTTTCATATTGATCGCTTTTACCTTGGCTTCCTTCTTGCTCTTTGCGGGACAGAACTCGACGCAGAGTCCGCAGCCCGTGCAGTCCTCCGGCGCCACCTGCAGAGAATACTTCATCCCCTTGTGTTCGGGGCTTTTGAAATCGACGGCCTTGAAAGTCGCCGGGGCGCCGGCGACGTCTGCGGGATCGAACACTTTCACGCGTATGCTCGCATGAGGACATATCACTATGCACTTGTTGCACTGGATACAGATATCCGGCTCCCATACGGGGATCTCGAGTGCTATGTTCCTTTTCTCCCATTGCGCGGTCGAAGTAGGAAATGTGCCGTCTATCGGCATGGCGCTTACAGGAAGGGTGTCTCCCTTCCCTTCGATCATGCGCGCCGTAACTTTTTTTACATACTCAGGCGCGCGGTCGGAAACAACCGGAGGCATCTCGATGGTGCTCGATACCTTGGCAGGGACTTTTACTTCGAACAGGTTTGCGAGCGTCTGGTCAACGGCCTGGAAATTCTGCTGGACTACCTGATCTCCTTTTCGACCGTAAGTTTTCTTTATCGACTTTTTGATCTGCTCGATCGCTTGCTCGCGCGGAAGCACGCCGGATATCGCGAAGAAGCAGGTTTGCATTATCGTGTTGATCCTGCTACCCATGTTTGTCTGGCGAGCCACTTTGTACGCGTCGATGACGTAGAACTTGAGATGCTTCTCCACGATCTGTTTTTGAATCAGCCTCGGAAGTTTGTCCCAGACTTTGTCCGGCCCGTAAATGCTGTTGAGGAGAAACACGCTACCCGGCGCGGCCTTCTCCAGTACATCGAATTTCTCGACGAAGAACCATTGGTGACAGGCGACGAAGTTGGCCTGGTTGATCAAATATGTGGAATGGATAGGCTTCGGCCCGAAGCGAAGGTGGGAAACAGTCTGTGACCCCGATTTCTTGGAATCGTAGACGAAATATCCCTGGGCATAGAAGTCCGTCTCACCGCCGATGATCTTGATGGAGTTCTTGTTGGCGCCTACGGTTCCGTCCGCTCCGAGACCATAGAACATCGCGCGTACGACTTCCGGCGGCTCTACGTCGAAGGAGGGATCGTAATCGAGGCTTGTGTTCGTCACGTCGTCCACGATGCCGACGGTGAAGTGGTTTTTCGGTTTGTCCTTCTTCATTTCGTCAAAGACCGCCTTCACCATCGCGGGGGTGAATTCTTTGGAAGAGAGACCGTACCTTCCGCCTATTATCCGCGGTTCTACCTGAAGAGGAAGCTTGCCGGACGCCCTGGCTTCTGCAAGTGCCGTGACGACGTCGGAGTAAAGCGGCTCGCCGGTCGCGCCGGGCTCCTTGGTGCGATCGAGGACCGCTATGTCCTTTGTGGTTTTCGGAAGCGCATCGACGAACGCCTCGATCGAGAAGGGTCTGTAGAGTCTGACCTTGACGACCCCGACCTTCTCGCCTTTGGAAGAGAGATACTCGACGGTCTCGTGAACAGCCTCGGCACCCGAGCCCATGACGATTATTACACGCTCCGCATCGGGAGAGCCGACATACTGGAACAGCATATACTCGCGGCCGGTCACTTTCGCAAACTTGTCCATTGCGGACTGCACGATCGCGGGGCACGCCTGGTAGAATTTATTGACCGTTTCACGGGCCTGGAAGAACACATCCGGATTCTGGGCCGATCCGCGAAGCACCGGGTGATCGGGTGAAAGAGCGCGCTGACGATGCTGGTCGATCAGCTCGTCGGTGATTAGTGCACGCATTTGTTCATCTGTCAGTTGTTGAATTTTCAATACTTCGTGAGAAGTCCTGAAGCCGTCGAAGAAATGAAGGAACGGAACGCGCGCTTCGAGTGTAGCGGCCTGCGCAATCAATGCGAAGTCGTTCACTTCCTGAACCGAGTTCGAAGCGAGCATGGCAAAACCCGTCGGACGAGCTGCCATCACGTCGCTATGGTCTCCGAAGATAGAAAGCGCATGTGCTGCGACCGATCGTGCCGCGATATGAAAAACCGTAGATGTAAGCTCCCCTGCAATCTTGAACATATTCGGAATCATCAGCAACAGCCCCTGTGAAGCGGTGAATGTGGTCGTCAGGGCGCCTGCCTGCAATGCTCCATGTACCGCTCCGGAAGCTCCCCCCTCGCTCTGCAATTCAGCTACGAGCGGGATCGATCCCCACAGGTTCGGCCTGTTCTGCGCTGACCATTCGTCCGACCATTCGCCCATCGGCGACGACGGCGTAATCGGGTAGATTGCGATGACTTCGTTCAGCTTATGCGCGACGTAGGCAGCTGCCTCGTTTCCGTCAATGGTCGCGATTCTTACAGACGAGTCCGATTCCTTTTGGGAGTTATCGGATGTATTCTCTTCAGCCATTTCTGTTCCTTCTTTTTCAAAATGCAAAGTGTTTTCTAAACTGGACGTTCAGATTTTCTGCAATAACGGTGCCGGAAGGGTCGCTTTGTTAGCCCTTGTGATTCCGAGACTTAGACCACGGGGACAACAAGGAAGCCCTCGTTTGGGTGGTATTGTGCCCCACGGAAATGAGGAAATCCCATGGATCAAATACGAACGTGACTCCACCGGCAGTCGTCGCAAAGGAATGGCAGAGGAGATCCTCTTAGACTCAACCTAATCTCAATCCGGAGCAAATTTGTCGTTTGAATAGGGGCAGGCTCTCGGATGACCGGAATATCTGGATGAGGGGATTACCGTAAGAGAGGACGGGCCAGTCTGCCGGAAGGGCGGAAACAGTTCTGCGGGAACATCGGCGAATAAATGGATTGGAAAATTATCCCGCCTCCAGTCAACCTCCGACATTGCTACAGTTTCACTATCCAAAAGTGACGCACAGGTCTCTTGATCAACTCATTGCTAGCTCCGCCATTGGTGACCATGGCTCCATCTCCAACCGTAGTAGAACAACACAATCGTAAAGAGGGCGCTCGACCACCAATTAGATATCCAAAAGTAGTACGCAATGAGTAAAATGTAGATGAGCGCGACTGGTTTCAGGAAAAAGAACTCAAACACCTTCCGGTATCTGCTAGCCATATGTCATCCTCCGCCTTAAGAATGAGAATTGAGGCTGTCGAGCGTGATTACAATCGGTTGCGCACCCATAGACAGTTCAACTATCGCCCTTGGATGAGTGCGGGAGCAGGACTTCTGGACAGACGGGTCATCCACACCTGCAGGACTAAATGGTCCGGAGATGGAAGTGCATTTGTGAAAGACTCATGCCTTCCGACGCTTTGCTTCCAAAAGTAACTCAGCCCTCGATGCATCTTCATGCCCTGTAACACTGATAGCCAAATATAGATGCTCATTCAAGCATTAGCAAGTTCAGCCATCAATTTGTCGCACTGAGATAACACGGATGTAGGCATATAATTTCCCGGAGGAGTAGATCGGGCATATCTGTGACCATCGGCAGTCATCCGAGCCTTATGTGTGCTGGTCCAACGCCCCTGTGCGCCCCCAAAAAATGAGTGACGTCCCGCGAAATACGGGACGTCATACAGAAGGTTTCCAGTCAGCTGTGTCAAGGTTAAGAGCGCTTGACCAGGCTGAGCTGCATCAGAAGTTATACGTTGCGCCGATAAGGAGCTGCCACCTTGAGTAGAAGGGATCGGGCGACCAGGGCACACCGTTGCTCGGAAGAGCGAGCTCGAACGTCGGTTGTTGTGCCGCATTCAATCCTTCATAGTTGAGAAGGCCGTAAGTTCCGTTTGGTACGGCGAGGACATAACCCCAGTTCGGATTCAACATGTTCAGTACATTCAATACATCGGCATTCAGCTCGAGATTTTGTCCGAACACGCTTGGAATCCTTTCCGTCACGCTCAGGTTCAGTTGACCGTCCCAGGGGGCCCTGCCGCCGTTCCTGGGAAGAATCTGTCCCTTGTATCTACTGAGGTAGGGACTGCGGTTTATATAGCTGGCCAACTCGGCATAAGCCGATGCCGGAGCGGGCTCATATGAATCGGCAGCCTTGTTGTAAACCACGAGGTTGATGTCGCCGCCCGGCACCGGGTTCTTCGGCACATAGAGAAGGTCATTGTAAGATGACCCGTCGCCATTTACATCGCCATTATAGATGTAAGAGAACGGAGGACCGGACTCGCCGGTGTAGAACAGGGACAGCGTGGTAGCGAAGCCGTGAGCATAATCAATCTCTGCGGCGACGGAGGCCACAACCCTGTTGGGAACCGAGAAGTCGGAAACGGCAACGGGAGGATCGTTCGGATTGCCCGGTACCGGGTTATATCTCCACTGTGAATATGCCTGGCTTGAAGTAACCGAATTCTGATCGTACGACTGGCCGTAGGTATACGAAAAGTCTGCAAAGAGTGCATCATGGATCGATTGATCGCCGAGCATTTGCAGAATACCCTGGCCGAATTCCCTGTGAAGTGACACGGTCAGGTAGTAATTATAAGGCTCGCTTGTGTTCGTCATGTAAACGACACGCGTATATCTTGAGCTTTGAACGTTGTATTTCCAGCTCGTGTTGTAGAGCCCGGAGGACGGTGTTCCGTATAGAGGCCTTCCTCCTAAGCCGACGTACGTATCGGGAGTCGAACTCTGTTCGATATTTATGTTCTGGTACATCACGTCGTTGATCGAATGGCCGTAGATGCCCTCCACGGTTCCGACAAATCCAAACGGAAGCGCATGATCCACCGCCAGGTCGACTCGCAATTGCTGCGGCATCCTGAAGGTCGGCGATGTCAAATCGATCTCCGTGGTGGCGATAGGAGCAAGGGCGGTATCGTTGGCACCCGGCCGGGGCTGCGCATACGGATTCGGACTGAAGAATCCGGGAGGAAGATTGCTTGCGTCGAGCCGGTTGACATCCACACCCGTGTTCTCATACTGGTTGGAGATCCAGACGTAAGGTACGCGTCCGGTGAAGACGCCTGCTCCGCCGCGAATGACCCACTGTCTATTGCCGTGTACATCCCAGTTGAATCCGACGCGAGGCGAGAGGAGGAATTCAGGCTTCGGCGTATGATCCGTTCTGAGTCCCATGAAGGCAAACGTCGAATCGAAAACCGGATTGTTGTACGGCTTCTGCGGGAACGTCGGGATGTCGAGCCTGAGACCGTATGTGAGTTTGAAGTTCGGAATGATGCTCCATTGATCCTGTGCATAGACCCCGTACTGGACCGCGCTCCATATCGCCATCGGCTCGCTCACGCCGGACAGATTCGAGTAAGCGTTCTCGTACTTGTTGGGCTGCCCGGCCTGCAAATCCGCAAGACTGCTGAACCTGTAATAGCCGTAGTAGTCCGCAAGGAAAAGATTGTTGAAAGAGAAAGACTCGTCGTGCGTGCCGAATGTAAAGAGATGGTTTCCGGCCTGCAACGAAAGGTTATCGGTAAATTCCCAAATGTACTGGTATGTATGATTTGCGCCCGAATACTGCTCCGTACCGGCAATTATCGAACCGTTCGGGTAAGCGGGCGAATGGAAGAGATCGATCATCGGGAAAAGCGGGCTCGGCACGACACGATGGTCGATGATAGAAGTGTAGTTCAGGATCGCCTGATTGGACCAGTCGGTTCCGAATGTACCGTTCCACTCGGCAACGATGGAGTTCGTATTGTCGTTGAAGGTGTAAGCCGAGGAAGTCAGGTAAAGAGTTGTCGGGCTCCGGGTGATGTCCTGCTGGGACGCGTTTACGAAGTTATAACGCAGGCTGAGTTTCTGCGTCTCGGACAAATTGTAGTCCAATCTGAGAAACACTTTATTGGACGGCGTCAGGGATGTATACGTGTTTGCCGTGCCGGGATTGAAGCCGTACTTCTGTACCAGTATGTTTGTAAACGCCTGGATGGCGGAATCGGTGGCACCTGAAATATTCTGGTACGGTTGGCGCCGTCTGGTAATCGAACCGTCGAGGAAGAAGAACAGCTTGTTCCTTATGATAGGGCCGCCGAGACGGAAGCCGGACTGAACGTTGCTGAATTTTGGATAAGGGGTCCGGGTCGAGGTCGGACTCAAGCCGACGAAGTTCTGATTCTGACCGAAGAGCCATACCGCCCCTTTGAAAGTGTTTGTTCCGCTTCTCGTGATCGCATTTATCTCAGCGCCTGTGAAGCCGCTCTGCCTTACGTCGAATGGCGCGATCGACACCCGGACTTGTTTAATTGCATTCAAGCTTATGGGGGTGGTTCCAGCCTGTCCCCCGGGAGTGCCGCTGTTCGGTAGCCCGAACAGATCGTTGTAACTGGCACCGTCGATCTGGATGTTGTTATAGAGGTTATTTCTTCCAAGAGCTGAAAATCCACTGGCTGCGTTGCCTACGAAATATGGCGAAAGAGCCGCGAAGTTCATGAAATTCCGAGTAACGGTCGGGAAGTTTCTCAAGAATTTGCTGCCCACTACAGTCGCAGCTCCGGTGCGATTGGTGTTCATGAGTCCGTGACCCTCGGCCACAACCTCCACGCCTTTTTCGCTGACTGCCTGCTGTTTGAGAGTGAAGTTCATCTCAAGGTTCTGTCCGATCTCGAGTTCTATTGCCCTGACCTCTTGCGTCCTGTACCCGACATCCGATACAGTGACGGTATAAGGGCCGCCGACTCTGAGACCCGATATATAGAATCTTCCGTCAAGCTGTGTGCTGTTGCCGTACTTCGTACCTGACGGGACGTTAAGGACTATTACAGTGGCCCCTGGAACCGGCCGACCCTTGGAATCTTTGACAGTGCCGCTGATCGACGCAGTAGTCAGACCTTGCGCGAAAATCAGTTGCGGAACCGCCAACAGAAGGATCAACAGGAAGAGACCGCGTATCCTTTGCATGACTTGCTCCTTTCGGTTTGGTAATAAATTACTTTGTGGGGAAATAACACCGTGAAGGTTTGCAGTAATTAGATATTACCAGGTAGGTATTGTGCTTATTCTCTGCATCACTTCAACCACTGAAAAAAAATAGGTTCCGTACTAAAGGAAGGCAAGTTAAGAAAGGATTATCAAACAGTTAACGGAAAGGGCGGTCGCATGGCGACATGCTTAAGCATGTGTTCCACTATGCTGCAGTCATAGGAAGCATCACATATAAGCAAACCGTGCTTCCGCAACCAAACGATCGCAGAAGCACGGTTGAAAGCCCCTGGTATTCGTGCCGGCTCAGTCTTATGCCGGCATCACATCCAGTTGGTTAGAAGTTGTATCTGGCACCGAGTTGCATCTGCCATCTGGAATAGAACGGATCGGGTGTCCATGGGTGGCCGCTCGATGGGAGAGTAAGCTGGAAGGTGGGCTGCCCTGCCGAATTCTTTCCTTCATAGTTCATCAATTCGTAAGTACCGTACGGAACTGTCTCGACATATCCCCAACTGTGATTGAGAAGGTTAAGAACATTTAGAATGTCGAGCGTGAACTCAATGTTCTGCCCGTCAATAGTCGGGATGTCCTGCGCGAGGCGCAGATTGAGCTGACCATCCCACGGAGATCTTCCACCGTTGCGCGGGACGATCTGACCCTTGTATTTGCTGAGATACGGGTCGCCATTGATGTAATTGGCTAGCTCAGTGTAATCCGAAGCAGGAGCAGGGACCCAGGAACCACTTTGTTTTACCACCAGGTTTATGTCGCCACCCGGGGCCGGATATTTCGGAACATAAACAAGATCGTTCACGTTGGAGCCGTCGCCGTTCACGTCGCCATAATAGATGTATGAGAAGGGACTGCCCGACATTCCCGTGTAAAAGAGAGAGAGCGTGGTGGCGAAGCCGTGCGCGTACTGTACCTCCTCGGAGACCGACACGACGACTCTGCTGGGGACCGAGAAATCCGAGACCGCGAGAGGCGGATTGTTTGGATTTCCCCCGATCGGGTTGTAGTACCATTGAGAATATGCCTGACTGGATGTCACGGCGTTCTGATCGTAGGCCTGACTGAACGTGTAGGACAAGTCGAGGAAGGCCAGATCGTTTATTCCTTTGTCACCGAGCATCTGAAAGATACCTTCTGCGAACTGCCTGTGAAGAGACGCAGTCAGATCGTACTCGTAAGGTTTGTTTGTATTTGTCATATAGACAACCCGCGTGAAGGCGCTATCCAACAACCCACTATAAAGCGGCCTTCCGCCCAGACCGACATAATTATCGTGTCCGGCGAGGGGAACTATATTGAGGTTCTGATACATCACATCGTTTATCGATTGAGTAAACAATCCTTCCAATGTGCCGACAAAACCAAGCGGAAGCGCATGATCCACAGCGAGGTCGACTCTGAACACTTGAGGCATCTTGAAGTTCGGAGATGTCATGTCGACTTCGGTAGTGGTGATTGGAACGAGTGCAGTATCGGTCCCACCGGCAACAGGCTGGGTAAGAGGATTTGGGTCGAAGAACCCGGGTGGAAGCCCCCTCGTAACATCGAGGCGGTTAATGTCCACGCCGGTGTTGCTGTACTGATTGGAAATCCAGACGTAAGGGACACGCCCGGTGAACACGCCAGCTCCGCCGCGTACCACCCATTGCCTGTCGCCATTGATGTCCCAGTTCCATCCAAGGCGGGGAGACCAGAGCAACTCGGTCTTCGGAGGCTGATCGGTTCTCAATCCCATGAATGCGAAGGCCTTGTCGAAGGTAGGGTTGTTGTATGGCTTCGTGGGGAACGTCGGAATATCGAGCCGGAGACCGTAGGTGAGTTTCAGGTTGGGGATTATGCTCCATTCATCCTGCGCATAAAGACCGTATTGAACCGCGCTCCAGTCCGCCATCGGCTGTTGTACTCCGGGAATGTTCGAGTAGTCGTGCCTGAATTCGGATGGGCTGCCGGCCTGCAGGGCTGCAAGACTTCCGAAGTTGTAAAAGCCGTAATAGTCCGGTAGAAACAGATTGTTGAAGGTGAAGGACTCATCGTGAGTGCCGAACGTAAACAGATGACTTCCGGCAACGAGCGAGAGGTTATCCGTGAGTTCCCAGATATATTGATAAGTATGATTGGCGCCCGAATACTGTTCTGTCCCAGCGACGATAGTACCACCCGAAAAACCGGATGCATGAGACAACTGAATCATAGGCATGAGGGGATTCGGGACAATGCGGTGGTCGATGATCGAGGTGTAGTTCAGGATTGCCTCGTTCGAGAGGTTCGAGCCAAAGGAGCTGTTCAGCTGAGCGACTATCGAATTGGTCTTGTCATTGAATGTGTATGCCGCCGAACTCAGGTACAGCGTGTTGTAACTCCGGGATATAACATCCTTATTGGCATTAACGAAATTATACCTCAAACTCAGTTTTTCGGTCTCCGACATATTGTAGTCGATCCTGGCGAACACCTTGTTGGATGGGGTCAGAGCGGTGTATGTGGAAGCTGTACCCGGATTGAGATTGTACTGCTGCTGAAGGACGTTTATGAATGCCTGTATCAGAGAGTCCGAAGCGGCAGATGTATTCTCTATGGGCTGGCGCTCCCTGTCGATTTCGCCGTTGACGAAGAAGAAGAGCTTGTTCTTGACTATCGGACCGCCGAGACGGAATCCTGTCTGAACGTTGCTGAACTTAGGATAGGGCGTTTTCTCGGCGTTGGGGCTCGTGCCGATGAAGTTCTGGTTCTGCCCGAAGAAATAGACGGATCCTTCGAATCTGTTGGTTCCGCTTCTCGTGATGGCGTTGACTTCGCCGCCCGTGAAGCCACCCTGGCGGACATCGAAAGGCGCGAGCGAGACCTGAAATGTCTGAATAGCATCGAGGCTTATCGGCGTGGTGCCGGCCTGACCGCCCGGCGTCCCACTGGATGGAAGGCCAAACAAATCGTTGTAGTTG
Source organism: Bacteroidota bacterium (assembly GCA_021811615.1). Classification (GTDB taxonomy): domain Bacteria; phylum Bacteroidota; class Ignavibacteria; order Kryptoniales; family JAKASW01; genus JAKASW01. Next base: position 65,775 of record JAJZNW010000032.1, read on the forward strand.
GCACCGTCGATCTGGATGTTGTTATACTTATTGTTCCTGCCGAGCGCGGAGTTGTCCACGAAACCGGGAGAAAGCGCCTCGAAATCCTGGAAGCTCCTTGTAATGGTCGGGAAGCTCTCGATGAATTTTCTCGATACGGTAGTTGCGGCTCCGGTGCGGTTAGTGTTTGAAAGACCGGGTGCATTTGCTATGACCTCCACCCCGCCGACACTTACCGCCTGCTCGGTAAGTTTGAAATTCAGTTCGAGGTTCTGACCAATTTCCAAGAAAACGTTCCTGACTTCCTGCGTTCTGTAGCCGACATCGGAGACGGTGATTGTATAAGGCCCACCGACTCTCATACCGCGAATGTAATAGCGTCCATCGAGCTGTGTGCTGTTACCGTACTTGGTTCCCGACGGGACATGAAGCGCTATCACCGTCGCACCAGGAACCGGTTGGCCATTTGTATCCTTGACCGTTCCGCTTATCGACGCAGTTGTGACACCCTGCGCATAAATAGAGACTGGAACGACAAGGAGCAGAGCCAGAAGAAGGAAACCTCGTAACAATTTCATGAATTGCTCCTTTCGGTTTGGTAAGAATTGACTTCGTAGGGAAATAGTTTTGTGAAGGTGTGCAGTAACGTAATAAGCCCGGAATGGTATATGGTTGTCTTCTGCATCACTTCAGCCTCTGTGAAAAAATAGTTTTCGTGTCCCGCAAATGCAAGCAGAAGGAGGCTAACAAAAGGTTAAGCCTTATTATTGCCAACATCTGTTTAGGGTAACATCAAGAATTACAATCTCCGGTAGTTTACCAGCGCGAGAGTGTTTAGTGTTCGCGGACAAATCCCTGAGGCCGAAGATTGGATGGACAACAATCGGCGTTAACCGCGCAGGCCCTTCACCGGCAAGCCGACTTTGCACAGCCAGATTCATTGCGAGCTTCATATAGGCTCGACGAATTCATATCCGTCATACCTCGGTGGACGGTATTAGGAAAGCGATTGGCCAATCGAAGATCCGGCGGAAAGACGTGAAGAGATCACGACTGCCCGAAAACGGAAAGTCAGTCAGTGCCCTTCAATGCTAACTTAGAGGAAGAGAGGTGAGCCGCCGAGGGAGCCAGGAGGAGATGAAGATAAAAAGTGCGAAGGAGGAAAGTGCCAGGACATGGACACCCGTTTCAAAAGGAGAAGACATGGCCGACTCCTTCGCCTTTTTGCGAAGTGGCACAAGCAGCGAAGTGCCAACCATCGTCAGACTCAGCGCTGTCTCAGAAGCTCCGTTTCATCGTACAGAACTCCTGGCCCACACGACCTCTTCTTAATTCTCCCCGCCCGTTGATTCCCAGATGTTGTTTGCCCGGTTTACGTCGGGTAAGTCATGGTCGGGATCGAGAACTACCTTCACAACATTTTTATTCCCGTACACGGGGTAGCTGTAGTGGTTCCCATCGTACCAGATCTGCACCGGCAGCTTGTAATCCCTGTATGTCCCGTCGGCAAATTTCACCTTCAATTCCGCCGGCATGACAAGTCCGCGGTTGTTTGACATGTAAATGATCGTGACGCCGGAATCTGCCACCACAGAATCGACGGCCTGATCGAGGACATGTGTCGAATAGAACCATCCGCGCCAGAACCAGCTCAGGTCCTGGCCTGTGTAGTCGTCGATAGTTCTGAAAAAGTCGGATGGAAGCGGATGCTTGAATGCCCAGCGGCGAATATAGGCATTGAAGGCGGGATCGAAAAGCTTCGGACCTACAATGAAGTCCCTTAGCAGCCTCAGACCGAAGGCGGGCTTTGTGTATTCGAGAAATCCCATATTCTGTGGAAGAACCTGATCGGCCCGAGTATCTATTATCTGGTCGTTCTTCGAGGAGAGCATCTCTTTTGCTATGGCATCAGCGTTGAACGAGAGGCTCTCCCGTGATGTGTCGCCGTAGAAATCCTTATTCGAATAATAATTCAGGAAGGTGTTGAAGCCCTCGTCCATCCACGCGTGCCGGCGCTCGTCGCTGCCGACCATCATGGGGAACCAGCTGTGGCCGAACTCGTGGTCAGTAACCTGGTACAGGAATTGGCCCCGGGCGTGCACGGAGCAGAAGACTATCATCGGATACTCCATACCGAGGACGACGCCGGCGACATTGACGGCCACCGGGTAAGGATACGGATAGTAATTCGTCGAATAATACATGAGCGTGTGCCGCATCATCGATATAACCGATTCCCAGCCCGGTTTGCGGACGGAAGTATCGGAGGCAACCCCCTCCTTCGGGTACACCGCCATCAGGAGAACATCCTTCCAGTGAGAGGCATCCCAGATGAATGCTTTTGAGGCTGCCCATGTAAAATCGCGGACGTTCTTCGCCTGAAAGATCCATGTCAGTTCCCCCTTCCCTGCCGGCCGTGAATCGGGGCTGCCGACTTCGCCGGCGGGTATTACATGGACAGTCTCATCAGTTTTCATCGCCTCTCCAAGTCTGTCGCGCTCCGTGCCAGTCAGGACTGTGTTCGGATTTTGAAGGACTCCCGTCGCGACCACGATGAATCCGTGAGGGACCGTGATCTGAACGTTGAAGTCGCCATACTCGAGATAAAACTCGCCTTCACCTAGATAAGGGAGCGGGTTCCAGCCGTGGGCGTCATCGTAGACGTACATCCTCGGATACCATTGAGCAATTTCGTATATCGTGCCGTCCTTTGACTGGTACTTACCCATCCTGTCTGAACCGTATTCAGGGATCTTGAAGTGCCATGATATTTCGATATCGAGTTTTCCTCCCCGCGCCGGGAGCGGCCTCCCCAGATAGATGATCATCCTCGTGCCGTCCACTACATAGCGGATATTCTCCCTTTCACCGTCCTGAACGATCGCGACGCTCTTCAGAATATCTCCGCCGTTCTTGAACGCACCGCGCCAGCGGGCTTCAGGTGAGTCGTACTCATCGTTCCCCCGGCTGCCGTCCTTGAACAAATTCTGGTCGAGTTGGAGCCAGAGATGCGATAGCGGCATCGGTGAATTGTTCGTGTACGTGATCGTCTCCGAACCGGAGACTTCGTTCGCAGTTGTATCGAGGGATACCTTTATGTTGTAATCGGCCCTTTGCTGCCAATACCCCGGTCCGGGGCGACCGTCCGCCGTGCGGCAGCTGCCCGGAGTTGGCCAGTTCATAGGAGCGAAGGTCGATGGATTGCTGCGTGCCCATGCCGAAGACGCAGTGAATAGGAGTACGAGGAAACTAATTTTCATTATTGTCTCCTTCATTGCCTGGGATAATGGATTGGAGGAAGAAGTGGGATCAAGGCGCTATGACAAATCCTTCTCGTTGTCAGGGCTCATCATTTGAAGCTGCAGGAAATCCGGAAGGGGTCGCGAAGCGTGTCATGTGAAAAAAGACGGTCATGACTGATAAAAGTTCAATACGGTCGTATTCCGTTCGCGGAACACAAGTCAGAAGAAAAGAGGGCCCATCAGAATGAGGCAGGATGGAGAACGAAGGGACGATCAGCCGAAACGGCCGGTTATGTAGTCTTCGGTCTGTTTCTTCTTCGGCCTCGTGAACATATCGCGCGTGCCGCTGAATTCAATGAGCTCGCCGATATAGAAGAACGCGGTGTTGTCGCTGACTCGCGCCGCCTGCTGCATATTGTGGGTTACGATGACGATGGTGTACCTGTCCTTAAGCTGGAAAATGAGTTCCTCTATCTTTGCAGTGGAAAGAGGGTCCAGGGCGGATGCCGGTTCGTCCATGAGAATAACTTCGGGATCGACCGCGAGCGTTCTCGCTATGCACAGTCTTTGCTGCTGACCGCCGGATAGACTCGCGCCGGATTTCTTGAGCGAGTCTTTCACTTCGTCCCACAATGCCGCCTGGACAAGGGTTTTCTCAACTACCTCGTCAAGTTCTTTCCGTTTGTGTCTACCGGTAAGCTTCAGGCCAGCAACGACATTGTCGTAGATCGACATCGTCGGGAAGGGATTCGGCTTCTGGAAAACCATCCCAATTTTCTTTCTAACCAGGACCGGGTCGACGCCGGAGGCGTAAATGTCAGTGCCATCGACGAGGACCCTACCCGTGATACGCGCATCGCGAGCGAGCTCGTGCATACGGTTGAGTGTCCTCAGGAACGTGGTCTTCCCACAGCCCGAGGGGCCGATGAAAGCGGTGACCTTCGACTTCGGTATCGAGATACTGATTCCCTTGAGAACCTGGACTTTTCCAAAATAGGCTTTGAGATCTTCGGTGACGATGCCAGTTGTATTTTCGGGTGTAGTGGTCATGCAGAGTGCTCATATTTCTGTCTTGAGAATGTTCTCATTCCAAGATTGACGATTAAGATAGCGAGGACCAGTATCAGTGCGCCGGCCCATGCCTGACGATGCCAGTCTCTGTAAGGAGATATCGCATAGTTGAATATCTGGACCGGCAGAGTCGAAATCGGCTGAGTCAGACTGTAGCTGAAGAAGGCATTGTTGAAGCTCGTAAAGAGTAGAGGTGCGGTTTCGCCGAGGACTCTCGCCCCCGCCAGCAGTATTCCGGTAATGATGCCGCTCTTGGCGCTCCTTAATATGACCGAAAGCACAGTCCGCCAATACGGGACGCCGAGAGCGAGCGAGGCCTCGCGTATCGAGTTCGGCACGGTCTGCAATATTTCATCGGTCGTACGAAGAACCGTCGGAATCATCATGATGCCGAGCGCGAATCCACCCGCAAGGACGCTGAAGCTTTTCATCGGGAGGACCACCACCGTATACGCGAAGACGCCCATTACGATGGACGGTGTACCATTGAGGACGTCGGCAACGAACCGGACGACATTCGAGAATTTCGCATGCGGGAATTCTCCGAGGAAGATTCCACCGAAGAGCCCGATCGGTATCCCGATGAGCGCCGCGATACCCACCACGTATGCAGAACCTATGATCGCATTAGCCATTCCTCCCCCCGGTTCGCCGACGGGCGCAGGTCTGTGGAGCAAAAAATTTATGTTCACCGAGGCGGCACCCTTGTAGAAAAGATACCCCACGATGAGAATCAGGGGGAGAAGTACCACGAGGATGCTCGAAGAGAAAAGGGCTGTAAAGAAGCCGCTCGATATTTTCCGGCGCCAGTAGGAGAAACCGCTTCCCACAAGGACCGTTTTGCCTACAACGACCTTGTCGTCCGCCAAATCAACCACCTTGCAATCGCATTAACTATGAGAGTAATTAGAAGGAGAATGAAGGCTATCGCAATCAGCGCAGACAGGTAGGAAGTATAGGTCGCCTCCGTAAACTCATTCGCAATGACTGCGGCCATCGTATATCCAGGCTGAAAGAGGGATTCGGTTATTTTGGGAGTATTCCCGATAACCATAGTCACCGCCATCGTTTCGCCAAGGGCTCTCGCGAGTGCGAGAACTATAGAACCTAGAATTCCACTTCTGGCGAAAGGAAGTGCGATCTTCTTCAGAGTCTCCCAACGAGTCGCGCCGAGTGCGTACATCCCTTCTTTAAGCGGGACAGGAACTGTGCGAAGCACTTCCGTTGAGACAGAAATAATGAATGGTACAATCATAATTGCCAGTATCAAAGAAGCTGTAAGGAAACCGATGCCGAGTGCATAGCCTTTGAAGAACGGGAGATAACCGAAATTATTTTGGAGGAAAGGTTCCACTACATTTGCCATCAAGGGCGAGAGGACAAAAATCCCCCAGAGGCCGTAAATGACGCTCGGTATCCCTGCGAGAAGTTCCACGAGCGGCTGTAACAGTCGGGTCAGCCAGTTCGGCGCGAGCTCCGCCAGGAAAATCGCGGTACCTATTCCAAGCGGCGTTGCGATCAGGAGAGCGAGGAACGATGTCACGAGAGTTCCGTAAATGAAAGGCAGGGCACCGAAGACTTGACTTACCGGGTTCCACGTGGTCCCCTTCACAAAATTCCAGAACCCTGCATTTGCAAACGCTTCACGCGAAGACAGATAGAGATCGATGCCGAGCCAAACCAAGAGGACGATGACAAGAAAGGCAAAAAAACCTAGTACTACTTTGAAAACCGCATCGGCCCTTACGAAAGATTTCCTTTCGACCTCGAGCGGTCCCGCAACTGCTCCTGCATTCTCCAATTCGACAGCCATTGTATAAAATTATCCCGGGGCATTTACTTGGAGGTTAACTTAATATTAAGGAATTGTTAAGCGAATTTGACGCGAATGTTAACTACGGAAGCCCCCAAATCTTCCTCAGCGTCCATTCAAGTGCGAGGAGGACGAAGACGATCGCCAGAACTGGAAGTGACGAAAGGAGCTCGAAACTCCTTGAGTGGGAAATTTCGGCCGGCTCTTTCCAGGACGTCTCCAGGTCAATCCCGTTCCTCACAAACTGAGAAGGTGTGAAGAATGTTCCTCCCGAGACCGAAGCGATCTGCCGGAGGAGAGACACATTCATAGCGGTCCTGATGTACTCTACATTAAGCGGCTCCACAGTCACGATGCCGCTGTCGGCGCCCGCAAACGTAGAACCGGAGGTGGCATCAGCAACGTATTCATATCTCCCCTCTCCCAGCCCGGAAAGGTTTCCCGCATACGCTCCTCCGCCCAACGGGGACATTTTTATTGCGGATAACCTCTTCCCGTTCTTCTCATTAACAACAATGTCTACGTTCGCCCCATCGACCGGCTTTCCGTCCTGTCCGACGAGGAGCGCGTTGAAATGGATAGTCTCCGAAGGGTCGTAGACGCTCTTGTCGGTGCGAACCGTAAGAAGTCTCTGCTTACCGCTGCTGATCAGTGTCCGTAGAAGCGTAGCGAGGAACTCATGAAGGAAATCGTTCTGAAGACCGCTTATGGGACTCATAAGCTGAAGTCTCCAGAGACCGTATGCGAGGAATGCGGCGCTTCGGTCGGCAGGATCTGCCAGGAAAACGGGAGACGAATATTTGACCCCATTCATCGATGGCGATGCGAGAACTACCGAGCCGGGAGCGGGTGCACAGTCAATTCTCCGATAATACAGAGGCGGGAACATCGAGGAATTAGCCTCGACAAGTGAATAGACCGGCTGGAGGGTTGCAGGGATGTCGTGTCCGGTTTCCGGAGAGATTCCAACCTGGTATTCGCCCGGTTGATACCCGGAGACTTCGAAAGGAAGTCTGGGAAGTTGGCCGACGTTTCGAGGTGAAAAGCCCGATCCCGCGAAATACACATAGGGGAGATTCTCTCTGTTTAGTCTCCCGATGACCTCACTCTTCGTGAGTGCCGAACGATCATTTGGGAAATCATAAAGCACAACGGCTTCGTAACTGCCGGCGAGAATTCCGCTGGCGTCTTTCCCGTAGAAAGTGTCGCCGGTTCTCTGTACCAGCATCTTCAGTTCGAAATCGCCGCCCGATTCTATGTTCCTCCGTAAGAAGGCGACATCGCTGGCGGGAGCTCCTGCCACAAGAAGTATCGAATATTTTCCCTTATGTACGTCGACGCTCACGGAGGCAGAATTATTCCTGGTGCTGAATTCGCCGCTTAACGGCGGCACATAAACTCTCAAAAGGTGAGTTCCGGTTGTCGAAGGGGTGTAATCAAACGACACCTCGACATCTCCGTGTTCCGGAAGCGTAACGATCTTCGACGCGACTTCCCTTCCGTCATCGGCGAGGTGCGCCGTCACTAAGGCCGAGCCATAACCGTTCGAGCCGATGATCGATCTGACTACGCTCTTTTTGCCGGCATAGATCGAGGGTGCAGGAATAACCTGACGGACAATCACATCCTTGGGCAAAGTCGAGTCACCAATCCCGATAGTATAGACCGGGAAGGTCAGATTGCGTACCAGATCCATTGGGTTGCCGCCCATGTTATAGTCGCCGTCGGAAATCAGAATCGCAAAGGCGGTGCGACCATTGTCATCCATTCTCAGAGATTTTGCGACGGCGGCCGAAATATCTGTACCGGGCCTGTCATAGCGAAGGGAATCGATATTGAAGTGGCGCAGAACCTTCTCGCCGAAAACAACGGGGTCGATATTGAAATAATGTTGGATGGTATCGAACGAGGCGCTCTTCAGGACATTCTTAACCGCCGCAGGACGCGCCATCGATGCATCTTTCAAAGCCATACTTTGGGAATCGTCTACAAGGAGAAGCACGTCTTTCTTCTTGTACTCGTGCCTTACGAATTCAGTGACCAGGTTGGTCATAGCAAGGAAAAGGAAGAACAGCGATGCCCCCCGTAGCATACCCAGGAACATTCTGCGGGGCCGGGAAACCACATCCAACTTCCGATACATCAGATATGCGAGGCCCGCGGAAACAAGCGCGAACAGGATGAACAGGTAAAAAGGGATATCGAAATGAATCTGGAAATTCATTTCAAATAAAGCACCTTATCAACTTTCATGACTCCGTCTATGATAATCCGGACAAAATAAACTCCACTGCTTGCCCTGTTGCCGGCGGAGGTGGTGCCGTTCCAATCCACCTCCTGGTATCCTTTGGCCATTTCTCCACTGAACAAATCAGCGACCTTTCTGCCGAGCACATCGTAAACGTCCACCGAGACATCCGATCCCCGAAAGAGCACGAAGGGTATGTGAACCTGCAGGCTGAACGGGTTTGGATAAGCCGCATAATACCGGAATGGCTGTGCCGGTGCAGGCGGGACCGATTCAAGTCCGCCCACACTAAAAGGGGCGGAGGCGCCGTAATATGGCACATCGAGATTCTTTCCCGATGAATCGGCGAAATCGAAATAGAAATTCAGAGATTGTGAAGCCGAAGCTGGAAGAGGTGCAACGAAGGCGTACTGGTCAGCGGTGTCGGTCGGAAATACGCGTGCAGTTTGATAGCCTGCACCATCATAAGAGAAATACGCCCTGCTCATTCGCATATTGATTCCCGATGTACTGAATGCCTTTACCGCGACGTATACGACCGAATCCTCCTGCCACGTCGCGAAGTTGTTGGAACCGACGAACCCGATTTTCCTGACAGCATTCCAGGCATTGACAATCCCCCAGCCATAGAAATTGTTGGGGTAAGACGTCGTCAAAGGATCGCCGGGATAATGAGGTTCAATTGCCGTTTCCTTCAACAGATCGATGACCTGCATTGGAGTGTAATCCGGGCGAACCGAAAGAATCAAGGAAGCGATTCCTGCGGTTAACGGCGTGGAAAAGGAAGTGCCGCTTTCATAATCGTAAGTATCCGGTCCTGGAACGGTGGCGACATAATCGTCGACTCCGTCTGCGACGAGATCGGGCTTTATTCTCCCGTCGTTGGTGGGACCGGTGGAACTGAAGCCTGCGAGCTGTCCCGTCTGGTCCACTGCGCCGACTGAGATGATGCTGTCCGCGTCGGCTGGTACATCCATGGTGCCAATGGTGCCGTTGCCGTTTCCTTCATTGCCCATCGCCTGCACCACGATGACGCCGAGCCTGGCCGCGATTGTCGCCGCCCTGCTCGCAAATGACGTCTTGCCGTTGAAGTCCCCCCTGGAAAAGAAATACGAGATGGATGAATCCACCTGACCGGTCGAGTCGACATAGGTGCTGTACGCGACTGAAGATGATACGACATCCACTCCATGAGCCTCCATCCATTCGAGGCCTTCGACCCAGTCGTCCTCCTCCCATTGGAAATCCGTCACCGGGACGTACTCTGTCTTGGCGAGCATGAAAGATGAACCGTAGGAGACACCGATTATGTTGCCGGGAGAATACCCTCCGAGTACGGATAGAGTCGAAGTCCCGTGGTTATCCTGATATGAAGAGTCTCCGGGCTGGTTTGCCGTGATCGAGTCGTTCTGGACGAAATCGTGTTCGCCGATTATCCTGATGTTCTTGAGAGCGTCGTGAGTCTCATACCTGAAGCCGGAGTCGAGCATGCCAACCAGGACGCCTTTGCCGTCTATTCCGAGAGACTGCACCTGTGGAACGCCGCTCAACTCGAGCTGTGCCAATGAAGGGCCATATAAGGAGGAGTCTCCCGCGGCGCTCAGACTCGACACCTTGAAAAGCGGCGAGTGCGGATTGCCCGGCCGCGCGATCAGACGGATCGGCACGATTGAAGTAGCGACCCTCTGGACGCCTTTCACAAATGGAAATCGCATCGTACCCACTATCTGAAGCGAGTCTGTTACGACGGTCGCAGCGTTGAACCAGCGACTTGTCCCAATTACTTTCAGGCCGATGCTCTCCAGGCTGTCGATATATCCAGTGTAAACAGGAAAATCCATAACCGAAACTATGTTTGACGGCGGGAGCACCTTCAGCCGCCGGGTGATAGCGCGTTGGTTGAGCACATTATGGCTAAGGAGATACTGTTCCGCGGGTCCGCCCAGAGAGAAGTCGGTAAAACCTTCTGCCTCTGGTTTGTTCTTGAAGAAGACCCAGTACCGGCTCTGTGCGTAGGCCTTAGGAAGGGAGAACGCAGCGAATGCAAGGAGCAAGAGTAAAGTGGTTCGGACTTTCACGCGTCAGAGCTCGAGCAGTCTGCGGACGATTTCAGGTGTGTTGGTATTTTCCGCCTCGGCGTTGAAGTTCGTTATGATCCTGTGCCGAAGGACGGGAAGAGCAGCCTGTTTTACATCGTCAGTATCGGGACTCAGCCTGTTATCCAGCGCTGCATTTGCCTTCGCGGCAAGTATCAGGTACTGGGAAGCCCTGGGCCCTGCCCCATAGCTTACATACTGCTTTACAAAATCGGGGGCTTTACCGTTTTGTGGGCGCGTCAGGTTTGCGAGCTGGACGGCGTATTTCACGACGGAATCGGAGACCGGGACCCGTCTCACCAGTTCCTGGAAGTAGGTAATGTCGTCGGCACCGACGGCCTTACTGATTGCCGGATTGAGATCGCCGGTGGTAGATTGAACGATTCTCACCTCTTCTTCGAATGTCGGGTAATCGAGCCAAAGGTTGAACATGAACCTGTCGAGCTGCGCTTCGGGAAGAGGATAGGTTCCTTCCTGTTCGATAGGATTCTGGGTCGCGAGCACGAAGAACGGCTGTTCGAGCTGGAAAGTCTGCCCTGCCGCAGTCACGCGATATTCCTGCATGGCTTCGAGGAGCGCGCTTTGCGTCTTCGGCGGAGTCCTGTTTATCTCATCGGCCAGAATAATATTGCCGAAGAGAGGACCCTTGACGAATCTGAACGATCTTTCGCCGGTATTGACGTTTTCTTCAATGATCTCCGTTCCTGTTATGTCGCTCGGCATAAGGTCCGGAGTGAATTGTATCCGGCTGAACTTAAGGTTCAGCGCGTCCGAAAGAGTTTTTACCAGAAGCGTTTTCGCCAGTCCCGGGACACCGATAAGAAGACAATGCCCGCGTGAAAGGATAGTCAAGAAGATCTGCTTCACGATTTCATCCTGGCCGACAATCACCTTCGCGATCTCTCTTCGCAGATCGCCGAAGCTTTTGTTCAGACGCGAGATTCCTTCGACGTCGGAAGTCTGGCCCTGTTTCGAAGATTCCTTGCTCAAGTGTCCCCCGATCTAAGAGTTCTTAACTTTTTTGGTCGAACCCGCCGCACGTTCCTCTCCGACGACCTCGACGCGTCCGAATCTTTTCAACTTGCCGCCGATCTCCTTCGCATCGCCGCTGAGGACGACATACAGGTTATCGGGATCGATATACTTCCTGGCCACTGCACGGACGTCCCTGGCGGTCACTTTCCTAATCTTGTTCCGGTATTCCCTATAGTAATTCTTGGGAAGATCATAGAGCTCGATTGCGACCACCCTTCCGGCGACCTGCTGGGGAGTCTCGAGTTGGATCGGAAAGAGACCGGTCAGGTAGTTTTTCACCATGGTCAGCTCTTCACGGAGAGGAAGAGTCTCCCTGATACGCTTCAATTCTTTGACTATCTCTCCGATGGTATCTGCAGTAACCTCATTCCTCACATCTGCCGATGCCTGAAATGTGCCCGGCAACATGCGACCGTCGAAGTCAGTGCGACCTCCGTAAGTGTACCCGTGCACTTCGCGCAGGTTCATGTTAATCCTGGAACTAAAATAGCCGCCGAGGATCGTATTCATTACGAAGACCTTCAGGTAGTCCGGATTATTGCGCGCTATTCCGCGGTGACCCACCCTTACCGACGACTGTACGGCGCCAGGTTTGTTCGCAATGAACACCCGTCCGTCGGGACGGGACTCCGGTAACTGCGGAAGCACATTCTTCGTACACACGCCCTTCCACTTCCTGAAGGAACCGGAGACATAATTCTCCGCCTCCTTTGGAGTGATGTCGCCCGCAAAGACAAGGAACGAGTTGTCGGGAGTAAAGAGACTCTTATGGAACGCGGCGAAGTCGCCTCGTTTCATTTCGTTGACGGATTCTTCAGACCCGCTGACGGTGCCGCCATAAGGATGGGAGCCGAAGACGATTGACGAAAAAGTTGTATCGGCGAGGTATCCCGGATCGGCTTTCATCTGCTGGATCGATGCGATCCTCTGAAGCTTCACCCGTTCAACCTCTTTTTTTGGAAAAGTCGGGTTTAGAACGACGTCACGAAGTATGTCGAATCCCTTTGCCAGGTGGGCTTTGAGAACCGAGACGAAAACCTGTCCGGCGTCCCACGACACGCTCTGGGAAAGAGTTCCGCCGACGAAATCGATCTCCTCGGCAATTCTCGTTGCGTTTCTTGTCTTCGTACCTTTCGAGAGAAGTTCGCAGGTGACACTCGCGAGGCCGGGGAGGTGCCCGTCATAGGCCGCTCCGCTCCTGAGTACAAATCCGATAGTCACAATCGGAAGCTGGTGGTTTTCAATAACGAAGATCTTGAAACCGTTTTGGTATTTCTTTTCGAAGTGCCTGGGGAACGAGATCCTGCCGGCCGGGCCGGGTTTTGGCGCTTTCGATCTGTCGAGCGCGGGTGTTCTGGAAACCTTCATTCTTCAATCACCGAGATTTGGGCGGGTCCGCGCAGGCAGGCGGACTGCATTTTGAATTCAGTCATTGTCATCCGATGGGAAGTAAGTGAGGACGACCCTTTTTTCTTCGTCTAGAAGATCACCGGCGGCCCGTATGACCGCTTCCCTTGTAACGCTCAGTTCACGATCCACTTCTGAATTTATCAGGCCCGTGTCTTTGAAGATTGTGTGATAATGAGCGAGTGCGTCCGCGACGCCGCTGTTCGTGGAGAGCCTGCTTACGTAGGAAGAGAGAGTGGAATTCCGGGCCTTCTCGAACTCGTAAGGCCTGACGAGGGACTTCTTTAACTTGCGGACTTCTTCGTCGAAGATCCCGAGGACTTCTTCCGTACTATGACCTGGCGCCAGGAACGCAGAGAAAAGAAATACTCCCGCCTTCTCCATGCCTTCGATAGATACATCGAATTCCGAAACCGCCTGCTGATCATAGAGGAGTCTCTTGTACAAGCGCGAGCTATTGCCGTCTGAAAGGATCTTTGCAGCCTGGCTCAACTGGTAATATTCAGGAGACCCTTCCGGAGGTATTTTATAGGCGGCAAGCACAGCGGGTGCAGGGACATTTCCACGGAGAGTCTTCTCGACAGACTTAGTGAGAGCCCTGTCTTCGAACCGCACGGGAGGCACAGGAGCCTTCGCGTGAGGTATATCCGCAAAGTATCTCCTTACGAGCTTCTCAGCTTCACTCTCGTCGAAATCGCCGCTTACAACCAGTACGGCGTTGTCCGGCGTGTAGTACGTCTCGTAGAAGTGCCTTACGTCGCCCATTCCCGCCGCATTCAAATCATCCATCGACCCAATGACAGGCCAGTGATATTGTCCGACCGGGAAAATCAGTTCCTGCAATTTCTCCGATGCATCGCCATAGGGACGATTGTCGATCCTCCACCTTTTTTCTTCCTTGACCACTTCTCGCTGAGTTGCAAGAGCTTCTTCGGTGACGGTGAACTTGAGCATCCTGTCACTTTCGAGCCAGAGCGCCAGTGCGAGCTGATTGGAGGGAAGGACTTCGTAATAGTTGGTCACGTCCTCGGTCGTGTAAGCGTTGTTGTATCCTCCTGCAAGCGAAATGTAATGATCGAATTCGCCCTTTGAAACATGCTCGGACCCCTCAAACATGAGATGTTCGAACAAATGAGCGAACCCGGTCTTCCCTTCCTTTTCGTTCTTGGAACCGACATGGTAGCAAACGTCGACTGCGAGGACCGGGACAGAACGGTCGATCCGCAGAATCACGGACAGCCCGTTCTCCAGTTGAAACTCACTAAACTTCACATTTACAGTCGGCCTCGCGGCGTCAACGCCAGGTCTTGACGGCCTGGTGTCGTATCGAGCTTTGTTCAAATCAGACTCCGAAAAACTATTTGTCGTACTCTCATCAACGGCGGTTTCAGACTCATCACTTTCGCGTTCTCTTTTCACGGGGCAAATAGTATAAGACGGCGCTATTCTCCGTGTTCAGGTATTCGCTGGCAACAGCCCTGACCTGCCTGCCGGACACTCTGAGCAGCCCCTCAAGGTAACGGTTTATGAAACCCGTGTCGCCATAGAATGTACGGAAGTGTGCCAGATTATCGGCCCGTCCAAGTGTCCTTGTCAGCTGTCTGACCCACTCCGAAGCGAACTGATTCCTGATCTTCTCCAGTTCATTCGCGCGCGGCGCACTTTCAGCGAGCTTTCTAAGTTCATCCCTGATTTCACGTTCCACGTCATATGGTTTGTTACGAGGCGAGACGACGGCGCTCACAACAAAGAGGCCGGGGTCTTCCATATCAAGCTGGAATGCGGTCACCGACTGGGCGATCCTTGTCTCATAAACGAGTCTCCTGTACAACCTCGAACTTTTCCCTCTTGAGAGAAGGCCCGCGGCGAGGTTGAGCGCATCGGAATCTCTCGAAGTCATAGGCGGTACCCTGAAAGCCATGTAGATCGCCGGAAGCGCCACGTCATCGTGGATGACCTCCCGAACCTGGCCGCGCAGAGGTTTTTCAATCACACGATCTCGAACGGGCCGAACTCCGGAAGGAATATCGCCGAAGTATTTATTCACCAACATTGAGGCTTCGGAAGGGCTGAAATCGCCGGAGACGGCCAGTACCGCATTGGCCGGGACATAGTAACTACGGAAGAACGTTCTAACTTCGTCCACCGTTGCCGCATCAAGATGTTCAAGATACCCAACAACGGGCCACCTGTATGGATGCTCGCGGTAAGCCATCGAGAATATGTTCTCCCATGCAGTTCCGTAAGGTCTGTTATCGACGCGAAAGCGTCTTTCTTCTTTAACCACTTCCCTTTGGTTGTTCAGGTTGCTGCGGCTGACATCGAGGCTCGACATCCGGTCGGCCTCCAGCCACAGAGCGAGCTCAAGGCGGTTGGCTGGTAGAGTCTCGAAATAGTTGGTGCGGTCCCAGCTTGTGGAACCGTTGAACACTCCGCCCGCTTCTTCCACGTACCTCATGTGTTCCGCCTTTTTTACATTCGCAGAACCCTGGAACATCATATGTTCGAACAAATGAGCGAAGCCGGTGCGGGACGGGTCTTCATTTTTACTTCCGACGTGATACCAGATATCGACCGCAATGACCGTGGCGTTCCTGTCGGGACTCAAAATCACATGCAGCCCATTCGACAGCGTAAATTCCGAGAACTTTATGGATATCAACTTGTCTCCGCGAGGATTCAAAAACAGGTTAGACGGAGGGAACGGGTCACCGCCCCGGCGCAAGTATTAGCGTAGGTCCCCGCTACTCAGCTCAATATTTTCCAATAGACCTGTTTCTTGAGTTGAGCGATCCACTTCTGATACGCTTTGTCCTGTTTCATCGAGAGGGCCATCTTCTCGAGACGGGAATAATCTTCGTTAAGGTTGATCTTGTGCGCGGGAATCCGGTCCCTGAGGTAGACTATTTGATAACCATACGAAGTACCGGCCGTTACTTTCACCGGTGCGCTAATTTCACCGACCTTCATGGAATCGACCGTCGCACGGAAGGAAGGTTCGAGCTGATCGATGGAGACGGTTCCCAGGTCACCCCCGAGATCCTTGGTCTGTTTATCTTCCGAGTATTCTCTCGCCAGGACTGCAAAGCTTGCGCCGTGCATGGCCGCATCGCGCAGCGAGTCGAGTAGTGCAATGGTGGAATCGTCATCCGAAGGGAGAATCGGAATCTTGATAAGAATATGCCTTGCGTGGACCATGTCCCCCCTTCGCTGAAGCAGCTGTATTATATGGTAGCCGAACTGGGTTTTGACGATACCCGATATTTCGCCGGGCTTCAGGGCGTAGACAGCATGTTCGAATTCGGGGACGAACTGTCCGCGGCTGGCCCAACCCAGGTCGCCTCCGTCCGGAGCGCTTCCAGGATCCTGGGAGTATTTCTTAGCAAGCTCTGAGAAGCTCGCGCCGTGCTTCAGCGAATCGAGTAGCGCTTCAGCCTTTGCATAAGCTTGTTCCTGAGCTTTCTTGCTCGGCGTCGGCTTGATGAAAATGTGGCTCAATGTCACCTGCTCCGGGACCTCCTGAAGGCTGTCCTTGTACTCATTATAGAACTCGCGCACTTCGAGGGGCGACACCTTCATGTCCCCGAACTTGTTCTCTTTTTCTTTCTCGATCATGAGCTGCCGGCGCATGTCTTCCCTGAACTCATTTTGAATCTTGCTTATCGACATGCCGTACAGCTTTTCCACCTTTTCTTTGCTTCCAACCTGTGCGATAAGATTCTGGATTCTCTGATCGAGCTGCCTGCCGACTTCCTCATCGCTCACCGTTACGCTGTCGAGCTCCGCCTGGGCAAGTATCAGCTTGTCGTCTATCATAGCATCGAGTATTCTCTGTCGAAGCTGGGGATCCTCCGGGTTAAGCTTGTTCTGATATGCAGCGAGTTGAACCTGATAGTCAAGCTCCGATTTCAGAATAATCTGGTTGCCGACTACCGCCACGACCTCATCAAGAACCGGCTTCGATTGTCCGAACGCCAAACCGCTGAACAACGTCAGCACCACAAGAATACCACTTACCTTTTTCACTCTAATCACTCCTGACTATTAGTATCACTAATAGCAACACTTGGATTAATCTGAAAATTTCCCAACGACCTCAGAGAATCGACAAGTGCACTATATATCTTCTGGCGTTTCTCGATAGTCAGTCTCTCCTTTATTCCGGGTGCAGCGTAACTCAGAGGAAGAGGATTACCGGGACCAATCTTGTCGATGACCTGCACTATGTAGCTCACGCTGTCCACCTGGATCGGGAAAGATACTTTACCCGGATCAAGCGACTGAATGACATTCCATACAGCTCCGTCGGCATCCGTCCCTTTGAGGTAGACCGAATCTTTAACGGAGATTATCTGGTATGCCGGTATTTCGGAGAATGCCGAAGACCACGGCGTCCCAGAAACGAGAGCGTTCCTGAAAGCGACCGCCACGCTTCGCTTATCGAAGCCTGCATAATTGACATATGCAATGTTGCCGGAAGCAAGGAACTCTCCTCGGTGTGAGTCGTAGAAAGCCGATATCTCCTGAGGAGACAGATTCAGAGGGACATCGTATATCTCTCTATTAAGCAGCATCGTAATTGCGAGCTGCATCGAGAATTCTTTCACTCTCTGTTGGAATTGTGGGGACTCGTTGAGGCCGAGTTTCACAGCTTCATCGTAAAGCAAATGCTCGTCGACCCAGTTAGAGACGTAGTTGCGGACCGCGTAAGCAGAGGTGGTATCGACATGTGGAGCCACATCGCCCATCCGCAGATCATTTCCACGTACCGAGGCGAGGAATTTTCCGCGCCTGGATTCGTTCGAACAACCTGCGAGCAGAACTGCCGATACGACCGGGACCAGGAGTGCGAGAAGGTCACTTCTCCGAAATAAGCTCATCGAAAGTCTTCTCATTTATCTTCGCACCGAACTCTTTCCTCAAATGGTCCATCCACTCTTTTCGAAGCCTGTTCGACTCATATTCCTGATAGTCAGCTGAGACTTCTCCGCGCGCTTCCTCGAATGTCTTCGGTCCCGGCGCCACGAACCGGTTGACCCTGAATATGGAGAAAGTCCCTTCGAAGTTCTCGGGTTTGCTGAACTGACCGGGCTGCATCCCGAACGCTTCGATCACGAGAGCGTTCGAGGAATCGGCGAACAATCCCCAGTGGCCCGCTTTCTCCCTGAGATCTTTTCCCAGATCGAAACGGGCGGCCAGGGTATCGAAATTGGCCCCTCCTTTGAGCATCGTGTAGAGGCTGTCGGCAAGTTTTTGGTTGGACACTTCGATCCTGCTCAGATCAACTCTTTTCGGCCATGTGTACATGTCGGCATGAGCAAGGAAATAAGGTTTAAGTACGCTGTCTGTCGTCGCCACCTTGTCCCAGACTTTTTCCTGCTCGATCTGATAGATCATAATTCCATCTTCATACTTCGTTATCAGCGAATCGAACTGCGGATAAGTACGTGCCTCCGGTCCTGCGTAGTGAGCGAGGACCAAGTCGCTGCCTGCCTGTTCCGCGATGTCTACCAGGTTGGCCCTGGTGAGCATCAAGGAAGCGAATTTTCCGCTCTCCCTGGCAATTGCCAGGACCGTATCGACGGTTCCGCCAACGTGGTCGAAGGTGAACAGATACATGTTCATTTGCGCCGGGGTGAGAAGCGAATCGAAATCGGTGCTCTGGAAAGTCTTCAACGAATCAACCAGGCCATAGAGAGTGTCGATCGCCTGCTCGTCGAGCTTAAAGTCGTACTTGTTTTTTAGTCCGTCGACGAAGTTTTGATAATCGTATTTGTAGCCGCCATTAAGGTAATTCGACCGGATCTTGTCCCTGGCCTCGTCAAATGAAGGAAGGGGTTCGATACCCGTCAGTTTGATTATGTGGTAACCGAATTGAGTTCTGACGGGCCCGGTGATTTGTCCAATTTTCGTCATGCTGAATGCAGCTTCGTCGAAAGGTCGTACCATCATACCTCGTTTGAAGTACCCGAGATCGCCGCCACGTATTGCGGACATGGAATCTGCAGAATACTTACGGGCGAGCTCTGCGAAACTGACTCCGCTCTTCGCGGAATCCATAATTGCGAGCGCTTTGTCATAGGCCTTGAGAGTATCCGCAGGAGCGTTGCCGTCTATTTTTATGAGGATGTGGCTCGCCCGGATTGCCTCGACACGAGGACTTCTTGTCTCCAGCTTTATAACCAAGTAGCCGAAGGCTGTGCGGACAGGGTAGCTCCCGACTTCGCCCGGTTTGAGCGAATACAGCATATTCTCGAACGCTTCCCCGCCCTGGTATTGTAGGAAAGTCCCCGCGGTCACATAGTAGGTATCTCCGCCGCGATATACATGAATAAGCGAGTCTATGGGAGCTCCGGCCTTCAGCGCTTTTATCACGCCCATCGCCTCATCGTACGCCTTGAGTGTATCTCCTGCGGGATACAACGAATCGGGCCGGATCTGAATAAACACTTCCTTCGCCCGAACTTCAAACTTGCGCCTCTCATAAATCTTCTTCACCATCGGATCGGTGATCTCGTGTTCGAGCACGTAGCTTACGGCAAGCTGCGACTCATATCTTTGCATCTCGGACTTGACTGCCGGCTGGTCGAGGAGATGTTCCTTCCTGGCATCCATGAGTTTGAGTTTATAATCGACAAGCAAGTTCAGAAAGTTTTTCTTGCTGGAAACCGAATTTGCCGAATCGCTGTTCGGCACTGAATTCTGCGCGTATTGCTGCTCGAATTCGCCGTACGTGATAGGCTTACCGCCGACGACCGCAATGACTTTGTTACCTAAGCTCAGATTTGCCGCACAGCCCGCAGCAAACAAGCTAAGGAAAAACAGATAGGCCAGGTGTTTAACAGACATTCAGGAAACCTCCATTTAGATTGACATGCGGTTAAAATCATAACGAACACCCGTCTGAAAATCAAGGTAAATAGCGGTTTCAGTAAGAGTTGTGAGCAGCGTGACCCGTTTTCAGGATAAGATCGAACAATATCCAAGGCTTCACTCTTATCAAAAAGGCGAACTACAGCAACGGAGTGACGGCAGGATCTTCCCTGAAAGGAAAGAGATCGTTCAACTCATTTTCGGCAAGGATGGCAGGCATGACTCAGAGTCGAGGACTCTCATTACGAGACATGGGAATAAAAAATCTGTCCGATGCAAGTTCGCGAATTTGATTTCAGCAATGAGCCACGAGTGAGTCATCTTAACCGTTCAGTAAGTGTTTCCGCGCCATTAGTTGGAACGAAGGGTTGTTGTGAACAAAACCCATTTGCGGTTTCGCGCAATTGTCAGGCGTTCATCATAATGAATGCCGTAAAGCCGATAGCCCCTGATAAAGGTTCAAGTCATCCATGATTGCAATTTTTCGGACCGTTCTTTATTTTGATTCTGCATTTTGTCCGGGGATTTGTGTAAAACGTTTTTCAATGACCACTGAAGAATAAACATCATGGTTGCTCTTTTGATC
The DNA here is from genome assembly GCA_021811615.1 of Bacteroidota bacterium. Classification (GTDB taxonomy): domain Bacteria; phylum Bacteroidota; class Ignavibacteria; order Kryptoniales; family JAKASW01; genus JAKASW01. Next base: position 86,125 of record JAJZNW010000032.1, read on the forward strand.
GGTCTGATCATCGGAATCGCGATTTCGATTCCTATCGGGCCAATTAATGTCACCGTAATATCGAGAGCCCTGAAGAAAGGGTTCTCAAACGCGTTCGCCGTCGGTCTCGGAGCGTCCGTGATGGATTTCATTTATTGCGGCGCAGCCCTGCTTGGGTTGTCGGCGATCGTCCACAAGATCGAAGTCAACATCATCTTCCAGGCGATCGGATTCCTTCTCCTGATATACCTTGGGATCAGGGATATCTCGACAAAGGCGGACAGTTTTAATTACGAAAATGATTTTCAGCAGAACGGAAAAGTCCGCGGTGCTTTTTTCGTGGGCGTGTTCATGTACGTTTCGAATCCGGCGCTCGTCGCTTTCTGGATCACGCTGAGCGGCGTCGTCCAGTCTACCGGTTCAATCGTCGATGGAATTGCCGACGGTGCGCTATTTACAGTCGGAGTTGGTTTTGGAACAGTATTGTGGTATTATTTACTCCTGAAGGCGATATTCTGGAAGCGTGATTCATTTAAGGCGGAGACATTGACGTTGCTTTCAAAAGTTTCTGGTTACATTATGCTGGCATTTAGCGCATACGTCGGATACGAATTATTTACTAACTTTGTATTGCATGGCGTATGACCAGGTCATCCTATCGACAATCATTGACGGACCCGTGTCGTATTCTGTCGAATGTCGCTTGCGGTTTACCGGTTTACTTGCTTCTCATTAAAAAGTAGAGGAAGGACAAGTGTCGCAGGTAAATGTGAAAGTTTCTCCGCAATGGCTAAGGAATGTCGAACGGTTCGGAAGGACGGACACCCTTCGAGGCTCGGTAACGATGCATAGCGATGTGCAGGAAATGTCATCGAAGGTTTACTGCGCTTCTTTCGAATCTCCGATAGGCGTGATCTATCTTGCTTCAACTGAGAAGGGACTCTGTAAAATCGCGCTTCCTAAGGACGGGAAATCGAGCTTCCTCAGCTGGATAAAGGAGAATTTTGCGCCGGACACGATCGTCGACGACAGAAAGAGAAACTCAAACGCGATCAGGCAGCTCAACGAATATTTGATCGGCAAGCGGACGAGATTCGACCTGGATATCGATCTTATCGGCACGGGGTTTCAACTAAGAGTATGGACTGAACTGACGAAGACTCCCTACGGGAGGATAACTACCTACAAACAAATCGCGAAACGACTCCACACCAAAGGCTTCAGGGCTATCGGGGCGACCGTCAGCAAGAACCCCGTCCCCATCGTTATCCCCTGTCACAGGGTCATCGGTTCAAACAGCAAGCTGGTCGGATATGCAGGCGGAATGAAGTTGAAAGAATACCTTCTAAGGCTCGAAGGGATCATCCTGGTTTAGCGCATACCTGTCAGAAGCTTCTACGTGTGACCTTCTTCACGCACCGGAAGGTTAATTCCCGGAAATCAACTTCGCATTATTCTTACGATGACATAACCTGAGTTGGACCGAGACCCTCGATCAGGAATCTGACCGGCAAGCGCCCGAATTCATGATAGAATTTCGTCCACACGATCCAGGTTGATGGTCACTCCCGGTCAAAAATCTCAGGCGTTGAACTCATGGAGGCCTCAAGACTCAGAATGACCTTCGTCCGGTAATATCCGTCATTCATACCTAAGCGCTTCGATAGGATTAAGGTTTGCCGCCTTGCGTGCGGGATACCAGCCGAAGAAGATGCCGATAATAGCGGCAAACGCGAAGGCAAGGCCGATCGATTGAGGTGAAATGACGACCGGCCAGTGTTGGATATCCGAGACGAATCTAGAGGTGAACACGCCGAGCACCACGCCGATTATTCCGCCGGCAAGACTCAGGGAAACCGCCTCAATCAGGAACTGTGTCAATACATCGCCGCCTCTGGCACCGACCGCCATTCTTATCCCGATCTCGCGCGTTCGCTCGGTCACGGACACCAGCATTATGTTCATGATCCCGATTCCCCCGACGATCAGGGAGATTGCCGCTACGCTCGCGAGAAGAAGTGTCATGGTCTTCGTTGTGGCATCCGCTGTGCTGGCAATTTCAGTCTGAGTCCTGACGGTGAAATCGTTTTGCTGCCACGGTCTCAAATTATGTTTGATCCTGAGGAATTGGGTTATCTCGTCTACGGCCGTATTTACGGCTTCGGAGGAGATAGCCGATGCAAATAACATGTTCGCATAAATGGTCCCGGAAAGCTTCTGCTGCACCGTCGAAAAGGGGGCGATTACAATGTCATCGTTATCCTGTCCCATGGAGCTCTGCCCTTTGGAGGAAAGTACGCCGATCACTTTGAACGGCAGGTCTCTGATTTGCACGGTCGCGCCCAAAGGGATCGACCCGGTGCCGAACAAGTTGTTCGCGACAGTCTGGCCGAGGACACAGACTTTCTGGGCCGTTCGTTCATCCGAATCGGTGAAGTAACTTCCAGCCTGCACGGGCCAGTTTCGTATTTGTTCAAAGTCCGGATAAACTCCCATCACCTGCGTCTGCCAGTTCTGTGTGCCTGCTATTATCTGAGCCACAACCCTGACTACCGGTGTGACGTATTTCACCGCCGGGCACTGTGCCCTGATCGCATCGGCATCGCTCTCTGTCAGGCGGGAAGTCGCTCCTGCCTGAAATCGAACGACTCCCTGGCTTGACGCAAACGGAAAGACTATGACGACATTCGTTCCGAGTCCCGCTATTTGCTGCTTCACGGCGTCGCTTGCGCCCTGCCCTATCGCGAGCATCGCTATGACTGCTGCCACACCGATTATGATTCCGAGCATTGTCAGGAACGACCGAAGTTTATTCCTGGCAAGTGAACGATAGGAAACTCTCAATACATTCAAAATATTCATGGCTCTATCTCATCCATAGGCAGCGGTATCTTGGGCAGTTCTTCGGCTGCGATTTTCCTGTTCTCGACTTCGATAAGCTTGCTGACTTTACCGTCTCTGAAAACGATATTCCTTCCGGCAAACTGTGCGATGTCCGGTTCATGAGTCACTAGTACTACCGTGATTCCCTTGTCATTGAGTTTCTGAAAAATCTCTATGACCTCGACGCTGGTCCGGGTATCGAGATTGCCCGTCGGCTCATCTGCAAGGATAACAACCGGGTCATTGACAAGCGACCTTGCTATGGCCACGCGCTGCTGCTGGCCGCCAGAAAGCTGGTTCGAATAATGACCTGCGCGCTCGGCAAGTCCGACCGCTTCCAATGCTGCCATTGCCCTATCACGTCTTTGTGAAGCCGAGTGATTGTTCGAATAGAGAAGAGGAAGTTCGACATTCTCCAATGCAGTCGTCCTGGGGAGAAGGTTGAAGGCCTGGAAGACGAACCCGAGCTTGACGTTTCTGAGTTTGGCGAGCTCGTCACGGTCCAGATTAGCGACCGCAACTCCGTCCAGCAGGTATTCGCCGCTCGTCGGCGTGTCGAGGCAGCCGATGATGTTCATGAATGTCGACTTTCCCGATCCGCTTGCTCCCATGATGGCGGTGAACTCGCCTTTGTTGACCTCGAGGTTGATGCCGCGAAGCGCGTGGACCTCGACGTCTCCCATCTTGTAAATCTTCATCAGGTGCTTGACTGAAATAATCGGCTCTTCCACGGATTAGAACCTCCGGCCCACGAACGGATTCGACTGCCGCTGGGATGCTGCGCCGTTGGAAAGCATGCCGACAACTACCGGCTCGCCGGGGGTCAGGTCGCCTTCCACCTGCGTACTTGTGCCGTCAGAAAGTCCGATCTTTACCCTCACCGGTTTTATCTGCTTTCCATCAAGGACCCAGACCATGAAGTAGCTGCCGGGCCGGAGTTCCCTGTTCTGGTAATTTGATTCGCCAGGTTGACCAAAGCCCTGACCCTGATTTCCTCCGTAAGCGAATGCACCGCCGTGCTGATTCCTATCTTTCTGGAATCGCTGGCGCATTCTCTCTCTGACCGAATCGGGGATGGCTTTCGCAAGCTCGGCCCGGTATTGCTCGGGCGGCATGAACCTAAGAGCGGTCGTCGGAACTTTCAAGACATCGCTGGCCTGTGCGACTTGGATTGTGAGATTCGCAGTCATTCCAGGGAGCAACTTCAAATCCGGATTAGGCACATCGATTATCACGGTGTACTCCACGACGTTCTGAACTGTAGACGGCTGTAGCCGGATCTGCGTCACCTTCCCGCTGAATACGTCGTTCGGAAACGCATCGACGGTAAATGTGACCGGCTCGCCGACCTTCACCTGCCCGATGTCGCCTTCGTCGACAGCGGCCTGTACTTGCATATCGGAAAGATTGTTCGCGATCGTGAAAAGGGTCGGTGTACTGAAGCTCGAGGCTACCGTCTGACCTATGTCGACATTTCTTGAAATGACTACACCGGTTATGGGAGAGCGTATAGTCGCGTAACTCAAATTAATCTTCGCCTGGTCAAGCGATGTTTGCGCCTGTGCGACGTTCGCCTCAGCCGTCTGCAGGTTGCCGAGAGCGGTATCATAGTCCGACTTTGAATCGAGATTCCGCTCGACAAGCTGCTTGACTCTGTTGAAAGTTATCTTCGCCTGGTCTTCAGCCACCAGGGTTTTCTGCAGGTTTGCCTGCGCCTGTTCGACGCTTGCCCAAAGGAAAGTCGTATCGAGCATCGCAACTATTTGCCCGCTTCTCACGTGCGAATTCCAGTCAGCATAAAGCTTTGCTATCGTACCGGAAACCTGCGTGCCTACCTGAACCGTCGTGTCGGCAGCCAGCGTCCCCGTGGCCGTGACGACCACATCGACATTCCCATGGCCGACCTGAAGTGTCAGCCATTGTACATTTTCGGTGCTCCCCTTCCGGGCAAAGAAAGTCACTACACCCGCGATGACCACCAAAATCACGACGATTGCAACAATCTTCTTCTTTTTCATTTCTTCTTCCCTGAGTCTACTTGATTGTTCCCATTGCCCGCTGCAGTGAAGCATACGACACGTTGTAGTCGTAGAGCGATTGGATATACGAGATGCGGGCGTTACCGAGAGTCACCTGTGCGTCCGTAACATCGAGGGCGCTACCAGTTCCTGAGTTGTATTGTCCCACGGCGAGGCGTAAAGCTTCAGCAGCCTGTTCGACAAGCTTCTTGGCAGCCTGAATCTTCTCGGCGGCTTCCTGGAGCGCGTACTCCTGTTGTTGGACATCCAGATACAACGTTTGCATAACTATGTCATTGGACGCCTCCGCACCCTTAAGGTTTGCTTTCGCCTGATCGATCCCGGCATCGAGCGCGAACCCTTCGAAAATCGGGACGGAGAGAGTGAGGCCCACGTTCCAGCTGGGGAAAAGAGGCTGCGGATCTGCGCCGTTCCATTTATATCCTGCGGTGGCATTTATGTCCGGAAGGACCTGGGTCCACGCTTCAGTCAGGAGCGATTTATTGGCCTGCACCTGCGCGCGGCTCGCAAGTAGCTCCGGTCTGCTCTTCAAAGCGGTCTCAATGGCCAAGTCCATCGGAATGTTCACGTACTTCACATCGAGATTGTCCTGGAGCTCAAAATGGGGAGGGAGATTCACGCCGAGGACATTCTCTAACTGCACTCTCGCGATCTTCACGTTGTTAACCGCCTGAATCAGACTGACCCTTGCGTTGGCGACCTCCACTTCGGCATTCACAACGTCATATTGTGGTACAGTGCCAGCCTTATAGAAAGCTTTCGCCTGCCTGAGATGATCTTCCGCTTCCGACACCGTTTCGCTGTCGACTTCGACGACCCTTACAGCGGCGAGGTAATTGAAGTAAGAGATGTGCGTATTTAGCACAACGTCCTCGGTAGTGCTTCTGAGATCCTGATGCGAGACCCTCACAAGGTCTGAGGATGCGGCAACCCGGGAAATTGTTTTGCCGAAGTCGAATATCGTTTGTGATGCCGTGAAGCCGGCGGAGAAATTGTCGAAATAGCCCTCCCTTGCGATGGGACCGAACACGAAGGTGCCGCCGTTCCTCGCGGCGCTGGCAGTTCCCATTATTTGCGGCATGTAGGCCGATGTGGACAATTTCAGATTTGCCCTCGAAGCATCGAGGCCGCCTTCGGCAAGCCGAATCTGCGGGTTGTATTTCAACGCTATCCCGACGCACTGCTCCAGCGTCAAGGAATCACTGCCGGCAAGCGCCGTGGGCGTTCCTTTGACACTCTGACCGAGTACAACCATAGGTATAAGCAAAAAGGAAAGGATAAACTTATTCATAGTCTCCAACGTTAATTGTGATTATAGACGGCGTTTCTGGAAAGAAGTTCGATTTAGAGCTTGTATCCGATCTTCCTCAAGAAATTGTGGCGAGACTCCCTATCAGAATCGGTTTCGATTCCTTTGGTTTTGACCCCGTCTACGACTCCGAGTATTCCCCTCCCTTGCTCCGTTTCCGCCACGACCACCTCAACCGGGTTTCCAGTCGCGCAAAATATTCCTGCGACTTCAGCGACGTTCTTTATGGTATTTAGAATGTTCACAGGGAAGCCGTCCCTCATGAAGATTATGAACGAGTGCCCGGCCGAAATTTCCATCGCCCGTTTTTTTGCCAGTTCGGTCAGCTCATCGTCATTGCCGCTGAATCTTACAAGCGCCGGCCCGGACGACTCACAGAAGCCGATCCCGAATTTCATCTGAGGGACAGTCTCGACGACAGCCTCGTGCAAATCCTCAACAGTCTTGATGAAGTGAGCCTGACCGAGTATGAGATTTACATCTTCGGGCTTTTCAATTTTCACGACCTTCAGTTCCATCGCATCCTCCAATTAGCTGATGAACAACTATCGCCGGGACCTCAACACTCAACGCGAACTCCACGCTTGAGCGAGCGGATTTTCGTAGACGAGCCTGCCTCCGACAATCGTTGCCATGATCGTGTCGTGAGGGATTTCGTCATGCGACATGCTGTGGAGATTTGTTTTCAAAATAGTGAAGTCGGCATATTTACCTACCGTAATACTTCCCTTCTCAGCCTCCTGGAAAGCGGCGTAGGCTGGCCAGACGGTGAAGGATTTCAGGGCCTCGGATAGGGACATCCGCTGATCCGGAAAAAAGCCTCCGTCAAAGTCCGCACTGTCGATGGCCGCATCGGGGCTGAGCTGGAAATATTTTTCTGCATCGTCAAAGGTCCGGGGCAACCCGTTCAAATCGCGCCGCGTGACAGCGGAATAAATCCCGATCCTCGGATCCGGGCTTTGGTTGGGAAAGTCAGAACCGGAGACAATGATGTTGCCCCTGCTGAGCAGCGACTGCCACGCAAAGGCGTTCCTGGTTCTCTCAGGACCCAACCTCGACTCCACCCAGTACATATCGGAAGTACAAACCGACGGCTGCATCGACGGGATAATGCCGAGTTCCTTGAACCTGGGGATATCTCTGCTGAGGAGGACGTCTGCGCACTCTATCCTCAGCCGTGGATCGCCAACTTTCGCGACCTTCAATGCTTTCTCATAAGCGTCCAGGACGACGTCGTTGGCCCTGTCGCCGTGAGCTTCAGTGCAGACCTGGAAACCAGACGACAGCGATGCGATCGCGAGATTCTCCAGACTCCCTTCGCTCATCAGCGTGGCCCCAAACTGATCCGGCTCATCAGAGTATTCCCGGACGAGCGCCCCCTCGTGCGATGCCAGCGGGCCATCCATGTCGACCCTTACGGAACGCATTGTGAAATAGTCTTTGTAATTGACGATCCGGCCCGACTTCAGGATGGCGGGGAGGGTGGTGTCGTCGCCGTCGTACATGGCGTAGATTCTAATTTTCAACTTATGCTGGTCGGCAAGAAGCTTATAAGCATCTAGCGTATGCCGGCCGATCCCTGCATCCTGCACTTCCGTAATGCCGTATCGTGCGCAAGTATCCGAAGCCAGCTCGATCGCTTCCTCGATATCGTCTTCCGACGGGCGGGGAATCCTGGACGTAACGAGCGCGATCGCAGAGCCCGCAAGTATTCCGTTCGGGTTGCCCTTGTTATCCCTAACAATAACCCCACCCTGTGGGGCTTTCGTGTTCCGGTCGATCCCGACCAATCGAAGGACCTTCTCGTTTACCCAGACCGCTTCGCCGTTTGAGCTCACGAGGAACACATAATTATCGGGGGCGGCCCTGTCGAGGAGACCTCCGAGGTCCTTAAGACTCTCGTGCCATAGCGTCGGGTTCCAACCGCTTCCGCGGATCCAACCTCCGAGCCTCGTTCTGGCAGTCGCTTCTTCGACGAGCGTGGCCACTTCCTGTGGAGAGCGAGCACCCGACAGATTGATAGTCTGAAGACTCATGCCGAGATCCACCATATGCGCGTGGCCGTCTATCAATCCGGGAAGGACGTATGCACCATGAAGGTTCAACGTCCTCGTTCCAGAGAAGTGAGATGTGACGCCGTCGTCGGTGCCGACACCGACGATTTTGCCGCCGTTGACGGCGACAGCTTCCGCCATCGGATAGGCGGGATCCATCGTCTGGACCTGTCCGTTCGTCAGGACGAGGTCCACCTTCAGTTTCTGCGGCGAGCAAGAGGCGATGATTATTGCGAGGATTACGACTGCGGCGGGTTTGATGTACTTCATTTATTCCTCATCTGATTCGATAGAATTTACAAAACGACAGAAGAATTCACCACACTCAAGAATTGCAGGAAATCCGATTAAAAGACTAAGAGTACACTACCTGGGCTATTCACAAATCTAACCGTCGGAGGGCCGTTGCTTAAGATTATCAGACAGGCTGCTGGAGCGAAGGATCGCTCCCGGCGTATTCGACACCCGATGTTCCATTATGTTGGGAGGCGACATTGTGAAATACCTGTCCCCCGGCTATATTCACTGGACAAATTGTTGCGAGTCGTATCACAACCTTACACACAAGGAGGTCTTCGATGGACCATTCAATGACCACAACGACATTCGAACTCGAGGGGTATAAGATCACAAGACAGCTGGGAGTTGTCCGCGGCATCACCGTGAGATCGAGATCCGTGTTCGGCACCATCGGCGGATCGTTGCAGACTCTATTCGGCGGTAATATCACACTTTTCACCGAGCTCTGTGAGAAAAGCCGCGAAGAAGCTTTCGAGATGATGGTGGAACATGCCGAGCAGGTCGGTGCAAACGCAATCGTAGGCGTGAGATATGACGCGACAGAGTTGATGAACGGCGTCACCGAGGTCCTTTGTTATGGTACAGCTGTCGTGGTATCACACACCTGAATTCAAAATATATTTCACATGAGGAATACGTGAAAATACCCAACCACAAAAACAGGGTAAAACTATGCCAAACACAAAACATGCCATCAGCTTCTTCGAAAATGTGAACCGCAATTTCGACAGGGCTGCCCAATTCACGAGCTACCCACAAGGATTGCTCGAACAAATCAAAGGGTGCAACAGCGTTTACTCATTTCAGTTTCCCGTGCGGACTTCAAAAGGACTACAGGTCTTGCGGGGATGGAGGGTCGAGCACAGTTACCACAAGCTACCCGTCAAGGGCGGTATAAGATACTCGGCTATGGTTGACGAGGACGAGGTAAAAGCTCTTGCTGCCCTGATGACCTACAAATGCGCGGTAGTTGACGTGCCGTTCGGCGGAGCGAAGGGTGCGATAAAATTCAATCCGAAGGAATACACGGAGACCGATGTCGAAGTCATAACGAGACGCTACACCACGGAGCTGATCAGAAAGAACTACATCGGACCCGGTGTCGATGTGCCGGCCCCGGACTACGGTTCAGGATCGAGAGAGATGGCCTGGATCGCGGACACATATTCGACTTTCTATCCGGGGAAGATCGACGCTCTCGCATGCGTCACCGGAAAACCCGTTGCGGAAGGCGGTGTTCGTGGAAGGACGGAAGCGACGGGAAGAGGCATTTTCTACGGCCTACAGGAAGCATGCGATAACGCAGAAGACATGAAAAAGTTGGGATTAACCCGCGGCCTGTCAGGAAAGCGAGTCGTGGTACAGGGGCTCGGAAACGTCGGTTACCATGCCGCGAAGTTCTGCCAGGAGGGTGGTGCGGTGATAGTCGCGTTTGCGGAGTACGAAGGTGCCATATACGATCCGAAAGGCCTCGATGTGGACGCGGTCGTAAAACATCGGAAGGAAACAGGGTCGATCCTCAGGTTCCCGGGTGCGAAGGACCTCGGACATTCACTCGAGGCGCTGGAGTTGGACTGCGACATCCTTATTCCGGCAGCGCTGGAGGAACAAATAACCGAAGAGAACTCCCCGCGCGTGAAGGCGAAGATTATCGGCGAGGGTGCAAATGGTCCGACGACCGTCGGCGCCGAGGAAATATTGCTGAAGAAGAACGTCATGGTTGTCCCTGACATGTTTCTTAACGCTGGTGGAGTAACGGTTTCCTACTTCGAATGGCTGAAGAACCTTTCGCATGTCAGGTTCGGAAGGATGGACAAGCGGTTCGAACATTCAGCGTTTGACAAAATACTTCACGCCGTCGAACAGACAACCGGGAAATCGTTCACCGAAACCGAACGAACTGCGATAACGAAGGGTGCCGACGAGATCGACCTCGTCAACTCCGGGCTCGAAGAGACGATGACGGGAGCATACAACCAGATAAGGGAAATATTGAAGAGCGACACCAGGATACCGGACCTGCGTACCGCGGCATTCTTAAACGCGATAAACAAGATTGCGACAGCTTATATGGAGCTCGGAATATTCCCGTGAGAACCATCGTTGCCTGAGAGCGAAAGACATCGGGGAATCAGATGAATGCGATACCGGCACCCCACGATGGATCGTGGCGGTGCCGGATTGTTTGACGCTTCTCCGGCCGTAATTCTCTCTCTTTTTCACTTCGCCTTTAGAAAGGCCTCGCTACGCGGATGCCGAATGTCGGGGGAGCGCTGATGTCGGTTCTCCAGGCAAGGAATATCCTGAAACTTCCGGAGCCATTGCCGAGGCCGACTCCATAGTCGGACTTAAGTCCGCTCAGTTTCATCAGCTCCCAGCCGCTGGTCATTCCAACCGTGCCAGCATCCTGCACTTCTCCGGCGTCGCTGAAGAGTATAAGCGTCACGGTGTTCAGCGGGAAGAAGTGCGAACGCTTAAACAACTCCGGACTCAGCAGAAGCTCAGCATTGAACAGCACGAGCCTGTTGCCCGTGAATTCCTTATACGGGAAAGCATTGAGAGTATTGAAGCCACCAATCTGGTAGGTGCGCTGAGGCGGCAAGAGTCCACGCGAAGTGCCGCCCACCAACCTCATGTTCAGCTGTACGCCCCTGAAGAGAGGCTGGTACCTAACGATGTTCGCCGTCAACATTGAAAAGTCAAACGCGCCGCTCAAAGTGGTCTCGCCTCGCAATCCCGCAAGCCAGCCGATGCGTTTAGAGTCCCCCCTGTACTCGCGGTGCTGCAGGTCGATAACGACACTTCTCATCCACCCGTCCGTGACGGGAGGGTTAGGGCGGAACGATTTATGTCCGCCGAAGATCGACCAGTTTGTCATGTCGGACAATGAAGAGTACTTGTCGACGTCGAAGCTCACCTTCACCCTGGAATTCATATCGTAGTATTGAGCTACATGGACCGACATCCCGTCTCTGGAGAAGTAGTCCATGAAATCTTCTTTTGCGAGGATGGAGTAAAGTGAATTTTCCTTCGGGCCAATGATCCAGTAATCCTTCGAGTCGGTCAAAGAATGAGCCTCGATGCCCACTTCGAATCTGTCGCGGTTTCCGAACCATTTGTCCAGTCCGACCTGGTATCGCCACTTATGCAGGGCAAACGCGTACCCGACGAATCCAAAGGGTGAGAAGCTTTCCGCGCCGCTCCAATAATATTGCCTGCGCTGTCCAATTCCGAGAAAGAGTCCGTCGACTCGGTTATAGTTGGCGGCCAGCCTGTCGAAGAGAAAGTTCGGCTTTGCCCATATATCGGGATTATTCAGGAAGTGCAATTTCTCGGTCAGGTCGCGCCTCATTTCAAGGTCGGCACCGCCGCGTTCGATGATGTTCCCTGACACCTCAGCGTTACGACTGACATGGGCCCTGCCGTTCACTACGATTACGTCCCCGGTAACTTTTGCGCCGCCCCTGACATAGGCATTACCGTTCACGACCACGATGCTGCCGTTGAGTGTACCATGAATAAACGCATCACCGTTCAGGACCTTGACATCATGGTCGACGACCTGATTATCGGAGATAGTGTAGTCGCCATTTTCGACCTGGGGGTTCTTCAAATCGTAGACACTCGCAGCATCATCCGCAAGACGCGAGGCAGTCTGCGTGAGATGCGTAAGTTGTTCACCGATAGCGGTCATCTCCTGAGAAAGCTTCTCGAGCTCGAGCCTGTCCGATTCCGTGAAGTGCTTCGTCGAATCGGTGCGTTCCTTGAGCAGCATATAGGATTTCTCTATCCCGCGCATTTGCGCCCTGAGCGAGTCGATGATTCCGCCCTGAACCGATGAAGAGGAGTCGGCCTCCTGAGCGGACGCCGGAGTAATAGCAGCTAGCAGAGTGAATGACATGAGAAGCGGTAGCAGCCATTTCATTTCAAAAGCTCCTTTTTCTCAGGGAATCTACGAAATCGAACGATTTTGTTACAAACTGCTAATTGTGCGAAGAAGACTCCTCGGCAGGCGACTCAAGGGGGTAGAAATTGACGAGCGGCATATATTCGAGAGCCCCGTGGTAGTAAGCCATCTCGAAATATTGTCTCATACCGGCGATCTCCTCTTCACCGAGATCGAATTGAATGTTTTCGGTGAGATAGGATTTAACCAGCGTGAAATCGGCATTGTATTCAGCCGCTGCGGCCCGACAGACCGCGTCAATATTGTCCAGCCCCAGGTTCTTTGATGAGATAATTGCCTGTGTATCGTCGAGATTGATGGCTCCGTTCCTTCCCGCCCAGACTGCGAAAACGAACGGAAGGCCTGTCATGTCGCGCCACTCTTCCGCCAGGTCGAGATAATTCACGCCAGCAGTCTCGGTCTTGAAGAGTGCAGCATCTCCAATAACCAGAGCCGCATCTGCGGAGGCGAGCATCTTATTTACATCGGGAAGTGCTGCGATGAATTCGGGTTTTGTCTCGTATCTCTCCGCGAGTATGATCTTCGTGAGCACGACGGAGGTCATCGAGCTGATGTCAAGCGCAACGGTTCGGATGCTCTTCAAATCCTTGTTGAAATAGAGGCGGATGCTGTTCACTTCGCCGTGGGCAACGATTCCGCATGCCGGTACAATTCTCAGTGTGGGACTATTCCTGGCGTAAGCGATGCTTGGAATCAAGGCAACGTCGAGTTTACCCGCATTCAACTCGACCGCGAGTGCAGACGGTATCGCTTTCACAAGCTCGAAGTTGTGGGGAAACAGATTATTCTCGATACCGTAGATGAGCGGTTTCGTGTTTAAAAAACTAACCGCGCCCAGACGTTTCTTCGGAATGCGATCTTTTGGACCTGCCATTTCTTCACCTTCATTTTTCCGGGCTTTTGGCTCAGGAAAAGCTTTCTAATGTATGATACAGGGCATCGCGCTCGATCGGGATTCTTCCTGCATCCTTGATGAGCTTGACAAGCTGGCGTTTCGTGAGGGCAGTTTCGGTGGAAGCGCCCGCCATCCTGAAGACGCGCTCATCACGCACGGTGCCATCAAGATCGTCGGCGCCGAAGCCGAGACTTATCTGTGCCACTTTCGGCCCCATGGAGATCCAGTACGCCTTGATATGCGGGAAGTTATCCAGCATGAGGCGGCTGACGGCGATACTTTTCAGGTTATCGACGCCGGTAGCCCACTGAGTGGAGTCTTCAATGTGAGGATGATAGGCGAGAGGGATGAACGCGAAGAAGCCCTTGGTTTCATCCTGAACTTCACGAAGACGAATGAGGTGGTCCACTCTCTCCTCGATAGTCTCCATATGCCCGTAGAGCATGGTGGCATTTGAAGGGATCCCGAGTCTGTGCGCGGTCTTGATCACGCCTATCCACTGATCTGCGCCGATTTTGTCGGCAAACATTTTTGCGCGGACGCGGTCGCTGAATATTTCCGCACCGCCTCCCGGCATCGCGTCCAATCCTGCTTCCTTCAGATCGAGCAGGACTCTCTCGACCGAGAGGCCATACAGTCTGGCAAAGAAGTCGATTTCGACAGCCGTGAATGCCTTGATGTGAATTCTCGGATCAATCTTCTTTATCCCGCGGAGAAGATTCAGGTAATAGTCATACGGCAGACCGTTGTGCAGGCCGCCGACCATGTGCATCTCCGTGATATTATCCTTATCGTCCTCGACGGTTTTGAAGATGTCGTCGAGGCTCATCAAAAACGCTCCGTCCTGTCCTTCCTTGCGGTAGAACGAGCAGAACTTGCAGTCGAGTTCGCAGATATTGGAATAATTCAGATAATAGTTTTTGACGAAATAAGTTCTCGACCCGTTCAGCCTCTCGCGTACCATGTTAGCCATGTACCCGAGAGCAAGCAGGTTGTTAGTCTTATAGAGCCTGATTCCGTCCTCGCGGGACAGCCTCTCGCCAGAAACTACTTTTTGCCGAACATCCTCTAGGCCGGTAAACGCGTCGATTTCCTGCAGCTCAAGCATCTCTCTCCTGTCTCTCCTGGCTGATGCGCCCTGCTTCCCCGCTCCTTGAGACGGGTGGAAACGGCGGTGGCGACCAGCTTGATAAAAATTGTTAGGTAGTCTTCTGTCGAACCGCTTTGCTGGCAAGATCCCTGAGATAGAAAAGCTTTGCGCGTCTGACTTTTCCGCCTCTGACAAGCTCGATCTTCGCTATGCGCGGTGAATGAATCGGGAAGATTCTTTCCACTCCGACGCCGTTCGAGATTTTCCTGACAGTGAAGGTCTCTTTCAGACCCGCGCCGCGGCGGCTGATGACGATGCCTTCAAAGTCCTGAATGCGTTCCTTGTCACCTTCCACGACGCGGAAGTGAACGTTGACGGTATCACCCGGTTTAAAATTCGGCAGGTCCGTCTTGATGTGTGCTGCTTCAACCAACGAGATTTTGTTCATTTTTAGTTCTCCATTTTCTCAAAACTTTTGGGCCTGCGCCTTTCCCGCGCCGGACTCCGAATAATATTTTTCCAACAGATCGGGCCTACGCCTCGATGTTCTCTCGATACTTTTCTGCTCGCGCCATTTCCCGACTTCTTCGTGATTTCCGCCGAGGAGTACGTCCGGCACTTTCATTCCCCTGAACTCCGCCGGGCGCGTGTACTGCGGCGAATCGAGAAGGCCGGTCTGAAACGAATCGTTAAGCGCACTCTCGCTGTCTCCGAGAGCGCCGGGAAGAAGTCTTACAACGGCATCTATGACCGTCAGCGCCGCGATTTCTCCTCCCGTGAGGACATAATCTCCCACTGAAATCTCGCGAGTGATCAATCTCTCCCTTATTCGCTCATCGACGCCTTTATAGTGGCCGCATATGAAGAGAAGATTGTTCTCTAACGAAAGCATGTTCGCAGTTTTTTGAGTGAACGTGTCGCCGTCAGCTGCAAGGAGGACCACATCGTCGTATGCCCGTTCCGACAGCAGTATTTCGACGGCTTCAAACACAGGCTCCGGCTTAAGGACCATTCCCGCTCCGCCGCCGTAAGGTGAATCGTCCACAGTCTTGTGTTTATCGTGAGCGAAGTCTCTGAGATCATGTACGACGATATCCACGACATTTCTTTCCTGGGCCTTCCTCAGCATGCTCTCGCCGAGAGGGCTCTCCAGCATTTTAGGAAAGGCCGTGATGATATCGATCCTCAATGCAGATGCTCCCGATTCCGGCCTGAATCTTCAGTGAGACCGTCGATCAGTTCGACCGTGATTTCTCTCGATGTTTCGTCGACTTTCTTCACGAAAGCGTTCACAAAGGGGATATTGATCTCTTTTCCATCCACGGAGCTGATCAGAAGAATACTCTGCTTCAAATTCGACAGAACGTTTTCAACATTGCCGAGTCTTTCACCGGCAGCATTCACCACATTCATCCCTATAAGTGAATCGACAAAGTACGTCCCCTCAGGAGGAGCAACTCTCTCCGATTCGCTTACGAGTATCTCTGAGCCGAGGAAAGAGGCGGCATCGTCGTAAGAATCGACACCCTTCAATTTCATTACAGCATAGTTTTTCACAAATTCGCTCTTTTCGAGTTTCATTCTCACTGGGTCCACGGCATCAGGCTTCCGGACAAAGACCTCGAGGAGTCCGTTATATCTATCGGGAAAATCACTCATGGCCTCGATCTTAAGGTCACCTTTATTCCCGCGCACTTTTCTAGCCACACCTATAAGAACCAGTTCGTCCACGTTCAAACTTTCTTAAGACAAGCAGTCCCTCTTCCGAGAGTGAGCCGGATTTTCGGCTTCCCGCGGACCCGGGGAGTAAACCTGAGGATTGAGTTCTGCGCGGGGGAACTACTTGTCGACGATCTCCAGAATCGCGCGTTTACCTTCTCTCGCGGCAACGGCACTCAGCAATGTTCGGATGGCGTTGGCAGTTCTTCCTTTTCGACCGATCACCTTGCCTACATCCTCAGGATCGACCTTGAGTTCAAAGATTACCTTATTGGCCTCTTTTTCCTCTTCGGTCAACTCAACGCTATCAGGTTTGTCCACCAGTTTTCTAACCACATAATCAACGAAGTCATGCATTGCGGACCTCCTTTTCCTACTCGTTGGCGGTCCTCAAAGAGACTGAAACCGCGAACGAGTCTCACATGAGCCTGATAACCGTCCGTCCGCCGATGGCGGACGAACCGCCTTAGTTACTCTCCCGAAAGAAGCGGGAGAACATTAGCTGAAGCTTCGCCGGTACAGCGTCACGTCGGCCCTTTTCCTGAAGATGCTCTCCGAGGCGACGTGAGACGACGGGCTTCGACTAAACTCAAAGTTCCGAGGATTGATCCTAGGCGGGCGGGTTGTCTGCCGGTGCCTGTGCAGCTGCAGCCTCTGCTCCAACTGCGGGCGGTGCCGCCTTCTTTGCCTTCCTGGATGCCCTGCGGCGCTGCTTGCGCGCAGCCTCACGAGCGAGCTTGCCTTCCTGACTCGCCTGCCATTCGGCCAGCTTCTGTGCAACGGCAGACTCGTCCAAGCCTTTCTTCATCAGGTACCACTTGTACCACAAACCTGTTTTACGAAGCAGACTACGGACAGTATCGGTCGGGAGCGCTCCGCGTTTCAGCCACTTGAAAGCTTTTTGCTCGTCAAACCTGATTTCAGCAGGGTTCTTCAATGGATTGTATGTTCCAACAGTCTCCAGAAATCGACCATCGCGCGGAAATCTCGAATCCGCCGCAACCACTTTGTAAGATGGTTGGTTCTTCCTTCCTGTCTTTCGTAGTCTTAACCTTACCGCCAAATTATCCTCCGGATTTTTTAAAGTAGCGTCAAAATTGTAACAAATTCACTTGCGCCGCGATCATCGCAATACGCTGATTTCATCACCATACTTTCGCTCATCTAAAGCGCATGTTCGCCAATGCAGCCGCCCGACCGAGCTTCCCTTTCGAAAGGGTCTTGAACATCTTTTGCATTTCGGCGAACTGTTTTAAAAGCCTGTTTATTTCCTGAACCGATGTGCCGCTTCCTGCCGCGATTCTTTTTCTCCGCCTTCCATCTATGATGTGAGGTTTGTCTCTCTCGGAAATAGTCATCGAGTTAATGATCGCTTCGATCCTGACCAGGGCCTTATCGTCGATGGTCGCATTCCGCATCGCGCTGGACACTCCAGGTATCATCGAGAGCACATCCTGGAGCGGTCCCATCTTCTTGATCTGCTTGAGCTGGTCTCTGAAATCCTCAAGCGTGAACTCGTTGCGTCGCAGCCTCTGTTCAAGCTTCTCAGCCTTCTTCTCGTCGACCTGTTCCTGAACTTTCTCGACAAGTGTGACCACATCGCCCATACCGAGTATTCGGGAAGCCATCCTGTCCGGGTGGAAAATCTCGAGCTGGTCGAGCTTCTCGCCGAGACTCACGAACTTGATCGGCTTCTGAACGACGGATCTTATGGAGAGTGCAGCTCCACCTCGCGCGTCACCATCGAGCTTCGTCAGAACGACCCCGTTGAAGTCGAGGCGTTTGTTGAATTCCTGCGCCGTGTTTACGGCGTCCTGACCTGTCATCGAGTCGACGACGAACAGTATCTGGTGCGGCTTAACTGAGGAGCGGACACTTTCTGCCTCCGCCATCATTTCCTCGTCGACGTGCAAGCGGCCCGCGGTATCGATGATGGCAATATCACGGGCGTTCTTCCTTGCGTAGTCGATCGATTTCGATGCGATGTCGACGGCAGTAGCTCCGCGTTCGAGAAATACCGGGACACCAATTTGTTGGCCGAGTGTTTCGAGCTGGTCAATGGCTGCGGGCCGGTGAACGTCGCAAGCGACGAGGAGCGGATATCTCCCCTTCGACTTAAGATGGTTTGCGAGCTTCGCGGCGAATGTCGTCTTTCCTGAGCCCTGTAATCCCGCAATCATCACGACTGTGGGAATATCCTGACTTAACTCGAGCTCACTTGTCGTACCACCCAGCAGCTGGACGAGTTCATCATAAACAATTTTGACGAACACCTGGCCAGGATTGAGACTCTTTACGACATCTTTGCCGATGGCCTTCTTCTGGACCTCTTCCGTGAACTGGCGTGCGACCTTGTAATTGACATCGCCCTCTAGAAGCGCACGTCGCACTTCACGCACCGCATCGGATACGTTCTCCTCTGAGATGCGCGCCTGTCCACTCAGCCGGTGGAAAATGTCTTCGAATTTCTCTGAAATCTGTTCAAACATGCGACAAAAGGTTCAATTTTTGCCTGAAAATTTACGCAAAATAGGAGACTGTTGCAAATTTGAAGGCTACGGATGAGCGGGGACCGACTTTAAATACCGGCAGCATAAATTGAAGAAACTGGCGGAGGCAGTACTGTCTCCGCCGGAAAAGTAATTCAGCAGCCCTGTTCACACACACCCGGCTGAAAGTTGGAAGAGTTCGCAGGTCCGACGAATTAGCCGATTACAGGTTTCGGTTTTGTCTGAATGACTAGACCTTAGGCCCGGAGCCGATGATTTCGGGCGGACATCCCGGCTCGAACTTTCTGAAGTTCTCGACGAAGCGCATCGCCAGTTGTTTGTACTTCTTCATGTACTCGTCTTTGTTCGGCCAGGATCCCGACGGGTCAAGTATGTTCGCCGGAACGCCTTCGCAGTTTGTCGGGACCTGGAAACCGAAGACCGGGTCCGTGACAAAATTCGATTTCAGAAGCGATCCGTCGAGAGCCGCGTTCAGAAGGGCCCGGGTATATTTGATGCTGATCCTTTTGCCCACACCGAAAGCGCCGCCGATCCACCCGGTGTTGAGCAGCCAGCAGTTGACGCCATGATTTACGATCTTCCGCCTCAATATGTCCGCATAGAACATCGGATGGTGTACCATGAAAGGGGCGCCGAAGCATGTACTGAATGTGAGTTCGGGTTCCTTCCCGAGGCCGACTTCCGTCCCGGCGATCTTGGAAGTGTAGCCGGAGATGAACTGGTATATAGCCTGATCGGGACTCAGCTTCGAGATTGGAGGCATGACTCCGGATGCATCGCAGGTGAGCAGTATGATATTCTTCGGGTGTCCGCCTTTCTTCTCCGGGACCGCGTTTGCTATATAATCGAGCGGATAAGACGCGCGGGTGTTTTCGGTAACGGTCTCGTCATCGAGATCGATCCTCCGGGTCACGTTATCGAACACGACATTTTCAAGAACGGTGCCGAACATTCTTGTGGTAGCGTAGATCTCCGGCTCGGCTGATTCGGAGAGTCGAATCACCTTCGCGTAGCAACCGCCCTCATAATTGAAGACACCCTCGTCGCTCCAGCCGTGCTCGTCGTCGCCGATGAGCCTTCGCCTTGGATCGGCGGACAGAGTAGTTTTGCCGGTGCCCGAGAGACCGAAGAAAACAGCGCAGTTGCCGTCGTCGCCGATGTTCGCCGAACTGTGCATCGACATTACCCCCTGCAGAGGCATCAAATAGTTCATTATCGTAAAGACAGATTTCTTTAATTCCCCTGCATAGGCGGTATTGCCGATGATACAAATTCGGCGGGCAAAGTTGAGGATTATGAACGTCTCGCTTGCCGTTCCGTCGATCTGGGGAATCGCTTTGAAGGATGGTACAGCGATGACCGTGAAGTCTGGCACATGCCTGCGATATTCCTCATTGGACTCAGGAAGGATGAACATGTTGCGGGCAAACATCGCATGCCATGCTTTCTCCGCAACGACGCGAATCGGCATACGGTACTGCGCGTCGGCACCCACGTAGCAATCCTGGACGAACATGTCTCTTCCCTGCATGAACCCGAGGAGACGGTTGTACAATCCGTCAAACTTATCGGGTGGGAAAGGCCTGTTGTACTGTCCCCACCAGATATGTTCTTCAGTGGAAGGTTCCCGGACAATGTACTTGTCGCTGGCGGAGCGCGCGGTGTGTTTTCCCGTGAAGGCGACGACCGGGCCGAGACGGGTTATCCGTCCCTCTCCCCTGAAAGCGATTTCCTCATAAAGAGCTTCTGTGGGTAGATTCCAGTACGACATTCTTAGATTAAAGATGCCGTGGCTATCCAGCCCATAGTCGCTTTTCAGAGCTTTGGCTTCGCCTTCAGCGGGTGTTTTTATATTAAGCAGGTTGTTCATAACCAATCCCTCACTAATTTTCGTTCTCCGATGTAGATTTCCCTTGGTGAATTGGGATCGAGCGCCCACTTGATACGGGCAACTCCTTCGGTAACGTCCTTCAACGAACCGGCATAGCTTAACCTCAGGTGTCCTTCCATTCCGAATTCTTTTCCGGGTACGGTCACGACCAGCGCTTTCTTGAGTAGCATTTCTGACAATGCGACGGAATTTTTCGAGTAGGCGCTGAAATCAGGCAGGCAATAATACGTGCCGTCAGGTTTCACCGTCTTCACTCCGTCAAAAGACCTCAGCTCTTCCAGCATGACATTCCTGTTGTTTTCGAGGGTCATGCGAAGGCTCTCCACGGCGCTTTGCAGCCCTGTCAGTGCACCCTCGGCCGCGGCCTGAAGAAGGACGGCTGTGCACGACGTGATCTGGCTCTGGACGTTCGTCATGATCTGAGTCAGCTTTCTGTTGGCGACCGCCCAGCCGATCCTGAACCCGGTCATGCCATAGAGTTTCGAGACTCCGTTCACAACAATGACATGGGTCGACTCTATGTCCTTCCTGGTGTATTTGTATGCGGAAGGAGCCTTCTTGCCGTCGAATACCAGCTTGTGATAGATGTCGTCCATGATAACATAGATATCCTTCTTCTCACAGAACTCGACAAGCCCGGCGATAAACTCCTCCGGATACATCACTCCCGAAGGATTGTTGGGACTGTTGACGATAATCGCCTTCGTGTAGCTGCTGACGGCCTTCATAACATCTTCCATCCTCGGATAGAATCCGCCGTCTTCCGGAGTTGCGATTACCGGCACTCCGTAAACCATCCTCACCATCTCGGGATAGCTGACCCAGTAAGGAGCAAGAATGATGACTTCATCCTGAGGATTGATGATGGAATATAAAATATTGTAGACGGACTGTTTGGCGCCGGCGGAGACTATGATATTCTCCGGGGCCACGATCCTGTCGTAGTTTTCTTCGGTATATTTGACGATCGCCTTCTTAAGGGATGGTATTCCATCCGTAGGTGTGTACTTCACCTCGGCAGTGTTGAGTTTCGCGGCTGCACCGAGGATCGCGGACAATGGAGCTTTATTTTTAGGTTCACCCGCCCCGAGGTGAATTACCGCTTCGCCCTTCTCTTTGAGCACCCTGGCTTCTTCATTAAGCTTCAGTGTCGGCGATTCAGCGATCGAATTCGCTAACTGACTTACGCTCATATTATTAACCCAACTCCTTTTCGGATTTTCGTTTCTGAATATTGCGAACACGCTGTCACAGATGGCCATCCATCCGGAATAAATGCCATGTGAGCGTCGATGCCCACGGCTGTGAGACTCCCTGAATCGTGCTCGGGCAGTTCCACGGCCAATACGGAATCAAATCTGAATCTATATATAAAAGGGGAACTCCATCGCCGGGTCCCGCGTGCTTACTTTATCTCGTTGAAATCAGCCACGCCGACTTTAACAACCGTGGCATCATCTCTTTTGAATTCAATTCTTGGGACCTGTTCGGTCCACGCTCCATACACACGCCCATTGAACGCGGCGATGCCATTGTAGTCTCCAATGAATGCACCATCCGGGACGAAGGACGAGTTGCTCATCAAGTAATTGCTGAAGGCCTTTCCGCCGTCGGTAGAACGCGCGACCACGATCCAGGCACGCACGTTAAGCGGATCCATCCTGCGGTCATAAAAAATAACATACACATCACCGGTCGCCCTGTCGACGGCGAGCCACTGCATGAATTGGTCGGCGCCGTCGTGCAAAGGATCGTCGTTCACACGTACAGGGCGCGACCACACTTCACCTGAGTCGGACGAGTGGGACTCGAACACATCGATGTCGCCGTTGCGGTAGTCGCTCCACGTAATGTACATACGTCCGCGGTCATCGGACGCAATTTGAGGGAAGCCGTTTCCACGGTAGACATTTGACGGTTTGAACATAGCCGGAGCGGTTTTCATGATTGCGCGATCCTCCGTAAATGTTTTTCCGCCGTCGCTCGAAGCTTTGTAGACAATCTCGCCGCCGTTTGTCCAGACCACGTGAAGCACTCCGTCTGGGGTCACTGTACCATCGAATCCTTCCAGCCCGCCGTTATCGTCTCGCGGCAAGCCGTGCACATCGCTTATGTCGACCGGTCTGGACCACGTCACGCCGTCGTCCGTCGAGCGGGAAAAGAGTATGACGGACTCTGTAAGCCTCCACTCCGTCCATCCGATATACAAGTTGCCCGCGAATGGACCGCCGGTGTTGTCTGCGACAATGTAAGGTTTGTCCTCGAACGGAATGCCCGGCACGGTTCCCTGTGAATCGACAACTACAGTCTTTGCCTCCCACCTCTTCCCGCCATCGAGAGAGCGCTTGACGAAAATCCCGTTGCGGGTTGCGCAATGTCCCCAGTAATCTTCGGTGCCGAGATTGTCGAAGGCGATGCAGGACATGATCGCATGACCTTCATTGTCGTATGCCACCGACACGTCGCCAGAAACCCGGTAGGACGGAACGGCGAGGCCGGACGACGACGTCCAGTGTCGTCCCCCATCGGACGAGTAAGCCGCGGAGACATTTCGTTGATACACGACAACGATCTGTTTTGGATTTCTGTAATTGACTGCGATGGAAGGTTCGCTGAAATAGCCTTCGGGGCTCACGGCAGTGACTTCAGAACCCGGCGCAAGCGTCAAGACTGAGGAGACGGAGTCCTGTCGATGCACCGAGGCAAAAGATGGCAGTGAAGCGGACAGCACCATGATACAGACAGCAGCGAATTGGTTAGCAGTGAAGATCACTTTGGGCCCATTCAAATCAACTAATGATAATATAAACTTTGGCAAATTCCTGCAAGTTTTTAATGAAAATTGACGCTTTGGGAGACATCCGACACTCAAGGATTACCTTGTTTTTTCATCAGTTCGAATGTAACATAGAGTCCACTGAGTCAACAAAAACCATTGGACGCAAAATGAATTTCAAGCACCTTCACCGCTACATAGCGCTCGCGATCTTTGTTGTTACCCTCTTCATGTACGGCATGACGGCACAATCCTCCGTTGCCTTCTGGGATTGTGGAGAGTATGCCGCCACAGCACCTGCAATGGAGGTACCTCACCCGCCCGGCGCTCCACTCTGGACACTTCTTGGAAGGCTCGCGATGATGACGCCGTACGTACATGATCCGGCGTTGCGCTACAACCTGGTTTCATCCCTCACGAGCGCGCTGGCCATGATGCTTCTCTACCTGATAGGCGTGAAGGTGATCTCCAGATGGAAGGGATTCCCTAATGACGGTGAAGGGGCGATAGTCGTATTCGGGTCCGCTGCCATAGGGGCTTTGATACTTGCCGTATCTGACTCGGTTTGGTTCAATGCGGTAGAGTCGAGTCTATTTGCGACTGCGCTTTTTTTCATAGCACTCATACTCTGGCTCGGGATGGTATGGTTCGAAAAGGCCGATGAACCGGGGAGCCAGAGATATTTGTTGCTCGCAGCATACGCGATGGGGCTTTCGATCGGCGTTCACGTCTTGAGCATAATCGTGTTCTTCACGGTTGCCCTCCTGATTTATTTCAGGTATTACGAATTCGAGTTGAAGACATTTATAAAGTTTGGGATCATAGCGATGCTCGGGTTCTTTGTCATCTATCCCGGGATCGTTAAATGGATCGCTGCCATACTGCACGGCGATGTAAACTTCGGGCCGTTCGACATCAAGCACAGTTTTATCATACAGTTGATACCGCCGGGTCTCGTGCTCGCTGCAATTTACGGTGCATACAAGGCACAGAAAGCAAAGAGATGGATACTCAATACATCTCTTCTTGCGGGTCTCTTCATTGTTCTCGGGTACTCGACATACGCGCTCGTATATATCCGGTCAAACGCACACCCTCCGATAAACGAGGACAACCCCAGCGATCTGAAGCGCCTTGTAGGTTATCTGAACCGCGATCAATACGGATCACAGCCGATATTTTGGCCGCGGCGTTGGAGTAATCAGGCGGAATACCAGGCAGGTTACCAGAAGTACTCGTCCGATCTGGATTATTTTCTTGGGTACCAGCTAAATCAAATGTACCTGCGTTACATAGGTTGGAATTTCATAGGACGAGCGGGAGACATACAGAACGCGCCTGTAGCATTTATCAATGCCCCGAAAGGATGGTATGACGGTCGTGCGGGCTTCCCGACAAGATACTTCGCGATACCCTTTCTCCTTGGATTATTCGGACTGTGGTATCAATTCAAGAAAGACTGGAAATTCGGACTTACGTTCCTTGTCATGTTCATCACCTTCGGGTTTGCACTCGTTGTGTACTTCAACATGCAGGATCCGCAACCCAGGGAGAGGTTCTATTTTTACGTAGGCTCCTATTTTGTCTTCGCGCTTTGGGCTGGGATAGGTGTGTCCGGAATAATCGACATGATCCTGGAGAAGGTGAAGCAAAAGAAGACGAGGACGCTCGCTGCTGCGGGCACTGCGGCGGTACTATTCTTCGCGGCCCCCGTAAACATGTTCGCGCAGAATTTATACACGCATAACCGCAACGGCAATTATGCGCCTTTCGATTATTCATACAATATCCTGCAATCGTGCAAACCTAACTCCATACTTTTCACCAACGGCGACAATGACACCTTCCCGCTTTGGTATTTGCAGGAGGCACTCGGAATAAGGACAGACGTAAGAATAGTGAATCTCAGTCTTGCCAACACGAACTGGTACGACCTGCAGCTCAAAAACGAGAGACCGCACGGGGCTGAGGAAGTCCCGATCAGCATGACAAACCAGGAATTGCAGAACATCCAGCCCGTGCAATGGAAGACGCAAAACATCAAGATCCCCGTTCCCAGGTCGGTGTTCAAAGAATTCGGAGTGACAGACACAAGCGTCACCAACAAGGGATACATACAGTTCACAATGAAGCCGACGCTGAGCTACGGCAGCATCCAGGCAGTTCGGGCCCAGGATCTTTTGGTCGAGAACATCGTGCAAACCAACGACTGGAAGAGACCGATTTATTTTGCCGTCACAGTGGCACCTCAGAACTTCATCGGTCTCGGTCCATTTCTCAACATGCAGGGCCTGGCGATGCAGCTTACTCCGAAAGAGAGTACGAATCCCGAGGAAGAGTACGCCCTGAACGCGAACATCATGAAGGAATGCTACCTGCATAGTCCGAAGAGAGCGTACAAGCATGCTCATTACGGATTCCTTTTCACGAATCTCAACGACCCGAACATCTACTATGACGACCAGGTCAGGATGCTCACTCTGAACTACAGGTACGGGTTCATGCGCCTCGCAAGCTACTACGCCATGCACGGTGATTCCTCTGATGCCGTAGCTACACTCGATACGATGGAGGCGCGGATACCCATCGAGTGCATACCGATGAACTACAAGGTTCTCAGCGACGTCGCAAGGATGTATTTCTCAATGGGTGCGATGCCGCAGTTCCATAAATATGCGGCGGTCGTAGAACGCGGAGCGCTCGAGGCGATAAAGGAAAATCCTGAAGACGTGGAGAGCTACTACAACCCATACAGGATTCTTCTCAGCCTCTACCAGGAGGAAAACGAGACTCAAAAATCCATCGATCTTCTGGAAAAACTGCAGGCGCTTTACCCGAATCAGCAGGGTATCACACAGGAGATACAGATGCTGAAGGAACAGATGAAGGCGGCGTCCTCCCCCGACACGGCGATGAACATGGGCAACCCCAGGAGTCCCGCGGCACAGCCGATGAAACCAAAGGGGATTAAGCCGAAGATAAAATAGAGTTCTGCGAAGGGGTGAGATTCAAGAAGCGGCGATGGCCTGCGGGTTGTCGCCGCTTTTCTTATTCCCGACCTTTCTGTGGAAAACGGGGACTAACGCGGCTGTCGGAGGAAGAATGACGGACTACTTATGGATAGTATCAAATATCGTTATTTGAGAAGCAGCATCTTCTTCGTTTCAGAGAAGCCGGCAGCGGCCAAGCGATAGAAATAGACGCCGCTTGCGAGACGAGCGCCGTTGAACTGGACCTCGTGCATTCCGGCGGATTCCTTCCCATCCACCAGCGCGGCCACTTCCCTACCAAGGACGTCATAGACTTTCAAAACTACGAATCCCGGAGCGGAGAGCTGGTATCTGATGATGGTAGTGGGGTTGAAAGGGTTCGGATAATTCTGCGAGAGTGAAAATGCTTCCGGGACTTGAGACGGGTGCGCATCGATGGCTGTGATGCCGCTAAGAGATCCAACCCACACGCCTCCCTGGTACGCCCCCGCAAAAGCATTAGAGCCGGAAATTGTCAATGCAGTGATTCCCTGTGAGGTAAGCGGCAGGCCTGTCAGCATAGATTCCCATGTGTTCCCGTTGTCCGTCGAAAGATAAGGGCCTATGTTTGTGCCGCAGAAAAGGTAAGGGCCGCTGACGGCGATAGCATTTATCGACACGGCTACCCTCCCGCTGTCAGTGATTGGATTCCAATCGATGCTGCTCGCACCGGAAGTGTACGGTCCACCGGCAGTACCGGCGTAGATGTTCGTCCCGTTCGAGGCGAGACAGGTTATCGTAGTGTTCGTCAAACCCGGATTAACTGCCGACCAGGCCGGCACGCCCCCCGTATACGAATACACACCCTGGCCGTTCGTCCCGACAAGTACAGTCCCTCCGCTTATAGTGAAACCGGTTATTGCAAGGCTTTTCAAGCCGCTGTCTGCTGAGGTCCACGTCTTTCCGTTGTCAGAAGAGATGAAAACGCCCTGGCTGCTTGTCCCGGCAAACACCAAGCCGGAGTTGGAAACTAGCGCCGAGACCTGTTTGGTCGACATGCTGTCAACGATCGTCCAGCTTTGCCCCTCATCGTTCGACACATACAGTCCGAAAGTCGTTCCCGCGAACATAGAAGTCCCGTTCATGGTGAGTGCGGTTACCTGATCGTTCACGAGCCCGTTGCTTCTCGGGCTCCAGGAAATCCCGCTGTCGGGCGAAAGGTAGACCCCTCCGCTCGTGGCGGCATACATGGCCGTCCCATCGGACATGAAGCCATCGACAGTGGTTCCGGACACATCAGAGTTGATTGCGAGCCAGTCGACTCCATCATGCGAAAGGAAGACCCCGCTGCCTGCTGCACCGGCAACGATGGTGGAATCATTGGATGCGAGGGCAGGGATATCTGGAAATGGCAACCCCACGTTTGCTTGAGTCCAGTTACCACCGCCGTCGTTCGAAACAAACAGACCGCTTTCTGTGGAGGCGTAGAGCTTGCCATCCAGCACCGCGATACTGGTCACAGAGCTGTCGGTCAATCCTGTATTTACCACGGTCCAGTTTGTGTCGCCGCCTGAAGCGACGAAGACTCCGAAATTTGTGCCTGCAAAAATCCTGACGCCCGATGTGCCAGGTCCCTGAACGGCGAGCGAATTGACATATTGATTATCCAAACCTTCGCGTACCCAGCTCAGGCCGTTGTCGGTAGACAAATACATCCCTGCATTTGTGCCGGCCAGAATCTCCCCTCCGTTGACGGCGAGCGCGGTGACGCTCGGTTTCCCGGAAGCATTGTAGGAAACAAACCCGCTGTCGGACGCTTTCCAATTCTTTCCTTCATCAGAAGAGACCCAAAGTCCATTGCTGTACGTGCCTGCGAATACCGTTCCACCGTTTATCGCAACACATTGGACCGAGTAACCCGACAAGAGGCTATCTGCAGACCAGGTATTTCCACTATCGGTAGACACATAAAGCCCCGCACCTATCGCGGCACCGGCAAAGGCCAGGCCCGAACTACCGATCGCGAGACATTGCACCCATTTCCCCGAAAGCCCGGTAAGAGTCCATGTAGCGCCATCGTCCGACGTTCGAAAAACACCTCCGGTAGGACTTCCATCGCTGAACTGTCCCCCGTTCGCAGTACCCGCAAGTATGTAGCCTCCAGCCGATGTCCCGGCCCCCGGGTTCATCGCCAGGGCGTTGACAGCTCCGATGGATGAGGCGCCCGATCTGGACCATTGAAAATTCGCCGTCGACTGAGCAAAGCCAAAGACGCTCGAACATACTACAAGAGCAATTACCACCAGCCCCGCACGAAACATTAAAGAGACCGCCAGTGTTCTTTACGCGCATCGAATAACGAATTGAATATCTCCGGCCGGACCAATTCCACATCTCCTGATTACTTGCTTAAATTAGAGAAACGTCAGTGCAGCCGAAGTATATCAAGGCACCGAGAAAGATACAACACCACAACGGTCTCTATCAGCGGAAGTTGCGAGACAAAACCGTTTTCCAAACTCACGAAGGTCATCTTCCCCATTTGAGCCAGACGAGGAAAGCGACAAGTATTACCACGGCAACTATTTTCAATATCTTCGTGATAAGCGCCAATCGCGTCCAGCGTTGCTCCTCTTTCATATCGAGCATGACAGAACTCCCAATAGGTTTAGTTCACGAATACTGCCGGGGATGCTTCAACGAGACAGCCTTTTTGCAGCATCTGCGACCGAAGCGACCACAATTCTAATAGAACAACGGGGCACATCCGCACCGCAAGACACCGGAATTCCTGATATCCCGCGCCGATGAATTACTATCTCGCATATCCGACACTCTGTGCCAGGATAATCTTCTGTTCCGGACGGAGGTTCATCTCTCCGGACAACTTCTCTTTGTCGATAGATCCCCTGACGACACATGACAGACCGCCTGAAGCGCAGAAGAGATAAACATTCTGCGCGATGAAGCCGCAGTCTGCCCCGACCCACAGGTCTTCGTTTTCCCTGCCGGCGTGCTTCACCTTCGACATGTCCGCAACATAGATGAGATTGACCGGAGCCGATTTCACGAAGTCCTGAGTACCGGTTTTGCCGCGCAAGTCGGTAGAAGAGACGAGTCTGAGCGAATGCGACCGCGCCTCATACAGGAATAGTCCCTTTTCCGAGGCGACATAGATATCGATTTCCTGCCAATTCATCGCAGAAGGGGCTGTGCGCCTACCGTCCGGGCGATTGATCCCGAACGCGGCCCAGAGAAGGTCAGAAAGCGTCTGCTGAGGTATCGGTTTGCTGGCAAAAGTCCTTGTAGATTTCCGCTCCTTCAGCGCTTGCATCAGCGGCAGCCCGCCTGAAGTATCTGGCGGAGGAAGCTTCAGGAGCTCCTGCGCAAAGCTATCGCAGGGAACAAGAATGAGTATCGCCCAAAGAACCGCAAACAGCCTATTCATGCTATTATCCTTTCTAAGGCACGAAGAAAAGAATGAATCCCGAAGACCGAATGTCCGGCCCGCCAGGCAGCCCGCAAATCTTACGCGCCTGACCCAGTCTTCAGGTCCTTATACCTGAAACACGACGTCAGATGATCGTTTACCATCCCGGTCGCCTGCATGTGCGCGTAGCAGATAGTCGAGCCGACAAATTTGAATCCCCTCGCTTTCAGGTCCTTGCTCATCGCATCTGATTCTTTGCTCGTCGCGGGGATATCCTTCAAAGACCGAACCCGATTCATCTTAGGTCGTCCATCTACAAACTGCCAAATGTACCGGTCGAATGAACCGTACTCTTCCTGTACCAGGATGAATTGCCTTGCGTTGGAGACGGCGGCATGTATTTTCAATTTGTTCCTGATGATGCCCGCATCGTTAAGAAGGCTCCTGACTCTTCTTCCGTCGAATCGCGCGACTTTCTCGACATCGAATCCGTCAAATGCCAACCTGAAGTTCTCACGTTTGTGGAGTATCGTTGACCAGCTGAGTCCTGCCTGCATTCCTTCTAATATCAGAAACTCGAAAATGAGCCTATCGTCATGAAGAGGTACTCCCCACTCCTCGTCATGATACGCGATCATCAACGGGTCGTCCGACGGCCATGGACACCGGATCAGGCTCATTTTATCTCCTCGAACTCGCCTGTCTTCCTGTTCTTGCGGACATTATCCCAGTTGAAATACATCCCGTTCATAGCTATGTACACGCCGTGTGGCAGAGTCTGAACAAATGCGAGGGCGCTTCCGAGATTGAAGAGCCCGTCTGAACTTCCGAACTTGTATGGAATCATTGCGCCGGTAAGGACCACAGTCTTGTCCTTGATAGATTTTCCCAGGAGCTGCGCAGTCTGTTCCATCGTGTCCGTCCCATGAGTGATGACGATTCTCTCGTGTTCGCACAAGGTACAATTTTCGAGTATGATCCCTCTGTCGGCATCCGTAATTTCCAGGCTGTCCATCATCATGAGCGTTCTGACATCGACATCGAGTTTACACCTGCCGAGCCTTAGCATCTCCTGGAGGTGGCTGTCTTTGAAGAAGAGCTTGCCCGTCAGTTCGTTATATTCCTTGTCGAAAGTCCCACCCGTAATGAAGATCATAATAGCCATGATGGAACAATTTAACTCGAACGACATGAAAGACTCAACCGGTTAATTAGAATGCGGAGAGGGAGCGGAGGTCAATCGAGGGGTAGTGAATAGACTAACGCGAGACTTGGGAGCAGGGACCGGCAGGCTCCCCTCTTTCCAAAACTGTAAAAATGCCGGAAAAGACGCGCGGTTGTTGAGATTCTCCTCAAGTTTTTGGGAAATTATGACGATATATTGAATTGAATAGGCATCAGATAGTAACTTATGCCCGGCAGTGAAAGGCGATAGACGATATCGCCCGCTTTTCTAGACCATTCCTCTGAGCAGGTCTATAATTGGCATCGTTAGGTCAACGATGATGTCCGAGGACGGGATTCTTATCCTGTCGATGGACCCATTGACATTAACAACCATACAGAGGAAATGATGAAGAAAAGAAAGTTACCGGACATATTTTACAACCCAATTAGTATGGCCGGTGCCATCATCGCGAGCGTCATATTCGGCACGATCCTGATACTGATGGTACTCTCGGCGATGTGGAATTCACTCCCGCCATACTTTGGAATTGTAACCTACATAGTCTTCCCTGCAGTATTAATAGTCGCTCTTCTCATAATTCCGCTCGGCGCGCTGGTAGAAAGAAAGCGTTATCACCGGCTTGCCGAGACCGGCGGTTCTCTGATGCCCAAGATCGATCTCTCAGATCCGAAACAGCGGCGTGTTTTTTTCATTTTCTCGACGGGGACGCTTCTTCTAATGGTGTTCACCGCGATCGGGAGTTACAGGGCATTCGAGGCAACGGAGTCCGTACAATTTTGCGGACAACTCTGTCACAGGGTGATGAAGCCGGAGTTTGTAACTCATGCCGATTCTCCGCACGCGAGGGTCGCGTGCGTACAGTGCCACGTAGGACCGGGCGCGAGCTGGTACGTCAAATCGAAGTTGTCCGGCGCGTATCAGATTTATGCCGTGCTCTTCAATAAATTCCCGCGGCCAATCCCTACCCCGATCAAGAATTTGCGGCCTGCGAGGGTAACTTGTGAACAGTGCCATTGGCCACAATCGTTTACCGGAGAGCGCCGCATAACGAAGACATTCTATCTCGAGGATTCGGCGAACACCCGGTGGGACCTCGACATGCTGGTCAGGGTCGGCAGGAGCACTTCAGCAGAGCCGCAGCGTCCGTCTGTCCACTGGCACGTCACACACACGGTAGAGTTCATCCCGACCGACTCCACGTCGCAGACCATTCCATGGGTGCGCGTCGTAAACAAAGACGGAAAGACGGAAACGTTCACCACTAGCGACAACCCTTTCACGCCCGATTCCGTCAAACACGTGAAAATAAAAACGATGGATTGCATGGATTGCCATAACCGGCCGACGCACATCATAAAATCGCCAGGAGACGCGATCAACGACGCGATGGCGACAGGTGCTATCAGCCCGGGTCTTCCCTGGATCAAGCAGGAGGGGGTCAATGCGCTTGTGCCCCGCTATGTGAACACGAAGGATGCATTGGACAGCATCGCCCTGTACATCAACTCTTTCTACCAAAGGAAATACCCGGCAGTCGCAGCGCATGATGATTCCGCCATTACGGGCGCGATCGCTTCGCTACAAACCATTTACAAACAGAATTTCTTCCCGTACATGAGAGCCGACTGGAGGGCATACCCGAACGATCTCGGACATATGGAATATCAGGGCTGTTTCCGATGCCATGATGGGCACCACAAGAGTGCCGACGGACAGGTGATACCGCACAGCTGCACAACCTGCCACATCATACTTGCCCAGGGAGAGAAGGCCGATTCGGTTGTCAATCTTGACGGCGTACCGTTCGTCCATCCGCACGTCGGAATCGGAGATGCATGGAAAGAAGGATCATGCACCGACTGCCACGACGGCACGCAATAAAGCAAAATGTATTGAAGGAATAAATATCCGCCGCCGGTTCGATCCGCTCAGGATCAGCCGGCGTTTTTCTATTCGTATGTGTCAGCGCAACCTGGAAGCGAGCCGACGGATGGATAAATAGACGACAACTATCATCGTCGAAATCGCCACCCACGCGAGAGTCGCGCTCAGGCTTCCGGCATATCCCTTGACGAAAGATGAAAACGCCTTCCCGAGTACCGTGAATGAATACGCCCACAGAAACGCGCCGACAAGATTGTACACAGCAAAGGGGATCGGATCCGTTTGGTAGAGTCCGAGCGTGAGCGGGACCATATCCCTGATACCGTAAAAAAATCTTGCCACGAGCATGATGGGAGCTCCGAATCTCTTTACGACGTTCGACGATCGATTTACCTTCTCGCCCAGCTTGTCCCGGAGGAAGCTCCATCTTTTCCAGAGAGACTTCCCCGCATAATAGTAGATAGTATTGCCGACAAACGAAGCTGCCGTGCCTAGAACTACAACGCCCGTCAGCGACACCGCACCCGATCGCGCAAGTGCTACGCCGGCAAAAAGACCGACCTCTCCTGCCAGGGCTACCGAGATGAAGACAGTCAGGTATCCGTTCTGATGTATGAATTGCTCCACGAAGAAACTTACCACTTTTGGGAGCGAAACGCCATATTTACCGGCGCCCCCCTGTATTGCCTTCCCGATAGGGGGTATTAACACCGAAGTGGGATGTGACCGCCAAGAGACAGTATTGAAATTGGACACCAACAGATACCTGATCTGGAATCGATGAACCAAGAAGCCGGTGCGTCGGCGCGTCCCTGGCGGTTGAAATCATTCGCGATGATACATCCCAAGGCCGAAGTGATACGCTTCCTCCGGTGGCTATCTTGAAACTGCATTTACCCTTCTTTAGATTGAGATCGATGAGAAATTCCCTGCTCACGATATTGTTCCTGATCATCTGTGCCGGATTTGTTCAAGAAGCCTTCGCGCAAGAGTCGAGTGCGGTCAGAATCGCCAGGCTGAAATACGACGGAGGCGGAGACTGGTACAACGATCCGCTCGAGGAACCGACGCTCCTGCAGTTCGTCGGGAGACACACGAATATCGCCGTAGACCCGAATTACTATTACGTCGACATAATGAGCGACGACGTATTCAGCTATCCGTTATTATTTATCACAGGACACGGTAATATCAGATTCACCGATGAACAGGCGAAGAGATTGCGCCGCTACCTCGACGACGGCGGTTTCATATACGCGGACGACGACTACGGCATGGACGAGGCGTTTAGACGTGAGATGAGGAAGGTATTTCCGGAGGAAAAGCTAGTCCAGTTGCCGTACTCGTACGGGCTTTACAGCTGTGTGTTTGATTTTTCCAATGGGCCGCCGAAGATACAGGATTGGGATGACCGCAAGCCTCCGGCGGCATTCGGGATATTCATCGGGAAAAGGCTTGCGGTGTACTATACCACAGAATGTAATCCATCCGACGGATGGGATCCGGCCGAAGTCCACGGCGATCCTGAAAACAAACGACGGGAAGCGATGGAGTTCGGCACAAACATAGTTTACTGGGCTCTTACTCACTGACTCATGAGATATGATCTCAGCCAGGATTCCGGGAAAGATGTATTAGCGTCGCTGCGGCGCATCTACCGCAAGAAGGTCCTGGCACGCATCGTTGATGGGGCCGCCGCTTGCGTATCGGTTCTCGTGCTTTCTCTGTTCGTCGCCGGGCTTCTCGAAATGATTTACAATTTCGGCCCGGTGGTTCGGACCTCCATCTTCCTGATTTCCGCGACTGCACTGCTGCTCACGTTTATTAAGTTCCTGCTTCCCCATCTGGTGCATTATTTCAGACCCGTTCCAACCAGGGACCTTGTCGACACCGCCCTCGAAGCAGGCGAGGCATTCCCCGACATCAAGGACAGATTGCGTAACGCTATCGAGCTCATGTCTAGCGTCAATGAGTCATTACACTCCGAAGAACTCGTAAGGGAGTATATCAGACGGACGATAGGCAGCGCTTCTTCGCGCGAGCTCGAGACGGCGGTCAAGTACAAACCACGGAAACGTCATGGCTACCTTCTCGCTGCGACCCTTGCCATTGCCGCACTCCTGCTAATCGGTTTTCCATCGCGCATGCCGGACGCGTTAATGCGCTCGGTGGACTTCACGCACAATTACGTCACCCCGTCGGCCTACACTTTTGAAATAACTCCCGGCGACACTGATCTGTCGAGAGGCGACACGTTGGAAGTACGAGTCAGAGTCGGGCTCGTCACTGCCTCTCGGTTTCCTTCTCACATTTCTATCAGCGAGAAATACAGCGACGAGAAAGTATTCGAGGGCCAT
The DNA here is from genome assembly GCA_021811615.1 of Bacteroidota bacterium. Taxonomy (GTDB): domain Bacteria; phylum Bacteroidota; class Ignavibacteria; order Kryptoniales; family JAKASW01; genus JAKASW01. The sequence goes on from JAJZNW010000032.1 coordinate 121,366, forward strand.
CTTGTGAAGGAGAGAGGCGGAGGGACCTATACGTTCAGAATGCCGGATGTAAGAAGCGACCTGGTGTACTACGTTACCGCCGGCGGTCAGAGAAGCAGGGATTTCAACGTCGATGTCGTCGATCTTCCGATTGTCAAAGACTTCACGGTCCGGCTCATTTATCCTCGATACACCGGGAAACAGCCGGAAACGCTTCAGCAAGATATCGGAGATTTTTCCGCACTCGTCGGGACGCGCGCCGAGTATTCACTTCGCAGCAACAAGCGCTTGCTGAAGGCCTGGATTTCCTTCGGCGACACATCAAATGTCAGACTGGAAACGACCGGGGCTGAAGCGCAAGGATTTTTTGTCGTGCGGCACACATCAGACTACTCGTTCCGCCTGCTCGATGACGACAGCCTTGGCAACAGGGACCCAATCATGTACACGGCAAAGGCGGTAAGCGACCAGTACCCGACTTGCGAGATCACAACTCCCGGTAAGGACGTCGTTCTCAGCCGGGACATGATACTGCCGTTGAGGATCTCGATAGGGGACGACTACGGATTCACAAAGCTTCTTCTCCAGTACAAGTTGATAAGCTCAGAATACATTCCGCCGGAAAAAAGATATCGTTCCATCGAGATTCCGCTTCCATCGAAATCCGCCGGGCAGGAGGAGATATCTTATGTGTGGGATCTCTCGCCGCGCCATCTCGTTCCTGAAGACGTTATAAGCTATCACGCTACTGTATTCGACAACGACATGGTAGACGGGCCGAAGTCGGCATCCAGCGCTGAATACACGCTTCGCCTCCCTTCGCTCGGGGAAGTCTTCGCAGCCGCCGACAGCGAGCATAGCGGCCTTGTCCAGAAGACAGAAGACGCCCTCAACAGTTCCGACGAACTGAAGCAGCAATTCGACAAAATGTCCGAAGAGATGAAGACGGCGACAAGACAGTTGAGCTGGGAGCAGCAGAAGAAGATGGGGAACACTCTCCAGCGATACGACAGTCTCGAGAAGAAGGTCGAGGGGATAAAGAAGCAGATCGAAAAGATGACGCAGAACATGCTTGAGAATAAGATCATCTCCCCGCGGACGCTGGAAAAGTATATGGAACTTCAGAAGGCGCTCCAGGACATAAACTCGCCGGAGTTCCAGGAGGCTCTCAAGAAACTTCAGCAGGCTATTCAGTCACTCAATCCCGACCTGGTACGGCAAGCGTTGAAAAATTTCCAGGTAAACGACGAGATGCTCCGAAAGAGTATTGAACGCACTCTGAGCCTGATAAAGCGTATCCAGATCGAGCAGAAATTCGACGAGCTTCAGACTCGCGTCGACCAGATGCTTTCGAGACAGGAGGAAGTTCAGAAGTCGACGGCGTCGTCGGATTCCACAAACGAAGCGGCCCGCCGTCAACTCGCCCAGAGCCAGGAGGATATCCGGAAGGAATTGTCGCCGATGGAGCGCGCGGCGGCAGATTTGAAAAAAATGATGTCCGAATTCTCCGGAGAGATGCCGACAAAGCAGCTTTCGGACGCACGCGAAGCGTTGAACAAATCCGGGATATCGGAGAGGATGCGGGAAGCGGGGCGGCAACTTTCCCGGGGGCAATTCTCAAATTCGCTAGCCAACCAGAAGGATATATCGTCCGCACTTCAGCAGTTCAGGCAACAGCTGTCGGAAACCGAGAGATCTATGCTTGAAAACCGGCAGCGTGCCACCATAGAATCCCTTAGAAAAGCACAGCAAAACCTTCTCGAGATTTCGAAGGAGCAAGAGGCGCTGCGCAACAGATCGAAGAACGCAGCTCCCTATTCTGCAGAGTCCAGGATGCTTTCCTTGAAGCAAGACGAACTTATGCAGCAGCTTGGCTACACCGCCCAGCAGATGATGCAGCTTTCGAACAAAAGCTTCGCCGTCACTCCTCAGATGGGACGGCAAATCGGCGAGGCTTACTCCCGGATGCAGGAATCGCTCAGCCAGCTCCAGAGCAGGAGCGGGGAGTCTCCCACGCAGTCGCAAAGCGAAGCGATGGGGTCGCTGAACAAAGCAGTGCTCAACATTCAGGCCACTCTTCAGTCTATGATGCAGGGACAGGGCGGCGGCTCCCCTTCCCTCCTGCAGCAGCTTGACCAGCTCGGTGCAAGCCAGGAGGACCTGAATGCACTCACCCGTCAACTAGGTATGCAGGGAGGTCTTTCGATGCAGCAGCAAGCCGAGCTGGCAAGACTCGCCGCGAGGCAGGAAGCCGTTCGTAAGTCCCTTGAACAGCTCGCAAGCGAAGCTCAAAGGTCGCAATCACAAGAAAGGATATTGGGAAACCTCAACGACATCGCAAAAGAGATGGACCGGGTCGTAAACGATATGCATGACAGGAACATTACGAACGAGACCATCCATCGACAGGAAAGGATACTCAGGCACCTTCTCGACGCGTCGCGGTCGTTCCTGACTCAGAGATACGACAACAGACGCGTCACACGAGCAGGAAGGGACGTAATAACTCAAAGTCCGGGTCAACTGAACTTTTCGGGGAGTCAGTCCGAGGAACAGCAGCTTCTTCTGAAGCTCATAAGGGAGAATTTCCCTCCGGAATACCAGAAGGTCATACTCAAGTACTACCGCCTGTTGCAGAAAAGCCCGGAATAAGAAGTCCATGGAGAACATGAACTAAAGAATGATGTAGAAAATCCGACAGAGAGAATAGCCGGTTTCCAGACAAAAGGCAGAACGACAAATTGACAACCACAGACCGCCAACATAAGGACGTCAGCCCGACAGAGAAGCAAAGCAGCCGGGGCCTGGAACAGATTTCAGGTTTCCTCTACACTGCCGAGATTTCAGCCGCGCAGTTCAGTCCAAAGAGCTGTGTCGGCGGATTCACGAAATTGACCGGGTATCCTGTCACTTCCTTTTTGAAAAGCAATTTCTACAACGAGGTTATTGTCGATCGGGACGACGTGGAACATCTGCGCGCGTTCCGACGTGCATCGAAATCTTCAGGGACCGCCCGGAACTTTTCGTACCGCATAAATTCTCGCGGCGGAAAAAAGCTTGTCGTGAACGAACAAGTAGTTGCGATTGAAATGCGCGGGCCGGTCAAGTTACTTGGCGGTATAGTGACTCTTTCGGACGGGCGCGGGATGATTTCTTCCGAAGTCACAATCCGGAAAGAAAAGCTGCGATTCCAGGAGATGGAAAAGCTTAACAAGCATCTGCTGGAGGTCAATCAGCTTAAGGACGAATTTCTTGCAAATACTTCTCACGAACTTCGAACCCCACTCAATTCCATAATCGGGTTCCTAACCCTGATCACTGAGGGTTATTACGAAGGGGACGATGAACTCAGGCTGTTCACGCGGAACGCCCTGGACAGCTCCTACCATCTTCTGAACGTGATAAACGACCTTCTCGACATTTCAAAAATAGAGTCCGGGAGGATGCAGCTCCAGATCGAGAAGGTATATGTCGACGAAATCATGGATGAGATATATTCACTCTTCAAAGTGCAGGCAGATCAGAAGAACCTCAAGCTGGAATGCGTTACACTCGAGACTCCACTATTTGCCGCGGCGGACGTCAGGAAACTGAAACAAGTTCTTATCAATCTCGTGGGCAACGCCATAAAATTCACCGACAAAGGCGGAATCGTAGTTTCCGTGGAGGCGGCCGGCCAATATCTGAAGTATCATGTGCGGGACACTGGCATAGGTATTCCAAGGGAAAAGCAGGACAAGCTCTTTCAAAAATTCATACAGGTAGATGGGACCGCAACGCGCAAATACGGAGGGAGTGGCCTGGGGCTCGTCATCTCCAAGCACCTGGTTGAGATGATGGGTGGAGAAATAGCCATGGAAAGCGACGGGGCCGGTCTCGGGACAACAGTTTCTTTCACGGTACCTAAATGGACGAAGGAAGACATTTGAGCTCGAAAATTCTGTTGGTTGACGACGACGCGAACGCGAGGATAATCCTTAACAGGGTTCTTACCAAGGCAGGGTATGAAATAATGGAGGCGAGCAACGGACGAGAGGCGCTCGAGGCCGCTTCAAAATTCAAACCGGATGTAATGCTTATCGACTGGATGATGCCCGAGATGGACGGCGAACAACTTGCCAAATGGATCAAGAGCGATGCAACATTGAGATTCACTTACATAATACTCCTGACGGCGAAGGGCGACGTGAAGGACAGGGTCCGTGGACTCCAGGCAGGAGCCGACGACTACATCACAAAGCCCGCTCCACACCAGGAGGTGCTCGCAAGAGTCGAGAGCGGTGTCCGGGTCCGGACGCTGCATAAAGAGATTCAACAGCTTACGAGACGTGTCGCCGTACTGGAACTTGCTGCGACGGTCGGTCACGAAATCAACAATCCTTTGAACGTCATCTATCTGGCTCTCGACTTGATGCGGAAATCGATCAAGAACGGTGAATACGATAAAGTCGACAAAGGCCTGCAGCTTATCGCAGAAACCGCGGACAGGCTCAAAGAAATCGCGAGAAAATTCGTGGAGTTGAAAGATACCGACAGTACGATCTATGTAGACAACCTGAACATGATCGATATTCACAAGAAAAAAGACGTAAACTGATCCCGCACAGCATTGATGTTTCTAAAATTGTCCGCAACGACCTCACACCACTCTTGAGACAACCCGCTCCCCCGAGGCGCCGACTTCATTCGATGCCCCGTTTCGATTCGACTTTCGATTCTTGCCCTATCCGCTACGAACAGCCTAAAGATACTCCCCCCAATCAGATGAGGGGAGTATCCACAAAAGTTCTTACTGACCCTCGTCCTTCATCTTCTGCTTAACTTCCTGCACCTCTTGGCGAATCTGCTGGGCAAACTTCTTCAGTTCTCCCATGTGCTTGCGCACCCTGGTACCCGCAGCTTTATTCTGCTTCTCGTAGAACTTGCGGAAATCCGCCTCAAAGCTGCTGATGAGCTGGTGAAGTTCTTCGTACCTTCCCATACGTGACTCCTTCTTTTGTTTGGGTTAATATTAGGTGGTGTACTCACCGTTTATTTTCACATAATCGTAGCTCAAGTCACATGTGAAGACTCGAGCCGATTCCTTTCCCGCATTTAGCCTTATGGTCATCTCGATTTCTTTCTTCGAGAACATCTCTTCGAGAATGCGGAGATCGACCGGCTGCGGTTCGTTGCGTTTAAAAATACTTTTCCCTTCGAGTTTCAGCTCGACCTTAGCAGGGTCGAACTTCACTTCAGAATTTCCAACTGCGGAGAGTATCCTCCCCCAATTGGGATCACCGCCGAAAATTGCGGTCTTTACGAGAGGCGATGTCCCGACTGCCCTGCCAACTTTCACGGCATCGGCATAGCTTGCAGCCGATTCCACGTTCACAGTCACGAATCTCGTCGCACCCTCTCCGTCTCTCACTATCATCATCGCAAGTTCCCGAAGGACCTTCAGAAGCGAATCGGCAAATACCCTGTAGTCGGCCGGCGTCTTCACTTCCACACCAGAGGCACCGTTAGCAAGGACATAGACTGTATCGTTTGTACTCGTATCGCCGTCCACGGTGATCGTATTGAACGATCTGTCGACCGCATAACCAAGGGCTGCCGCAAGCTTCGTCTGTGAAATCGCCGCATCGGTCGTGACGAAGCACAGCATCGTCGCCATGTTCGGATGTATCATACCGGCGCCCTTAGCGGTGGCCCCGATCCTGAAACTCTTCTTCGAAGAAAGCGCCACCTCAAGCGAGACTTGTTTTGGGAACTTGTCGGTCGTCAGTATGCTCTCTACAAAATGGTTATCCGGTTCAGATTTAAGTGTGGCGAGAAGACCAGGGATACTATCCTTGATTTCCTTGAGGGGAAGTTCTCTTCCGATTACGCCGGTCGATGCGACGAGGACCTGGTGTCTCGGAACGCGAAGTTGTTTAGCGACCTCCGCAACGGTTCCGATTGCCGCGAGCGTGCCTTTCTTTCCTGTGAGGGCATTGGCACATCCGCTGTTGACAATAATCGCCCTGGTTCTATGACCGCTCTTTATGAGGTTTTCGCGGCTGAGTACTACAGGAGCCGCTTTAAATTTGTTTCTCGTAAACACCGCCGCGGAGGTTGCAGCAGTTTCGCTGACCAGCAGGCCAAGATCGTAATTACCGTTGGCCTTGATTCCGACAATTGCTCCGCTGGCCTTGAAGCCCGTGGGAAACGTAATCGAGCAATCGTAAGAGAAATTCATTTTAGTTTATGTTTTACCCTATCGTGTTCTTTCTTGAGGGACTCCATTAATTCGGGGAGCCGGAGGTAGAGTTTTTTAGGCTTTCTCGGTTTGCGCTTCGCCAGGGCGTATGAGGTAATGATCGGCATGGCGACGGTGGAATCCAGGTATGTAACAACCGTATCCGGGAGCTTGCTCGGATCTACTTTTCCCCAACTTACAGCTTCGGAAGGAGTAGCTCCGGACAGACCGCCGGTATCGGCCCTTGCGTCCGTTATCTGTATGAAGAAGTCATGTCCTTTCTCATTGATGCCGAGGACTTCCTGTATCTGCGGCTCAGTCTGGAGCATGAAATTCTTCGGAGAGCCGCCGCCGAAGATCAAAACACCGCTTCGTCCCCCCTTGCGCTTTGCATTCAGCACGATGGCAGCAGTCTCATTTACGTCTTTAGAAACATCGATCTTAAGGCCGAAGCCATCGAGCGCCATAGCCGCCACATTCATACCTATCGAACTGTCGCCCGGGCTGGATGTATACACCGGCACAGCGTAACGATAAGCCGTCGCTATGACCGATGCGTTCTTTATCCCGAGCTTCCGCTCTCTTGCCGCGACGTATTTACCCACCCTATAGTGAAATTCCGCGGTACCCATCTCTTTCTGAAACTCGGGCTGGGCGATCAGGTGTCTGAAGAATGCGTCGGTAGACAAAAGGACTTCGTAATCGAAAAGGATGTCGTAAATACGAATCACCCCTTCTTTCCTGAGAAGGGTATCGTCAACGAACGGACTTCCCTTGTGAAGCGAATGACCAATCGCGAAATGCGTGTCGTGGTATAAATTCGCGCCGGTGGATACAATCCAGTCGACAAATCCAGATTTGATTAAGGGAACCACGCATGAGCCGCCCAGGCCCGCCGGAGTGAGCGCCCCGGTCAGGCTCATCCCAATCGTCACATCGGGAGCAAGCATTTTCTGAGCGAACAGTTGAGCGGCTTCTTTCAATCTTGCCGCGTTGTAAGCTTGAAAATAATTGTCGATCAGATCGGTGACTCTTATTCCCCCCGGTATGGGATGGGGAACGATTTTCTTTCCTGCCAGATATCTTGATTTTGCCATATTCAATTTTGCTCAAAAATAACAGCTTTTTTGAGTCAATAGCAAGGAAATATTAAAAGTTTCGAAAATTTTATGGATTGGCCGTTTCGGGACTAAAGTCCTCAAAAGAGATCGATATCGCAGCAAATTAGCTTTTACTGGAAGAAGAACCGCGCTCCAAGTCCGGCATCGAAGCCCAATCCTGCGGCGGGTGCTATATAGAACACCGGCGCCACTTCAAGAAAGACATCCAATGGCACCGTCCGCGGCATCCAGTCTATTCCCCCTACGCCCCGCACCCCGATTGCCGTCGGGACCGTATTGCCACTGTCGAAATGAAGTCCAAATCCGTAGTAAAGCGGAAGACGTTCTTCCGATCTTATGACATGAAAGGCATGCCAAACGTAATCGACCTGTATATGGAGTAGACTCTGCGTGTAGTAGTAGGCATATCCATCTCCTATGTGGGTCCAGGTACCGTTGTTTGACCATCCTATGCCAAGATCAATAGCGTTCACATTTGAAGTCCAGAATTTCGCAGAAATGCCGGTCGGTGTTCCGACCATCAGTCCCACGCCGATGCCGTTTGTTTGTGCATGCAGTGTATTTGAAAATGAGCCGAATGAAATGACTACGAATGAAAATATTAACAGGCGTTTCAGCATTTTTATCCTCTTGAGTTTTATCCGGTTCGAATATCTACAGTTCATTAATCAGGATACTTGTACAAAACGACATAGACGTTGTTGTCATCCCTGTAATTGAGAACGCTTACGTGATCGAACTTGGTTTTCAGATGCAATGTGACTTGCACAGATCCGGCGTAGCGGAAGAAATGCATTCCGGAGACGACCGGACAGGAAGTGAGGTTGCGCAATCCGTCTGAATCCAGGTTCGTATCCGGGATTGAGATATACAGCCAATTGCCGGGTCCCACCCATGCCTCAACTCTTCCTAACTTTCCGGCGGATTTAATCGTAAAAACGTAGCCGTTGCTTCTCCCCTCGGCCTCGATGCCGGATATTCTGTACGAGCCTGCCGCGTTTGTGAACAGGGTCGCACAGGAGGCGAGAATAAGCGACAGTACGATGAGAGCTGCTATTCTGATAGAAGTATTAGATGCGCTCATAATCCATTGAAAAAGTAAAAAGAGAGACGCCCGCTGTCAAGAGTACATAAACAGCAGGCGTCTGCTGCAGGCATGAAGGAACTCTCGTATATTCCTGACCGCGCCAGGGGAAGCCGCGGGCAGACTTTTGCAGAACCTATCGCCCTATTTCTCCTCTTTGAATGTCGCTCAACGTTGACAGAAGTCCGTGACCATAGCACCAACAGTTCAATCATGGTGCCAAAAAAAAGTCTGGGTAACGGTCGGTTTTTGCAGGATGCCGGCGACAACTGTGAATAAGATGCACTTCCGATGTGCATGTGGTGCACACGACGGTGTCAAGCTTTTCTCCGCGCGGGCTGGACGTTTAGAGCAATCGCGCATTGACGACGGGGTGTCATCCGGTTTCATCCATCAAGAATCTACTGAAGACGCGGGTAAAGCATTGCGCTTAAGAGCTCTGAGAAGTACATTAGTACAAAAGGAAGGGCTCGATGCGAGAACAGACCGATGGTTCTTTCGGAAACGGTATGGCCTTCAAGACCAGACTCCGGTTGAACAGGCTTAAACCGGTTGAGTCCTCGCCCACACGGCCCGAAATTTTCATTTCAGATTCAATTTCAGAGGCGCCGGTTCGGCGCACATGGATTGACGGATTGAAGCGCAATGGTAATCTGGCATAATACAGACGATGCTCCCCGAACCCCATCTGAGGTATTCCCAAGCGACAAGGTGGTGATTTGGATCGGCAGTTACCCGATCGAACTGGGTCAGGAAATTCTCGTGGAGCTGGAGACTTCCGGTCCCGCTTCGGAGAACTCAAGACTAACGGTTCATGCAGAATGGCGTTATAACGACTACGGCAGAAACAACAGTTACTGGGCCGCCATAATAGGACCTTTCGCTTCCGGTCAGAAGGTTGAGTACAGACTAGTCGGAACAGGTCCCGACGGTGGCCGGCACATGCAAGTTGACGGGTTCACGGTTTCGGATCGCAGAAAATCAAGCCGGAAAAAGAGTTGAAGAGAGATGCAGCAGAGGTGGGCCATTGATGGAAGGTGTCGTCGTTGGATCTTTCGACAATTTTCACTCGGAGATCGTTGAAAGTGGAAATCCAACTCCATTCTGATTCGTCTAAATTATCGATGACGAACGGAGAACGCGGTCAGCAACGATACGTGACTTTCCTTTCACATGAACTAAGTTCCACATTTCGGCGAAGAGACAATTCATATAGAGATGTCTGTTTCGCACTTTAAAAAATCAAACGCCGTGTATCAGACGGTATTTAACTGAAGGAGCTCCCGCGGGAAACCGTACTTTGCCGGCCGATGCCTGCAACATAATGAATCCTGGCATCATGCAGGTCAGCATTCGATGGGACGGACCGCGGGCAATTTCCGAAAAAACGGAGGAATTATGCCAAAAGACAGCTTAACCGTGACCGACAATCGAACCGGAAAACAGTATGAATTACCGATCGAAAACGGTGCTGTTCGAGGAATGGATCTGCGGCAGATCAAGGTCAGCGACGATGATTTCGGCCTGATGAGCTACGATCCTGCCTTCATGAACACCGCATCTTGCAAGAGTTCAATTACCTTCATCGACGGAGACAAGGGAATTCTCAGGTACCGAGGGTATCCTATCGAACAGCTGGCGGAGAAGGCAACGTACCTTGAAACGGCCTACCTTCTTCGTCACGGCGAGCTCCCGACGAAACCGCAGCTCGAAGACTGGAAGAAGAACATCACCCTCCATACTTTCGTTCACGAGAACGTCAAGAAGTTCATGGACGGGTTCCATTACGATGCTCACCCGATGGGGATGTTCACCAGTACGATGGCGGCGCTATCGACCTTCTACCCCGACGCGAAAAACATCTTCGACGCCGAGTCGAGGCAGCTTCAGATTTACAGACTTATCGGAAAGGTGACGACTATCGCGGCTTTCGCCTACCGGCACTCGATCGGTCTGCCGTACGCTCATCCGGAAGACGAGCTCACCTACGCCGGCAATTTTCTGAAAATGTTATTCAAGAGAAGCGAAGCGCACTACAAACCGAATCCCGTTCTCGAGAAGGCTCTTGATGTGCTCTTCATCCTGCACGCCGACCATGAACAGAACTGCAGCACCAACGCGATGCGAAGCGTAGGCTCCTCACATGTCGATCCGTACTCCTCTCTGGCGGCGGCTTCTGCAGCTCTCTACGGTCCTCTGCACGGAGGAGCGAACGAAGCAGTTCTTCGCATGCTTAAAGAGATCGGCTCCAAGGACAAGATTCCTGCCTTCATCAAAGAGGTGAAGGAAGGAAAGGGTGACAAGCGTCTGATGGGATTCGGTCACCGTGTGTACAAGAATTACGACCCGAGGGCGAAAATAATCAAGAAGCTCGCAGACGACGTATTCGAAGTGACGGGCCGGAACCCGCTTCTCGATATCGCTCTCGAGCTCGAAAAGATCGCGCTCGAAGACGAATACTTCGTGAAGAGAAAGCTCTATCCTAATGTCGACTTCTATTCGGGTCTGATCTACCAGGCTATGAAGTTCCCTGTCGACATGTTCCCCGTTCTTTTCGCGATCGGTAGAACATCCGGCTGGGTCGCGCAGTGGGAGGAGATGCTCCTCGACGGCGAGCAGAAGATTGCACGCCCACGGCAACTTTACCTCGGGCACGCGCAGCGGCAGTACGTACCGCTGGTACGCAGGTAGAAACAGAGAAATCCAATTGGCAGTCATACGGCGCTCCCACCAGGATGCGCCGTTTTTTTTTGGCGACGCATGCATTGCCCACACTACGAAAGGTTGAAATTGCTTCATACACCGGCATATTATATTTTTCAGCGATCCCGGAAATAACGCGGGCATGTGCGCACTAAACTCGGATTAACATTCTGAATGAAACCCATCATAATCGGCATAGCCGGCGGAAGCGGCTCCGGCAAAACCACAGTTACCACCAAAATCATCGGCCGCCTTCACCTGGACGATCTGATTATCATTCAGCACGATTCGTATTACAAAGACCTCGGGACATTCAGGGGAAAACGTGCCGATGAAGTAAACTTCGACCACCCTGGATCGCTCGATACCGCTCTGCTTGTCAAACACCTGCGCGGCCTGAAGAACGGGCGTGCAATCCAGAAGCCGATTTATGATTTCACCACCTACAGGCGCAGGCCGGAAAAAGAAATAGTACGTCCCAGGAACGTGATCATCCTGGAAGGCATCCTGATATTTGTCCCGAAAGAGCTACGCGATCTCATGGATATCAAGATCTTTGTCGACACGGATGCCGACGAGAGGCTGCTCCGAAGGCTGAAGCGCGACATAACTGAGCGCGGGAGGTCGCTGGATTCCATCATGCAGCAGTACATACAAACGGTGAAACCGATGCACCTGGAATTCGTGGAGCCGAGCAAGATGTGGGCCGACATCATAATTCCAAAGGGCGGCGAGAACAACGTGGCGATAGCCATGATCGCATCGCGGATCCGTTCTATTCTCAACGGGGACCACGATCACAATCATTAACCGGCCGCTGCAAATTCCACAGGAAGGGTGATGGACTCGATCCTCTTCGGAAAAAACACAGAAGCCAACGTTATTGCTGTTTACCAGGCCGGCGAATCCGCGGTTAAGCTCGTGAAGCGCGTGGAGGGGGCGAACGTAACCGAGACACGAAAGCTGTATCCTTTCTTCTTCCTCACCGATTCTGCCCTGCTTAACGGTTTTGACAAGAAGTTCTGGGGCGTGGACTTAGCGGGGACCAACTATTACAAACACCTTTGTATATTCCGGCGGTGGAGCGATATGCGATGGGCGATGACAACCGTGTCGAACAATCTCGGGAAACGCCAGGAGACGTCGGAAACGGAAGAACTATTCTTCAAGCCGGATCCCGTCTATCAATTCCTGATGCAGACCGGAATCACCCTCTTCAAAGAAATGGATTTCGCGGACCTCAGGAGGATGCAGCTCGACATCGAGACATTCTCCAAATCCGGATTCTCTAACCCCTCGCGCCCGGAAGACAGGATCATACTTATATCGCTTTCCGACAACTCAGGCTGGGAATACATGATAGACGGGCGGAACAAAACCGAGACGGAGATGCTCACCGAGCTCGTCGGAATAATCAATGAGAGAGATCCTGACGTCATCGAGGGTCACAACGTTTACAATTTCGACTTCCCCTACATCATGCGCAGATGCGAGATGAACAAGGTGAAGCTCCGGATCGGAAGAGAGATGCTCGAGCCGAAGATCTCGGCCGGAAAAGGGGGAGAACGCGAGATAGAGTATCTCGGCTTCGAAATTCCGGGCAGACACATCGTCGACACATACCTGCAGGTCCAAAACTACGATGCGACGCGGCGCGAACTCGAGAGCTACGGTCTGAAAAGCGTGGCGAAATTTTTCGGATTCGCTTCCCCCGAGAGGGTTTACATAGACGGCTCGAAGATTTCTGAGACATGGCTGAAGGACCCCGACCTCCTCGTCAAATATGCTTTCGACGACGTGCGGGAAACGAGGCTGCTTGCCGAGCATCTCTCACAGACCAACTTTTACCTGACACAAATGCTGCCGTACAACTACGGTCAAATACCGAGGGGTGCGGCAACGAAGATAGAATCCCTCTTCGTCAGAGAGTATCTCAGGAAGAAGCACTCAATTCCCCGCCCCCAGGCCGGCAGACAGACTTCCGGAGGATATACAGACGTTTTCCTTCGCGGAGTCGCAGGCCCGATAATTCACGCCGATGTCGAATCGCTGTACCCTTCCATCATGATCGCGTACGGCATCTCTCCCCCGACCGACGAGCTCGGAGTCTTCCTGAAGACTCTCAAGCACTTGACGAAGTTGCGGCTTTCGAAGAAGAAGGAAATGCGCGAGGAATCAGACCCCGTCAGGAAATCGAGGCTTGATGCGATGCAATCATCGCTCAAGATACTCATCAACTCGTTCTACGGGTATCTCGGATACTCGCGCGGAATATTCAACGACTACCCGTCAGCTGACAGAGTAACCGAAACCGGCCAGAAGATTCTCCGCCAGATGATCGCCGAGATTATCGAGCGCGGCGGAAAACTCCTTGAAGTCGACACGGACGGGATCTATTTCGTTCCACCGCCGGGGATCGACGGTGAAGAAGCGGAAAAGAAATTCGTGTCCGAACTTGCCCGAACCCTTCCCCAGGGTATCAACCTTTCGCTTGACGGCAGGTACGCAAAGATGCTGAGCTATAAGAAGAAGAATTATGCCTTGCTCGGGTACGATGGGCGAATAACAATCCGGGGTTCGGCGCTTATTTCGAGAAGCATGGAGAGATTCGCGAGGGAGTTCATACATGAATCTATTGCGCTGATGCTCGCGGAAGATATAGAAGGATTACACAGGCTTTTTTCGGATTACACCAGGAAGATACTGGAAAGGGAGCTACCGCTGTCAAAGATGGTAAGGACCGAGGCGGTCAGGGAGAGCATCGAGGACTACCTCGCATCGGTAAAGATGAATCGAAGGAACAGGACCGCGACGTTTGAAGCGGCAATCGGTGCGGGAATCGACCTTAGGCCGGGAGACAGGGTCTCTTACTATATCGTGGGAAACGATCCGAACCCGCGAACGTTCATGAATGCCGTCTTGTTCGACGAACGAAACAAACAAGCACCGGGCTACAACGCCCAATATTACGCAAGAAAACTCGGGGAATATGCCGACAGATTTTCGGAATTCTTCGAGCCTGAAGACTTCACGAAGGTATTCTCGACCGACGAGGGATCTCTGTTCACCACTTCACTGGAGGGGGCGAAGATGAAAATCACCGAGGCCGCTGGGGGTGAGGGGAAATTAGAAGAAGATGCTGAAGAGTGACTACCCCTCGAATTCCTTTCGAAGGATCTGGAAGCCGCGTTGTTCAAGCAGCTCAGACGCGCGGTCCTGAATCTCCTCCGTATCAAAAGAGAGACGGAACATCCCGCCGCTTCCTTCCCTGACCTTCAGAAGTTCGATATCCTTGATGTTAACACCGGCATCGGCGAGTGAAGTTGTAATATCTTTCAGGACGCCCACCTTGTCCTCCACGACGACGTAGAGATCGTAAAGAGGATGGAGGAAACCTTTTCCGCTTTTCCTGATGCCGGCGCGCGCGAGCCTCGCGTTTTCGAATTCGCCCGCGATATTCCTGTCGTTCCTCTCTTTCACATCGGCGTCCAGAGCTGCAAGCCTATTGATAAACGCGGCCAGCATCGAGTCGATGTTCGCGCTGTTTGAGCGTATCACGTCGTCCCACACCGTATACTCGCTTGACGCGATCCTCGTCATGTCGCGGAATCCGCCGGCGGCAAGGGTATTGAAATGCTCGTCGCCTCCGGAGACCTCTTTCAAAAGGTTGACGAGTTCTACCGCAACCAGCTGCGGGAGATGGCTTGTGGCCGCGGCTATCCTGTCGTGCAGCGCGGCATCCATCACCAGGATTCTCGCGCCGAGTTGTTCGACCGACGAAACCAGCGGGGCGATCTCCGAAGCAGGGTATTCTCTGAGCGGAGTCAGGACATAGACCGCGTTCTGGAACAGGAACGGCTGGGCCGCCTCGACACCCGACTTCTCGGAACCTGCCATCGGGTGGCCGCCGACGAAGAGGACGCCTTCCGGTATTATTCCGCGTGCCGCCTCCAGTATGGGGAGTTTTATTCCCGCGACATCCGTGATGATCGTCCCCTCTGAAACCAATGGGGCGGTCTTACGGATGACGTCCACAACGGATGAGGACGGAACGCATATGAAGATCACGTCCGGCTTCTCGGCACACAATTCCGGAATATCCTTTCTGAAGGCGGCCTTCCGGATCTGCTTCCTGATCTTCTTTTCGTTTTCGACTCTGTCCGTTACAAAGACTGTGTGTCCGCCATTCGAGAGGGAAAGGGCTATCGAGCCGCCGATGAGACCGCAGCCGATTACGCCGACACGAAAGCTGCCTGAGGATTCGTGTTTACTCAAGCAGGTATTTCTCTTCCGATAGCTTCGGCGATCAGCCTGATCTCTTTCATCATCTGCGTGAACTGCTCAGGATAGAGAGACTGAGGGCCGTCGGAAAGCGCTTTGCCGGGATCGTTATGCACTTCGACCATGATGCCATCGGCACCGACCGCTACAGCCGCTCTTGCCACCGGAACTACTTTCTCCCTGAGGCCTGTCGCATGCGAAGGATCCACGATCACAGGAAGGTGGCTCTTTTTATGAACGACCGGTATGGCGTTGATATCGAGGGTGTTTCTCGTAGAGTTCTCGAACGTGCGGATCCCCCGCTCACAAAGCATGACTTCCCTGTTGCCGCCCGCGAGGATGTATTCGGCGGCCATCAGCCATTCTTCGACAGTAGCTGCGAGACCGCGCTTCAACATGATGGGCTTGGAAATCTTCCCGAGGTCTTTGAGGAGAGTGAAGTTCTGCATGTTTCTCGCGCCGACCTGGAGTATGTCCGAATACTGGGCGACGGCATCTATCTGGCTCCTGTCCATCACTTCCGTTATCACAACGAGCCCGAATTCATCACCGGCCTTCCGAAGAAGTTTCAACCCTTCTTCACCCAATCCCTGGAACGAATACGGCGACGTGCGCGGCTTGAAAGCTCCACCACGAAGTACCTTGGCACCGCCTTTAGCCACATGTTCGGCAACTGCCATCAGCTGCTTTTCATTCTCGACAGCGCACGGTCCGGCCATAATTATGACCTCCGGCCCTCCGATCTTCACGCCTTTGATATCGATTACAGTTCCCTCAGGCTTGAACGACCTGTTGGCAAGCTTATACGGTTCAGTGATCCTGTAGACCTCGTCGACCCCCGGCAGCACCTGTATTTGCCTGTGGTCGAAGTCGGGCTTCACCCCGATCGCGCCTAATATGGTTCTCGAAACACCTGTAGATCTGTGGACGTCGAAGCCGAATTCGTTCATGACCTTAATCACGTTCTCGATTTCTGCTTCAGTCGCTTCTTCATCGAACACAACGACCATTTTATATCACTCCTTCCCCGAAGTCAGACTTCGGATTGCAACTCTTTTCGTTTTCTGGAAACAGAACATTCTATTTGAATGCTTCTGGAAATTCATGGGAAAATTACAGCTATATACGGCTAGAGTAAGATTATATCCCCCGGTGGGGGAAATAGAAGTAGTAGTAGAATTCCGCGCGGGGCGAACCCCAGTTGAGCGGATCCTTCTTTATCGACCGGGAGTCGGGAAGGAGTGTTTTTACAGACCCTCTTTCGGGTGACTCTGAAGGCCTGCATATTTTGGAACTCATTTTCATTGGATAGAATATAATTAAACGGCAGTGAATTGTGCAAGAGAAAGGAGGGAATGTTGCCTGCCCGCCGAAGTGCGTAGCACGCAGGCGGGGAATGATCTCCGAAGGACCGTGTAACTATTAAACCCCTGCCGGCAGGCGTCGTAATACGCGCGTGCGGAATGTCCAAAGCCATGTTTCCGTCATTCGTCCGACTTGCTTCGAATGCCATCCTTGCACTGCGTTTGACAGTTCGCCGGTTTTCACTTTCAGCCTTTGGTCGGTGCGCTGGGCTTTAGCATGCGCATATTATCGGTTACCCTTCGCCCGGTTGTGTGTAATGCAGAGCATCTGGCAGTTCTTCGCCGAACTCTTGCCGCCCTTGCTCCAGGCTGTAACATGGTCGGCATCCATTTCCTCGAACTTATAGATCCTGCTCTTGTTCGCGTTCTTTCCCACCGCGCAGAGCGGACAGTTGGACTCGCCCTTGCGCTCCGCCGCCTGCGTCTGCTTCGCGTATGCGGCTCGCTTTATCTTGGTGTCGAACACCCGGACGTCCAGCAGTTTCGTATCGACCGCCCCGCCCAACAGGAACTCGAAGCGACTTCTATTCAAGAGTGTTTTGGCCAGGCTTGCGCAAAACGTCTTTCGGAATAAAGCCTCTACATTGAATATACAATGAGGAGTATCTTTTTTCCGGCTGTTATCTGCCGTGGCCGCTCGAGGAGCCAGGTCCGTTGACGTTGTGTATCCAATGTGAAATACTGGGGCGTGCACATTATTTGGGATGAAGAGAAAAACGACAGACTCAAGAAGCAACGAGGGATATCGTTTGAGGAAGTGGAGACGCTGATTTTGGAGAAGAAATACGTTGCGATTGTTAAGCATCCCAAACGTCCACCGCAAAAAAGTCGTCCCGGTTGCCGTTTACAAATGCGCGAAGCTCCATGGCACAGCGGCAATCGGGATGAAGCGAGCACGATGATATATAATAACTGAGCGCCTTTTTTTACGATTGTTATGCGCAGCGGCAGTTGATTTCGCGTAATACGTATGTTATAATCTGGTATAATCTGGAGAATAAAGCATGCTGAAGACAGCAGTCCGACGAGTTGGCAACAGTTTAGGCATTACCTTGCCGAAGACTGTGATCGACAATTTGCACCTCACCGAGGGTGA
>JAJZNW010000126.1 GCA_021811615.1 Bacteroidota bacterium
AAATTCATTCGACTCGCATACTGCCTCAAGGCAAGAATCGCCCTCTACCCTTTGCCTGGGCGCAACAGGAACCATGACGCGATGGAACGATTCCTTCGCGCCGCCCTTTCTACCTGAATGTTGATTTGAAACTACAGCGGGGATACCACAGCCCACAACAGCCCGCAATATGCCTCCTAAATTTTGAACCAGTACAAATGCCGCACGACTGCGGACATCACACGACAGAAAACAAAAAAGGAGTACTTACTACAATACTCCCTACTCTATCTTAATAGATGTTGCTCAAATGATATTTGTACTTGTTATGCACGACTCGTCGAATGAATTTCGCTGAAATATAACCTGCATCATTTGTTTTGTCAAGTAGAAGGGGGATTGTTTTTTGGAGAAGTTCTGCTGGAAAGTAAAAAACTCGGGGTAATGATTTCGGATGGCTGGAGGCCGGGCACCTCGAGAGAGGCGCCGGCTCCAACATACTTCACGATGGTTCAGAGTTTCGCGGTCTTGACTTCGAAGACACCCTCGATCTTTGAGATTTCCTTCAACACAGATTCGGGTATCGCGCTGTCGACGCTCATGACCGTTATGGCCTTCTCGCCGGGCCCGGATCGCCCGAGAGACATACCGGCAATGTTGACCTTCGCGGAGGCCAGCACGCTGCCAACTGCCGCCAGCATCCCCGGCCTGTCCGTATTTGAATAGAAGATCATGTGGCCATCGGGTACTATCTCGAAGTGGAACTTGTCCATTCCGACTATCCTCATGTCGGTCTCACCGAATACCGTGCCCGATATAGATCTCGTCTCTTTATCGGTCTGCATCGTAATGCTGATCAGCTGAGAATAATGCTCGCCGTCCTGCTCCTTCTTTTCGCTTACCGCGATTCCCATCTCTTTCGCCAGAAATGCGGCGTTGACGAAGTTTACGGGTGCGTACATCATCTTATCCAGGAGTCCCTTCAGGACAGCCGTTGAAAGGAGTTCTGAAGACTTCTGGAGCGTGACGCCCCGGTAGGACGCGGTAATAGATTTCACCTTCCCGTTCAGGAGCTGCGCCTGGAGAGATCCGATCTTCTCCGCGAGCACAAGGTACGCACGAAGCTCATCGCTGACCGCGGTCTGGTAATCGGTGATATTGACAGCACCGGCGATTCCTCTTCCCTTGAAGAAGTCCACGATTTGCTCGCCAATTTGCTTTGCCACCTTCTCCTGAGCCTCTTCTGTCGAAGCTCCGAGGTGTGAGGTAGCGATAACCTTGGGATGTTTGAGGAGCGGGTGTCCCACCGGCGGCTCCTTTACGAACACGTCGAGCGCCGCACCGGCGACCTGCCCGCTCTCGAGCGCTTTCAGGAGAGCCTCCTCGTCAATGATGCCTCCCCTCGCGCAATTGATCACGCGCACGCCATGCTTGCAGAGTGGGAAAGTCTTCTCTCCGAGGATGCCCTTGGTCTCTTCCGTCAGCGGAGTGTGCACCGTTATGAAATCGGAACGCTTGAACACATCTTCCAGAGCGACCGTTTCCAGACCGAGCTTGGAAGCCATCTCGCTGGCGAGAAGCGGATCGTAGCCTATTACGCTCATCCCGAAAGCTTTCGCTCTTTCAGCAACTTCTCGTCCGACCTTTCCAAGGCCGATTACTCCCAGCGTTTTGCCATACAGCTCCGTACCGGTATACTTCTTCCTGTCCCACTTGTCATTCTGCAGACTCTGAAAAGATTGTGGAACGTTCCTGGCAAGGGAGAGCATCAGCGCCATGGTGTGTTCCGCCGTAGAGATCGTGTTGCCGCCGGGCGTGTTCATTACGACAATACCTTTTCGGGTCGCCGCACCGACATCTATGTTATCTACTCCCGCTCCGGCTCGACCAATGACTTTCATCTGGTTCGCCTCGGCGATGATGTCTGCTGTGACCTTCGTGCCACTCCTGACTATGAGCGCGTCGTAGCCGCCGATAATCTTTTTTATTTCTTCCGCCGGCAGTCCGGGCTTCGAGTCAACCTGTATTCCCTCTTTCTGCAGGATGTCTGTGCAAACCTGCTCGATGGGATCGGTTACGAGTACCTTCATTTCACTACCTCCGCCTTGGGCTGTTTGCCCGCGACAGGCGCGGCGGCTGTTTGGCCGGCATACTTGGCGAACGTCTTCTGGACGGCAGTCACTCCCGCGCCCGGTTCAAACTTGAAATTCAAATCCTGCAGGGTCCACTCGAGAGCTGCGACGACGCCGACGATATCCACCTCGTCATAATATCCGAGGTGCGACACCCTGAAGATCTTTCCCTTCAGGTGATCCTGTCCACCGGCGGCAGTGATCCCGTATTTTTGTTTCAGGATCTTATTGAATTTCGAATACTCGACTCCTTCCGGCACATTGACGGCGGTTACTGCGTGAGATGCAGGCGATCCGAATAGTTTCAAACCGATTGCCTGGCATCCGTTCCTTACCGCCTCCGAAAGAATCTTGTGCTTCAGCCACACGCTTTCAACGGTCTCCTCTTTTATCATCTTCAGGGCTTTTTCCAGCCCGATGATAAGTGTGATGGCGGGAGTGAACGGAGTATCGTTGTCGGCGTGGGACTTCAAAGCCTTCTTGAAGCTGAAATAGAATTTCGGAAGCTTCGATGTCTCAATCATCTTTTTCGCACGATCGCTGACAGCGGCGAATGCGAGTCCCGGAGGAACCATCAGTCCCTTCTGTGAGCCGGTTATGATAAGGTCGAGTCCCCAGTCGTCGAAACGCATCTCGTGGGCACCGACTGAAGTAATTCCATCCACGACCACGGCGATATCGTACTTCGCGTGCACTGCGGCCGCAATTTCCTTTATGTTTGTGAATACGCCCGTCGACGTCTCGCTGTGCGTTATGAACACCGCCTTCACGGTCGGGTTCTTCTGTATCGCCTCGAGAATCATTTCCGGGGACGGGGCGGTTCCCCATTCTATCTTTATCTCAACGGGTTCGACGCCATACGCCTTCATGATTTGTCCCCAGCGCTCGCCGAATTTTCCCAGGTTCACGAATATCGCCTTGTCGCCAGGCGACAATAGATTCACAACACTGGCCTCCATCGCTCCTGTTCCTGAGCTCGTCAGCGTCAAAACCTCGTTCTTCGTTTGAAAAAGGTATTTGAGATTCTGATTTACACTCGTAAGGATTTCTACGAATTCCGGATTTCTGTGATGAATTATAGGCTCTGCCATCGTGAGCATCACGCTTTCTGGAATCGGCGTGGGCCCAGGCGTAAATAATCTCTTTTTCATTTTGAATCTGCTCCAATTGTTGTGTTAATAATAGAAAATAGAAATTAGGATGTTCGTATTCAATCTGAATAACCATCCAATAGCTCAGCTCCAAACCTAAATAAATTACCCAAACCTAATCCCGGAACCACAAACATTCTGACGCGGTAACTTCCCGAAATTCCTGCCAAGGTTGCCGCGTAATGGATCGCCTTTTCCAGACCACCATACTCATCTACAAGGCCGAGGTGCTTGGCTTGATCCCCCGTGTACACCTTTCCCTGCGCCAGCTCGTCGACACGGCTCATGCTCAGTTTCCGCCCCTCAGAAACCTTCTCCTTAAAATCCGTGTAAGTCTGGTTCAGGAATTCGTCGACATACTTCATATCCTTCTCATCCCACTTATGGAAAGGATTAAGCACGCCCGAAGCATCCGGACTCCTGTACTGCTCGACATTCCCTCCAAGGTCCTTCTCTATGAAATCGGTGAGCACCGGAAATGCTATGAGTACCCCTATACTCCCCGTGAGAGTTGCCGGTTCGGCAAAAATCTTCTTCGCCCCGACCGCCAGGTAGTACCCCCCGCTCGCCGCGACATTCCCGAACGAAGCCACGACAGGCTTTTTCGCCTCCGCTTCCTTAATCGCGTTGTAAATCTCGTCGGACGCAAGCGCCGACCCGCCGCCGCTGTTCACCCGGAGAACGATCGCCTTGATGTTCTTATCCGCGACGGCTTCCTCGATTTGCCCGATCACACTCTCGGAACCGGTCAGACGGTCCCCTCCGAGAAACGGAATCGGAAATGGTGAAGGCGGTGAACTCTTTCCGGTCACGATCGTTCCGTAGACTCCGATGACCGCGACCTCGGGTCTCCTCCCCCACCGCGTCTTCCAATAGTGGATATGCTCGGGGTTAACGATACCGTTGCCTTCGGATTTTCCCAGCACTTCCCTGCGTACGTCCTTCTCGAATCGATCGAAGTACGTCACACCGTCGATCAGGTGGAGCCGCGCCGCGGTCGTCGAAGAAATCAACCCGGCAAGATCGGACTTGAGGCTGTCGTCAAGCGTCATCCTGCGGTTCACTTCGATCTGCCGGATCATCTGGGAATAGACGTCGTTGACGAGTCCCTGTATCAGTATTGCCTGGTCGGGCGTCGCCGAATCGGTGTACGAAGTGTGAAAGGTCGACTTGTATTTGCCTGCGGTCTTCGCATTCCACTGGATATGTAGTTTGTCGAAAAGCCCCTTCAGCCGCACCAGATCGAAATCGATTCCATAACTCGCTATGAACGAAGTCGGCGGCATATAGATCTTATTTGCAGAACTGGCAAGATAGAGTTCATTTACCCCGCTGTCGTCGGCAAGGTAAGCGAAGACTTTTTTTCCTTTCGAGCGCACGTACTCAACCGCGTCTGCGAGTTCCTGAGTTTCGCCCGCCAATGCGAAGAACGTCCCGCTCGTAGAATACGGATAGATCTTCAGTATGAGCGCCTCTATCGACGGATCGTCACCGCACTTCCGTATCTCGTCGATGTAATCGAGTAAATCTTTCGGAGGTTTTCCGAAGAAGAATGCCGACTCCTTCCCGTCGTGTATCGGGCCTCGTAAGACAATCTCGGCGATCCGTTTCTCGTGTATGATCGTCGGAAGCTCCTGCGTCGTCAACTCCAGCCTTCCATAGGTCGCCGTGTAGACTCCCGACTGGTAGCTCGACGCTCCCTCCGCATGTATGTGGTTACCGAAGTTGAAGCTGATCCCGAACGACACGGAGTTACTCCATAGATACGGTGGCACAAGCGCGACCGGCCCCGCAGATGGAGCAGGTACAGCGTACCCCGTAGAGCCGTACCCTGATGGATCGAATATCCCATAGACCTTGAAGCCAGGCAGCAGCTCCAGCGCGACTCCCACCTTGTATCGCGCTTCGTGGTGATCAGGCAGGATGAAATCGCCGTTAAGCGTAAGGGAGCCTTCGCCAAATGGACGTATGCTCGCTCCGAGGTCTGTTACTTTTTCTATTTGATGTACCCCGAAAGGAACGTCGGTGAAATTATGATACGATGCTCCAAGGCTCAGATATCTATCCGGGCGCCACAGCAGACCTACCGATGGAAACCATCTGGCGCCGGCACTTGAAATGTCCATGTAAGACAGAGAGGCACCTATCGCCGCCCCCGCATTTCCTACTCCGAACCCGATGGAATACTGATTGAGATTTTCGACACTCGTCGACGCGTTTCTGTAACCGATCGCGAGCTTCCCTCCCTGGGCAAAGAGTCCAAAGTCATGAAACCTCTCCGACGGGTCGAGCTCCGAATTGTTTGGAAAGAAATAATAACCGTCAAGCACTCCTCCCCTGTCGCGCAAGCCAAGATACGCCGGGTTGTAGAGGAACGCCTGAGTTTCATCGGTTCCTGCGGTGAAAAGATACTTCTGGTTCTGCGGATTGGTAAGCAAGTCCTGTTCGAAAGACATAGACGGCGCAAACAGACCCGATGCCACGAGAATGATAGCAACGAAAGTCTTCTTCATATTCCTCCCGACTCAGGTACAATATATTAGTTTACCGGCTCTTTTCAAGCATCCACACGATTTCCAGTACACATTCAGGAAGACAATGCCTTGACATAGAAGTATGTCCGTTTTAATATCGGTCAATCAAGGGAGGCTGTAAAAAATGAAGGGCAAAATCATTTCAGCATTCATGCTGTCTCTACTTCTGGTTTCCTGCCAGTCGGGCACTGGGACTAACCCGGAGACAGTACCGTCCAATTCAACTGCAGTGTTCGAACTGACAGGATGGACAGTACACATCGACACGAGTTACTTCGACGCGTCTACAGGACAGCTCGTGGCTAAAGGGGGCCTGATAAATACGGCCAGCACCGACATTGTGACACCGTGCCGGATGGAAGGGCTGTTCTACTCGGATTGCTCCTGTGAGACAAAATTGGGTGGTGCCGCGACAACTATTAACCCGCTCAGGTCCGGGGAAGAAGCTCAGTGGAACTTGCGTTTGTCTTCGGCTGACAGAGATCTGAGTAAGTATCCGGCGTTTAGCGTGGACGATTTCCGGGTGACGGCAAAGACCGATCAGAAGTAAAGAGCGGAAGTCCATTCCGTAACCGAAGCCGGCCGGGGCGAGCAGCCTGACCGGCATTTTATCTCTTCATCGCCCCGTGCAAGTTCGTTACAGGCGCAGGGGACGACTCTGACAGTCGCGTGCGCCGAGGCATCGGATACGGCATATCTGATCGAACCAGGAAACAGCGGGCGTAGAGTGCTTTTAAGTTCTTCTTGACTTTGTGCGGGGTATCGGGTTACTTTTTTAAACATCATGGCAAAACAACCCCTAGAATTCGAAAAACCGATCTTCGAGCTGGAACAGAAGATCGCTGAGATGCGCAAGCTCTCTGATGAATCCGCCGGACCTTATGGACTTGATATTGCGGATGAGATCGCGAAACTTGAGTCGCGCGTCAATGAGTTACGAACGAATGTTTATTCCAATCTTACGAGGTGGCAGCGGGTCCAGCTCGCCCGCCATCCCGAGAGGCCTTACACGTTGGACTATATCAACCTGATGACTACCGATTTCGTCGAGCTGCACGGCGACAGGCATTTCGGCGACGACCATGCCATAGTCGGCGGTTTCGCGAAGCTCGGCAACAAAGCTGTCATGGTTATCGGCCAGCAGAAGGGACGCGACACCAAGTCCAACATCTTCCGCAACTTCGGCATGCCCAATCCCGAAGGTTACCGCAAGGCGTTGAGGCTGATGAAGCTGGCGGAAAAATTCCGGAAGCCGGTAATCACGCTTGTCGATACCCCGGGCGCTTATCCAGGGATCGAAGCAGAGGAACGCGGCCAGGCCGAGGCTATCGCGAGGAACCTGTTCGAGATGGCACAGCTCACCGTCCCCATCATCGTGACAATAATCGGAGAAGGTGCGTCGGGCGGCGCGCTCGGTCTCGGCGTCGGCGACAGAATTCTCATGATGGAAAACGCATGGTATTCGGTGATAGCTCCGGAGTCATGCTCTTCCATTCTCTGGAGAAGCTGGGACTACAAGGAGCAGGCCGCCGAGGCGCTCAAGCTGACCGCCGTAGACCTCCTCAAGGAGAAAATCATAGACCGGATCGTACCGGAACCGCTTGGAGGAGCCCACCGGGATCCTGCCGCAACAGCGCAAAATCTGAAAGAGATCATACTCGAAGAACTCGCGGCACTCGGCAGAATCAAGCCCGACAAACTCGTGGAGAAGCGCATAGCGAAGTTCGGAGCAATGGGTTCCTTCTCCGGAAAGTAGAGGAACGATTCCCCACCGATGTATTCCCTGAAAACTAGTATCAGAGTCCGCTACGCCGAGACAGACCAGATGCACGGCGTGTATAACGGCCGATACTTCGAGTACTTCGAGGTGGGCAGGGCTGAGCTGATGAGATCGCTGGGTCTTTCCTACAGGCAATTCGAGGAAGCGGGGTTCCTTCTCCCGCTTACCGAAGCGTACGCCAAATACCTGAAGCAGGTCAACTACGACGACATAATCGAAGTTGTCGCCATGCTTAAGGAGGCCCCGATGGCACGGCTGAGGATCGACTACGAAATACTCCGAGGGGCCGAGAAGATGACCGAAGGATTTACCGTACACAGTTTTATCGATGCGAAGTCGGGCAGGCCGATCCGCGCGCCGAGGATGTTCCTGGATCTGCTTAATGGAAAACTATAAGAAGAATTTTGAATTTTAAATTTTGAATTTTGAATTGCTGCAATAGGAGGAACGAATGCTTAAGAAGGAATTGCTCGACATACTCTGCTGCCCGAAGCCTGAATGCCGCGGGGATCTCGATTACAGCGCGGAGAAGAACACACTCACCTGCAAGAAGTGCGGTCACATCTACCGCGTCGAGAACGACATACCAATAATGCTGGTGGAAGATGCGGAGCATACAGGGGCCAAGAAGGAATAATGGAATATGGGAATGTTGTCCGCAGGACCCTGTGGGGAATGATGTAATGTTGGAATGATGGAATAATGGAATTGTGCAGAATTGGTGTAACTAGATAAGAATCTGGATGTGTGCCAGAGAAGGCGGCTTCTATGGATTATACTACCAGGTGGAATATCAACAGAGGATACATGAAACTCGAAGTATGGAGAGAAGCGTTGGACCTTTTCACCTCTGTTCATTCATCCCTATGCCGAAGCGAGAAGCTGGATTTCAAGCTGAAAGGACAGCTGCTCGATTCGGCCCAATCCATCGGGGCGAATATTGCCGAGGGCTACTGCAGAGAGTCGATCAACGAATACCTGCAATTCCTGAACGTCGCACTCGGTTCGGCAGGTGAAACGCTGACTCGGATGATAGGTCTTGAGAAAACCGGCTACATCAGCCACGAAGACTTCGAAAGACTCGACCGATCCCACTACTCCGTTGAGAATAAGCTCATAGCTCTCATTAGATCTCTACAAGCAAAGAGAAAGAACGGCACGTGGGAGGACGAATTCAAAGAGCCGACAGGCGAATACGAACCTTGAAACCATTCGGCCACAGTCAGTCTATTCCATCATTCCCCGCAGGGTCCTCCGGACATTATTCCACCAATCCATTTTTCCACTATTCCATTTTTCCATTATTCCAATATTCCACCCTTCCCCTCACCCGCACCTTGGAACAATGAGTAACCACCGATGCTCGATAAGATAAAGACTCTCGGCGCGGATACCGCCGTCTACGGCGTCAGCGCGATCGTCGGGCGGTTTCTCAATTTCCTCCTCGTCCCGTTCTACACGAACGTGCTCGCCACATCGGAGTACGGGGTCGTCGCAACGGTCTATTCATACATCGCCTTCATGAACATTCTGTATTTGTACGGAATGGAATCGGCGTATTTCAAATATGCTTCGACCAAGGAAATAGGAAACGACAAGGAAATATTCTCGACCCCTTTTATTTCGGTACTCGTCACTTCCCTTCTCCTTTCCGGATTCATATTCCTCGACAGCGTCAGGCTCGCCCCGATAGTCGAGGTGCCCCTGCGGTTCGCCGATACGATCAAGTACTCGGCCCTCATAATGTTCTTCGACTCGATAGGCGTGATACCTTTCGCGGTCCTGAGACTCGAGAGGAAGGTCAAGACCTTCGCCGCGATCAAGGTCATAAACATAGTCATCAACGTCGCCGCCAACGTCATACTACTCCTTGTATTTCACATGGGAGTCGAGGGAATATTCATAAGCGGCGTAATCGCCTCCGCAGCGTCGATAATACTCCTGTTGCCGACAATCTTCGGGAAAATCGGACTTCATTTCAGGAAAGACCTTTACAAGTCGCTCCTCAGATTCGGGCTTCCCTACGTGCCGGCGGGCCTCGCCGCGATGATGGTACAGGTGATCGACCGCCCCATACTCCTTGCGTTGACCAACGAGAGCACGGTCGGCATATACCAGGCAAACTACAGGCTCGGCATCTTCATGATGCTTGTCGTTTCGATGTTCGACTACGCTTGGCGGCCGTTCTTCCTTACCCACGCTTCAGACAAGAACGCGAAGGAAATGTACTCGAAGATCCTGACCTACTTCGTCCTTTTCGGGTCGATCATAGTTCTGCTTGTGTCGCTTTATGTGGACGACATAGTCAAGATAAGGGTGTTCCACAGGTTCATAATAAACCCTGCGTACTGGTCGGGGCTTGGGATCGTCCCGGTCGTCCTGATAGGATACCTGTTCAACGGGATGTACGTCAATTTCATGGCTGGCATATACATAGAAAAGAAGACCTCGCACCTTCCGTACATCACCGGCATCGGCGCGGCAGTCAACGTCGTGGCCAACCTGCTCATGATCCCGAAATACGGGATGCTTGGCGCCGCATGGGCGACGCTCTTTGCCTACGCCGCGATGGCGCTGGTGCTCTACCTTGTGTCGCACAGGTTCTATCCTGTTCAATATGAGTATGCCAGGCTTCTGAAAGTGGGCATCGCGCTTATAGTGGTCGTTCTCGCACATGCGTTCAGGCACGTCCTCTTCCCCGGACTCGGCGAGCAGCTGTTCAAGTTCGCCGCGCTACTGTCGTTCTTCATCATGCTGTTTCTGTTCAGGTTTGCGACGAAAGAGGAGATGAGTTTTATCCGAAGGAAATAGGTTACAGCTACGGGCCACATTTCACATGTATGCCGATCAGAACGGGAAATCCCCGGTTGTGTCAGGGACAGGTGCTTTCGCCTTCTCAGGCTTGGGTTTCTTCGCCTTGAGATGAACCTGATTCGAAACGACGGTTATCGCCTTTTTCGGAGTCACGGGACAGGCGTGCTCACATGCCCCGCATCCGATGCAAAGCTCGTTGTCGATCTCAGGAAGAAAGAGTCCGTTCTCATACGGCACGGTATGCACTGCTTTCGTCGGGCAATGTTCGGAGCACGCCGCGCAGTCCTTCTTCTTCGAGACGACCACACAATCGTCTTTGTTGAATGTCGACTTTCCTATTTGTACCAGTTTCTTTGCCGGTACATCGAGAGGGACGATTGCACCCGTGGGACAGACTTCTCCGCAGATCACGCAGTCGTAGTTGCAGTAGTTGACGGAGTAATCCATCTTGGGCTGAAACATACCCGAGAGCCCGTATTGCATGAACGTCGGTTGAAGCACGCCTGTCGGACAGGCCGTCACACAGAGATGGCACGCTGTACAAACGCTCGTGAAGTGCCGGATGCCGATCGAGCCGGGCGGAGTAATCGGCTTCGTTTCGCCGGTCAGTGCGCTCCCTCCCTGTACAAGCCCCGGCGCCAACAATAAAGTCGCCGTCGGAACGGTCACATTCCTGAAGAAATCCCTTCGTCCTTGATTGAATTCAACTCTCAAAGGATGCTTATCGGGCAATCCTCTTCTCTCGTACTGAATCGCATCTTCCGGACATGAGCGGAGACAATTGAAGCAACCGACGCACGCGCTGAAGTCTATCTCCTTCGACCTACTGTCGATGCACTGTGCTTTGCAGACCTTGTCGCAGGCTCCGCAGTCATTGCAGGAATCTTTATTGATCGCCAGCTTGAACAGCGAGACTCGCGAAAGGAGGCTGAGGATTGCGCCCGCCGGGCAGAACGTGTTGCAGAAGAGCCTTCCTTCGGACATGCTCATGTAGCCGATCGTAGCAAAGAAGAGGAGGCCCAGCGACAATGCCCCGACACCTTCAGGATGGAGTGGTACAGTGTACAGGAAGTAAAGCCCGAAGCGAGCGAGGAGATCGGAGGCGGTGTTGTTGGACAATACAACCGCAGGCAGCGCGAAGGCGTTGACGATTCTCCCGAAGTTACTGAACGGTTCGAGGAGGTCGCCGATCAGCATGCTGCTCCCGAGGAGGAGCAACAAAACCGACAGCGCAAGGACTGAATAGTGCAGCCACTGAGGAGCCTTCGAATACTTGAAGCGCTTGCGGCGGTTGAGTTTTCGAGCGAAGCGGATCATAAAGTCCTGGAGGATCCCAAGCGGACAGATCGTCGAGCAATAGATACGGCCAAGGATCAAAGTCGTGATGATAACAAACATAAGCCCTATCGCGGTGACCGCCCCGCCGACCATAGCGACTTTCAGAAGTGAGGGAACTAATTGAAGAGACGTCAGCGCCGTCGTGATACTTCGCGGTACAAGGTGCCAGGCGTCCAGGAAGAGCAGCGTGAAGGCACCGAAGAATACCAGCGAGGTGACTACTCTAACTTGTTTTATCTTTTTCCAGAATTGTCTTGTCAATTTGTTAAACCAATGTATTGGTTTGCATGTACAACTTTGCAAATTGCCCCGCGATTAATCGCGGGGCAATTGATAATACTCCCTGCTGCCAAACCGATTGATCGGTTTGGCAGAGCCATCACAATGAAATTCTCTTGATCCTGAGGTTCTCTATGTCTGCCCTGCCTATCTTCATCTCCGCAGCGGTCTTCAGGTATCGCACCGAGGAGGGATCCATCCCGAAAAGTTTTGCGCCCGCAACATCTATCGCAACTATGTCCGTCGAGATCACCTGCGACTTCATTTCCACGAGATCGCCGACGGAAATGCCGCGCGGGCCGTTCTGCTTCATTACATAGTAAGCGTCCAAGACGTTCAGTGCCGGCTTCCTGTAAGTCGCGAAGTCGGCGATGCACTGGTCGAGGTCTGTCCTGTGCCAGTACCCGCGGTCCCAGACGTTTCCCATGAGGTTCTTCATCGCCATCGTGAGCCTTGGGCCGCTGTGATTTTTCAGTATGGGAACGTTGATGAAGACGTCCGCGTCGAGAATAACCTCGTGTTCCTGAGTCGACGTCAGCGATTTTCCATGAGGGACTTTTACGTCATGATAGTAGCTTGCGGATGCGCCCGGGACGACTTTGGCTCCAGCTTCGCTCGCCGCCTTTTGAATACCGCTGTTGCTGTAACATCTTTGCCACTGATCGCACGTATGATCGACTACGCTCACCTGTTTTGCTCCGGCGTTGAAACAATGCTCGATTATCCGTGCGACAAGCTGCGGATTGGTGTTCCCCGCCCTATCGGGCGATACGTCCCAGCCGATGTTCGGCTTGACGACGACCTTGTCGCCTTTTTTCACGAACGCCTTCATGCCTCCGAGCGCATTGATGCCCTGATCGAACATGGCGCCGGGTTCGCCGCCTTTCACCGCGACAAGATCGTAGGGAAGAACAGTATCTGAAAATGCGCCGAACACTTTTCCCGCTTTCATGTACGCGCCGAAAGCGATCGACGCACCCAACGTTTGCTTTACAAACGCACGTCTGTCCACGTACAGCCTCCTTATTTTTGCATACCGAAGAAAGAATATTCGATTAATCTGGAAAATTCAAGTTCTCCGGTCAGCACCCCTCAAACAAATGTTACAGCGGCGCAAAGAAAGCTAATCTTCACTGATAGATTACCGACCTTGGCGCAACTCGCTCAGAATGCGCTCTATCATACTTTCGAGAACCGGCTCCTCAACGGCACCGATAAGTACGAAGCCATTGACTACAAACGTCGGTGTGCCCTGGACGGCAAACCTTTTTGCAACATTGATTTCATGGTCAACGCTTCTGCCTTGTTCATTACTTCGAATACACTGCCGAAACCGCGCGGTGTCTCTAACCCCAGCCAACAAGGCGAGCCGGACCCATTCCCCCTCATTCAAATGCTCGGGATATTCGAACAAAAGGTCATGATATTGGTCATATCGCTGCTGAAGCGAGGCGCATTCGACCGCTAATGCAGCTTCCAGCGCATGCGGGTGCGAACGAAGAGGTAAGTCATATCGAACGAGCGTAACAAGCCCCTGGTATTTTTTCAGAACCCGTTCAATTACTGGTTCCATCGTTTTGCAGTACGGACATTGATAATCTGAAAATTCGATTACATACACCAGTGCAGAGGTATCCCCCACGGTATGACCGCCGGAGAGCAGGGCTCGCCAGTTCTCTATGAAGACCGGCTCAGTTCTCGAGCCGCTTGGAACCAGTTCGTGGCGTACAAGTATAGAGGTGACCACCATCGCGCACAAAACAAGGATGGTGGTGGCCAAGATATTGAAGACGGAATTAAGCCTCATTGGTCCCTTTCCACACCTTGCGACAATCTGGCTGCCCAAGATCAGGAATGGCTCCCGCTTAACCGAAGACTTGATCAGATCATTGTTCTTATCGTGATACTGAGAATCTGGAAACGCGAATGAAAGATATTGGGAATTTCCTGGTTGAGCTCTTCGGAGATACCGAGTGTCGCATATTGACTGAGTTCTATTCCGATGCCGAGATTCATCCCGACGGTTTGATGTTCGACATTTGTGAAAGAGACGTTTCCTCTCGGCGAATACTTCTCTGCCGCTGTCAGCCATACAGCGGCATCCACGACCAAGAACTTCAAGCGAGTGGGATTTGACGATGACACACCAATCTGGAGCGAGTTGCCGGCGATGCCTTCCTTTGAGTCAATGAAGTGTCCGATGTACCGGTATCTCACGAATGCCATCATATTATGTTTCCGGTACGATGGCAATCCGGAGGAGCCCGGGCCCTGTGAGAATCGATATCCGACCCCGGCTATGAGAATTAGATTGGACATAGTCGAGGCCGACACTTTCGGTGCATCGACACGCGAAGCCCCGGTAAGGAAACTCGCCTGGATCGAATACCTGTTCCAGGCGACAAATTCGCTTCTCAACTCATAAGCCCAGAAATGGGCATCGATCGGCGAATCGTAGATTGAAAATACTTTCTCGAAGTCCGCCCAGGCCAAAGAGTTATTCAAAACCAGTTCCGCCCCGCTTCCAAGGTTGTACACATAAGCGCGGGAAGTATCAGATCCTTCAGCCCGAGCGGACTGCGTGATCAATGCAACATAGAACAGGACAAAAACAAGCGCTGGAAGAAAGCGGTCATTTTCCACGGTACCCTCAAATTAATTTCACTCCCGGATGCCCTTCAACTCTCCACATATACATACAGCAAACTGCGTAATCATGTACGTCTATCACCGAGTACGTATAACATAATCCAACTGAGAGAGGGCCTGTAAAGATGGTACAGAGACCCGCAACAGCCAGAACCGGTCCAGCCAAAGTTGCGGCACATTTTGCAGTGGTCCAACCGCATGCCGAAGTTACGATTGTCCCTCCCTCGGCATCTGGCAAAAATTTCATATAGTTCGTGAGAAGGGGCAAGAAAAAAACATCGGCATTTGGGGTTGACAAGAAATTCCGAGGCTCCTTCCCTTCAATCAGGCGAGCCGTCGCTGTAGCCTCTGCGGGTTCAGGGCGATTGCCTACCCGGGAATTCCCCTGATTCCGATTCCGAATCTGTACTCTCACCGCATGTCGTTTGTGAACCACCACCGGCAAAGCTGGTGGCTTCGGGGAGTCATCGATTAAGATCGGCGCCTGGCAAGAGCACGAAACCCGAATGAGGTTTGAGCTTCCTACAGCCTTCCAATTCGTTGGATGGCTGATTGCAGGCCAGGCTTCTCCACGAAGTATAAATTGAATTTTCGGCGAAGCCATCTTTGCATCACCGCTGTCTCAGGCCGTGGCTTTCTACATTGGACTAAAGGTGGCGGACTTCGCCGATGTGTGTTTCGTGCAATAATAATTACTCATAATGAACCGCTTATTCCGGCTGTCTTTGGCTATTGACAACGTAACAGTGTTATGTTATATTACACGCGAGGATTATCACATGGAAAACGATTTAATATCAAAGAAAGAACTGCTCGACCTGACGGGAATCTCGTACGGTCAGCTTTACAGGTGGAAACGAAAACTACTGATACCGGAAGAATGGTTCATACGCAAATCGACATTCACCGGACAGGAGACTTTTTTCCCGCGCGACAAGATCCTCTCGAGAATCGAGAAGATCAAAAACATGAAAGACGATGCATCGCTCGACGAACTGGCCGACATGCTCTCCCCCAACCCTGCCGATGTGAACATTTCCAGGGAGACACTGAAGTCCTCAGGCATAATTTCAGGAGCCGCGACAGCGATCTTCGATGAACTTGCCGGAGAACAGGACACGTTCTCGTTCACTTCGATACTTCACCTCTATCTCCTTGACAAGCTGCTTCAATCAGGAGAGATCAGCGGTGACGAAGGAAAAGTCCTGTTGAAAACTCTCGACGAGAACTTCTCCGGCCTCGAAGGAAAAAACTGCGACGTCATCGTCATCAGAAAACTAGGCGCTTCATCCTGCATTCTTGTCTCAGCCCCGAATCAGATTTTCTTCGACACTAATACTAAAGTTGCGGGACGTCTCAACGTGGCGAGCTCGATCGAAGAACTGAAAGCGAAGCTGGCAAACGCAGGGATCGGATGAACATGAAGGGATTGATGGATTAACAGTTCAGCCGCGGAATAAAAACAAGAGGATGCTAATGGAAACTGGTAATGACCTTCGAATCAACGGGCTTGGAAGCTCATCCGGAGGCAAATTCGATTTCGTCCAGATTAACGGGAAGGGCGACATCACTGGTGATCTCGAATGCCGTGAGCTCCAGATCAACGGCTTCGCCCGCCTCGAGGGGAACGTCAAAGCAGATACCATAAGGGTCTCCGGAAAATCCGACTTCAGAGGCACCGTTACTGGAAACAGGATGATCATCGACGGCATGTCCGACGTAGGCGGGAGTGTCAACGTCGAGACGGTTGAAAACCGGGGGATGCTCAGGATCGCGAAAGACTGCGACGCAGAATCCTTCTCGTCGCAGGGTGGCTTCACAGTCGGAGGGCTGCTTAACGCTGAAAAGATCGACATCTCTGTCTACGCCCAGTGCAAAGCCAGAGAGATCGGCGGCGAAGAAATAGACGTGCGGTTCGGGGGCGGATCGGGCATCAGGAAATTTATCGGCTCACTCTTCCCCGGCCTTCCCCTCAACCCCGTCCTCATCACCGACTCGATCGAGGGAGACGACATCTACCTGGAAAACACGACGGCAAAAGTCGTGCGCGGACAGAACGTAAAGATAGGTCCGGGATGTCAAATCGATACTGTCGAATACAAAAACAGCTACGAGAAGAATTCCGACGCAAGCACATCCGTAAATGAATCGAGGAAGATTTGAAATGAAGAACGAAAGACCCGATCTCAAGATCATCGGCAACAACAGCGCCTCGGGCGGGCGGTACGACAATGCCAAGGTAATCGGCAACGGCCTGATAACCGGAGACCTGGACTGCGCGACGTTCAAAGGCGTCGGAGACTCGCGGCTTCAGGGAAATCTGAAGGCCGGAACGGCGAAGATAACAGGTTCCCTCCACGTTGATGGCAAAGCCGAGATTGGCGACATGCGCGTCACTGGAGACTTGGACCTGGATGGTGACTTCCATGCTCGACATTGTCACCTCCGTGGTAGGTTCACGACCAAGGCCGGTGTCAGGGCGGACGACCTGTCGCTTATGGGACACATTACGGTCAAGAAGAACTGCGAAGCAGAGTCTTTCAATGGTGAGGGTCAGATCAGAATCGACGGCCTGCTCAATGCGGACAGAATTGAAATTAAGACATACGGCCCCTCCAGGATCTCTGAGATCGGCGGCGACAGTATAGACATCGGGAAAGGTTCCGCCGCGAGCTTCGGAAAGATTATCAAGGTCCTGTTCGTACCATCTAACTGGGGAAACGCAATGCTGACCGTGAATTCGATCGAAGGAGATGACATCCGACTCTCGAGCACAAGAGCCAGGGTGGTCCGAGGAAACAACGTGGTAATTGAAAGCGGCTGCGAGATCGATTTGGTGGAGTACACGGGGAGTCTTCGCGTGAATCACGGGTCGACTGTAAAAGAGAAAAAGAAGATTTGAAGTTTGGAAGTTGAGAAGGTGGGAAGAGCGGAATGTTGGAATGATGGAATAAGGGATTGATCGATTAGTGGATTTTTGGATTAATGGGGCGTTGGATTGACGCGGGTGGCCTGGCGACTGAGGGATATGGTCCAACTGGGCAAACAAGATTGAGATCAAGGACAAAGGATGAGAAAACAGAAAGCAAGCAACACGGCAAAAATGGTAGCATATCAGAGAGCGCTCGGGAATCTTTTGCCCGCCGTCCCGGGATTTGTTGACCCGGTCGCAGAGCAGCTGCTGCCGGAGAAGTGGAGGAAGAAGGTCGAGAGAGTGAAAGACCGGCTTCCGGCGTCCCCTTTCCCTTTCTGGTTCCGCGGAATGGGTATTTTCAATCAGTTCAGGACCGTCGTTCTGGATAAGGCAATCGGTTCATCACTTCCCTTTCAGCAGCTCGTGATCTTAGGCGCGGGACTCGACGGGCGTGCATGGCGTTTGCCAGGTCTTGAGAATACGATTGTGTTTGAATTGGACCACCCCGCCACACAATCTCTCAAGCGGCAGCAGGCAAAACTCCTGAGCTTTGAAGCGAAGGATATACGTTTTGTCGGCATCGACTTCACGACTGATCGCCTGGAAGCAAAGCTCGACCAGTCAGGATTCAATCGGAACGCGAAAACTTTCTGGCTTTGGGAAGGGGTAACCATGTACCTCAAGCCGAAGGAAGTGGCGGCCACACTCTTTTCGATTTCCGAGCTTTCGGGCCGTGATAGCAGAGTGGCGTTCACATACATGGGAAAGAAGGACGGGAACGTTCCGGGCAGTTTGTTTCTTCGTTTGATTGGTGAGCCTATCCGCTCGGGATATTCGAACGAGGAACTTACACAAGCAGCCCAAGAGTCGGGGTGGCACCTCGCCGAAAACACCGGCATAGAGGATTGGATTCGCGATCTGAGTCCCAGCCTGGATTTGACCGAACGCAAGGTCGGGATGCAATGGCACGAGCGTATAGCGGTTGCAGTCAAGCGTTGATCGTGAGATGGTGCCGGGATTGATCAAATGTTTTGGCGCCGGAGATCGCGGAAAATTGAAGGTAAATCTCAATGGATGTCCAATTAGCACCTTGTCAATCGACAATATAATGTAAGGAGCAGCGAATGAGTAAGCCGGCAAAACCGAAGGGAACTATCGATGATGAAGTTCTTTAAGCGATTCCAGGATCTGGGGATCGAAGGTGAAAAGGCAAAATCCTACGATCGGCTAACTCGCGAACACCGTATAGATGAGATCAAAGATCAGGCCGATGAAGTAGCAAAGCATGTTAAAGATGGAGACTCCATACTTGAGATTGCACCGGGAGCAGGCTATCTCTCCATAGAAATTTCCAGACTTGGAAATTACAAGATCACAGGCTTGGACATAAGCAAAGACCTCGTCGAGATATGTAAAAGAAACGCAGAAGAGGCGGGCGTAAGTATTAGTTTCGAGCAAGGAAATGTCTCCAAAATGCCTTTCCAGGCCAGTACATTCGGCTTCATCGTCTGTGTCCTGTCGTTCAAGAATTTCAAAGAGCCGGTCAGAGCTCTCGAAGAGATGCACAGGGTGTTAAGATCCGGCGGCACAGCTTTGATCATGGATTTGAACGGAAAAGCATCGATGAGAGCCACTAAAAAAGTTGCGGAGAACATGGGACTAAAAGGAATGTCCGCTTACATCGCCGGAGCTATTCAAAGGAGCGGATCGTACAGCAGGAGACAATTTGAAGATTTTATCTCTCGAACAAGCTTCAACAGATACGAGATCAGAGACAGCGCGATAGGCTTCTCCATTTATTTGTCAAAATAACCGACCGAGTCACTAAAGAAGGCCAAGATCAGCGATGATGAAATTCATAAGACGTTTCGGCGACCTGGGAATAAACGGCGTCGCGGCCAGGTGGTACGACGGTAACTCCCGCAGACACCGAATCGGCGAGATGAGAGAATACGCGGAAGAAGTCGCCGGACACATAAATGAAGGGAGCACAGTCCTCGACGTTGCAACAGGACCAGGATATTTAGCGATCGAACTCGCAAAGATGGGAAACTACCGGGTTACGGGTATGGACATCAGTAGCGACTTCGTCGAGATCGCGAGACGGAACGCGAGACAGTCCGGGGCGAGCGTAAATTTCCGTCAGGGGAATGTCTCGGATATGCCTTTCGCGGACAACATGTTCGACTTCATCGTCTGCACGGCGGCATTCAAGAATTTCAGAGACCCTGTTAAGGCACTGACGGAGATGTACCGTGTTCTGAAGGAAGGTGGCACCGCCATGATCAAAGACTTGAAAAACGATGTGACGAACGAAGAAATAAACGATATGGCAAAAGGGATGCAAGTCATGGGAATAGAAGCCGCATTCATGAAGATGACTTTCAAATACTTTCTGAGAAAGGGTGCGTACACGAAAGACCAGGTCGATCGTTTGATCTCGGAAACAAATTTTGGTGAAAGTCGTATCGAAACTCGCGGAGTCACTCTCTCGATTTACCTGAAAAAGAGCCCGACAATGATTTTACGAGATTGAGAGCTAAAGGCGACAATATCTATCCCCTCCATTCGTCTTAATCAGAGGGTCATAGATTAGCCCGGTAAGTCAGAACATGCGTTTAAGAGAATCACAGCTTCACAATTGAACCGAGATCAGGAGAGGAAAATGCAAAGCTTGCTACAACACGATCGCCTCGATGAGGATCTGAAGGATCTGTTTATCTTCCGTACAAACATAAACAGCAGGCACAACTATGCGATAGTAGAAGGTTCCCTGCTTCAGCGCCGCGGGGTGCATGCTTGTACGATCGACCTCGATGATTGCGACAAGGTCCTGCGGGTCGAATGCGAGAACATTCCCATGAGCGTAATTGTTGAAGAAGTTGTGAAACTAGGCTTTCTCTGCCAGGAACTGGCGGATTAGATTGGCCGCATTGCGCATGGAGCATGGTGCATAGAGCATAGCGCATGGACGAATTGGGAGAAAGCCGCGAACCGGCAAGCGGCACACACTTGCCTTGTATGCTTGAATACAATCTCAATCCCGCGCTTTGCTCTGCGCGTGTTTTCCCGATAAACATGTACATCAACAACCAGAGGTCACGGTGGATACAAAGGACGCTGATTTATCTTCACTTCGAATAGACAGGTCTAAACGCGGAACCGCCGGAGGGGACGCCGGGAAGAACCGGAAAATTTATGCTTTCATGATCCCGGTGGCGGTAATCGCAGCGGGAGCCGTGGCGGCGCTGATTGCGACGTCGGATTCTGCAGTCTCCGTAAAAGCGACAACCGCGATGATTCAATCCCCTGCCAGGTCGGAGGAAATTCTTGAAGCATCGGGATACGTTGTCGCCGAGAGAAAGGCAGCCGTTGCATCAAAAGCAACCGGGCGGCTCGTCTACCTGGGAGTGAGTGAAGGAGACAAGGTCACAAAGGGAGAAGTAATCGCGAGACTTGAAGACAACGACGTCATGGCGCAACTGGCCGAGGCGAAAGCCAATCTCGAACTGAACGAGGCAAATCTATCCGATGCGAGCTGGAACTTCAACAGGGACAAGACTCTGCTGAAATCAGGGTCCATTACGGAATCCGCGTTCGAGAGTGCCAGGGCCGGTTTTCTCAAAGGAAAAGCTTCAGTCGACGTGGCAAAGGCAAACGTCGAGGCCGCAGAAGTCGCTCTCGACAACACATACGTCCGTGCCCCGTTCGACGGAACCGTGATTTCTAAAAATGCAGATGTTGGCGAGATCGTCGCACCGATGGCGGGAAGCATAAACGCAAGAGGGACCGTCGTCACGATTGCGGACATGAGCTCGCTCGAAGTCGAGCCGGATGTGGCAGAATCGAATATAGACAAGGTGACTCCGGGTCAACCCTGCATCATAAAACTCGACGCTTACCCAGGTGTTCAGTACCAAGGATACGTTTCGAAGATCATACCGACGGCTAACCGTTCGAAGGGAACCGTGACGGTGAAGGTGAAGTTCAGGAAGTACGACAGCCGCGTGCTTCCGGAGATGAGCGCGAAAGTGATGTTCCTGCAGGACGGGAAGAAGCTCTCCGGTGCATCCGACAGACCGCTGCTTACGATACCGGGAAGTGCTGTCGTGACGAGGGGTGGCAAACTTGTGGTTTTCAGAATAGAGAACGGGAAAGCAATTGAGACCGCAGTCGTGGTAGGCCGCCACATCGGTACGTTCGTCGAAGTAAAATCGGGTTTGTCGGACGGCGAGGAGATCGTCGATTCGCCTGACCGCCTGATAAAGAACGGCGTCAATGTGAAGGTGGAGAAGTGAGCGTGTGGAGCCCCGGTGATGCGCGGGAAAGATGAAACAGCAGGAAGTCATATTCTTCATGGACAACTAACGAGGAGTTCAAATGTTTGATCTTATCGAAATAAAGGACGTAGAGAAGGTGTACCGCCGCGACAGCATCGAGGCCCCTGTCCTCAGCGGGATTAACCTTATGGTAAAGGACGGAGAGTTCCTTGCGCTGATGGGTCCGTCCGGCTCGGGTAAAACAACTTTGTTGAACATGATCGCCGGGATAGACAAGCCGACATCGGGCCAGATAGTGGTCGGCGGCACCGATATTTCGAAGATGAGCGAGTCTGCGCTCGCGAAATGGAGGTCGTCGAATATCGGCTTCATCTTCCAGTTTTACAATTTGATCCCGGTTCTTACTGCATACGAAAATGTCGAGCTGCCTCTCCTCCTGACGAAGCTTTCGAAATCGGAAAGGAAGCAGCATGTCGAGAGTGCCCTTAACATTGTCGGCCTTTCGGACAGGATGAAATATTATCCGAAACAACTTTCCGGAGGTCAGGAGCAGAAAGTTGCGATTGCGCGCGCAATCGTGACCGACCCCGTGATACTGATTGCCGATGAGCCGACCGGGGATCTCGACAAGAATTCCGCGGAAGAAATAATGACTCTGATGCAGCGGCTCAATACCGAGTTCAAGAAAACCATCGTGATGGTCACGCACGACGCGCACACTGCTTCGAAGGCGCGAGTCCTGCGCCGCCTCGAAAAAGGCGATCTTCTGCCGGCCGAAGCCGAGGCAGCCTAACAAGGGAGTGTCGAGATGAAAGTACTAAAGCTTATCATAAAGAATACCTTCAGGCATAAACTCCGCACATTCCTGACGATACTTGGGATCGGTGTCGCGGTGATGGCATTCGGACTTCTGCGCACGGTAGTGACCGCCTTTGATTCCGGCGTCCAGTCGTCATCCGCCGACAGGCTGGTCACTCGCGATGCGGTGACGTTCATTAACCCTTTGCCGCTCTCGTATCTGAACCAGATGAAGCAAGTGCCGGGAGTCAAACAAATAACGTACATGAACTGGTTCGGCGGTACATATATAGACCAGAGCCACTTCTTTGCACGATATGCCGTCGATCCGAACACTTTCTTCTCCGTCTATCCGGAATATGAAATCGGCAGGAAGACACTCTCGGAATTTGAAAGCCAGCCCAACACCTGTATAGTAGGAAGCGGACTGGCGCAGCGGTATAATTTCAAAGTCGGGGATGTCATAACAATAGACGGCGACATATATCCCGGCACATGGGAGTTCCAGGTGGCCGGCATATACAAGCCGGAATTCAAGAGCACGGATGCAATGTCGATGTTTCTGAACTGGAACTATCTGAATGAAGAAGTCAAGCAGACCTTTCCCGCGCGGGCTGACGAAGTGGGATGGTACGTCGAACGAATCGGTGCGGGCGCCAATCCCGGGGAGGTAAGCAGGAACATCGACGCTCTATTTGCAAACTCTCCGGCCGAGACGAAGACAGAATCAGAAAGGCAGTTCCAGCAGGGATTCCTTGCGTCGGCGGGTGCCATCATCTCCGCGATGGACTACATGTCGTTTGTCATCGTCGGGATAATCATGCTCGTCCTCGCGAATACAATGATAATGTCGGCTCGAGAGAGGACGAGAGAGTATGCGGTTCTGAAGGCGATCGGGTTTTCCGGAAGGCATCTTATCGGCATGATATTCGGCGAGTCGCTGCTGGTCTCCCTGCTCGGAGGCGTTCTCGGGATATTTCTGACCTATCCTGTCGTCAATTCGTTCGCAAGCTTCGCGAGCTTCCTGGGCACGCAGCTTTCGGTTCAATCGATTACACTCATAACGGCGTCCGCCGCGGTCGTAATTGTCGGGATTGCCGCGGCCGTTTTCCCCATCCAGCGTGCCATGAACACAAGAATTGCCGACGGAATCAGGTTTGTGGGGTGAGGAGGCATAGAGCAAGGCGCATGGAGCTTGGCGCAGGAAATGGATCTCTTGAAGAGCAAGCTCACTTCAGCTTCGGGCCTGGCACAGCAGCAGGCTCTCAAACCACTGTGCGCTATGCCTTTGATTGATTCAGAAATTCAGAGTGAGGAGTTAATGCCGTGACACTTCCATTGAAATACATGATGAAGAATTTCAGGAACAGGAAGATTTCGACCGTCATAACAGTTGCGGGAATCACACTGGTGATCTTCGTGTTCTCCGCCGTGCTCATGCTTGCGAATGGTGTCAGGAAGACCCTGGCGTCGACGGGCTCGCGCGACAACGTCGTCGTAACCCGTAAAGGAGCAAACGGAGAAATATCGAGCATCATCAGCGGAGAAATCCAGGATGTGGTTGCCACGCTTCCCTACATCGCCAGGGACTCTTCGGGGGCGTCGATCATTTCGGACCAGCCAGTGGTGGTTATCAACCTCAGCACGCCCGATGGAGCTCTGAACAACGTCACGCTGCGCGGGGTGAACGCCCGGACGATATTTGAGCTCCATCCAGACGTACAGATCGTCCGGGGAAGGATGTTCAACCCGTCCCTGCACGAAGTGATAGTCGGACAATCCGTTGCGAAGAGATATGCGCAAGCACGCATCGGCGGGTCCATCAAGTTGGCCGGCGGTCAATGGACAGTCGTAGGAGTGTTCGATGCGCACGGAAGCGGGTTCGATTCAGAGATCTGGGGCGACTACCGGCAGGTACAGCAGGCTTTCCACCGAGGCAATTATGTTTCCTCGATCACATTGAAACTGGACAATGCTCCCGATTTCACGAAATTCAAGGAAGCCTTCTCGATGGACAAAAGGCTGAGCGAATACGAGGCGACGCCCGAACCAAAATATTTCGCAGAGCAATCGCAATCACTGACGACCTTCATCAAGGTGCTCGGGATTTTCGTGACGGTCATTTTCAGCATCGGAGCGGCAATCGGAGCCATGATTACTATGTATTCGGAGGTTGCCAATCGCACTGTCGAGATCGGCACCATGCGCGCTCTCGGGTTCGGTAGGAGAAGCGTACTCACTGTCTTCCTTCTCGAGTCGATCCTGATATCGCTTATCGGGGGAATCATAGGAACAGCACTCGCATCATTCCTGCAGTTTATTTCAATCACGACATTGAATTACACGAGCTTCTCCGATCTGACATTTTCGTTTACGATGACCGCATCGACAGTCCAGGCTTCCATCATCTTCGCAATCATAATGGGATTCGTCGGCGGATTCCTTCCCTCGGCAAGGGCGGCGAGACTCAATATCGTAAGTGCGTTGAGGGGAGGATGAAGGGCTGGAATAAGGGATTTGTGG
This sequence comes from Bacteroidota bacterium, assembly GCA_021811615.1. GTDB lineage: Bacteria > Bacteroidota > Ignavibacteria > Kryptoniales > JAKASW01 > JAKASW01. The sequence continues at coordinate 25,172 of JAJZNW010000126.1, forward strand.
ATTCATGCATTAATGAGCGAACGACGCTGCGAGGGACCTGCCCGCCGAAGCGCGAAGCACGCGGGCGGGGGTATTGGGATAGCGTTAGAGAACTTTGTTGGCGGTAATTTTGTCTAATATAGCAATACTATGCAGAAGGAGAACAATTTGAACGTAATTCAGGCGAACGATAACATTATTACAGTATCAAGCTTGGTCAAGAAGTTCGACGACTTCACAGCAGTCGATGGAATTTCATTCGAAGTCAAGAAGGGTGAAATCTTTGCCTTTCTCGGCCCGAACGGGGCCGGTAAGTCGACCACGATAAAGATGTTGACTACGCTTCTCCATCCGACAAGCGGGCAGATTGTTTTGAACGGATTCAACCCTGCGCAGGACAAGGATGGTGTCAGGAAATCTCTCGGGATAGTCTTCCAGGATCCGAGTCTCGACGACGACCTCACAGCGTTCGAGAACATGCAGTTCCACGCCGTCTGTTACAAGGTCCCGGCAAACATCCGGTCGTCCAGGGTTGAGGAACTTCTTAAGTTCGTGGAGCTCTGGGATCGGAAGAACGACCTCGTAAAGACTTTCTCCGGCGGAATGAAGCGGAGGCTGGAGATCGCCAGAGGACTTCTCCACCATCCGACGATCTTGTTCCTCGACGAACCGACGCTCGGGCTCGACCCACAGACTAGGAATCACATGTGGAGTTATGTGAGAGATATCAACAAGAAGGAAGGCATGACCGTCTTTTTCACCACTCACTACATGGAAGAAGCGGACAGAGTTGCGGAGAGGATAGCAGTCATGGATCATGGGAAGATCATCGCTATGGGAACCGGAGACGAGCTCAAGAGACAGACGAACACCGGCACGCTGGAGGACGCTTTCCTCAGCCTCACCGGCCACGTAATCCGGGAAGAAGAGGCGACCGGCCTGGACAGAATGCGAAGAATGGGACAGATGTGGAGAGGCAAGAGGAGGTAGGAATAATGGAATGGTGGAATTACGGATTGATGGATTTACGGATTAATGGGCGGGATGGTATGGTCTCCGTGTCCACTTCTCAACTTTCAATCAACACAAAGGCATAAGGACCTTAATCATCTAACAAACAGAAAGGCCAGACAATTCGTGAATGTTATTTATATAATGTGGCTAAGGCAGCTAAAGAAGTACTTCAGATCGAAGTCGAGGATCATCGGCTCACTCGGACAGCCGCTCCTGTTCCTGCTCGCGTTCGGTTTCGGTTTCGGCGCGATCTTCAAGAAGGCAGGAGCCGGAAATTACATACAATTCCTCGCGCCCGGCATCATAATAATGAGCGTCCTCTTCACCGCAATCTTTTCAGGCATCGATCTCATTTGGGACAGACAGTTCGGTTTCCTGAAAGAGACCATGGTCGCGCCGGTCTCCCGCCTCCAGATAATGCTCGGCAAGACTCTGGGCGGCGCAACGGTCGCGGCAATTCAGGGAGTGATTGTATTCGTACTGACGCTCATAGTCGGATTCAGACCGCATGATCTCGTCCTCCTCCCTGTCGGCGCGGTGGTGGTCTTCCTCGTCGCGCTCCTCTTCACTTCCCTCGGGATCAGCCTCGCATCGACGATGGAGGATATGCAGGGGTTCCAGCTCATCATGAATTTCCTGGTGATGCCTATCTTCTTCCTTTCAGGCGCACTCTTCCCTCTCGAAGGACTGCCGAAAGTCATGGATGTCATCGCGGCACTCGACCCGCTGAGCTACGGCGTCGACGGCCTGAGGTTCGCATTTATCGGTGCACAATCGGTATTCGGATTCGGCACCGACTTGCTTGTATTGGTCATTCTTACCACCGTCCTTCTTGCTCTCGGAAGCAGGCTGTTCGAGCGAATCCAGGCGTGAGGCGGGAATATTGGAATGTCGGAATAATGGAATAAGGGAACCGCGGATTGTGGGATTCGTGGATTGTTGGATTACTAGAATAGTGACGGAGAAGTCATGACAGGATTCGGGAATATGGATAAGATTGTGTATGGCGCCTGGATCGTATTCATCCTCTATTGGCTGGTCTCGGCAATGAACGTCAAGAGGGAGGTGCCGGATGCGAAGTCGGCCATAGGGCGGTCGTTCAGTCTCGTCCGCATAGTAATTGCCGTGGCACTTACCTCGCTCTTCCCTACCGCGATTACCAGAGTCTTTGGTGCTTCGCTCGGGTCACCGCGCGACGCGATGATCCGGATGGCGGGTGCGGCTTTGACAATCGGGGGCGTTCTGTTTGCCATTTGGGCGAGGAGCCACCTGGGTAGAAACTGGAGCGGCCATCCCGCGCTGAAGGAAGATCATGAGCTGGTTACGTCAGGACCGTACGGCTTCATTCGCCATCCTATTTACACGGGAATGCTCACCGCAAGCATAGGCTCCATGTTCGCCACGGTCGAGTCATTCTGGCTTTATTTTTTCTTCATAATGGCAATTGCATTCGTTTACCGGATCCACGTCGAGGAGGGAATCATGATGAGGACGTTCCCTGACGATTACCCGCAATACAGAAAACATACGAATGCTCTTATCCCTTTCATCTGGTAGCCGCGAGACTTATAATTCAGGCAACACCATACCTGAAACAGAAAACCGGAGGAGCTGCATTGGAACCCAAATGGCTTGAGTGGGCAAAGAGCCTTCAGGCGGAAGCACAAAACGGACTGACTTTCTCCCAGAACGAATTCGAGAGAGAACGATACAATCACATCCTGGATATAGCGGCCGAGATGATGGCGTCGAATTCAGATGCAGACCTCGCTTACATTAGAGACCTGTTCCAGGATGTGGAGGGTTATATGACTCCCCGGGTCGACGTCCGAGGAGTCGTCTTCAAGGACGACAGGGTGCTCCTCGTCAAAGAAAAATCTGACGGAGGCTGGACGCTTCCGGGCGGATGGGCCGATCCGAACGAAACGCCGTCGCAGTCGGTCGAGCGCGAAGTAATTGAGGAGTCCGGATTTCAAGTGAAAACCAGCAAGGTGCTGGCCGTCTTCGACCGCGCGAAACAGGGTCATACTCCTCCCTTCCCTTATCATGTTTATAAGCTATTCTTCCTGTGTGAACTCAAGGGAGGAAAAAAGGCAACCAGTATTGAAACGGATGGCGTCGACTGGTTTTTGGAAAGCGACATACCTGCGCTATCTCCCGCGCGTACGACGGTCAGTCAGCTGAAAAGATTCTTCGAGCACCATCGCAATCCCGATTTGCCGACCGATTTCGACTGAAGGATATGTTGCATGGGCTGGAGAGTAAACGTTTCCCGCCTCCCTCTTCCCCGCGACGCCTGCTAATCATCGCCTGTCTGCCAGGCGGTCCCCGCCAATTACACGGAGAAACACAGGGGAAGAAAAGAGAGAGACACGGAGAATAGAACTGACTCTCCGTGGAACTCTGTGAAATGTTTATAGCCAAGCATCGTCAGTTTGCCAGGCGGTGCCCGGCAATTACACGGAGTGACACAGAGGAAGAAAAGAGAGAGACACGGAGTAATGAACTAATTCTCTGTGGAACTCTGCGTTTCCTCCCGCTCATTAATATCCCAACATGATAATGTGGAATACCGCAAGGCGGTATCTGTGGAACTCTGTGAAATGTCTGAAGCCAGGCATCGCCTGTCTGCCGGGCAGATGCAGACAATTTCACAGAAATACAAATGCCCCTTGTGAAATCACTGATTTATTTGCTAAAATAGTTGGGATTAGAAATGAACAGTGTGAGACCAAATAACGCAGCCCTGGTAACGTTCCTGTTTATCGTTGCCATAGTCGTATCAGCACTCTACGACCTACAGCCGCCGAGTCCTCTTCCTGCGACAGCGCCGGACTCTCTTTTCTCGGCAGACAGGGCAGTGGGATACATAAAGGAAATCGCGCGAGAGCCGCATCCGCTGGGTTCTGCCGCGAACGTCAATCTCCGCAATTATATTGTCAGGGAATTGAGAGGGATCGGTCTCGACCCGAAGCTCGACACATCTGTCGTTACAGGATCATACTCGGGAATTCATTACGCCGCCTACGTCGTCAATATTGTCGCACGCATTCCGGGGACCGCGAACACAAAAGCTGTCTTGTTGATGGCGCACTACGACTCCGTGCCGACGGGGCCCGGAGCCAGTGACGACGGTTCGGGCGTTGCGACGCTTCTTGAAACATTGCGTGCACTGAAAGCTTCCAGTCCTCTTAAGAACGATGTGATAGCTGTATTCACCGATGGCGAGGAAAACGGGATGATGGGTGGGCAGGCTCTGGCTGACAACAAGAGACTCGTTCACCAGATCGGCGTCGCTCTAAACTTCGAAGCGCGCGGCACCAGCGGACCTTCAATTATGTTCGAAACAAGTCCCGACAGCTCCTCCGGCAACGGGAACGGCTGGCTGATCAGGCAACTTGCTGCTTCGGGCGCCGACCCCGTCGCCACTTCAATTTCGGAGGAAGCCTACAAACACCTTCCGAACAATACCGACTTCACATGGCTGAAGGCCAAGGGGGTCGCCGGTCTCAACTTTGCTTTCATCGGAGATTGCGAACATTACCACAGCGAGATGGATAATTACTCGAATATTCATGAATCGAGCATCCAGCATGACGGTACGTACGCACTCTCGCTCGCCAGGGCGTTCGGGAACGATTCTCTCCCCGGACCAAAGTATGTGAATTACACTTACTTCAATTTCTTCTGGCCGGGGTTCATCATTTACCCGTCGACCATGATAACCGCAATTACAATCCTCGCATTGATCCTCTTCATTTTTTCAGTGTACGTCGGTAATGCGAAGAAGGTGATCAAACTGCCCAAAGCCATCTTGAGCATAATCATATCGATCGTCCCGCCGGGGCTGCTCGGAGCCGGGACATACTTCTTGTGGAAGGTTTTACAGGACACCTATCCGGAGGCTCAGCATTTTTACTTCGGAGCATTCTATGGCGACGGACTGTTTCTCTGCGCGATAATTCTGGCGGCAATAGCGCTGACGACGGCATATTTCGTCTTCCTGCGGAAGTACTTCAGGTCGTCCGAAATGGCCGTAGGTGCGCTCTTCTGGTGGCTGGTTGCCGCCGTGGCCGCTACGAATTATGCGCCCCAGGGAGCATACCTTTTCCAGTGGCCGCTCATCTTCAGTCTGCTTGCGCTGCTTTTCTTCTTCGTCGGCCCGAAGTCGGATTTCAGGTCCCCGATGATTATGCTCGCCCTCCTCGTTTGTGCCGTGCCCAGTGTTTATCTGACGACATCAACGTCTTACCTTCTATACCTCACCGGCGTTTTGCCCGGGATCATCGTCGGGATTGTTGTCCTCGTCGTACTTACGGCCGAGACGCTCCTTCCGCATATCGCTATCGTGACAGCACCGAACAAGTGGATCCTTCCCGTCGCGACATTCTTGGCAGCGATCATGTTTGCAGGAGTCGCGCTGCTGAATCACCGCCTCGATGCCAGCCATCCAAAGGCCGACAGCATCGACTACGCACTCGACACGAACGACTCGACTGCGTACTGGATTTCGTTCGACAGTACGCCGGACGAATGGACTTCACAATTTATGAAGGACCGCGTCTCCGGCGACACATTGCCGGATTTCTTCCCCGACTGGTGGCGGAAGCCCGCCATGGTCGGCAAGGCACGCCCCTTGAGCATAAAGCCGGCCTCGATTACCATGACGGTCGATTCTACTTTCAGGGGAGCTCAGTTCATGCAGCTCCTCGTCAAACCGACGCCGGGCACAAGGAACGTTACACTTACCGCCGAGCAGGGTGCACAGATACTCTCATCCGCCGTAGACGGCAGGTTGATCTCCGACTCCTCCGCCATTTTCCCGATCGGCAAGAGGAACAGGTGGGTTCTGCATTACTACGGTATCCCGGACAGCGGGAGCGCGATCTCGTTCGTTATCCCTGTCGGCGAGCGGCTGCGGCTTACGGCGGTCGAGGTCGTGTCGGGACTTCCGGAGTCCGGAGGATTACCGAGCTATCCGCGGCCCGCTTCGATCATGCGTCAACCATTCGTTACGACCGACGCATCGCTTGTCTTCAGAAGCTACACTTTCTGACTCGCGCCGAGCTTCCTTATATCGACGTTCTCCAGGACATGCTTCTCGCACCCCGATTGAGTCACGTTTATCATGGCGAGCCCTAATTCTTCCAGCGTGCAAACATGCTTCGGGGCTATCGCCCTCAAGAACGGGTAGACAGTTCCCATCACCGTAGACATCCTGTACGCATTCTTCAAACCTTTGGTCGGCCTTATGTATCCCGGCCTGAACATAAAGGCCCCCTTAGACGGGAGCTTCAATATATCGTTCTCAGTTTTCCCCTTCACCCTTGTCCACATCATAGGTCCTTTCTCACTACCGTACGTCCCTTCGCCCGAGACATAACAGAAAGTCATGTCGCCGTTGAGACGGGACAGGAGTGAAGCCGCCGCCATCGTGATATCGTACGTGATTCGCTTATAGTCGTCCTCCTTCATTCCCCATGAAGACACGCCGAGACAGAAGAAATAGTGATGCTCATATTCATCACCTACTTGCAATTTCAATTCATGGTCTTAAGTGTGATCGAAATATAGAACCGTTAGTCCTGATCAGGCCCTGCCGCTTGAGCCCTCCTACTAGATATTACTCACCAAAGTCGATGTTTTGCCGTGAGCAGAAATATTTTTTTTGCTGCGGCAAAACTATCCATCTCGTGAGTAATATTAGGTGAAGGCGTTCGGGACAAGCTGCCCCTGGTTCACTCCCGGCTTAGCCTCGTCTTAGCGCCGTCTTAGCCCCAATCAAGCCGGATAACGAGAAAGGTGCCGGAAGCCGCACCGGTTCACTCTCGTCCCAGACGGTTCTTTGCGGGACCTCAGCCGCGATAGAGCCGGGCGACCGGAAATATCCTTGAGGCCGGAGATGTCCGCTGCCGGAGCCGCGAGGGAGTTTGACACCCTGGGCAGATCCATTGCAACGGTCCGACCGGCGCTGAGCAGGTCGGATACTCTCGCCGGGTAACGAGGCTATTATCGAGGTGCCCTCGCAAAGTTGTTTGGGGCAGATGACATTATTTCCGAGCAACTCCGAGAGGGAGAACGGTCTTACCGTACACTTCGTTAAGGACCTGGGCAATGCCGGTATAGATGGCGGACGCACCACACAAGATGCCTTCGTAACCAGCGAAGGTGCCGAGCCCGGCATTCCCCGTGGCTGTCGAGATAGCGAGGAGGAAAAACAGAATCGTCAATGTCGCAAAAACGACCTGGAGGGCTCTGTTCAGTTTAAGCGTTCCAAAAAACATAAGGAGCGTAAACACCCCCCACATGGCGAGGTACCAGGCCAGGCCAGCACCGCTTACTGCACCGATCCAGCCGAGCTTCGGCATCACAATCAGGCCGACGAAGGTGAGCCAGAACAGGCCGTAGGACGAGAAGGCGACCAGGCCGAAAGTGTTCCCCTTCTTCCACTCCATCGCGCCGGCAATGACCTGTGCAATCCCGCCGTAAAAAATCCCCATCGCCAGTATCATCGAACCGAGGCTGAAGAAGCCGGCGTTGTGAAAGTTCAGAAGGACTGTCGTCATGCCGAAGGCAAGAAGTCCGAGCGGAGCGGGATTACCCGTCGCGTCTTTTATTTCCATCTGAGAAGTACCGTTCATTGTGTCTCCTGTTGGTTAATTATGTTAATTAGTGCTGCTGTAGCTCTTCATTTTCCGGAGATTAGTCTTTGACACATTCAATGAACATTCCAGCTGATCGCTTCCGATCTCGCTGTCCGACTTTATTTTCGACATTATAGCTCATTCATTCTTCGGCTGCAAGCGGAAAAGTCGTTTAAGGAAGCGCTATTGATTTTACCAATTCATCCAGAGCCTTACGATCGGCACTACAACATCAGCCATCTTCATCGAACCGTACACGTTCGGATGCATGTCGCAGCCCCAGTCGTGGTCGTCCATTATCGACCGTGGGATTTCGATGAAGTATACGTCCTTATCACGGCCCTCTAGCTTTCGCTCATGTTCCACGACATCACGGACGTAACCCGTGCATGGCTCGCCGATCATGGGGCCGCTGACACAGAAGATCGTCACGCCGGGATAATATGACCGTACGCGGTCGATCAGCCTCTCATATCCCTCTTCAAAAACGGATGAGTCCGGGTACGGATGGGTGGAATAATCGTTGGTCCCGAGATTAATCACGACGACCTGCGGCACCCATGAGCTGAAATTCCATTTTAGGCTCGAGTCGAAACAGCAGGTTCTGTCGTAGAGGGCCGGCATCGGATAGGCCGAAGTCCTGCTGCTGTCGCCGTAATTGCGAACCACCCCTCTGCCGGAATAGGAAACGAGGTGGTAATCGGCGTCGAGGTCCCGTGCCACCTGCGATGCATAAGACATCCCGGCATCCTCAGTCTGCGGACTGAAGTTGCAGTTCGCGGAATCTCCAAGCACTCCGAAACCTGAAGTTATTGAGTTCCCTATATACTCTATTCTCCTATCCGGACGCGGACGCGGCTGCAGAAGCGTGGCCCCCTTGTCGAGCACAAATCCCATGAACACACCCTTTCCGACAAGAGGTTCGGTCCTCTTCTGAATCATAATGGTATGCGGTACGGAATCTGACAGACCTGCAGCAACGGTCGTGACACCGGAACTGTCGGGTATAAAGAGTCTCGGTGCATGGTGGTCGATGATCACCGCGTATTCGTCGGTAGAGTCCTTCAGTCTCACTGCGCAACTCGTACCGGTAAATTTCGCGCAGATGTAGACACCGGCCCAGTCAAAGACCACCTTGTTCGGATTTGAGAAATCAAACCTGCCGATATACTGGATATCCGGGTTATCCGCATCGATTACGCCGCTGCTGACCGTCTCAGGTTTGGTAACGAAGAAAGAACAGGACGCCAATTGGAATGAGCATGCGAAACAAGCGGTGAGTACCATGGCAAGCCGAAACTTTGTATTCATCTGTGTATTTCCTCCTGCGTTAAGATGTGATTTGCGAGCACGACGCCAGGCGGCGCCTGGAATTCGTAATTGTTCTGCGAAAGTTGGCAAATGGAGAGAAAGTAACGATATCCGCCGATGAAGTGTCAGGTGTGACTGTTCAGGAAGGGAGTCTTATCTCAATGATAAGAATTATGTACTCCCTCGGAAGTCCAGACATCACCTCTGCAGCGGCTTGAAGAGAATATCGTAATACACGACGCCTTGAATAACGGCGGCGGTGATGATCTTTGCCATATGGTACGCGTGCGGTCCGAGGTCGCTCTCCGATACATTCTTCATAGGGTTGGACAAATCATCGCTCCCGATCCCGATAAGATTTTTCAATACGCCTTCGCCGATCGCCGTCTCGATCCACGGCTTCATACGAGCGGTCGCGCGGGTAACCACGACATTCGACACGGTACCGGCAGGTGTAAAGGCGATACCCACTTCAACCGGTCCGTTGCTTGTTATCATCCGGTTGAACAGTACCGTTCCGACCAGCTGCTGCGCAGCGTCCTCGCCATAGAAGAATTTGAGCTGCGATACCTGCGGAGAGAAACTCCCCTGTGCCTTGATCTTGGCCTTGTCATGATCGCTCAGGATGATTTTCTTCACGAAGAAGTTTGTAGCGTTTGGGAGCGACTTCCTTATCACATCACCTTGTCGAGCCAACCTGATAGTCCTGCTCCCCTGTGCGTAGGCGTTGGCCGATAGAAACATTAAGACGGCCAGGCCAAATCGAAAGGCTTCGTTTCTGATCAGAGTCTTCATCGTCGTACTCCACTAAAAGTCTGTTGGTCGATGTTCATTTAGAAGTTCGCAAAACTTATCTGCAATTCGAAGCCCCCAAGCCATTACTGCCATAGAAGTTATGGAAAGCGCTCCAGGAATCAAGTCCGAAAATATGTCCGGCCTCGCCCCACCTTTGCTCACAGATCAACTGTAGTCTCGACAGTCCAGGCAAACCCTCTGCACAGTCCCGCGACTCCCCATGTGAAATCGGTCCGGATGAATGGGATCACGTTGACGAGTCCGAACCCGACCTCTCCCATTGGCTGATAGCCGGCGGCCACCGCGCCATGAGCATAGAGCGTCACGTCAAACCATATGTCTTTCACGACAGGAAGGTTCGACCACCTGAAGAGGTTGCTCGGGAAATCCTGCTCAATTCCGCCGACGAACGTACGGTCGGAGAGAAGCCGATGAATAGTCAGCGTGGACAACACCTGCTGTTCGGCATATCCTCCATAGGCCGTTTGTATCTCAAACATTCTCTGAATCGGCAGAATTCCCTGAGAGAAGCCACCGATCAGCCAGACGTCTACGAAGCTTGACGCGAATGTTATCTGGTGTCTCATCACGCCGGCATGATAACGCTCAAAGGAAAACGAAGAGCCCAGGTAACGCGGTGAAGACACCTCCAGCGAAGCATTACAGATCCAATAGCTCGATCCTTGATTAGACTGCATCGACATGTCCGAGTCAAAACGCTTCCGCGTGTCGAGGCTCAAAGAGAAATCCAGGGTTCGCATCATACCTTCGTCGATCGGCGGATTCGGCCGATAGCCTTGATTTTCTGATAGGATGCTGTAGTCGGTGTTTGTAGTGACGCTTGATTGTTCCGCATCTTCATAACGCACATTTGCCCCCAGACTGGAATTGAGTTTCAGCCTGACATCTCCGCTCCAGCCCCTCGACAAATAGTAATCGCGATAATCATCCCGATAGAGGAGCGCGCCGACCGTTACCTCGAAACGGCTGTAGATATCCTCCTCTTCCCTGTTTGATAACCGACGGAACACGCTTCCACCGACGGTCAATCCATCTGCAAAGGGTAATTCGTAGTTCGCTCCAAAATCATATTTCCAAATCCTGTCTGCGAAACCGTAACCCGTTATCGCCTTCAGCCCGGCGGGCCCGAGATATGAACCGCTCGTCAGACCGACACCTAAATAGTTGCCTTCGACCCTGTTGAAGTGATAGAAATCCGAGAAAGATGTAAACGGGAGCGAGACAGATTGGTCGGGCAGACGGGTAAGGTACAAGAGTGCTTTCCAAAACAGGGGTAAATTCCGCGTCAGACTATCGAGCCTTTCGTACGCCCGGACTTCTTCCCTGGTAAGCGGGAGGACCTGTCGACTATTCCATGCCGAAGAATCTGCGGACACATCCTGCGGATGTTCGGATATAAAATCACGGCTGAAGACTCCTTTTGGCATTGCCTGATTGATCGTGTAATTGTAAAGGACCGACGTGTTCTGAAAGAAAACCGTCGGAACTGGAGGGAAAACGAATTTAACGCCGAAAGTCGTCTTGATATCGATCGGGAGCCAAAACAAGTTGTCATACTCAGCGAACTCCTCGTCGTATATCGGATCTTCTATCGGGTCCAATGCGACAGGATCGGAAAGCGTGAGCCTTGAGCGTAGGAGCGCGTAGCTACTCCCGGATATTTCGATGACACCTTTGAAGAGGGGCGAGGGATTATTTTTGGGGGTTACTTCGATTCGAAAGACCCGCTTATCGCCCTCTCGTAACGTATCGACCATAACGAACCTGTAATGTTTGAACGCCGAAGGCGATGTCGGACCCGGTATGGAATAGCGGTCTATCTTCACAACGTTGTCGTTGAAGTTGAGTACCCTGCCGACGGTGAATACATTCTGAGACGAGGTGAAGTTAGCAGTCTGCCTCTTGGCGGTGATCACCTCCCTGTATCGGTCGGGATATTGCCAGTATCCTTTAGTCTGCGTTTCAAGAATGCCGGCGATCGGCGGTTCGGATCCTTTACTGCCCGTGTCGACTCGAAGTACCGTCTTCGTGTACGCATCGAATTCATACGAATCGAGCTTTTTTGTCCACGCTTCCTTCGCCGCGATTGCGCGGCGGATAATCTCATCAGCTGGATTAAAGGACTTTGGAAAAACGACGACTTCCGGAAGCGATACCTCGCCTCTCAGCATGAAGACGTTCAGCGTCGTATCTTTCGATCGGATAGTGAGCGATACGGTATCCGAACCGAATCCGATATAGCTGAACTCAATCCTGTAGTCGCCTTTCGGCAACAGGAGACGATACTCCCCGTCGGCATTCGTGGCAGTACCAAGCGTCGTCCCCATGACTCGTATGGTAGCACCCGGCAGCGGTTCGAGATCCTGCACGCCGCGGACCGATCCGGAGAGCTTATACTTGACCGGCGACTGAGCTTCGCTCGCTGCAGGATACGCGAAAATTAGGAGTAACGAGAACGCCCTGAGAAGTCTCAGACGGTTATTCAAAGACAGACCTTCTATTTAATAACAGTCGAAAAATTTACTCAGAACTTAGCCTGTAACCTATACCCGATTCGGTAAGTATGATTTTGGGATTTGACGGATCGTCCTCGATCTTCTTCCGCAGCTGTCCGACGTACACCCGCGTGTACTGCGTTTCATCCGAAAACGCCGGTCCCCAAACCTGTTCCAGGATGAAATTGTGTGTCAGAACCCGCCCGGCATTCCTCACAAAAAGTGCGAGAAGCGCGTACTCAGTAGCAGTAAGTCTTACGATGTCCTTCCCCTTTTTGACGGTCCTTGCGGTCAGATCGATCTGCAGATCATGGACCGTGAATACCGCGGTATCCTGCTGGGAAGGGCGATGCCTCAGGGCGTTGCGGACACGCGCGAGGAGTTCGCCTGTCCGGAATGGTTTAGTCAAATAGTCGTCCGCACCGGCGTCAAGACATGCTACGATATCGCTTTCCGCGTCGCGGACCGAAAGGACGAGGACGGGGACCTCTGACCATTCACGGATTTTCCTGAGAACTTCAACGCCGTCGATGTCAGGCAGACCGAGATCGAGGATCACCAGCTCGGGACGCTCTGACGCCGCTTTGGCAATTCCCTCTTTGCCGGCTCCGACCAAACGGACCGAATAGCCATCCGACTCGAGAGTGAGCTCCAACAGGCGGCGTATTTGGACCTCGTCGTCTACTACGAGTATAACCGGTTTCTCGCTCAGATAGTCTCCTCGCTGCTCTTTTTTACTGTCTCAGTTATCGGGAGCCTGACGACGAACTCTGCGCCGCCTTCGGTACGATTTCGCGCTGTGATCGTGCCGTGGTGAGCTTCAATGAATCCCTTCGCGATAGTCAGCCCGAGGCCGGTGCCTCCCGATTTTCCGTTTTGGGCTCTGTAAAATTTTTCGAACACTTTGTTGATGTCCTCACGAGAAAGTCCGGGTCCATCGTCGGCTACTGATATCACACATGTTTCTCCCTCTTCAAGATACGACCTTATCATGATGTCCGCACCGGAAGGCGTGTGAAGTGCCGCGTTGTGTACGAGATTTGTCAGCGCCTGCTCGACAAGCCCGAAGTCGAGTTTCATGAGCGGGACGTCATCCGAGACATCCACCGACACATTGTGCCCTTCAAGCTCCCTTTCCAAATTTTTCAAAGCATGATTGAGCACATCCCGAAGATCGCACCAGTCGAGCTTCGGCTGGATCATTCCGGATTCCAGTCTTGTCATGTCGAGCAGGTTCGCTACGAGCCTGTTGAGCCTCTCGGCGGCGACATGTATCTCCTTCACGCTCTGTTCCCTCAGGTCTGTCCGCTTTTCGGATTCGCGGCCGAGGAGATTCTCCGAGACGCCCAGGATTGTCGCGATGGGCGTTCGAAACTCATGGGAGATAGAGTCGAAGAGGGTCTTGTAGAGCCGCTCCGATTCGGCTACGACAATGGACTTCCTGTTGACATCGTTTAAGATCTCCCGTTCGATGGCGGAGGTAATCTGGGATATGAAATTCTCGAGCAGGGATTCATGGTCGTTCGAGAGCTCCGCGTCATCGAGAAAGTTTACGCCGACGACACCGAGTGGATAGCGAGGGCCTGACATCGGGAAATAGGTCGCCTGAGCAGAAGGTAACGTATCCGTATTCTTTCCCGCTTTCTTCTCGTTCCAGTAGACCCAGGCGGCTACGCTCGACTCTTTGATGTCGGGCTTGAAGGAGCTGGCGGGGTGAGGAGTGCTGGCCATTTCCCCCTCTGCGTCTCCAATAAAGAAAGCTACATCAGCATTGAAATATTTTCTGATATTCGACACGGCGGTTGTAATAACCTCGTCCTGTGAGTGAGCCGACGAGAGGTCCTTCGTCAGGCCGAAGAGTGCCGACGTCCTTGCCTCACGCTGGCGAATGATCCTCTCTCTCTTCCTTACCTGAGCGGAAAGGACGCCCGTCACAGTTGCCACCACGAAGAACATGGCGGCAAGAAGTGTATCTTCAAGGTTACCTATTGAGAACGTAAAGCGCGGCGGAATGAAAAGGAAGTCCCACGATAGGGCGCCCACTGCAGCAGCCAAAGCGGTAGGCCCCGGCCCGACTTTCAAAGGGAGAAGCGACACGACAAGAAGGAGGATGAACGAGACAGTCCTGTAACCGATATACCCCTGGAAAGGGAAACTGACGATTGCCGCAAGAACGACAAGGAGAACAGCGGTGAGATACTGAACCGGTCTCGACTGCGGCCTCGGGATAACAGATTGGATTTTCCTCTTCGAGCGGCTCCCTTCCTGACCGACTATGTATATGTCGAGATCGGTGCTTCGCTGCATCAAGTCGTCGATTAGCCTGGCCGCCCTCGAAAAGATATATCGGTCGGGCTTACCTACGAGAATCTGGCTGGCGTTCTCCTCGCGCGCGACACGAATGAGCGCGTTCGCGATATCGACACCGGATGTCGTCACTACCTCGGCGCCAAGCTCCTTCGCCAGCTTTATGTTCTTCGCGAGCTGATCCCGCTGTTCCTCCGTAAGCTTGTCCGACCTGTCGACGTAAACAACAACCCAGGACGCGTCCATCGTGTGAGAGACTCGCCTCGCCCACCTGATAACGGAAACCGAGTGCGGGCTCGGGCTTATGGCCGCGATCAGTCTCTGGCCGGATTTCCACGGACTGGATATGTTCTGTCCACGCCTGTATTCGCGGATCTGTCTGTCCACGCGTTCTGCCGTCACCCTCAAAGACATTTCGCGCAAGGCCGAAAGATTCCCCTCTTTGAAGAAGTTATCGACGGCCTGCCTGGATCGCTCGGCAGTGTAGACTTTTCCTTCCTTCAGCCGCTTGAGCAGCTCGTCCGGCGATATGTCGATCACCTTGATCTCATCGGCGGCATCGAAGATTGAATCGGGCACCGTTTCCCTGACAATACTGCCCGAAATTTGAGCGACCGTATCGGCTCTGCTTTCGAGATGCTGAACGTTAAGCGTCGTGTAAACATCGATGCCGTTGGAAAGTATTTCCTGCACATCCTGGTAACGGCGGGCATGACGGCTCCCCGGTGCATTCGTGTGCGCCAGTTCGTCGACCAGTACGACCTTCGGCTTCCGGGCGAGGATGGCATCGATGTCCATCTCATCGAGCTCGGCACCGCGATAATTGATTTTCTTTCGAGGGACGACCTCCAGGCCGAGTACCAGCTCTGCTGTCTCCATCCGCTTGTGAGTCTCTATGTAACCCACCACAACATCGACGCCTCTTGCTACCGCGTCCCTCGCTTCGCTCAGCATGGCATAAGTCTTACCGACTCCCGCGCACATCCCAAAGAATATTTTGAGTTTACCCCTCCCGCTCTTCTCCTCATCCTTCTTCAAGGCTTTCAGGAGTTCGTCGGGATTCGGCCTGCTATCTTCAAACTCTGACATGACACCTCAATATAGATTGTTTGCGATATAATCACACGTCCGGATCGTTGCTTGTGCCACTACGTCTCCGACATGGGATCTGGGATTGTCTGGTGAGGATTCAACGATAACAATCTTCACCGTTTTCTTCCTCATGAAACATCCTGATTCAATCATTTTCCCCAGAACTGGATGACTAACCCGCCACAGACGATCATTACAATCCCGACCCACCTTACATTCGGTATGCTCTCATGAAATACGTATCGACCGAACAAGGTACTTACGACTGCAAAAACCGCTATGTAAACCCCCAGTAGTTTTGAGAAATCCCACCTTACCGAGTTTACAACAATCCCGTAGGAACCGAGTGCCAGGAACCCTGCAATTATGAAGCCTGCTCCCGCACTGCGCAATCCTTTCCTGACGAGCGCGTCACCACCTACTTCAAGAAATGCCGAGACTAAAAACACGCACAATGCGGATAGATTTTTCATTTGACAGGACTTTCTATTTTTTGAGATAACATTGACCTGAATAAGACCTGGAATTTGTCGATGGTGACCGGCAGCCGGTACACTCACGATCACGCCGGTAATTCCACCAGCTCTATACAAATCTGAGGGCGACCAGGATCGCGTCTATCAACTTCATCATCACTAATGGCACGACGATTCCGAGAATGAACAGCGAGCCTGAGCTGACTTTTGCAAAACGTCCCGTCCTAATTCCGGGAGCGTTCATTGACCTTGCGATGAATGCAGAGATCGATGGGAACGCAATCACGGTGAATATCGACATATCCATCACAGTGGAGTGCGACGACGTGAGCCCGAGGAAATTTACACGAGGCATCGTCTCGACTACTTCCCTTGCACCAAACAGAGTCGCCAGAAGTGGAAAAAGGGCAAGAAGGGTCATTGATATTGTCACTCCTACCGCGAAGTATGTGAGCCGTTTCTCGGCCAGGCTGAGCAACCTGCCGGTTTCAATCGCGTTTATCAGCCTGCTCGGCCTCCCGTTCAGCCCGATTGCATTCGGACCTCCCTCCGGCATGTCTGCGCCGCCGTCGACCATGAAACAAAGGTTTGCGTCCCTTGCGACCGGAGCAACTTCCTCGCTATTTCCGACAACGGCCACGACCCTTCCTGACGATTGTTCACTTTGGATCCTTGTCAGCATGCCATTCGGCCCACAGCCGGAAAAGCAACTTACAGCTCCGATCCTTTCGGATAACTCGGAGGCCCGGTGGGAATCGGCCGACAATATTGTCCTCAAACCAAGGTCGTGCATTTTCCCAGAAGGAAAAGAGGATGCAGCGCCCTGATCGCCATTTTCGAAACAATCATCATCTGGTGCCGTCTCACCGGTCAGCACACTCCCCTTCGCCGTTTGCCTGTTGAAGGCGACTGCTTCCTTCTCATCGAGCATCAGAACATCCACCAGCGCAGCAGTCTCCACGGCATTTATGCTTGAGGGGATTATCTTACCCGATACTAGACGACACACTGCGCTGACTGCAGCCGTATTGAGAAGCTCTGAAGATGTCAACGGAAGCGTACATGCAAATACCGAGATGAAGGCCGGTATTTTAATGAGACCGTTTATCATATCGCCAGCCGGTATTACCCTGTTGCCGGCGAGAAACGGGATCGCCAGGTACGCGACAGCGAAACCACCAACCAGGAGCCAGATGGGAATGGCCATTCGCCTTTCGTCCGAACTCATCCGGTAGTCTATTCGCTCGACAACCGAGGCTGCTTTGTCTAAGACGACCCTTCCTTTTTTTGCGGTCACGCGAACAACTATTCGGCCCCCGAGGACTGTCGTCTTGCCGGCCACCTCACTCCCTTCTTCCCCGCTTTCACGCAAAACCGGCGGGGACTCGCCGGTGATCGCCGATTCATCAACAATGGCTGTTCCCTGGACGACCACACCGTCAGCAGGGATCATTTCATTGCTCTCACACAGCACCAGATCGCCGTTTCGGAGGGAAGTAACCGGTACTGGATATTCAACTCCATTGACCAGCTTCCTTGCCAACGGCGACCCGGCTTCACGGGTTATTACATCTGTAGATACACCTGAATGAATTCTTAACAGGGCGTGCGAAACAACCGTCTCGAATAAAATAAGCCAGATCAGAACGGTCAAGGCGACATTGAATCCGGTTAAGTGCTTTGAAGCCAAGATAAGGGAGACCGTAGATGCCACCGCGCATAATAGAAGAGCGAGTCGAACAGGGTTGGATACTACTTTCCCGGGACTCAGTGCAGACAGGCACTCAGCGGCGATTCGTCTCGTCTTCCCAGCGAGATTTTCAGCGAAGCGAGTCCAGAGCGATGTTAAGTTCGAGTACATTGACTACAGGATCTCCAAGGAAACCGAGCTGAGGCTTTTCTGTATAAGACTTCACAAGTTTACTCAATGCGGCAGTCTGCAGGCTATCAAAACCTCTCGCGCGGGCGACGCGATCGATCTGGAGTTCTGCCGACTCGGGGCTGATATCCGGATCGAGACCGCTCCCCGACGCGTAGAGCATGTCGGGCGGTACCTTAGCATTTGGCGAGAGGCCGTTCGATCGGATGAATTCACTCCTTCTCATTTCAACCAGTTCCTTTAACGTGTCGCTCGTCGGTCCGTAATTACTTCCGCCGGATGGCAGCGGATTGTAACCGATCGCCGAAGGACGCGGCCAGAAATATTTGTCGCTTGTAAAATTCTGTCCGATAAGCTTCGAGCCCACGAGTTTGCCGTTTATCCTGATCATGCTCCCGTTCGCCTGTTCAGGAAAAACGATTTGACCTAAGGCCGTCATGACAAGCGGGTATATGAGTCCCGTGAAGACAGTCATCACGAGAAGCATTTTGAATGAATTCCAAAGATGCGTTTTCATTTTATCACCGTCAAACAATCTTGAGAGCGTTGATAATTATATCTATTAGTTTGATCCCTATGAACGGCGCCACGAGTCCGCCGAGTCCGTAGATAAGGAGGTTCCTCCTCAAGACGGCGCTCGCACCGACCGGTCTGTACTTCACGCCTTTAAGCGCCAACGGGACGAGGAGAATAATGATTATCGCGTTGAAGATTACCGCACTAAGTATGGCGCTCTGCGGCGAGCCGAGGTGCATAATGTTCAGCGCCGCGAGCGGGCCGACCGGCTTGCCGAACGCGTAAAGCGCTGCGGTCATGGCAGGTATTATCGCGAAGTATTTCGACACGTCGTTCGCGATGCTGAACGTCGTGAGAGCGCCGCGAGTCATGAGAAGCTTCTTCCCGGTCTCGACTACTTCGATGAGCTTCGTCGGGTTGCTGTCGAGGTCGACCATGTTGCCCGCCTCCCGGGCTGCCTGCGTTCCGCTGTTCATGGCAATTCCGACATCGGCCTGTGCCAGCGCGGGGGCATCGTTCGTACCGTCGCCTATCATTCCCACAAGATGCCCGTTGGCCTGCTCCGCGCGGATCCTGCCGAGCTTATCTTCGGGCTTCGCCTCCGCGATGAAGTCGTCGACACCCGCTTCTGCTGCAATCGCCGCGGCGGTGAGTGCATTGTCGCCGGTTATCATGACTGTCTTGATGCCCATCTTCCGGAGCTGGGCGAACCTTTCCTTGATTCCCCCCTTCACGATATCCTTCAACTGCACTATTCCGAGAACGTCTCCGTTCTCGACGACGACGAGCGGTGTGGAGCCCGCGCGGGCTATCTCTTCAAGCTTCTTCTGCACCGATTGAGGAAAGTTCTTTCCGAGTTCAGACACATACTTCTTTATCGCTTCCCCCGATCCTTTCCTGATGGAGCGCGGTCCGATCCCGTCTGTTGCAGGTATTTCGACGCCACTCATCTTGGTTTGCGCAGAAAATGGGATGAAAGTCGCGCCGACGTCCCGCACTTCCTTCGCCCTTAACCCGTATTTCTCTTTTGCGAGAACGACAATCGACCTGCCCTCCGGCGTTTCGTCCGCGATAGACGAAAGCTGAGCTGCATCGGCCAGCCTCTCCACATTTATGCCGGGAGCCGGTATGAAATCGCTCGCCATCCTGTTGCCGAGGGTTATAGTGCCGGTCTTGTCGAGGAGGAGGACGTCGACGTCTCCGGCCGCTTCTGCGGCGCGTCCGCTCGTCGCGATGACATTTTTCCTGATCAGCCGGTCCATGCCGCTAATCCCGATCGCGCTGAGGAGACCGCCGATTGTCGTAGGGATAAGGCAGACAAGGAGCGAAGCAAGGATCGGAAGTGTTATGTACGGCTTCACCGAAATTCCGGATGCTTTACCGCTGTACATCATGAACGGAGGGAAAGTCGAGACCGCAAGAAGGAAGACGATAGTCAGAGCCGAAAGGAGTATCGTCAGCGCTATCTCGTTCGGCGTCTTCTGACGCTTCGCCCCTTCGACAAGGCCGATAATCTTGTCCATGAAGGTTCCGCCCGGTTCGGCGGTGACGCGGACTACTATGCGGTCGCTCAACACCTTCGTTCCGCCTGTCACGGCGCTTCTCTCTTCACCGCTTTCTCGTATGACGGGTGCAGACTCACCTGTGATAGCCGACTCGTCAACGCTCGCGATACCTTCGATGACAACTCCATCGACCGGTATGACGTCGCCCGCTTCACAAACGACGACGTCATCCTTCCTTAAGTCAAGGGCGTTTACTTTGGTTTCCTTGCCGTTTTCGATCCTCCTCGCGGTCGTTTCGGATCGTGTCTTCCTAAGGGCCTCGGCCTGCGCCTTCCCGCGCCCTTCGGCGATCGCCTCCGCGAAATTCGCGAAGAGAACTGTGATCCACAGCCAAAGAGTGATCTGTATGTTGAAGAGCGACTCGCGGCCTATCGCGATCTCGCGTATCACGACATAACTCGATATAACCGCGACTACTTCGACGACGAACATTACAGGATTCCTGACAAGGGTTTTCGGATTCAGCTTCTTCACAGAATCCGCCAGCGCCTGAAGGACTATTTTCCTATCGAATGTAGATGTTAATCTATGATCTGATTTCTTGTCCATATCTCTTATTCCTTGAATGTACGGATTGTCAATCGCGCCTCATTCCAAATTCTAAATCCGAAATCCTAAACTCTAAAGAAGTTCTAAATATTAAATCCAAAGCTTCTAAAAGGGCTCGCATTGTTGACTGGTGACGAAATACATTTGCGCGATTACAGACGCCACTTCGTTTCCCCGACCTACTTGCGCTAACGACATTTTGCATTGAGTTTTTTGAGTTTTGAATTTGTTTAGGCACTTAGTAATGAACTTTGTGCAATAAAAGCAAAGATATATGCCTGGCACAAGGTACAGCAGAAAGATGGCCTGAGAAAAAATGGCGTTAAGAAAATTTCGGAGAGGGGCGTCAAAAAACGAATATTCGTCTCGGGTGTGCCTTAAGATGGTCCGCCTTCGGCGGACCGTCCCGTCCCCCTGAACAGGAGGCGATTTTAATATACGGTGGTACTTACATCTTGGAGGAAACTCCCCAAATCGCCTCATCAGGTAAATTGTCATATCCTGTGGAAGGGGGACGGGACTCCATTTTCGCAAGGGGGGATGAATATCCCCTGGACAGCGTCGTAGTTCATCCATATTTGGTTTCGGCTTTGCCGAGTTAGGATTTAGAGTTCAGTATTCACAGTTTCTTAAAACGTCTTTCCCGCCAGCATCAGGAAGTGTTCCACGATCGGGCCGAGCGCGAGGACCGGGAAGAATGTCAATGCTGCGACTATTATTATCACGCCGATCAGTAGAAACCCGAACAGCGCGGAGTCAGTCGGGAAAGTACCGGCAGACGGTGGTACCGCTTTCTTCTTCGCGAGACTCCCGGCCACCGACAGGTAAGCAGCTATCGGCACAAACCTTCCGATCAGCATGTCAAATCCCATCGTTACATTGTAGAACACCGTGTTCGCGTTGAGTCCGGCGAATGCGCTCCCGTTGTTGGCGGCACCGGAAGTAAATGCGTATAGAATTTCGGAGAGGCCGTGAGGGCCGCCGTTATTAAGCGATGACAGCCCTACTTTCGTAATGGAGGCAATGGCGGTGAATATCAATATCGCAGCACCGGGAGCAAGCACACCGATGACCGACATTTTCACCTCGTATGCTTCGATTTTCTTTCCAAGGTATTCCGGAGTCCGACCGACCATCAGACCGGCGATGAAGACAGTCAGCAGTACAAAGAGGAGCATGCTTGCGAGTCCCGAACCGATGCCGCCGAAAATCACTTCACCGAACATCATGTCGAGCATGCCGACCATTCCAGAGAGCGGAGTCAGGCTGTCATGCATTGAGTTCACAGAGCCGTTAGAGGTAACCGTCGTGGTTACCTCCCACAATATGCTGTTCGTAATACCGAGTCTGGTCTCCTTCCCCTCCATCGACGGGGTCGAGACGTATGGAGGATGGAAGCTGTACTCGGAGTAAAGCGAGAAGCTCAGCATGATGCAGAATACAGAGAGCATGACTCCCCAGATGACCCAACCCTGTCGCGCTGACCCGACCATCTTGCCGTACATGTAAACGCTGGCAGAGGCGATGAGAATAATCGACAACACCTCCAGGAAATTGGTCAGCGGGGTCGGGTTCTCGAACGGATGCGCGCTGTTAGCATTGAAAAATCCGCCGCCGTTCGTGCCCAGTTGTTTGATCGCAATCTGAGAAGCAGCGGGCCCGACTGCGATCACCTGCTTCTGTCCTTCGAGCGTCGTGACGTGAGCGTAGCCAGAAAGCGTCTGCACAGTTCCCTGTCCGATGAGTACCAGGGTGAGTATGACCGAAAGCGGAAGCAGCACGTATAGAGTCATGCGTACGAGGTCGGCCCAGAAATTTCCAAGACCTTCCTTCGACTTCCGGGTGATCCCGCGGACGAGCGCGAGGAGTACCGCCATGCCTGCCGCCGCACTGACGAAATTATGGACTGTGAGTCCGGCCATCTGAACGAAATAGCTCAGCGTGGTTTCGCCGGCGTAAGACTGCCAGTTGGTATTTGTCATGAAGCTAACTGCCGTGTTGAACGCGAGATCCCACGACACATTAGGGAGATGTTGCGGGTTCAACGGAAGATACTCCTGTGTCACCTGGAGGAGCCAGAGCACGACCAGGCCGACGAGACTGAAAGCGATGACCGCGAGTAGATATTCTTTCCAGTCCATCTCCCGTTCAGGGTCGATCCCGCAAATTCTGTAGAACCATCTTTCCAGACCGCCGAAGACAGGGGTTAGAAAATTCCTTTCGCCGTTCAGCGCCTTCGCCATGAAGTTGCCGAGCAGTGGGGTAAGCACGATCAAAGCGATCAGGAAAGCGCCGATCTGCAAGATATCGTGCATGCCGAATATTCCTAGCGTCGCGATGAACATCAGAATTTCTCCGGCTTACTCAACGTATAAACCAGGTACACCAGAAGTGCTATCGAGATTAGAAGTCCGATTATCATTTGATCTTACGACCTCATTTTTTGCGCTTAAATATGGCAGGAGTTAAGCGGTGCGGCAATTAAGGAGTCGTAAAGAGATGGACGATAGGTATAAGGAAAACATAAAAACTGGAGTAAAAGCCCCTTCTCGAACCAGACGGTTAGTGATCAGCGGGGAAAATGGCTAACTGGACGCTCCTACCGGAGCTATACATTTGTTGTGTGTACTCGCATCCTAACTCACCCCCCACCCCCTCTCTTTCGAAAAAGAGAGGGGGAGTAAGGGGGTGAGTTCGACTGGCAAAGCCATCCACACATCACCACTGCCTTAGGCAGTGGGTTTCCACGTCGGACTAAAGTAAGGATGCAAATACTCAACCTGCCGGCATTGCTGCGCTATGGATCCCCAGGCCTATAGCTGCGGCGGAAAACCACCTGATAGACCACCAAGGCTCCAGGACTCAAACAAGAAGATCGAGATTGATTACAGTTTCCAACGACCTTGTGCCTTCGTGTCCTGGTTGCTACCCTTTCCGGCCAAGTTTCTAGAAGATTCCAGGGACCAGGTGCCAGCGCACTTTCGAGCAATACTCTTTATAGCCAGGAAGGCTCTCTGAAAGAAATCTTTCTTCGTCCAGGAGACGCCAGACAAGGCCGAGAATTGTGAGGAAGGCAGCGACAAGCCCCCAGTATGATCCAAGGGCCAAAGACAGTCCCACAAAGTACACAGCCGCACTCGAATACATAGGGTTCCTCACCACCGAGTAAGGACCTGTTGAGACGACCTTCTGCTCACTGGATACTTCTACTGTCGAGGAACCGAACGAGTTTTCTTTGAACACCCGGTACACCATCCAAATGCTCACTATTATCAAGACATCGCCGAAGATGCTAAGCCATGGCGGCACACCCGACCATCCAAAGCGCCGATCGAGCCCCGGAACGATGAACGCTCCGATGGCAGGTATGCCTGCAAAGGCAACTATGACCTTCTGTACGGGTCGCTCCTCTGAAGCAGGCCCAATTTTCGTTCGTCTTTCGAGAAGGGCAGGATTTTTCACAATGTTCATAGTTAGAAGGACACTCGAGACTACACCCACCACCATATAAAGCCATCCTTGCCAATAGTTCAGAGTCCCGGCCGAAAGAAATATCGCCAGAGCAATCAACACAAAGGCGGCCACAAGGCCGGACCACATTTTTGCATCGGGATCCTTCATATGTTTACCTCTTCCTTTCAAATATCTTGCATTAATCTATCCGCGTCGTCACCAAATATCAACCGGAATTATGAATCGGTGGTCATGTTGAGGCTTGATTAATCCCGCAGGCTCAGAATGTTGCAATAGCCCCGAGCAACAAGGTCGGCTGCGATGTCATTGTCGGAAGCGGCGGACCGGCAGAGATGAAAGCCTTTCCATTGGCGAAGTCGTCGCGCGCTTCGAGCATAAGCATAAGGTGACTCCACGGGCGGTACCGGTACGTAGCGGTGATCTCCTTGAAAGTCGCTTTCGGGAACGTTACGCCAGTCGTGTAACCCTGCGGGTCGTAGTACACCTCCCCGCGAAGGGCGATATCCGACTTCTCACTCAAATCGTACTTGGCATAGAGAGCAACGCCTTTCCATACATTGAGCATGCCCGCCACGCGTTCCCTCCCATAGACCGCATCGGACGCCAATGAAAGCTTTTGGCCGACCTGTTGAGTGACGATCAGCTCGCCGACATCCGTCTTACCATAAGGAACGCCCGCTGGCTGCTCGAAACCGCTTATCCCATTCAGCGTGATTGTGGTAGCAGAAGAAGGAGAATAATTTAGTCCCAGCGCTACAGTCTTCGAATTGTTGTCCTCCACAACATTATTCCAGCCGTTCATCACATAAAGGGCTGCGGTGAAATTGTCCGTCACTGGATACTCCAGGCGAATACCGGTGTGATAGTAAGGGACAGCCCAGGAAAAGATAAGAGATCTGCTGTAGTTCCAATTCTTCGGAGTCTCGATCGCCTCATATCCCATCAGCGTCGAGAACTTCCCGAGGTCGACGGTAAGGCCGGAGCCTATTGGAACTAATGCGCTTATGTATGCCTGCTCTACCAGATCCAGCGTGCTGGTCATAGGTGAGATGACGCCTGTCTGCGGATTCAGCAATCCCTGGACCACATCGTTGGCGGTTCCGAAACCGAGATCGACGTGAAAGCCGACCGGCTCTGCCTTTTCTTTAATGGTGAGCTCGGCGAGATTAAGGCCTAACTGGTTCTCGTAGATATCGAAATTGCGGAGCTGATTCATTTGGTTCGAAGGATCATTAAGATTCCTGCTGTAGTAGACATCGAGAAATCCACTCCAGGTTATCGCGGGCTTTGAATCTGATTTGGCCGAGTCGGTGGCGCGGACATCCACAGATCCGAGAAGAATCACTGCGAGAGTCAATAGTATTAATGCTTTGGTCATAGTGTGTAGAATATGAGAAGCGCCTGATGTACAACTCAATCAAGAGCGCATAAAGAGATGTGCGACCTTCGTAAAGAAAACATAAGGGGTGTAAAAAGATCGCTCAGATTTCGAGAGAAAGTGGAATAATACCCGTCGGAGGCATCGGGTATTGCTACCATACTGATTCCGGCAATTGACGACGCATAATAGAGTGAACCAGATCACTGCGCCGTCAGAAAGCTCCTTAAAGTGCCCCTTCCCCCGTTTCTTTGCGCGACCGCCGTACTTGACTTTTTCGCGGGTGAATCGTACTCTAGTCCCTAGAAGTCTCTGTATTCACAGGTCTCATAAGGGTTGAGTTGAGACTCGCCTTATGATGAATAGTTGTTCCGGGAGGGCGCCGCGGAGACTCATTTACGATCAATTTACTGTCGGGAGAAATGCGAAGTCAGTGCGGATGTTGCAGTTCATGACGGTCGCGTCGACGAATCCCAACGATCGGATACCGTTGGCGGAGCGTGACCTCCTGAACCGGCATGCACGACAAAAAGAAGATTCCCCCAATATCTCAGAGGGCCAAAGATGGAATCAAAAGCCACGAAGGACAAGGATAGGTCTCCCCATGAAGAACTACCGAAAATCATTTATCTGAGCAAAGAGGCTTCCGCGGACTTAGTAGAGAATTTCGACTCACTGGGTTACGTAAGGAGCGCGCTCGCCTCAAAATATGAAATCATCGACGAGATAGCCAGGACTGATACGGCAACCGTATTCCGCGCCGTGCATGTCCAGCTCGGACGGGAAGTGGCCTTGAAAGTTTTGCTGCGTGCCACAGCCCAGGATCGAGGCTATGCCGATATGTTCCATCGCAGATGCCGGGCGATAGATAAACTCTCCCAGAGCAACATAATCAGGGTTTACGATGAAGGCGTTGAAAGCGGTATTCATTATATGGCGATGGAGTACCTCAAGGGCAGTACACTCGAGGGGAGAATCTCAAAACAAGGCCCCATGCCTCATGAGGTCGTGATTGGCCTCCTGATGCCTGCGATCAGTGCACTGGATCATGCCCACCATAATGCGTTAGTACACGGAGACATAAAATGCTCGAGCATCTTTCTGCACAACGACGGGAGGGTGATCCTCAACGGCTTCGGCATACAGTACGGCACAAAGGGAACCCGGGCATTGTTTAGAAGAAGTCCAAATGCCCTCGAATACCTCAGCCCGGAAGAGGCGGCAGGCAACGGCGCAGATACAAGAAGCGATATCTACTCTCTCGGTGTGGTTATGTATCACGCACTGACAGGAAGGTTCCCATATAGCGAAGCTACACCGGAAGACACGGTAAAGGCCATCCTGTCGGATCTGTACTTGCCGGTTTCTGATTATACGAAAACTCCGCCGTGGCTCGAAAGCGTGGTCGACAGATGCCTACAAAGCGATCCTTCAAGGAGAGTCCAGAGCTGCGCTGAGCTTCTCGTGCTGCTGAACGGATCGTCCAAAGTCGACATTCCACACGTCGTACAGGATCAAGAAGATGTGTTGTCCACGGGTGACGGAGTCGGATTCCGATCATCAGTGACGGAACCCGCCCCCGAGACTCCCCGGCGCGCCCTCCGGAATGAGGATAAATCGGAGGCAAACTCCGATGCCGCCCGTCCCGGAGCGAAACTTGACGGCTCTGTTGTATCTCCAAACGGAAAAGTTCGCCCCCTGAAGAAGAGTACGGCATATGAAGCGAAGCGGACAACGTCTGCTCATGAAGTCCCGAAGGAAAGGAAACGGGGAAATCGCATACGCGTATTGCCATGGCTCCTTACGACCGTTGTCCTCATGGGGTTAGCCGCAGCAACCGCAGTGGTCGTCTACTCGCTCAGCCTAACTCAAAAGAACACGGTGCAGGGTATCGTCGATAGAGGTTCCACTTCGGAACCGGAAACCGAGAACACGCCCCCTGCACGCGAGAACGCAGTCCCGAAGAATAGAATAACTCAAAAGAACTCGGAACTGCCGGTACCGGCACCCGGAGGCACTGAGACCGGTCAGAGCAAGATACCCGCTGAGAATGTCTCCCCTTCCGCGAAGATCATGGAACGCCGCCCTGCCGTTCGGAAGGCGGCCGAAAGCGTAAAGGTGAAAACCGGGAAGGATATCCAAAAGCCAAGCGGTCCCAAAGGACCGACGGTCGTGGAAGTTTCATTACCCGATGTGACTGGAAACCAGTTGGGGGTTGCGAAGAGAATACTCCTGATGAACGGATTCATTCTCGGGCACGTAACCATTATACCTGATCCGGCCAACGACGGGTTGGTTGTAAGGGAACTTCCCAAGCCGGGGTCCCGGGTCCGGAAGGGATCGATTGTCAACCTCATAATAGGAAGCAAGTGAAGTACAAATACGCGTTGATCTATGTTGCAGTCATGGTCGTTCTGGGCATCGGGAAGCCGTCATTCGGTCAGGCACTAATACCGAAGTACTCGACCATCTCTCCGATCGGTTCCTTCTTCGGACACAAAACACCCGTAAGCATAGCCATCGTCAGATTCGACGGCGACGCGCTTCTCGACATAAAACTCTTCAATCTCCTTAAACAGGACACGAGCGTCCTTAAGCGGTTCACGATTTTCCCTTATAACGTGCTTCAGGCCCAGATGAGTGTGATGCACCTGACTACACTGGATCCCAATGACACGCATACCTTGAACGAACTGAGAGATCAGCTCGGGATAAGCCTCGTCGTGACCGGGAAGGCGGTGAAGGACGGCTTCCAACTCGAGATCATATCCACTACGGGGAAAGTCGAATACAAAAACACATACCTCGACTCGCGCAAGTCTACGGCATTGAAAGATGCCGGGAAGCTTTTCAGCGCCAATATAAAGACCCGCTATCTCGACCTCGGGGATATTAAATGGGTGCTGGTCACCGGTGGAACCTTCGAAATGGGAAGCGAAGACGGGTACAGCGACGAGCGGCCCGTCCACACTGTCCAGGTGAAGTCTTTCTACATGAGCGCAGCGGAGGTGACGCTCGAGCAATACGATGCGTTCTGTGACGCGATCGGGAGACCGGAGGCGAACGATAGCGGCTGGGGACGAGGGGAGATGCCAGTGTCAAATATCGGATGGGAAGAAGCGACCGCTTACTGCCGATGGCTGTCTCAGCAGCTCGGGATGGATATCCACCTTCCCTCAGAAGCCCAGTATGAATTCGCTGCCCGGGGTGGTATACAGGGACACGGATACAGGTACAGCGGCAGCAATTATCTGGACGACGTGGGATGGTTCGTCGGGAATTCCCAGGGACGCCCGCATCGTGTCGGAAGCAGGATGCCGAACGAGCTCGGCATATACGATCTCAGTGGGAATGTATGGGAATGGTGCTCGGATTGGTATCATCCGTCGTATGTCGGCGCGCCCGCAAGCGACTCTTCCTGGAACGATCAGGACATGAACACACCCTATCATGTTGTCAGAGGCGGATCGTGGAACAGCAGTTCGTACAACTGCCGTGTCTCCGTTCGAAACGACGGGACATCGACCGGCTGGGTGAACTCTGCCGGGTTCAGACTGGTAAGAGACTTCAATCCTTAGATGCTCCGGCCGATAAGGCAGGACGATGGACCGAATCTTGTTGATCAGAAAACCATTCGATACGGATCTTCGGGACTAATGGCATCGGCTGCTCCCCTTGCCAGGAGACCAGCAATTACACAGAGAGCCACGGAGAGAAGGACTAGTTCTCTGTGGAACTCTGCGTTTCCACTATGGAATGTTCAAAGCCTGCCAGGAGCTACTCCACAGTTACGCTCTTCGCAAGGTTCCGGGGCTGATCCACGTTGCACCCGCGCTTGACCGCGATGTAATACGAAAGGAGTTGAAGCGGGATTACGGAAAGTATCGGGCTCAATATGTCGAGCGTCTTCGGGATTTGGATTATATGCCTTGCCAGTTCTTTAAGCCTGCTGTCCGCCTCGTTCGCAATGACGATCACGTTCCCCTTTCGTGCGCGGACTTCCTGTATGTTGCTCAGGATCTTATCGTAGGTAGAGTCGCCAAGTGCGATGAACACTGCGGGCATATTGTTGTCTATCAGAGCGATCGGTCCATGCTTCATCTCGGCGGCGGGGTATCCTTCGGCATGGATGTAAGAAATCTCCTTCAGCTTCAGTGCGCCTTCGAGCGCGACAGGGAAGTTTACGCCTCGTCCGAGGTAAAGGAAGTTCCGTGAATCCTTGAACTCCTCAGCAATCGACTCTATAACTTCCGTGTTATCGAGTATTTCCTGTATCTTGCCAGGGAGCCTCTGCATCTCGGAAACGATCTCGCGCCCCTGCTCCACACTTATCGTCTTTCGCTTCCGGGAAACGAGGAGGCTGATAAGGTTGAGTACGGCAAGCTGCGAAGTGAAGGCCTTCGTCGACGCGACACCGATCTCGGGTCCTGCATGGATATATACGCCGGCATCCGTCTCCCTGGCAATGGTGCTGCCGACGACGTTGACTATACCGTAGACGGGCACCCCGGATTTTCTCGCCTCGCGAAGGGCGGCAAGCGTATCGAGCGTCTCACCGCTCTGGCTGATTGCCCATACGACGTCTCCTTCCATGAGGACGGGATTCCGGTACCTGAATTCGGATGCGTAATCGACTTCGACAGGAATCCTGGCATATTGTTCGAGGATATATTTCCCGACCAGTGCGGCGTGCCAGGATGTGCCGCATGCAAGAATCACGAACCGCTTGGCGTTGGTTATCTTGTCATCCACATCGCGCAGTCCGCCCATGTTCGATATGCCGGACTCCACGATGAGTCTGCCGCGGAAAGCGTTCCTTATCGTCTCAGGCTGCTCATTTATCTCTTTGAGCATGAAATGGTCGAAGCCCCCCTTCTCGATCTGCTCCAGATCGAAAGTAAGGTGCTCCGCTTCCCGCGTGATAGTCTCGTCGTCGAGGTTCTTGAGAGTCACATCATCTCGCGAGATGACTGCGATTTCGTTGTCGTGGAGATAAATGACGTTCCGTGTATGTCTAATGAGAGCCGATGCGTCTGAAGCGATGAGGTTTTCAGACTCGCCGAGTCCTATAACGAGAGGGCTCCCCCGTCTTGCGGCGACAAGGATATCCGGCTCCGATGCAGCCATGACGACAAGCCCGAACGTTCCGTCCACATCCTTCAGAGCGAGTCGAACAGCCATCTCCAGGCTGTCAGTACGAGAGTAAAACTCTTCGATCAGGTGCACGAGCGCTTCCGTGTCGGTCTGGCTTTTGAAGGTGTGCCCAAGAGAGATCAGCTTTGTTTTGAGCGCAGAATGGTTTTCAATAATCCCGTTGTGAATGACGGCAATGTTTCCGGTACAATCCATGTGAGGATGCGCGTTAACCGTCGTCGGCTCGCCATGCGTCGCCCACCGGGTATGGCCGATGCCGATCCTGGCCTGCCCGACGCCGGACACCATCTCTTCGAGTTTCATTACCTTACCGGGCGTCTTCAGCACATCGATGTGGCTATTGGCAAGGAGCGCCACCCCCGCAGAATCGTACCCCCTGTATTCAAGTCTTTTCAAACCTTCGACGAGGACTTCACGTGCATCCTTGTCGCCGATGTAACCCACAATCCCGCACATTTCAAAATTCTCCTACTTGATTGCAATCGCCGCGAGCATCCTGCCGCTCGACTCGCCATCGCGTCTGAAAGAATGAAAATTCGGATTGCATATCGAACAGTACGAACTTAGTTCGATATTCCCTTTCGGAATTCCTCTTTCAATTAATTGCGATGCAATCGCCAACTTAAGGTCCAACTTAGATTTCCCGGCCCTGGATGTCGATCGGAGAAACCTCGGTGAAAAATATTCCGCGACGTCTTCTCCCACCTCGTAACAGCACACACCTGCGGATGGACCGATGAAGGCAACAACATCTTCTGGAGAAGAATTTAATTCATTGCACATTAAGTCGATTGATTTTCCCGCAATATTTTTCACTGTTCCTTTCCATCCCGAATGAACCGCCGCAGCAACCTTCAGCTTGCGGTCGAAAAGAAGAACGGGAACGCAATCAGCGATTGAAATCAGGAGAAGTAAATTTCCGCTACGAGTTAACAAGCCGTCCGTATCGGGAAATGTAAGCGCGGATTCCGCGACCTCAACTTTGTCTCCATGGACCTGGTTGCCGCGCGCCACCGTCGACTCATCGAAGCCAAGAGAGGCGAAGAACTCTTTCCTGTTCTCCGCCTCCGGACCGTCCATCGACCCGTTTCTTTTCATGCTGAACATCGCCGGTTTGTCTTCGACTCTCATACTAACTGCATTGATTGCTCCCGCGCGTGAAAGGAGCTCGGATTGTACGTAATTGCTTTTCAAATTTTGTTAAGTGCTTTCTGTAGGTCTCTGATTATGTCATCCATCTTCTCGAGCCCGATGGAGATTCTCATACCGCCCGGGTCAATCCCCTTCTTCACCTGTTCGGACGCGGGGATTGCCGCGTGCGTCATGCTTCCCGGATGCTCGACAAGGGATCTTATGTTTCCTAGACTAACCGCGAGAGTCAGGGTGTATGCTTCCTTAGCCAGAATGTTTGTCAACTTTTCCGCGTTGCACCGGCTCTCTTCCGGCGATTTGCCTCGTACTACAAAATAAATCATGGAACCGGGCGCAAAGTTCCCGTCGAAATCTCTCATCTGCTTTTGAGCCAGCATATGCTGAGGCGATTCTTCAAGGCCCGGGTAATTTACTTTTGCTATCTTCGGGTGGCCGGAGAGGAATCTCGCTATTTCCCCGGCAGTCTTCTGCTGTTGGCGAAGACGCAATGAGAGCGTCGGCAATCCGTAGACGAGCGCGTCCCAAGCGTTCTTGGTTCCGAGCACGGCGCCGAAGTCCTTTCTGTAAAGGAGCAGTCTGTCTTTGCTCCAGATCGGCCCTACTACAGCGCCTCCGACGTCGGTCCCGAAGCCACCGATATTTTTAGTGAGAGAATGCACGACGAAATCCGCTCCAAGCTCTATAGGCCTTTGGCAAAAAGGTGTGGCAAACGTGTTATCGACGACTATGCTTATCCTGTTTCCCTTTCGCCTTCTGCCGTTCTCCTCTTTGACTATTTTTGAAATAGCCTCGATGTCAATTAAGTCGAGAGTGGGGTTCACAGGTGTTTCGAAGTAGACAACCCGTGTTGCTTCGGTGATCGCCTTCCGAAGATTCTCCGGATTGACGAGATCGAGGAACTTAACATCGATCTGGTATCGCGGGTACCACAGCGTCAGCAGCTCGTATGTGCATCCGTACATCGTCCGGTGTGCGATGACCTGGTCGCCGGGCGCGGAGAGTATGCCGAGTGCGGCTGATACCGCACCCATGCCGCTGCTGAACGTTACGCACGCGTCGCCAGACTCGGCCATGGCAAGATTATCTTCCAACAAATCCTTGTTCGGCTCGCCGAGCCTGTCATAAATATAGATCGGAGCCTGCTTT
Organism: Bacteroidota bacterium; assembly: GCA_021811615.1. Classification (GTDB taxonomy): domain Bacteria; phylum Bacteroidota; class Ignavibacteria; order Kryptoniales; family JAKASW01; genus JAKASW01. Next base: position 58,119 of record JAJZNW010000126.1, read on the forward strand.
GAGACTTCTTTTCCCTCCACGGTGTGCGCGAATTCCACGAAGCCCTGCGCACCTCGCTGCGCGGACTCCAGCCTGAATGTGGCGCTTGTAGTCATCGGCGGGACGAGATGATGTGAATAGTCCCACTTCTCGGTGTACCCTTTCCCATAGATCAGGTGAGTCTCTGTGCTGTAATCATTGACGGAGTGTCCCTCAGTTTTCCGGGACTTCGTTTCGACTTTCGGTTTTGCCTTAGTCTTTTTCATATAACTCCTTTCTGAAGTTTGCCATGCCATCCTTTTGAGACACGCACGACTTGTTTTTCGGATTGATTTTACGTCTCCTGAAAATTATATTGTAAACCCTGCATCACTAGCTCAATTGGTAGAGCAACTGACTCTTAATCAGTGGGTTCGGGGTTCGAGTCCCCGGTGATGCACAATACCCCCTGTTTCATTTCGATTAGGAAGACTGACTTGGTACCAAGGTATCTGCATTGGTACATGGTTGTCTCTGCGTGTCGGAATATTATCGGAACGGGAAACTGTTCTCCTCCAGCTTCCCTCCACAGATAGGGCTGGCGAGTATGGGCAAGGTCGTTCTCGTACCCGCAGACAATAAAGTAATGAGAGTTCTCCAGCCGTTCCCTTATGCATCACCCTCAATATACTCGACAGCGATGACTGGTTTCAAGGCGAGAACAACTTCCGGTTCAGATCGTCAATGATTTGCCACCACGCCTGACGCTTTTCTAAGAATCCCCCCGGAAATAGTTGCGGCCCCCTGAGCCCAAGGCAGGTGAACATGATTATAGCAAATCGGATTTGCGGTTTTCCAGCCAAATTCATGGCTTTTCTGATACCAAGAGGTATGGTTTGGTACCAAAGTGTGTAGGTCATGTGGCATATTTGTGGCATGGAAGTATAAGCCAAGTTGAATCAGGATACTCGTCACTCAAAGCGACGCGAGAACTTCCGGCGCGCTAAGAAAATAGAAAACCCGCTCGGGCAATTTCCTGCCGAAGCGGGTTTATCCTTAAACACTGTTTGGGATGACTTAACTCATCTTGTCTCCACAGTCCAGCTGGAGTCTTTTCGATCGTAACTGTAAATGACCCTCTTGTCGTTCACTTTGAGAATCCTGACGCCATCGAGTGTGTCGCCTTGTGACAGGAAATAGGTTTGTCCGCGAGGATCAGTTAGAATTGCCGTCCTTTTTCCACCGCCAAGCATTACTCCCTCTAATGATACCGGCGGAGGCGCCCAGATATGCACGATGAGTGGAACGACCTTGGGATCTTTTCGAACATGCGGAACCGGATTGAAGAAGGCGAAGGGATTACGAACATCGTCTATAAAGACATAGGGCACTTGGGGTCTGCTGGTTTGCATCGCGCCGTGGAAAGGTGCTGCGGATGTCACCACTTGAGCCTGGTGCTTACTCTTCACCAACTGGTAGGCGACTTCACCCCAAATCACTAAGAGGAGCACTGCCAGGATTCTTGTTAAGAGTTTAGTGTTCTTTCTGACCGAAGCCATGATACAATACGGCTGTTGCTTTAAGGGTCGCCTCGAGCACGGGTTCTCCAATCGGGTTTGAGATTACCTGCAGTTTTTCTATGCGAAAGGGCATCGCCGAATTTTCAAGGCCGCTTATCATGGAACAAAGTCCTGGGAATGGCGCCTTGAGGGAGATTTCGAAGTCGAAGCGGCTTGAGTGCCCCATAATACGTTTGAGCCCCGGCGAAAACGATCTGATGAGAACGTGATTCCGGCGAGCATTGTCTGTGACGCATTGAATGACACCGATCTCGCTCTGATTGTATCTACCCCGCGAAGCAAGTATGTCGCGAGATAGAGTGTCGCGTTCAGTTATAAGATTTGCTCTTTCGGCTGGAAGAGCCTCCGGATCGATCAGCGATTCGGTTCTCTTCCTGAGACTGAAGTACATATGAATGGCGGCCGAATAGCCCGGCATGACATCATTGACGAGCAGATAGAGAAAGACGAACGCAAGGAGTCCGGTAAGGATGAGGTATGGGCGTTTCATGGAGCTATCTTCAGATCGACTTCGAATGTTACAAACGATTTTTGTTCAGCGGAGGCGAAGGAGGCGAGCTCGAGCTGTGTCGGAGCGCCTACCCGAATTACCCTGACCCCATAAAAGAACCGAGAAGCTTGCAGCCCTGAAAGGTAGTCCGCGGCACCTTCGTTTGTCCGGGAATAGCCCCGGATATCCACCCTCGTTCCCGTGGTGTCTGAATACGAGTAGATCAGCTTGTACAGCCATACGCCCTTTGGAGTCGAGGCTGCAATCTCGTGAAGAGCTCTGGCAACGGATGGCCGATCCCTCATGACATCCTCACCGCTAAGTTGTACCTTCAATGCATCGACCTGTCTCTTCAGCTGTCTTACCTCCGAATAAACGGGACCGATATCCTGAAGTTTGCCGTCAAGGCGAGCCGATTCATTTTTTACGTATGTTTGCAGACCGAACTGCAGTCCGAGCAGGACAAAGAAAATAGCACCCATCGTGATCGAAGCAACCCTGAAGAGCGATTTGTCGAGCTGTTCAAGAGAAGCATACTTCGCTTTCTCGGGAAGGAAGTCGATAAGCAGCTCGTGCCCTGTAATAGGAGAAACATAAAGGAATCCCTGAACCGCGAGACCGACCGCGAGAGAATATTCCGAAGGCAGGCCGAGCGGTTCCCAAACGGATGCCTGAGGAGGAACGGGTTCAGTTGCTGCAGGCCCTGAAACGAAAATGCTGTCCGCTTCTCCGGCATCTTTCGTCAGCGATGCAATCACTTCGCCGAGCGAAGTGGTCCGGGTATTTCGCCTTAGGATATTGCTCTGCTCCCCGATGGGGTTCCGCCGCTGATAATCCGTGCATGTAATCCCGTCTTCTCCTGCGAAGACAAAGGAAAGATTTCCATTTTCGGGCAGGACTTTAGTAGAAAGAAAGCCTAATTCCGCGCTCCTGCTCCCGATAGTGAGGAGGAGTACCTGAAGACCGGCGGAATGAAGAAGTTCGAGGATTCCATCCCTGTCGGAGGTACGAACGAACGCGACTTCGATCCGTATGGAATCGAGAGTCTGAGATATGATCTGAAAATCGAAGGCAAGATCTTGTAAAGGGATTGGGACACGTATGAGCTTCTGGTAATTTTCCCGAATCCAATTCTCGATCTCCTCCTTTGATATCGTATCTGCCGCCTCTACAGGCATATCCGCCGTTACTACCCTGCTGTTGGAAGACCTAACGGTCGAGACAGAGAATCGGGTCTTTATTCCATTCTTCTTAAGAGCTTCAAATAGAAGATTACCGCGCTTAGCGGCTGACGTGTTGTCGGGGAAATCAACCGTGATATGGCGAGACACGGCATATTTCGCCGCGAATTTATTGAGAATGCCTCCGTGGGTCCTAACCTCTACAACCCGGACTCGATTCCTATAGAGATCGATTCCAATTATCGAATTTATTCCTGAGAGTCTGAGAAGATTGATCTGTTGGATGCGGAATTCCATTACTGATCCTGATTTGGAGAAGGAATGGAGGCATTCTGGAATTCAGACCCGTACGATATATGCGGCGTAATGTATATGATTAGTTCAGACTTATCGTTTGACTTCGTGGTTGAGGAGAAGAGCGCACCGAGTATGGGTATGTCTCCAAGTATGGGCGTTGCCGTCTTGTTGACAGAAGTCGTATTCTGGATCATCCCACCCAAGACTATGGTTTCCCCGTTTTTCATTTCGAGTGTTGAGCTTAATGATCGGTGCTCGATAGTCGGAGGGACGTTGGGCGA
>JAJZNW010000062.1 GCA_021811615.1 Bacteroidota bacterium
AACCAGCGTGACCTCCGCGGTTCATGCAACCGATGATCACTTTCTCATCGAGGAAGCTCTTGCCTGTCTTTTTCTGGTAGAGGTAATCGACTATGATAATATCCTCTACCATGTCGGTCGTCGCCATGACGCCGTCGAAATCCTTGTCCGTTATGACCCTGAGCACGCGACCGAGATACTCGAACCTGTCGCCCATGCCTATCGGGTCGTTTCTCAAAGCAGTGACCCTTCTCCCCGGATGATCCGCGGCAAGAATTATCAGCTTGCCGTCCCGGGTGAGCTTCGCGCGGCGTTTCCTTTTCTTCGCCTGTTTGATTATCTCTTCCCGATTGTCCACCCTTACATCGGTTATTTCATAAAACAACTTCTTCGGGAAAAAATCTTCTACTTTGAATGAAAATTTTCCGGGTTTGGAACCCATGTTAACGCATCTCCATTAATAGTTGGTTCTGACTTTCGTTTTCAATTCTGGTCCATGTCCATAGAAAACCTGTAAATCGTCGTCTGGCTGTAAACATCTCCCGGTTCAAGGACCGTGGAAGGGAAATTTGTCTGGTTTGGCGAATCGGGAAAATGCTGGCATTCGAGACAAAGGCCGGTCCTTTCCTTGTAGTAAATCCCGTTCTTACCCTTCATAGCTCCGTCGAGATAGTTGCCGGTGTAGAACTGTAACCCGGGTTGATCTGTCAGGACTTCCATCACCCTGCCGGAAACAGGTTCGTAAACAGCTGCCACTTCGCGGACTTCGCCGTCGTACCTGTTCAGAACGAAGTTTCTGTCGTAACCTTTGCTGTTCTTCAGCTGATCGTAATCGTCTCCGATCCGACTGCCGACGGGGGTCAGTTTCCTGAAATCCATCGGCGTCCCGGACACTTCTCTGATCTCGCCGGTCGGAAGCCCTGCGTCATCAGTTGGAGTGAACGCGTCGGCCTCAATCGAAAGGACATGGTCCAATATTGTGTTCTCGGCAGAACCGGTCAGATTGAAGTAGCCATGGTTCGTCAGATTGATCACGGTCGTCTTGTCTGTCTCGGCGGCGTATTCAATTCGAAGTTCATTGTTCTGCGTGACCATGTACAGAATCCTAACCTCGAGATTACCGGGGAAACCTTCATCTCCGTCGGGGCTGAAGAGTTTCAGCTCGATAGCAGGGTTTTCGCCGGCCCGTACGATTCTTGTTTTCCAGAATTTCTTATCGAAACCCGAATCCCCGCCGTGGAGGAGGTTGCCGTTCCTGTTCTTCGCAACCTGATACTCTTTCCCTTTGAGAATGAAATGTCCTGCAGCGATCCTGTTGGCGAAACGACCGACAGTTGCGCCGAGATAGAATCTGCCGCCTATGTATTCCGTCGGATCGTCATGCCCGAGGACGACATCGGCGACATTGCCGTCGCGATCCGGCACAAATATTTTGGCAATCGCCGCGCCGTAGTTAATGATCGCGACGCTCATGCCTTTCCCGTTAGAGAGCGTGTACGATTCGAGACCGCCCTCGTAACTTCGGCTTTCAATGCCCGGCAAATCTCCGGGCTTCAATATTTCTTCACTCTTTTCAGACATAAGGACATTTACTTCTTTCACTTCACATCCCGACGCTTCATCTGTGCGCGACGGCCTAAGCAATTCGATGTTTTGACAGATCGGGGAAACTGCGGATCGAATCTCCAATTATCGGGCGGCAATATCGGAGGAAGGCTTCAGTGACGAAATTGCCCCTTTTGTTGATGAAACCTGGCGGCAACAATTTCTCGGCTTTCGCTACCTTCTCGAGCGGGGCTTCGCCCACTTTGCAGTAGTACCGGTTTCCCGCGGCTCTATCGAGCGTCATCATGAGGCCGCTCTTCCCCTTCACGGCGGCCCGCACCGCGGACTGGCCGACAAGGTAAGCTTCCCTGCGGTCTACCGAGGAGACATACTCCACGCCGGTCCTCGCCGCGAGTCCCGGCTTTTCGCTTCGCGCGCGCAACTTCAATTGCTCCGCGATCTTCGCTGCGAGAAACGACGATGCCCCGCCGGGTAGATTTCTTCCGAAACCGTCCCTGGACGCTTTCGCGTTCACTCCTCCCAAATACTGGCCGGATTTGTCTTTCAGACCTTCGCTAACGACGATCACGGCGCGTCCCCATTTATCGTACACATCGGAGACGTCGGAAAGAAAAGCGGACAGGCTGAAAACTCTCTCGGGGACATAAATGAGATTGGGCGCGTCTCCCTCGTCTTCCTTCGCGAGAGCCGCAGACGCTGCAAGCCAGCCCGTATTCCGTCCGAGAGTCTCGATGACCGAAACCGGCGGCGGAAGAGACGCCACGTCGAGGCCGATCTCCCTCGTCACAGAAGCGAAGTACCTTGCCGCGCTTCCGAATCCCGGACAGTGGTCGGTATATGCCAGATCGTTGTCGATGGTCTTCGGAATGCCGATCGCGTTGAGTTCATAGCCGACCGAGCGCGCCAGCTGATCCACCTTGTGCACCGTGAACATCGACCCGTTCCCGCCGATGTAGAAGAAATAGCGGACGTCATATCTCTTGAAGACTTCAACGATTCTTCCGTAGTCCTCTTCCGCCATTTTTCTCCTGCACGATCCGAGGGCGGCGCCGGGCTTCAACGCGACCTGCCGCAGGTTCGACCGATTTTCTTTTCCTAAATCTATCAAATCTTCGTCGAGAAGTCCGTCGATGCTCCGGAGAGCACCGATGATTTTCCCGATTCCTTTTATCTTCAAGCGTCTTGCTTCCTCGACCACACCGAGGAGGCTGAAATTGAAAACCGCCGTCGGTCCGCCTCCCTGGGCTACGAGCAGATTACCTGATGTCAACTACGGGTGCCTTCCATTAAAGTCCAATTAAAGCTCTAAGCTCCAAATTCTAAACTCTAAACAAATCCCAAAAATCGAAACCCAAAACGGCTAAGGGGAAAAAGAAAGGGCCTCATTTGTAATTTAGAGTCTTGAACATTGTTTAGAATTTAGAATTTCGGATTTAGATTTTGTTTTCCGAGTGGCGCCGGCCTCTGCAAGTAATCCTTGTAAGGAATCGGGTTCATGACACCGATCCCGAGCCACGAACAGAACTCATTGACATCGGTAGTGGCGTCTTCGTCCACGTAAGCGAGGTGGTGCGGAACCGCGTTTACCAGGAGCGTATTCATGAAATCCTGGCTCGAAGTCCGCTGACCGTTGACCTTGAGGTCGTTCATCCAGGAGCTGCAACCCTTGTAAATCGGTTTCTCCCTTTCGTAGAAACTGCCGTTGGCAAGGAACGCGCTCGCATCGCTCTCGAGGAACCTGAGAGCGGTCAGCTCTCCGGGCTTCATCTTCCCTTCGCGCACGGTTCCCATCTGATCGCGGTTGAAATGGTTCGCCAGCTTGAAGCCGGATTTGTCGAACCAGCTCTTCGGAATGTTCCCGCAATGCCAGATGTATATCGAATCCGTCTTCATGTCCCAGCCGGACAAGTCCATAAGAACAACTTCACGCTTCGTTAAATACTTCAAAGTCATCATCGATATCGCGCCGAGGACGTCGGTCTCGGTCGCCGCGACTTTGTCGGGGCCGAGTGCGCTGTTGGCCTGATTCAGCCTGCCGATAGTGGAACAGACCATAAGGCTTATTTTCCCCGGTACTTCGGGCCAGCATCTGAAGCTCACTGCTGCAGCATTGTGCTTCGTTATGATTTTCTCGAATGCCACTTCAGCGCCGGCGGATTTCCTGAGGTCGCCGTCCGAAGCGACAATTCCGCTGCTTTCCTTCCTGATATCGGAGACCTTCGCGTCGATCGCGCCGTTCTTCATGGCGGCGTCGAACTCGCCGTAGAACTCGTCGAGCTCGAGCCTCTCGACCGACACGCCGAATATCTTGTTCAGCTTCGCGGTGTCGTATTTGAGGTCGTGGTATCCGAACTCTGTCTCTCCGATCTGAAGTATCTTGGCGCCCTTCAAGTTCTTTATGGCCGTCAACGCTCTGACGGTCGTTTCAAAACGCCTTTTGAAAATCTCAGTGTCGGCGTTTCCGTAAAGCCATTTCACCGGCTTGTCGTAACCGTTGCTATAACGTCCGGCTATGCTGATGTAAAGGTTGGTCGCGCAGAACGAATTCAGCGGAAGAGGACCGCTGTCCGTCGTCTCTTCGACCGCCCAGACTGCCAGGCGCGGCGATGTGTGGAAGAACGGGAGGATCATGTCTCCGTCCGCGAAAGACGAGTTCTGTATAATGACAAGGTCGGCTTTCTTCGCCTCGAGTTCCTTCGCGACCACCTCGGCGTCGCTCAGGGTTTCCATCCCTTTCTCAACGGGGATAAACTCGAATCCCATCTCTACACTCTTTTTCTTGAGAACATCTATACTGTGACGAAGAACCGACTTCATGTCGCCTTTAAAGATCGGTCTGAAAGTACCCGCAAGTGCAACTTTCAATTTTTCCATCTCGAGCTAACCTTTCGCTGAATTAAATTCATCTCTTGAACTATTTCGCTGCAGCTATAATTCCGTTTGATCGGGTCTGACTTTTCTAACAAGAACTTCTGCTGGGGCTCTCCCGAGAGAAGAGTGGGACGCGGAAATCCTGACGAAACCGCCGGTGCCGGGAACAGACTTGATCCAAACGGCGCCTACTCCGCCGCTCTGCTTCAGATCGAACGGATTGTCACCGACAATTATGCCGGGACCGGTAACGCTAAATTCAACTTCTCCTCCGCCGTAAAGACGGGGAGTACCGAACTTGTCGACGACCATGAAAGAGAGCCGTGTCGCATCGATGCCGTCGCCTCTCAATTCCTTGTCATCCACCTCTACGACGAACTTGTCCTGGCTTGCATCGGACGAGAACGACCTCGAATGGACCAGCTTATCATTCACGTAGCCGTCGATTCGAAGAGTCGGATTGCCGGACCCATGCATTTCGAGATCGGCAAAGAACGGCGAATGGCTGAGATTCGGATAATTCTTACTGTCGGGATGCAAAGTAGAATGATGATGTCCGTCGACATAGAGTTCCAGCCTCTCGCAATTCGAAAAGATTGCGGCGTTCTTGCCGGGCCCATTCGGAGTCTTCGGACCGAAGCTCCAATAAAAATCCGGATATATGACGGGATGCTTTTCGGGATCTCCCTGAGTCTGGTAAAAAGAGGCGCCCAGCTTGGGGATCCTAAAGACATCCGCGACGCCGGGACATTTCACATTGTGGTAAGAATTCATCAGGCTGCCGTAATCGTAGGCGCACCACGCTATCAGGCCGCTGATCCGTGGGTCGTTGCCCGCCCGGCTGTGCGCCTGCGCGTGCCAGATCGCCTGACTCTCCTGTATCTCGATGTCGCCTGCCCGGCGATACGTAACGTTGAAGCCTTCTTTCGGATGCGCATAATTAAACTGGCCGACGGCCTCGGTTATCAGGTAAGGATAACCTTCAACAGGTTTTTCGATACCTACGCCGCCTTCGGCAGCGGCATGGTAGTCGTCAAAAGCAAAAACGTCCTGGTGCCATTCCGTCTTCCATGTTTTCCTCGATCCGGATGTCATGGTACCGGAAGTTTGCCGCGAGCCATCCAGCGAATACGCGATTTCACGGGTCCGCTTGTAAAGTGCAGGATCGTTTCTCGATTCATTGACACGAACACCCCATATGATAACCGAAGGATGATTCCGGTCCCGGATGACCATTTCTCTCACATCACGAATGAGCAGTTCCTTCCACGCTTCATTCCCGAGATATCCCCATCCCGGGACCTCTTCCCATGCCATGAGGCCGAGTTCATCGCAGGCGTCCATGAAAGCTTCCGACTGGGGATAATGAGAGCAGCGTACCATGTTGCAGTTGAACTCATGCTTGAGTATCTCGGCATCGCGGCGCATCACTCTTTGCGGCATAGCGAATCCCACATACGGAAACAATTCGTGCCTGTCGAGTCCGAAAATCTGGAGTCTCTTTCCGTTCAGGAAGAAACCGCCGAGTTCAAACTTCGCGTCACGAAGTCCGGTACGCGAGCTGTAGTCGTGGACCGGCACTCCGTTTACCGAAAGAGTCGCCACAACGTCATAAAGCTTCGGAGAGTCCACATGCCAGAGCTTCACGTTGCCGAGATCCGAAAGTGTGAGCGTGATTTCCCTGGTACCGGCCTTGTCCACCGTGAAAGTCTTCAGCGAGTGAGATACCACGCGGTCCCCGTCGCGAAGCTCTACCGAAAGCTGCATCGGTCCTTTGACAATTCCGCCGGCATCAATCGTGCAAGCAACGTCGATCCTTCTGTCCGAATCCAGTACCTTAACCGGCTTCGCGAACACGTTGCTTATGAAAGCGTCAGGGACTACTTCGAGGTGCACCGAACGGGTAATCCCTCCAGGCTCCAGGTAATCGATTCGCCTGGGACCTTTAGGCGAGCCTTCAGGCGGGACATTGCTCCAACGTGAGTCGGCTATCACGGCAAGAACATTCCCTGAGGTCTTGACCCATTCGGTGATTTCGAACTTTGATGGTAGGTAGCCCCCGAGATATTGAGGAAGAGCGTGGCCGTTGATTACCGGTGTGGTTCCGACCATCACTCCGTCAAACTTCAAAAAGACTCTGCCGCGAAGAGCATCTGCGGGGAGATCGAAATGCCTGCGGTAGATCCAGACTTTCTCCCAGTCGGCAGGATCCCAGTTCTGCCATGAGAGGCTGGTGACGCAATGAGGGAGCACCACATTGGCGTAGTCCTCATCGTTAAACGTCATACCCAGACCGGCGCCGTCGAACTTTCCTCCGAAGCGCCAGTTCCCGTCAAGGCTGTAAACGCGTGCGGAAGGACCGGAAGTACGACCGAGGTCAACGGCCGCTCCTAACGCTCGGCTTCCAAGAACGGAAAAAGCGGCGACTCCGCCGGCACCGACAGAGCAGAGCCGGAGAAAATCTCTCCGCGACAAACCCGACAGCTTTCTTACTTCGTCTTTAATGCTTCTCCTTCACATTCTAAACGAATCAAAAACTCATTCAATCTTGAATTGGACCGACCGAATGATCGGTTAACACGACATCAGATTCCGGTGAATGTAGAAACCAGACATTTGTCCGAGAGACTCAGAGCTTGAAGATCACAAGCTTCATCTCAGTCATTTCTTCTATTGCGTACTTGAGGCCTTCGCGTCCCATCCCGCTTTCCTTGACGCCGCCGTAGGGCATGTGATCGACCCTGTAGCTCGGCACATCGTTTATCAACACGGCGCCCGCCTTTATCTCGCGGGTCGCTTTCATCGCCTTCGAGAGGTCGTTGGTGTAGACTCCTGCGTTTATCCCGAAGCGCGACATATTCACCAGCCCGACGGCTTCGTCGAATTTGTCGTACACGGTAACTCCGACGAGCGGGCCGAACACTTCGTCGCTGAACACTTTCATTTCCGGCCTGACATCGGTAAGGACCGTAGCCGCGACGGCATTGCCTTCGCGGTTTCCTCCAGCAGCAATCTTCGCTCCCTGTTTCCTGGCTTCTTCAATCCATGAGATTACACGGTCGGCATCTTTCTTAGTGATCAGGGCGGAAACGTCTGTGGTCTCATCGAAAGGATCTCCCACCTTGAGCTTTCCGACGGCGGCAGTCAGCTTCTGCACGAATTCCTTAGCGATGTCCTTCTGAACGAGTATCCTCTGCGTCGAGATGCAGACCTGGCCTGAATGCGCGAAACCTCCCTGCACACACCTCGCGACTGCTTCGTCGAGCCTCGACGTGTCGTCCACGATAACCGCCGAATTGGAACCGAGCTCAAAAGTAAACCGCTTGAATCCCGCCACGTCACGGATATGCTTTCCAACTTCGGGGCTTCCCGTAAAGGATACCATAACTACTCGCGGGTCCTTCACAAGCTGTTCGCCGACCGCCGAGCTGCCGGTCACAACATTCAACACGCCTTTGGGGAGTCCCGCTTGCTCCATGATTTCAGCAAGCTTCAGTGCGATTATGGGCGTCGACGATGCGGGCTTGAGTACGACCGTGTTGCCCGCGGCGATCGCGGGCGCAACTTTGTGCGCAACGAGGTTGAGCGGGGCGTTGAACGGGGAGATTGCCGCTATTACTCCGATCGGCTCCCTCATCGTGTAGGAAACACGGCCCGCTCCGGCAGGTACGGCATCCAGAGGGATCGTCTCGCCGTGGATTCTCTTGGCTTCCTCCGCGGCGAATACAAACGTGTCTGCAGCTCTCGCCACTTCTCCCCTCGACTCCCTTATCACCTTACTGTTCTCGGACGTGATAGTACCAGCGAGGTCCTCGGTATGCTGCCTGATAAGATCGGCAGTCTTGCTCAGCAGAAGATATCTTTCGTATGGAGTGCTTTTTGAAAAGGTCTCGAATGCCTTGGTTGCCGACTTCAGAGCGGCGTCTACCTGCTCCGGTGAGGCAACAGGAACGCGACCGATGAGAGATTCGTCGTAAGGCGATTTGACCTCGAACGAAGTCACGGAAGAGACCCATTCTCCCCCGATGTACATTCGAAAGTCTTTTCCGTCGTTCCCGGTAGATTTCGACCTGTTCATTTTCGTTTCTGCTTGTGTCATTTCATACTCCTGTATTTGGAACCGGGAAATTCACGTAGTTGACTGCCGCCTCTCCGCGCAAAACACGGGCGATGTCTGCGGCGACAGATGATATCACTTTCTCCTGCGCTTCAATGGTAAGACCCGCTACATGCGGTGTCAGTATCACATTGCTCATGCGGTTCAGCTCCGTTTCTGCCGGAGGTTCTTTTTCCCTTACATCGAGTCCCGCGCCGGCAATGATATTCTCTTTCAGGGCGCGTATCAAGTCTTTTTCAACGATTGTTTCGCCTCTCCCTGTATTGATAATAACAGCATCGGTCTTCATTAGTTTCAGTCTGGAATAGTCGATCAAGCCGATCGTGCCCTCGTTTCGCGGAAGATGGCAGGAGATAATATCCGAGTTTGCAAGGACATCTTCGAGAGACATCAACACTGCTCCGGATTCAGTCACCGTGAAATCGAGCGGCGCAAGAAACTTGTCGTACGCTATTACTTTCATTCCGAAGGCCTTCGCACGCATAGCGACGCGGGCGCCTACCTTGCCGAAGCCGAGTATGCCGAGGGTCTTCCCGTATATTTCGCGGCCGACGAGATTGTACCTGTCCCACTCGCCGCCAGCTGTCGACACATGCGAACGAGGCAGCTTGCGATACAGACCGAGCATCAGTGCGAAGGCATGCTCGGCTGTAGAAATTGTGTTTTCGTTTGGAGCATAGCTTACGACGATCCCCCGCTTACTGGCGGCCTTGACGTCGATGTTATCATACCCCACGCCTGCCCGACCGATGATCACAAGGGACTTGGCAGCCTCAATAAGCTGGCTGTCTACTTTCGTTTGATTTCTTACGATTACGGCCTTCGCCTTCTCGAGGTGCCCGACCAGCTTCTCCCTTTCCTTCCAGAGATTGCCGTCGCGCAGGACCTTGAATTGAGTTTCCAGGCGACCTATTGCTTCGCCGTCGATATTTTCTGTAATAAGAATGTCCATCTGAATGCCTGTTTAAAGTGAGATCGAGTTGCGGACGAAATCTTCGAATTTCCTGTCCATTTCAGACGAGGGGAGCAGAAGCTCTCTCGTGCTGGCGAGATGTTTGCGCATCGCTTCTTCTGCCTGATCCGCATCCATGCTCAGAAGTGCAATGATGATTTGCTTATGTTCGCCTATCGTAGTTTCCATCCTTCCCGGCATATGTCCCGAGATGAATCTGATCCGGTGGATCTGCCCCATCAGGTTATTGATGATCCTGTGTGCCCTTTTATTTCCTGCGGCAACGAGAATAAGGTTATGGAGTCTCGAGTCGGCTTCAAACGAGACTATACTGTCCTGGAGTTCGATAGCCACGTCGAGCTGTCTGCTTATATCCTTTAATTCCATCAGATACTGTTCCGACATTTTGGCAGCCGCGGAGCGGGCAGCGGCGGTCTCAATGGACGTTCGTATATCGAGCACTTCTTCAATGTCTTTAGGGGTAAGTTCCGACACAAAGACGCCCCTGTTGGGTATCACCCTGACAAGGTCCTCCTGTTCGAGCTTCCTCAATATTTCCCTAATAGGCGTCCGGCTCATCCCGAAACCCTGGGCAAGCTCGTCCTCTCGGATCGCCTGCCCCGGTTTCAGTTTTTGAGAGATGATGTCTGCCCGAAGCGTCTGGAACACCACTTCCTTCGTTTTCTTACGGGCGGGATCCGGAGGTCCGGATTGTGCCCTGCGGGACTTCATTTTTTCTCTTTCTGATTGGTTTGATTTGCCGGTCGCCGATCAGCCGCGCATCGCTCATCCTTAGAGCCCCCCGCCGGCACTTCAGAACGCGCTGCAGCGTCGTATCCACTCCAGACCGGTTACGTATCCCAATAAATATACAACTAAATGTGGAACGGGCGACCGGGTTGCCGCGGGCCGGAAGATCGGGCAGGGCTCGTACTCCGGCAGGCCCTCCCCGATACAGCTTCGCCATCTCACTCACGGGATCTCGATGGACCGCGAAAGAACCCGCAATTGCCGTCGGCAACCGCTAAATTGCGCGGGTATCGAGCTCCAGTTCGCCGGTTCCGGTTACATGCCGGCATCGGAGCCGGACTTCCGCCGTGGCGGAAGATCCATCCCGACGGCCAGGGGGCAATATTTGTGGGATCAAATTGTTATACATTATTGTATACAATGACGTGTTCAATATAGTATCGGAGAGTAAAGCTGTCAAGTGTCGGCGCCGATTTTTTGTTACGGCTCCTCGGTTACCGGGCCACCGTTTCCACGGCGTTCATTAAGATGAACGCCCGACAATTCTGCGTAACCACAGAGCGGTTCTGTTCACGATGACCGTTCGTTTCAACGCAAGGCGCCGAAACGCTGACCGAGCGGTTACGATTTTCTTTTCGCGCGGCGCATGGGAGAAGAGTGAAAGATCCGGAGAATTCAGGGGGATGGGAGCGGCGATCGCGGAGTGGCAGCCGCACGTGCTGAACAGCGAGGGGAAGCGGCTGAAGACTACCGCAGCCGGCACGTCCAGCCCGACATGCCGGTCATCCGATAAGTTTGGAAGGCACACTCTCGTCGCGTTCCTTCGAGGAACGCGACGACGAGGCGCCAGGCTACTCGCGGCCGGACGCGAACTGTGTACCCCCGGCAGCGCTGAGATGCAGCACGTTCAGCACGAACCGCGTTCGACGACGGCCTCACAAACCGAAGCGGGAAGCACCTCGACGCTCCCCGCCCTCGTGAACGGCTCCATGAATTTTTCCACCTTCCGTTTGTCTGCTGCTTCCACGATAAGGTACAGGGTATGGGCTCCGTCTACTACCGCTTCGGATTTTATCTTTACGCCGAATTTCCCGGCGTTCTCTTCGGAAAGATGCGTCAACAACATCGGTCCCATTTCAATATTTCGCGCGGGACATGTCGCATCGGTGTGCTTGTGTTGGACTACATATAGAGACATTTCTTTATCCTTTCGATGAACATCACTAATTCTAATATCTAGGCAGAGTCGGATCTATTTTGTCGATCCAGGCGTCGATTCCTCCGACAAGATTCTTTACGTTCTTGAAACCCTGCTGCCTCAGGAATGCCGCCGCCTTCGCGCTTCGCCCTCCCATCTTGCAGTGTACCACGATCTCCCGGGATGGGTCGAGTTCCTCGACCCTCTTCGGTAATTCAGACAATGGGATCAGCGTCGCACCTAGATTAACAATCTCATACTCGCGTGGTTCCCGAACGTCGAGTACGAAAAGCTTTTCCCCATTATCGAGACGGGCTCTCAATTGTTCCACCGTGATCTCGGTCTTCTCGTCGGCGGCAGGTTGTTGGGATATGCCGCTCTTGCTTATGCCGCAGAATTGCTCGTAGTCTATCAAAGTGTGTATCGTCGGACTATCGCCGCAGATCGGGCACTCCGGGTTCTTTCTGAGTTTGAGTTCGCGAAACGTAAACTTGAGCGCATCGAAAAGGACGAGTCTGCCGATCAGGGGATCGCCTTCTCCAAGGAGCAGCTTGATTACCTCAAGTGCCTGCAGGGTCCCGATTATTCCGGGAAGCACTCCGAGCACCCCACCCTCGGCGCAGCTCGGTACAAGACCCGGGGGAGGCGGCGCCGGATACAGGCATCTGTAGCACGGGCCTCGTCTTGCGTCGAAAACGCTTACCTGACCGTCAAATCGCAATATGGATCCATAGACGTTCGGCTTGCCAAGCAGGACGCACGCATCATTGACGAGATACCTTGTGGGGAAGTTGTCTGTTCCGTCCACCACCACATCGTAATCCGTGAAAAGGCTCAGAGCATTTTCCGAGGAAAGCCTGGTCTCGTAGGTTTCTATGGTTATGTTCGGGTTGATTCCTTCGAGGGTTTCGCGTGCTGAATCGAGTTTGGATCTGCCTATATCCCGAGTCGAGTGAAGAATTTGCCGCTGGAGATTCGTCTTGTCGACTACGTCGAAGTCGACGATTCCCAGCTTCCCCACTCCTGCCGCTGCAAGATACATTCCAACGGGTGATCCAAGCCCGCCGGCTCCTATCATCAAGACTCTAGCGGACTTGAGTTTCTTCTGCCCATCCATACCGACCTCGGGAATAATAAGGTGCCTGCTGTAGCGCAGCACCTCGTCATTCGAGAGTTGGATTTCGCTCTCTACCTCCTGAACATCCACGTCCACCCCTCCGGCTATCGACGGGATAATGCTTATCGTATCCTTCTCACTTACGACGGTCTTCTCTTTAGCCAGATATCTTATGTCTTCATCGTTCACATAAATATTTACGTAGCTCCTGAACGCGCCATCCTCGGAGTAAAGGTGCTGTCTTATCTGATTGAATTCAGAAGTCAGATTAGCCAGAACCTCTCCCACAGTGGCTCCTTCGACCTCGACCATATCTTTTTTGTCGGTGAAGGGACGTAGGGGAGTCGGAATAAGAACTTTTATTGACATCATGTTGCTCCTCATTTTTCGATCTGAAATTTGCGGGAGTCCTGCTCCGGACAGCCTGTCGCGACATTCGATAGAACCAGCTCAGACCGGTCCGGCTTTCTTTCCAACGCCGGTTAAATCGCGCAGGTTCTGCTCGACAGAAAGGTGCCTTTCCAGGAACTTATCTCTCGAATCCGAAAGCTCCCAGGCAGTCATCACTTTTGCTTCTCCCCCCTCGACCGCCAGGACGATGTAGGTGAACCATGGAAGGGCGTGCTCCCGGTCGAACTCAGAAGGTATTGCAGGGTGATCCGGATGAGAGTGATAGAAGCCGAGGAGTTCCAGACCCTTTTCGGCAGCGATCCTCTCAGCGCGCATATACTCTCGCGGTGTCACAAAGAACCTTCTCCTGCGGTTTTCCTCCTGGTGATTTTGAAACTCGCAAACATCGCTTACATTCCGCTTCCCGCCGCCGCTCTTTCCCAAAATTATTCCGCAGCATTCCTCCGGGTAACATGATTTCCCGTGATTTTCGATTCTGTCAGCCAACTCTTTCAGTATGATAACCATTCAGCCATTCCTCGGATGCCTGGGACCAGTGCGTGTCGGCTCCGCGTCCCCGAATATCTCGGAGCCATAGCGGGAACCGCTGTCCGGAAAGACGGTCACGATAACGCCCGACGCAATTTCGCGTGCAAGTTTTAAAGATGCGGCCATTGCAGCACCGCTCGAAATGCCGACGAACAGCCCCTCTTCCCGGGACAGACGTCTCACCATCTGGTAAGCTTCTTCTGTAGAGACGGTAAGCTCTTCGTCAGAGACAGAGGGGTCATAGATACCCGGCACAATTGAAGTCGGGAGGTGCTTCAACCCTTCGAGCCCGTGAAGCGGAGAGCCGGGTTGAAACGACACACAACGAATCGCAGGATCCAACTTCTTCAAACGCCGCGATGTGCCGACGAAGGTTCCGGTTGTGCCAAGCCCCGCTACAAAATGGGTCACGCTGTGTTCAGTTTGCTCCCATATTTCCACCGCCGTCGTCCAGTAATGTGCCAGCCAATTTGCCTGGTTATTATACTGGTCCGGGTAGTAATATTTTTCGGGTTCCGCGGCTACCATCTCTTTTACCAGTTGCTGCGCCCCGTCGGTACCGCTGAGGGGATCCGTCAGGATTATTTCTGCCCCGTAAGCCAGCAGGGCGGCCTTTCTTTCCTTGCTTGCATTTGCAGGGAGCGCAAGCGTTACACGATATCCCAGCACACTTCCTATCATCGCGTAAGCTATCCCGGTATTACCGCTCGTCGCATCGATGATAACTTTTTCTCCACTAAGCGCACCGGACCTCTCGGCATCCCGGATCATGGCGATAGCTGCCCTGTCTTTGACGGATCCCCCGGGGTTGAACCACTCGGCCTTCGCGTAAATCTCGACATTCTCGATTTCCTCGGTGAGTTTCCGAATGCGAAGAAGCGGTGTATTGCCGATCTGACCGAGTATGGAATTCCTATCCGGTTCATGTTGATTCGTCTGCGTCTTTTGCAGGCGAGCGCTGCCGTTTTCCAAAGGACATTGTACCATATTCAGACTTCCGCTTTCTGATGAGCCGTCGGAGCCTGTGAAATGTTTACCGCCCTTTGCCTGTCTATTGCGCGCAGTTTCTTGCATCGTTTACAAATGCTCTTATATTGCGGATAGAAGTCCCCAGGGCTTCTGTTACCGCAATAGCGGCACTTCGGCGATTTCCGGTAACGGCGTTTCTGAAATGACACGTTCCCGTATCTCCGCAACCTCATATAGTGTTTCCAGCAAAGTCCGCGGGCCGCGGATTCACCGGCACATCCATCCACGCTACACAAATAGCTGTTCAACAAAATGATTCCTTTCCTGCCCGGAGTTCTTCGGAGGGCGCGATTTACGGCGGGAGGCGCTGCCCTCTAGCGACCTGACCGTTTCTCCGATTACCACGAGTCCGGGAAGGTCGGTCCCGATCTCGCCTGCCTTTTCAGAAATGTCCCCGACAGTTCCCGTGATCACCTTCTCGTCGTCGGTAGTACCACCGAATATTACTGCAGCAGGCCTGAGACGGGGAACTCCGTTGGATATCAGTTTCCCGGAGACATTCCCGAGGTTCTTTGTACCCATGTAAATGACCAAAGTGTCGGCGCGTGCGGCCGAGGCCCAATCGACGCGCTCTCTTTCTTTAAGCGGATCCTCGTGGCCCGTTACAAAGAGGACAGTCGACGCTTCCTTGCGATGCGTGAGAGGAATGCCGATCGAAGTCGGTACGCCGGTGCCTGCGGTGATCCCTGGAACGACTTCGGCTTCAATGCCCGCCCGCTGTAGTGCATCCACTTCTTCTCTGCCCCGGCCGAAGACGAAAGGATCGCCGCACTTGAGTCTAACGACCGTCCTTCCCTCGCGAGCTTTCCGGATCAGAATGCCGTTGATCTCTTCCTGTTTCATGCAACGAGTTCCCGACCTCTTTCCGACGTAGATCAATTCAGCCGTCAAAGATTCTCCGCGAAGGAGCGCTTCACACACCAACGCATCGTATAAGACCACCTCCGCAGATCTGAGAATCCTCAACCCTTTCACCGTGATCAAATCCGGATCGCCGGGCCCCGCGCCGACAAGAAACACTTTTCCGGCAACTCCAGTCTCATCCTTCAGGCTTTCTGTCGGAGAAATTCCGGATTCGATCTTCCGCCCCCGTTCATCGCTCCCCGTTTTCGTCACTGCTCCGATTCTCTGAAGCTCGCCGTTGAAGTATTGTTCGTGCATCCTCTTCCTGCTCTCGTAATCCGGAAACGTCTCTTTGATGCCTGACCGTAACCGGCCGATTTTTTCTATGGCCTCAGGGTACCCCGTCGCGAACTCGTTTGCGATCCTGTTGCGGATCATCTTCCCTGCAGTCGGGCTCAGTCCGTTGGTCGAGACCGCAACTTTCAAATCGCCTTTCGCAAACACCGATCCGAGGTAGAAGGTACAGAGTTCAGGTTTGTCTGCCACATTGACGGGAACGTTGAGCGCAGAGGCTTCCGAATACACCTGTGTCTGGACGGCTGGATCATCGGTCGCCGCAAGTGCAATCGCATACCCCGCAACGTCACCTGCAGCATATTTCCGCCTTACGAGTACGACCTTTGACGACACGGAACATTCTTCGATCCATGGAGTTAACGCAGGTGAAATCACGGTAACTTCGGCACCGCAATCGAGAAGGGTTCTTATCTTTTGTTCGGCGACATTACCTCCTCCCACGACGAGGGCGCGCCGCCCGTCAACCTTGAGGAATACTGGATACAGCCGGTTCAATCCGCACTCCTTTCATCAGCCCGTTCGGATTCCTTCTGTACCGGCGGAAACGGCGTCTTCGTCTTCTCGACGTTTACGATCTCAATGTCGCCGGCGATGGCCAGACCGCAATCATGGAGGAGATATTCAGTAATCAACGGGACCAATTCATGATGCCGGGCAGCAATCGGTTTCAACGACCCTGCGTCTATCCTGAACTTTTCAGTAAGATGCATAAGGGCGATATTCTTTCCATTCCGGTCTCTCAGGATCACTTCCGAGGGCACCTCGAGATTTTCGCCTTCGTCGTCGGAGATCATCAGTAACGGTCGAGCGATCTGAAGTGCTAGGTAATAATGAAGCGCATTGTGGATACCTTCGTGATCATTTCTTCCTGCGGTCCCGCCTTCGACTTCTTCGCCACGCTCCGTGAACCTCGCGATTTCAGACCATGCAGTAAGCGATAGATTTATCGAATGGAGTCTTTCGATCCTGTCGACCACTTCAAATTTCTCGGCCGCTTCCAGCCGGCGAACGGCATATGGAGGCCGGGAAGGTCCGTCTGATGCAGTCGGTCCTTCGTTGCTCATGCGGCGCACTCTCCTTCGCCTGACGACGCGGCAAAAGCCTTATCTTCCCCGAGATCGACGAAAAGATCCCTGGTAAGTCGCTCAGGGCGCATGTCTTCCAGGTCCCTGACAACATCCCGAAACGCAGCCATGCCGGCGCGTTCGCAGAATTGCCAGAAATTTTCTCCCTCAGTTTTGTCCGAGAGATATCTCTTGATGATCCTCGTTACGGCTTCCGGCGCATAACGGGCGGGGATTCTTCCCAGCGTCCCCCCGAATGTGTACCTGCCGGAGTTCATTCCGCCGCCAATCGAAATCAGATACGAGGGTATTTCTCCGCCCTCTACCTTCTTGGTGGCACCGTGAAATCCTATCGCGGCGATATGATGCTGACCGCATGAATTCGGGCAACCGCTAATCTTTATCCGAAGTCCTTCCAGGAGAGCGCTCCAGTCCGGGTGCCGCTGAAGAAGTTGAGTCAGCTCCTTTCCGAGCGCACGCGAATGAGTGATGCCGAGGTTGCAGGTGTCCGCGCCGGGACATGAAGTCACATTTGCTATTTCCTGTGCACCCGCCTGGTGAAGTCCCGCCGCCTTCAGCTCGTGATAGAGAGGTGCGACGTCCGAGGACCTGATCCACCTCAACACGACATCCTGTTGTGCCGTCGTCCGTACGCTGCCGTTGGTGTACTTGTCCGCAATCCTGCCAAGTTCAAACAGCTGGTCTACGGTGTAATCACCGATCGTCGTATTAACATAGACCACGTTGTAACCGTTCTGTCTTTGCGGGAAGACATTCGAAGTCAACCAGCGATTAAACTCCGGATCTCCGTTCGATTGGGGACCAGACGGCTGATCGACCGGCGGATATCCTTCCTCTTCTTCCAACTTTGCTTCCGGAAATGTATTCCCTGAGGCAAGTATCTTTTCTCTCTCTTCGCCGACGAGCCGTTTGAACTCTTCGAAGCCAAGTTTCCACAGGATGTATTTCATCCTCGCCTTCGACCTGATCTGTCTGTTTCCATGGTCGTTGAAAACCTTCACGATAGCTTCAGTGGTCGGTACAAGGAGTCCGGCAGGGAGAAACTCTTCAAGGACGTCCGCGACGCGCGGCTGGGCACCGAGTCCGCCGCCGACGAAGACTTTAAATCCCCTGACAGGCACACCATCGAGATCTCTTACGGATGCGACGTATCCGATATCGTGTATCCACGGTATTATCGCGTCGCGTTCATCGGAGCTCCCCGAAAAAGATATTTTGAATTTTCGAGGGAGATTCTGGCTTAAGTGGTTCCGCAGAAAATGTTTTGCGAGCAGATGGGAATACGGAGTTACATCGAACGCTTCGTCAGCGGAGACTCCGGCTAAAGGAGATCCGACAATATTGCGCACGGTGTTTCCACACGCCTCACGCGTCGTCAGGCCGACCTTGTTCAGGCTCTCCATCAACTTCGGAACTCTTTCGAGTTTTACCCAGTGAAGCTGGATATCCTGTCTCGTCGTGACGTGCGCGATGCCGTCGGCAAATTCTCTTGCGATATACCCGAGCCGCCGAACCTGCAGGGAGGTAAGAAGTCCGTGAGGAACCTTCACGCGGACCATGCTGAACCCTTGCTGGTCCGGTCTCTGTCCATAGATTCCGAGTTGGAGCCTGAACTTCTTGAACTCCTCTTCGGAAATTTCCCCGGCTTCAACCCTCGCGATCGCACGCCTCATCTTCTCCGCGTCTTCCGCGTAAGCTTCGGATGTATCTATACTCGTCAAGTTTATTTTCGTTTCATTAAGGTCCACCTCAATCTCCTCCTACTACGACCTTCCCGGAATGGGATTCGAGCTCGATGCCGGGAAACTCCGTAAAATGAAAAAGCCCTTCGCCGGTGTTCGACGAAGGGCTTCAAAAATCTTGTTTAGCGGTTCTAGTTCAACTCAAAGACCCGCACCTTCGCGAAACCGAGTCGGTCATCATACAGGAACAACAACAGGCGCAGGAGCGCATTCCGTCGGGTATCTGCAAAAGGTTTCTCATTACGACTAAAAGTTAGAAATACTTGATTATTTTGTCAAGCTTTAACCCCGAAAATATTCTAAATTGACAAAAGCTGAGGCTTCCG
>JAJZNW010000020.1 GCA_021811615.1 Bacteroidota bacterium
TCCCTTCAGCGACTCTCCTCCTTTTTGAACCATTACGCTTCTAACAACTCCCTTGATGTTTACAAATCTCTTTTCTTCGAATCCTCCTGACTTCCTACCCATTTATCACCGTAACTGAGCGGTTACGGGGGACGGTCACATTTCCGTTGAAATTCCAACGGGTGGCTTTTATATTCACCAAGTCAAACGAAAGGCTGATTTGATTACTTCATCGGCTCACGGCTGCAATAATCTACTTCTCTATAAATGTCTAATTGAGTCATAACCAAAATCACCGGGGTCGCGTCGGCGATCCGCGGGAAAGGAGCATCCATGGCTGAACAGGTAAACGGCACTCGATTTCAGTCGTATGTGCCTGCTGAAACCACCATGAGGGAATTCAGCCTCAGGGCAGTCTTACTTGGATTGGTAATGTGCGTCATTCTCGGAGCGGCAAACGCTTATCTGGGACTCAAGGCAGGAATGACGATCGCCGCTACCTATCCGGCAGCCGTCATAGGCATGGCGATCCTCAAGACGATGAAAGGAAGCTTGCTTGAGGAAAACATCGCGAGGACGGTCGGTGCGATCGGCGAGTCCATTGCTGCCGGAGCCGTCTTTACGATCCCCGCTTTCTATATTGCAGGCATTTGGAAGCACTTCGACAGCCGGCATTTTCTCGTGGCGACATCCATCATGTTTGTCGGCAGCGTGCTGGGAATCCTCTTCGTGACCGTCCTCAGAAGGGTGATGGTCGAAGACAAGGAACTTCCTTTCCCGGAATCGATCGCGGCATCCGAGATCCACAAAGCGGGAAGAACAGGCGGAACCGGAGCGAAGTATCTTTTCACCGCTATGGGAATCGGCGGGTTAATCAATGCGCTCGGCCAGCTCAACTTCTTCGCCTCTGCATGGGAAAGGTTCATCAAATTCACGCCGCTGCCGATGTCGCTGAGTACAGGCTCTTCGAGTGCGACCGTTAATTCGGGAGGTGGAGCGCTTGTAACGACGCCTGGAGTCAGTCCCGCTTATGTCGGTGTCGGTTACATAATCGGGCCGCGTCTCGCCGCTTTGAACTTCAGCGGCGGCATAATCGCATGGGGACTCTTCGTTCCTCTTCTGCTCTATTTCATCGGCCCGACCGCACTTCCGGCGACCGCCTCGCAGAGTTCGTGGATTGCGCTCGCTTACTCCGTCTCGCTCACCCTCGTACGCCCGATCGCCATCGGCGGAATGCTCTTTAGTGCAGGGTACACGTTATATAAAATGAGAAAAAGCCTGAGCGTTGGACTCGGCAGGGCAATCGGAGATGTCAGAAAGGCGGCCACCGGCGGCCGAGTCGAAATAAGGACGGAACGCGACATGGATTTCAGATATGTCGGCGGCGGAATAATACTTGCCGGTATCCTGACTTTCTTTATCTATGATCATTTTGCCAATGAGGCTGCCGCCGCCTTGACCGCAACGATTGTCATGCTGGTTGCCGGATTCTTCTTTGCGGCCGTCTCTGGATATCTTGTCGGCATCATCGGCTCGAGCAACAACCCGGTAAGTGGACTGACGATCTCGACGCTTCTGATTGCGGCGATCCTGATGGTGATTCTCGGACAGACGGGCATCACGGGTGTCGCGGCGGTGCTCGGTGTCGCCGCGGTAGTATGCGTGGCTGCGGCAGTTGCCGGCGAGATGCTCCAGGATTTGAAAGTCGGACATATATTGGGTGGTACACCCTGGAAGATGCAGGTCGGCGACCTGCTCGGCGTCTTCGCGGGTTCGGCTGTAATGTTCATACCATTGATGATACTTAACCAGGGCGACATCAACCGCGGCGGCACCGGTTTCGGCGGCGCCAATCTTCCTGCACCCCAGGCCGGGATGATGGCTGCTCTCGCGCAGGGAATAGTCGGCGGACACATGGCGTGGCCGCTCGTGATAATCGGGATGATAATGGCATTCGGGTTCATCATCAGCGGCGTGCGAAGCCCGATGCTTGTCTTCGTCGGAATGTATCTTCCGTTCGGGACCGTCGCGGCAATCTTTGTCGGTGGACTCATCCGCGGCATCGTCGATCTTGTCGTTAAACGCCGGAAGTTCAACGAAGCACAGGGCGCCCGCGTCGAGAATACAGGCATCCTCCTTTCCTCGGGCTTCATCGCGGGTGAGGCACTGATGGGCCTCGTGTTTGCCGCGCTCGCTTTCTACGATGTCCAATGGCCTTTGATTTTTGTACACCCCAGCTTCGGCATAAGCATTCTCGTATTCCTCGTCCTTGCCGCTATTCTCATCTACTATCCGTTGAGAAACGCAGGCTCGCCGGATCAACCGGCACCGCCGAAAGCAGCGATGTGAACGGGGAATAATGGAATTTTGGAATAATGGATTAAATGGGCGGCCGAAAGGCCGCCCTTTCCATTCCCAGGAGAGTCCTGGCAGAGGACCTCGAACACAGCAAGGATGAAGAGAGATTTTAATGCTTTGGAAAAATCGGCGAAGACATCGTGACTGTAAGGTTCACATATCGGAATAAAAGGTTTTGAATAATCGGCGCCGGATATTGGAGGAAAGGAAGGCAAATTT
Organism: Bacteroidota bacterium; assembly: GCA_021811615.1. GTDB lineage: Bacteria > Bacteroidota > Ignavibacteria > Kryptoniales > JAKASW01 > JAKASW01. The sequence goes on from JAJZNW010000020.1 coordinate 2,557, forward strand.
ATGAACAAGAAAATAAAGTACACGGGTGAAAAGATCGGTAAAGTCGAAATAGTGAAGGATTTCTTGCCGAAGCCGGAGGAACTTGCTTTCAAAGAGACAAACGTAGAAGTCACTTTGAATTTGAGTAAGTCAAGTGTTGAGTATTTCAAAAAGATAGCAAAGGATCATGTAAGCCAATATCAGAAGGTAATAAGGGAACTTCTTGATAGTTATGCGTCGCACTTTTCGACGAAACCGTGATGCATAGAAATCGGAGGCCTTATTACCGGTCCAGGACCCCGCATTGGTAGCTGACGAATCCTCAGGTTGTATGTAATCGACATGGCCTCTATGTCGCGTTCCGCGATCTCCCGCTGATTTGTACCCTTTTCCCCTTACTCTTATCGCTTCCCGGATGTATATTTCTATCCAGAGATTCCTGTGGACCTAAATTCAAAGGAGACCATCACCATGAAGCATTTTCACCACTTCACTTCATCGATTCTTTTCCTCATGCTTTCTGCCGGACTCGCGTTCGGTCAGCCGAACCGGAAAGCGGCGCCGCCGAAAGTGGAAAAGAACGATGTCATGTCCTCCGCAACTTTTAGCGGGCTTCAGCTTAGATCGATCGGTCCGGCATTTACCGGCGGACGAATCGTCGCGCTTGCCGTCGATCCGAACAACCGGGCACACTACTACGTCGGCGTCGCTTCGGGCGGAGTCTGGGAAACATACAACGACGGCACATCCTGGACGCCGGTATTCGAGCACGAGCCGGTTTACTCTATCGGCGCGCTCGCAATGGATCCGAAGAACCCGTTCGTGGTCTGGGTGGGAACCGGAGAAGCCAACAGCCAGCGCAGCGTAGGCTGGGGCGACGGGATCTACAAGACTCTCGACGGCGGTAAGCACTGGACAAACATGGGCCTGAAAACCTCCGAGCATATCGGCAAGATCCTGATCGATCCGCGAAACTCGAACATCGTCTATGTCGCGGCCCAGGGGCCGCTATGGGGACCGGGCGGCGACCGCGGACTCTACAAGACCACCGACGGCGGAAAGACATGGAAAGATGTCCTGAAGATCAGCGAGAACACGGGGGTGAACGACGTCGAGATGGATCCCTCCAACCCGGACGTCATGTACGCTTCGACTTACGAACGTCGTCGGCATACCTGGGGATTCATCGACGGCGGTCCAGAAAGCGGGATTTACAAATCAACGGACGCAGGCGAAACATGGACGAAACTGACAGCCGGCCTGCCCACCGTCGACATGGGAAAAATCGGACTCGCAGTTTCGCCGGTGAAGCCGAGCGTTTTGTACGCGACCATCGAAGCGGCCGAAGGGAAGGGCGGAATATTCAGGTCGACGGACTACGGCGAAACATGGCAGAAGATGAACGGCTACAACGAAACCGCGATGTACTATGCGACGATTTATGCCGACCCGAAGAATGTGAACAGGATCTATTTGATGGGTACTTACCTCATGTATTCCGATAACGGCGGCAAGACGATGAAGCACATGGACGAGAAGTGGAAGCATGTCGACAGCCACGTTATGTATGTGGATCCGAACGACCCGGATTACTATCTGGTCGGTTGCGACGGCGGATTGTACGAGAGCTACGATCGCGCGAAGAACTGGGACTTCAAGAGCAACCTCCCGATAACACAATTCTACGACGTCGATGTCGACAACTCGAAACCGTTCTTCTATGTCTACGGCGGAACTCAGGACAATAATTCGGTCGGCGGCCCATCGCAAACGATGAGCGCTTCAGGCATCGTCAACTCCGATTGGTTTATTACCGTCGGCGGCGACGGATTTGAATCGCGCGTCGACCCCGTCGACCCGAACACTGTCTACGCCGAAAGCCAGTACGGCGGGCTCGTACGCTATGACAGGAAGACCGAACAAATGCTCGGAATCCAGCCGGTGCAGGGGAAGAATGAAGCCCCGCTTCGCTGGGAATGGGACTCGCCGATCATTATAAGTCCGTTCGATCATAACACGATTTATTTCGGCGCGAACAAGCTCTTTAAAAGCACCGACCGCGGCGACAGCTGGACCGAGATCAGCGGCGACCTTACCCGGCAGATAGACGTCAATAAGCTGAAGATTCTTGGAAGGGTTTGGGGACCGGATGCGGTTGCCAGGAACACATCCACCTCTTTCTACGGAACATTGACGAGTATCTCGGAATCGCCCTTGAAGCGGGGACTCCTGTATGTTGGCACCGACGACGGACTGATTCAGGTCACCGACAACGACGGGAAAACCTGGCGGAAAATCGACAAGTTCCCCGGCGTGCCGGAGCTGGCGTATGTCACTCGAGTTATTGCGTCCAAGTTTGACGCCAATACGGTGTACGCGGCATTCGACAATCATAAGAATGAAGACTTCAAGCCGTACTTGCTGAAGAGTACAGACCAGGGAAGGACATGGACTTCGATCAGCTCGAACCTTCCTGCAGACGGACCCGTCCTCGCTTTCGCCCAGGATTACAAAGATCCAAACCTCATTTTCGCAGGGACGGAGTTCGGTCTCTTTTTCTCGAACAACGGCGGAGAGAAGTGGATACAGCTGAAGGGCAATATGCCCACGATACCGGTACGCGACCTGGCCATTCAGCAGCGCGAGTGTGATCTCGTGGCCGCGACATTCGGACGCGGATTCTACGTACTCGACAATTACGCGCCGCTCAGGCTCGCCAACGAACAGACTCTCTCTGAAAAGGCCGATCTCTTCCCGGTGAGAAACGCCATGATGTACGTCCAGAAAGAGCCGCTCGGTGACGTCGGAAAGGCCGCGCAGGGCGAATCGTATTTCACCGCTCCGAATCCGCCCTTCGGCGCGACGTTCACCTACTACCTGAAGAACACTCTTCAGACGGCGAAGCAAATGCGTCTGGAAGAGGAAGCCAAAGCCGAGAAGAGCGGGGCGGAAATGGCATTCCCGACAAACGAACAGCTTACGGCAGAGGGAATGCAGCCTCAGCCTGTGATAGAGCTGAAAGTGACCGATGAATCGGGCAACGTTGTGAGAAGAGTTGAAGGCCCGGTATCTGCTGGCATTCACCGCGTGAGCTGGGACCTCAGGTATCCGAGCATGGTGGTACGCGAGAAGCCGCGCAGCTACGGTTCGGATGAAGGCCCGTTCGTCATGCCCGGGAAGTACACGGCCACTCTATTCGAGAGAATGGACGGCAAGACAACCCAGCTATCCCAACCGCAGAGCTTCGACGTGTACGTCGCCGGCGAAGACACGATGCCTGCCGCCGCCCGCTCGGAACTGGTTGCATTCCAGGAGAAAGTCACGAAGCTCCACGGTGCCATCTACGGCGCGCTCCAGACCGCCAACCAGCTTAAAGAAAGGCTCGGCCTGATCGAGAAGGCGCTCAACCAAAGCTCTTCTAATGTTGAGGCTTTGCGTACCAACGTCTATAACATGCAGATGAAGCTCGATTCCATACTCATACAGCTTCGCGGCAACGAAACACTCCAGGCCCTGAGTATCAATACTCCTCCTTCGATAAGCGACCGCATCGAGACGATCATGTACAATGAATCGATGTCGACGGCGCGACCGCCGCAGACCGACATAGACTCATACAATATCGCGAGCGAAGAGTTCGCACAACAGCTTGGTGAACTAAAGACGCTTGTCAATGTCGATCTAAGAAAGCTTGAAAGTGAAATGCGTGCCGCCGGGTCGCCCTGGACACCGGGGACACTCCCCGATTGGAAGAGTAACTAACGACAGGATCTTACAGGACACATAGAGGATGCTCTATGTGTCCTGCAGGTGTCTCGACTCTCACGTACGGTCCTCGACTGCCGTTTCGTCCGTGTCGTTGCGGCGTAAGTTGAAAAGCTTATGGGGAATCCAGGACTTCACGTACCTTTGCCAGCACTTCTTCCATCAGGTACGGTTTTGGGATAAACCTGTTCACCCCGCTCTGCTCGAGTCTCGATCTTATCTCGGGTTCTATGAAACCGCTCGCGACTATGATTTTTGCTCTTGGTTTCAGACGTTTGACGCCAGATATCACATCTTCTCCGTTTAACTTCGGAAGCCCGAGGTCGGAAATAACAAGAGAGATATGCGCCTCATTTCTCCTAAAAACATCCAGAGCTTCATATCCGTCAGCCGCGGACAGCGTTCTGTATCCCTTCGAGTTCAAAGTCGATGTGATTAGTTCCCTCAGCATTCCCTCGTCTTCGGCGACCAGAACGGTCTCTCCGCCTCCCTGAATTTCAGAAGTCGACTGAGCAGCGATCGGGATTTCCACGGATGTCGTCTCGATAACCGGTAAGTAAACACTGAATACAGTTCCTTTTCCGGACTCGCTTGCCACGTCAATAAAACCCCTGTGACTTTCCACGATCCCGTATGCTACGGACAGGCCCAGTCCGGTCCCCTTGCCGATTCCCTTGGTGGTGAAAAACGGCTCAAAAATTCTGCGCCGTGTCTCTTCGTCCATGCCGATGCCCGTGTCACTAATCTGAATTTCAACATAATCTCCAGAACCGACATTCGGATGTCTTTCTTTGAGCGTCTCCGCCGCCACTTTTCGTGTGGAGATGGCCAACTTCCCTCCTTTTCCCATCGCATCGCGAGCGTTGACACACATATTCAGGAGAACCTGGTTCATCTGTGTGGGATCCCCGGAGATCAACGGCAGTCCTTCCATCAGGCGTGTGGATATCTCAATGGTTCTTGCAAAAGTCTCAGTCATCAGCTTTCCCAATTCCCGGATCGTGTCGTTGAGCTGCAAGGGGATGAATGTCGTGTCGGTCTTACGTGCAAACGTCAGCAGCTGCTTGACGAGCGATTTACCCCGCTCGGCGGATTTCATGATCGCCTTCATGCCGCGCTCGATCCTGTTTGGATCGTGTCCGGATTTCTCTATCCACTCCGAATATCCGAGAATAACGCCGAGGAGATTATTGAAATCGTGTGCAATCCCGGCCGCAATGTTGCCGAGTCCTTCAAGCTTCTGCGCCTGTATGAATTGGCTCTCGAGTGTCCGGATCTCCGTTATGTCCTTTGCCATTCCGGATATCTCATCCCTGTCGAGAGACGCGCTGAGAAGGACGTTCCTCGTCTTCCCTTTTTTTGTAACAAGCTCAACCTCTTTGCTCTGTCCGGTCTTTCCGAACGCACGCAATTCCTCCGCAAAGGGTCCTCTCTCTCTGCTGTTTTTATACAAGCTCCAGAAACTGATTGGCTCCAATTCTTCGGGGGAGTCGTACTCCAGCATATTTGCCATGGCTTTGTTAGCATAGAGCAGTCTTCCCGACAAGCTGAACTTGTAGACTCCGACGAGTGAGTTCTCTACCAGCTCTCTGTACTTTCGCTCGGATTCGGATATCTCGAGCTTCATTTCCTCACGCTCGGTTATGTCGCTCAACACGATGGCCTTCCCAAGCCCGCGCTTCCGACTATCCATGATAGGCGATGCGCTGACCTGGAAAGATGTCCTCCGCCCTCCGATACTCACGGTCAAAACTTTACATTCATTCTCGACACTAGAACACTCACCGACGTACTCAGAAAAACTTCCGAAGTCTGTTGACACGTTCATACCCTGAGACGGGTCGGCGAATATACTGAGGACCTCCTTCGCGGTTCTGTTGAAGTTCAGGAGGCGGCCGGCGTCGTCAACCAGCATCATCCCGTCTTTCATATTCTCCCAGATATTGTCCAGCGCGATGGGAACGATGTCAAGCATCCGGTATCGGAACGTGCCCCAGACGTAGATGATCCCGGTCGCTGCGAAACCCAACGGTGTAATATCGAGGCCGCCCGGGCTCTTCCCAACGAGGTACGCTATCAAAGACACCCAAGTCGCGATCGATCCGATGAGTATTACCAGCGCCTGCGTCCGGTACATCCTTTGCCCCCTTCGGAAAGAGTACAGAAGCAGGATGTCTCCGCACGCTGCAGCAAAATTTGCGTACGCGATGAACAGCCAATAGAAGAATCCCTTAGTTGTGGCGATTACGGGGAATGGTCCCGAGGTGTCGAGCGCTACGGCACGGTAATACAGGTGGTGAATCCCGTTTGTCCATTCGAGGATCATTATCAGGATGGAGATACCGATGGCAGAAATGACCAGCCTGCGGCTCAGCCACTTTCTCTTACCTGCGTATTGTATGGAAAAAATCATCCATAATGTTGGAAGAAACGGAATCCCGGCATACTCGACGTCTATCCAGAATTTTTTCCCGCTTAGCGGGCCGACAGCTAGCTCCATCGCACAGCCGAATGAATATACCGCCGCCGCAAACATGAAAAGTCCGAACGCGAGCGCGCCCTCAGTCTTCTTCTGGCTGATGGAGTGAGCGCCCATCATACTTAGCACGATGGAACCGATGAATAGAATCAGACTGTAATTGTTCATGTGTATCGCGTTTGTAAATACCTCACCAAATTCTTTGTCGGATATTTCAACTACAACTTTAATTTGACACATGAGATGCGAGCGGAATTCGCCGTTCAATGAAAGTCAGCGATGTTGCGGCGGCAGTTGGTTATAGGGATAGAAGCGTATTCGAGAAGACCTTCGGGAAGCTCGTCGGGGTTTCACCGTCCGAATATCGAAGACTTTCTGCTGCCATCGAAAAAGACACGCGAAAGTGACACGTTATTTCGACACGGTTTGATTGATACTATCGACATTACAACTCAGATATGGGCAAAGAAAGGAACTGTCCTTCATGAGGAGTGAATTTATGATTCCTTCACAGGAGAGAGTGATTGTAACTGTTTCAAACTAAGGTCCATCACCAACTCGATCACCGCTCATGAAGCGTGTACGGGGTGTATCAATACCGCAAAGTATGTGTATCGAAAGCGGACGCCATCCGGACAACACCAGGCTGACTTTGCAGATTTCACATAGTTTCGAGTCATGCTTTGCGGCATGATATTGGGGGCATCCCCGAGGAGCAATCCCCATTCTTGCGAAATGTCAGGGGACAAGAACATAGTAAGTAAAATGCGTACGAACCAGAAAGGGCCTGGTAATGAAGCGAGTATCTTCTAAACACCCATCAGACAATGATAGTTACCAGACCAGTTTCCCTGCAAACCGGACAGTCTCTGCTACGCGCAAAAGCACAGAGGCAACATTGTTGGAAGACGCAATTAGCCCCGGTGCAGTTGAAGACGAGGGAGCTTTCCCGGAGGAAGGTCCCGGTTATTGGGCGGAAAAAGGAAAAGAATTGATGGATGAAAACTATCTTCATTTGTACGGTGTGGCTCAAGTGAGCGAGATCCTTGGCATCTCAGCAAGCTACTTCTATGACGCTTTTTCAGCTTCGTTCAAAATACCGCCGAAGCACTACCTCACTAATCTAAAGATCAAGAGTGCAAAGGCGATGCTTCTAACCAGGCAAAGCAAGGTGAGAGAGGTTGCCATAAAGGTTGGCTTCAAGAACAGAGTTGCGTTCGAAAGGAGTTTCAAGAAACTCGTCGGCATTTCTCCATCTGAATACAGACAATCGTTGGCGGTACTCGAAAAAGACACGCGAAAATGATACGCGATTTCGATACGGACCGGTTGATATTTCTATGAACGTCCTTCACATTCAATATGGATATCGTTTTAGAGGACAGATCGAGGAAAGAGAGGAAAAAATGAAGAAAGACGCTTATGTCTTGCTATCAATAGCAATGATATCCATCGGAGGTTGGTTTTTTCCGGGGACGGTATACCAACTTGCAGTTGCGACCCGAAGCGATAGTTCGGCCGGCGAGACTATTGTGACGAGAGGACCGGGCCGGTGGAGTAATCCACGATCTCGGATGTATATCTCCAAAGCCGTAACCGTATCGAAGAAAGAGCGGTCGATATACTCCCCGGACAAGACTCTTCTCGCAACGGTGACGACATACGGCTACATTGTTCCGTTCGGGGGCGGGGTCACGACGAATACGTCGGAAAGCGTGATACGGATCAGCACTTCGAAAGGTAGCCTCATATCATCTCGCAGCTTCATCACAAAGGATCACACCACAGGTATCACCATCGACAATGTTGAGTGGACGAAGGACTCGCAGTTCCTCGTTTTCAACGGCACCATCCAGCTGGGGCATCAACCGGGTCACGTCCCGACCTATTTCTTTTCCCGTGAGAAGAGGAAGATACACGCCCTTGATCCCTATGTTGGAATTTGGGTCACCGGTGGATTTACTTTGGTGGCACGCGATAGCATTAGAGTGATGGTAAGAGAAAGGCTGCCGCACGGTGGATTCGTAAACAACCTAACCAAGACGGTAGCTCTAAAAGTCCTGTCTTCAGCGATCTTCGAGAAAGACACGCGAAAGCGACACGCGGTTTAGAAACAGTTCGGTTGTTGCTATCGACATTCGGCCTTAAATATTGACAAAGAAAGGAAGTATCGTTCATGAGGAGTGAATTCATGATTCCCAGTATTCGAATTGGCAGAGCCCTTCTTTGCACATTAGTAGTCTTCGCAACCGCTCCAATTTCTGTTTTGGGACAGACAAAGATCGCACCTCAAGTGATCGACAGGTTAACCCTTTTTAACCAGTACGGAAAACAGTGGGTGGCGGAAGGTGTGAAAGTCAACGACGAGCCGGATTTCGGGGGCTATCAGCGTATTGAACTTGTTACGTATAGTTCTCCGGCGAATTTCAAATCGAATTCCGGCAATGTCAGGTATCAGATTAAAGGTCTCCTGGGTCTGAAGCTGATTCGGGCCGAGGTGGTCGTCAATCTTGGGTTCCCGGGTTATGGAGTCTTGTTGGAGTACAGCTGGACGAATTCTTCTGCGACGCCGAGAGACTACTTCAAAACGGTCGAGATTCTCCGTGTTGAGGGGAACCTGGTTACCATGGTATGGAAATACAATACTGAGGAAGACGTCAATCGTAAAGGCGAGTTTGTTACTGCCCATCTTGACTTTCTGAGTACTTCTCCACATGGACCATGGGATATCGTTGTTTATAGAACTAAGTGCTCGGGCAGGAGTTTATCAGGGTGCAAATCGGTGCAGCTGATTTATCGCTATGGCGAAGACGGAACATTTTATCTAGCTCCAACGGAAAACGTGGATCTTACCAAGTGAAAGTTGCACGGCCTGGCTCTCGATAGGTACATCTCTAGATCTGTCGCAAGAGCAATGATCTGTAAATTCTTTCCTACAGAACCTTCAAATGAAAAACATACTATCAGATCGCCAATTATTTATGCAACTAATCACAAAAGCAGGACCGAGTGAGATCGTAACGCCCCGATAGGATATTTGCTGATCCTTGCTGATGGCAGAGAAAAGGATTTCCACAGAAGCAGACACGGGGAATGCCGAGTATCTTTGGAATCATCAATCTCCATTCCCGGTCGACGATGGGCGTTTTGTGATACCAATATTGGGGAGCCAAAATGGGAGAAGTGAATGTTCCTTTTAATGGGCCCTCCCAGCCTGAGGTGGCACGAAATTATTGGGCTGAAAAGGGCAAGGATTTTATGGACCACAACTATTCGCAATTGAATGGAATAGGACAGCTTTGCGAGATACTCGGGATTAGTCAGGGGTATTTTCGCGGAGTCTTCTATAACCAATTTAAGGTATCTCCCAAGCGATATCTTACGAGTGTTAGGATAGAACATGCCATGTCAATGCTGAAGGATAGTAATGCAAAAGTGTGCGATGTAGCATGGGAAGTGGGCTTTAGCCAGAGGAGCGGCTTTGATAATACGTTCAGGAGGCTCGTCGGTGTCTCTCCCTCCCAATACAGGCGACAGCTATTATCCGGCGAAAAAGACATGCGAAAATAGCATGCGATGTGATAACGGCCATCTTGACGAATGACGCTGCAGTCATTAATTTCGAAATGAAGATCGCGATTGATGAGTTTGTTATCGGCTAGGGAATAAAATTCCTAACAGCCTCTAAGAACAGTAATTCAAAGTATAGTGAAAGGAGTGGTGCAAATGCGAAGAGGATACGTCCCGTTGTGGGTGATATCAGCGGTTTTTATCACCTCCGTAGTTCGAGCCCAGGATACCGCTGAGGCTATCGGCCCCATCCCGAAGGAGGTCGTCGATTATTGTCAATTGTTGCAGAACAGTCAGAATCTGGAACAGCTCCATTCGATGCCGCTTGATGGCCTCAAGCACATTGCGGCAACTGTCTTTGAAGCGAATTCGGCTCACCCTGTGGCTTTGCAGAGAGAGATCCATGCTCGGGAAAACTGGCAAGTTAACCCGACCATTTTCAGATTGGCCCTTAACAGAGCCGTAAAAGAGAGGATTTCACGATTGGATTTTGCGTTGATCGCTGTGCCATACCTTCTTAAGGCTAGAATATTGAAGGTAGAGACACATCCCTATGATTTGAGCGGCGAACCTTCCGGGGTGAAGCTGAGCATGTCTATTACCAACATCACAGCGATCGTGCAAGAGGTAGTCAAAGGCGCTTCAAGATTCTCTCCTGGCGATTCAATAAACTTTTATTTTTTTCCTATTTGGAGACCGACGACTTCCCAGTTCCAAGCGGGAGAAACTGATTTTCTACCCCTGCAACCAGTGCTGAATCAAGGCCAGGTGAGTCTCAGTCTGGTGACTGACTTGGATACAACTCATGCGGAGTACAACGCCGGAGAAATTTCGAAGGGGGGGTACGGCAGATATCCCATCGTAAACGGCACGGTTACGGATTTGGGAAAGACGTTTGGCAGCGTGCCATCTGCAACTTGGGAGAGCTTCAAGAGTTACCTCTTGCGGGAAATCAATTTAATAAAAACCTGGTAAGGAGGGGGAGATGCGCGCTTTTAGTCTATTTATGATGGCGATGGTTTTTTCGTTAGTACAAGCAGTACCTTTGTTTGCCCAGACGACGGGGTGGTTCTTCGAAGCTCAAAATGGTGAGCTTGTGGTTGTACAGCTTACCGTGCCACCCGATGACCTTTCGGGAATACTCACCTGGTCCAACCAACAGGCGGGACAAATTCCGGTCTGGCTCGCGTGGGTGAATCTGCCAACTGATGGTCTGTACGATGACTTAGATACCGCTTCTTTAACCAGCGAATTCGATGCAGCTGAAAACGTGTGGTCTTCATCGTCGGGTTTTGGGTTCTCGAGACAGGGGCAGTCGCAAGGAAGTGTTGTGGTGACTTTCCAGAACAACACAGCTTTATTTACCCCTGGGGTGAATAGCGAAACGCTTGCCATTACGCCCGTAGCCGCGTATAACAACCTAATAGTAACTGCACCCCCACCGAATGAAAATTCCCAGACTGAATTTTCACAGACGGCAATCATATTCAATGGAACGCCGTACTCGGACCGCGGGTTTTATTGGACCGTTGCCCAAAGACCTGATCCCACTGATCCAAATTATTCATCGACAGGACCGACTGACTATTACGTCTATTTCCAGAATGTCGCAGAGCACGAAATCGGTCACATGGTTGGTATGGCTCATGATCCCAACAGCGGGAATATAATGTATCCCAACGCAGGTGGTTTCAATAATTTCACGCCGATGTCATTGGGACCACAAGATCTCGATGCACTTGGGCTCTTATGGGAGCAGACGCCTGTTTGTCAGAATTGTCCCCCGGCCGCGCCATCGGGATTTCGCGCGAGCATTATCGGACAAAACATTGTTCTAGATTGGAGTACTTATTCTGATCAGACGGCTTGGGGACTTCAGGTGGTGAAGAACGGACAGCCGTTGGGGAGTTGGATAAGCACTTCAGACTCCTCATATATCGATAGTAACGCAGTAAGTGCGTTGCCATCGACATATCAGGTCTACGCTTTCAATCAGTACGGCAATTCTTACTCCCCGTCAGTGAACATAACCGTAGCCCCTTCGACGATAACGGCTAACACTTCTTGGTCTGGTGTCGTTTACGTGCCCAATTCCGTCGTAGTCGATTCAGGAGCCAACTTGGTTGTGTATCTGGGGACGACAATCGTTTTTGCCCAGGGGCAGGGAAACAGTTTGACCTGTAATGGACGTTTCGATGTGGAAGGTGAATCAGATGCGCACGTTGCGTTCATTTCTGATTCTACCTCTCCTGCCGCGGGTGATTGGGGCTCGATAGTTCTTAACGGCTCAGGCGCAAGCGGATCGAGCATCAGCTATGCGGACATCGACTATGGGAACGAGGTGGACGTAGAGAGCGCAAACAACGTAACGATAGAGAACTGCAGGATAGACACCAACGCCGGCGCCGGCATCTACTTGTATTCCTCTTCCAACTGCCTCATACAATCGGACACGATCGCTAATACCAACATCCATCACGGCATCTGGTTGAATGCAAGCACCAGCGACAACTGTTACCAGAACGTCGTATACAAGACGAACGAGAACCAGCAGGGAGCCGGGATATATTACGGCGGCGGCTCGAACGGGAACGTGTGGCAGAACGACGTCGACTATTACAACTGGGGATTCGCTGCGGCTTACAGCTCTTCCCCATATTGGGAGAATCCCAACTCTTCGGGTGGAAAGAACAACCGCATCACCCATTGCCTGTACGGCGTCATGGTGTACAACAACAGTTATCCCGACATAGGAGAACCCTATCCTCCTTACGGGGTAAGCAGCATCTACGGGAACAGCGTCGACGTCTATTTCAGCACAGCCAACGCCGGCATGGACGCTGTGGAGATATACTGGAACAACGGTACAGCAAGCGACGCGATAATACAGACGAGCAACGGCGCAACCGTGTACACCAGCCCTTCCTATTCAACCGACCTCTGGGCAGGGACGCCGATACCATCCATGCAATCGCCGGTCCACGGAGGAGTAAAAGGTCCCGAGGTGGCAGCGAGCACTTCTGAGGCAGGGAGCCCTGAAAGGAGTGGCGGTTCATTGCTGAGCGAAGAGGGGGCAACAGATTCACTGTGGACCGGTATCGGCATGATCGAGCAGCACAAACGGAAAGACGCTGAGCATTTCTTCGAATCATATCTCGGCAGGCACCCGGATAATCAAGCGGCATATGTGGATTTGTACAATTGTGCCGACAGCGGAACAGTTCCCGACATTATCGGCTATTTCAAGTCGCTTCCTCCGCAGGCATCGGCAAGCCAGAGACTGCTCTTGGCCGATCTCTACCTCGAGCATGGGGATATCTCAGATGCAGAACAGGTAGACAACAGCCTCGCGAATGCGAATCCGAGCACATCACTCGCTGAACAGGCCGAGTTGAACGATTTCTACATCACCCTCTTTAAGAAACACGATCCCACAGGCGCATCGGCAATCCTGAAGAGTGTGGAAGGAAACGAAACTCTCCTTGCGCGGCTCCCGGGTGAAGCCCAAACCGGAACACCGATGGAAGTGTCTGATGCGGAATACGCCCTGAAGACGTATGTCGATCCGGCAACCGGGAAGATGCCTGATATGAACGAACAACAGTCCGCGCTCACGTCTGCGCAATCTGTAAACGGGCTGGTGCAGAACTATCCCAATCCGTTTAACCCGACGACGATGATAAGCTACAATCTGAAGACTGCGGGCTACGTGACACTTACTGTGTACAATGTGCTTGGACAAAAGGTGGAGACACTGGTAGACGGGTACCAGAACGCGGGTGTCCATAGCGCGGAGTTCAATGGAACGGCTCTGGCAAGCGGAGTGTACTTCTACCGTCTGACAGGTCCCGGCATAAACCAGGTAAATAAGATGCTGGAGTTGAAATAGTACAGATGTTTCAAAAGTAGCTGCATGTCTGTGACCGTCACCGCGTTCTTCCGCGCAGGTGGCGGTCACATCGTTATGTCGGAAAAGTTGGCGGTCTAATTCATACCGCCGGGATAAATACAGGTCGGTATCTCAATTCCCGAAATCCGTGGCTACCCCTCAGGACTCTTTTTGTCTTTTCCGGGCAAATATGTGAAACGCCACGTTGCTTAATCCACTCCACAACGAGTATCTTTGTACATACACCGGCATATGCGAATACACTAAAGGTAGAATCATGATACGAAGGAACCCCCTCTTTCTGATTACTCTTGTTACAATCCTCTATCTCCCCACTTTTGTTTCGGCACAAACCGACAATGAAGGCTTTGATGTCCCCGGAACTGAACATGTCCTTAATAGCGAGCTATGGACTTTCGCGAAGGGTACGCCGTACTCATCGATACAGTCATACCTGAAAAAGGAGCATGCCCTGTCGCAGGCCGCCGAATCCGGAGTGATCTCTCTTCCGACCGGCTGGAAGATCGCTCCCGCCGGGAAACAGGTCGAGCTCGGTAGATTTCCGTGCGACGCGATCGTTTACAATGGCAAACTCGTCGTCCTCAATACCGGCGATTACTGGAAGGAGCCTCAGGAACTCTCGGTCATCGAGATGGACAAAGCCGAAGTCGTAAAGACTGTGAAGCTGAATTCAATATTTCCATCCGCATGCGTTGGCGAGGATGGCTACCTCTATGTCAGCGGCGGATTTGCTTCCGAAGTGTACCGCATCGGAAAAGATTTCTCGCTCGAGCACTCGTTTGCCGTGGACGGCTACGTGTCCGGTGTCTGCGCGATTGACGCGAACCACCTCGTGGTTGCGCTCCTGACGACAAACAACTCGCAAGGAAGATACGGGAAAGGCAAAGTCGCTGTCCTCAATGTCGAAACAGGCAAGATCGAGCGCGAAACTGAAGCTGGTTATTTCCCTTACTCGGTCGCTTATGCTGACGGAAAGATATTTGTTTCGGTTCTCGGGGAGAACAAGGTCGAGGTTTTTAGCAGAGATTTGAAATTGGAGACGACTCTTGAAGTAGGGCGAGGTCCCGGAAATATGACGGTCGACGGGAAGCTTGTCTATGTTGTCAACCAGAATTCCGATGCGGTGTATGTCATCAATGCTGCGACAAACCGGGTCGAGAAGAAGATAAACGTGTCGGCGAAAGGAGAAAGCTACGGCGCTGCGCCGACATCATGCGCGGTGGACGGCAGCAGGCTCTTCGTGAGCGAAGCGACGATGAATGCCGTCGCAGTCATGGACAGGTTCAGCGGCAGACTCCTCGGCTATATCCCTGCCGGCTGGTATCCGACGACCGTGCTCGTCAATAACGGGAAGGTGATAACCATCAGTGCCAAAGGTATTCGCGGGAGAAGGCCGAACCTCGACGGGCCGCAGCCGGTGAAGGGAAAGGGAGGGCCGGAATATGTCCTCAATCTTCTTAAAGGAACAGCATCGATCGTTCCGGTAAGCGATGTCGATTCACATCTCAAATCCTGGTCGAAGACTGTCGAGAACGGCTCCCCGCTTTACAGTCCCGCCAAAGGTTTTAAACTCCCGATAAAGCATATCTTTTATATAATCAGGGAAAACAGGACATACGACCAGATCCTCGGTGACCTGGGACGCGGCAACGGCGATTCGACGCTGACGCTCTTTGGAAACGCGGTCACGCCGAACGGACATAAGATCGCAAGGACGTTCGTCGACCTCGACAACTATTTCGCAGACGGCGAGATAAGCGTGCTCGGACACAGCTTCACGACGAGCGGTTATGCCAGCCCGTTCCTGGAGCTTCTCGGCAACGTCGCCTATTCGGGCCGTTACGACGGCTATCCTTTCGGAACGGTTCCGGCAGTCTTTTCACCGAAATATATCTGGGATGCCCTTAAGGCAAAGGGAGTTTCATTCAAAGTCTACGGCGAACCGTACTACCTGTCGACAGCTGCCTACAAGGTTATCGCCGGGACTTTCGGAGTTAACAGCGAGATGGCGAAGAAGTTCTACGCGCAGAGCATGAACCTCGCGTGGGTCACCGACAGAGGAAAGGCTTTCTGCGATTTCTCGCCGAAGTTCTACAAGGACTCTCATTCCCCGAGTGAGATAGCCAAACTTCTTCTCACCGATGATTTCGGAATGGGGATATCGAAAATATTCGTCGGGGACGGGTCGATGTACCAGGCGTTTAAGACTAACAGGCTTTTCAGGGAGAGGTTCGCGCACTTCCTCTACCATTTCGCGTTCAATTACTACACCTGGGATCTGAAATATTCGGACCTGAAGAGGTTTGAAGGGTGGAGGGAAGACTTCGATTATCTTCTCCACCACGGCGGTGTCCCGTCGTTCGAGTATATCTGGCTGCCGAACGATCATACCGGCGGGACGAACCCGAATCTTCCGAATCCGTATCAGCTGGTTTCAGAAAATGACGCGGCGCTCGGCCTGATAGTAA
>JAJZNW010000106.1 GCA_021811615.1 Bacteroidota bacterium
GGAACGCCACCTCAGTACGTTCAGGTTACAGACATAACGAAAGGCATAACCAGCGCGGATTCTGTTTCTGCAACACCGATACTTGGCACGACTCTGAACGCCAACGGAACAGGCGACATTGCGGTGAAAGAGAACAGCGATGGTTCGACCACATTATTCGTGCTGTCGACGAATAATGGAATTGGCGCTTACACGTTTGCCGCTCAGCTTACTGCGATTAAGCAGGAAAGGAACCTTGTTCCGGATTCTTATGACCTTAGTCAGAATTATCCAAATCCGTTTAACCCGACAACTCAGATCAGTTACTCCATCCCTAAGAACAGCTTTGTAACTCTGAAAGTATATAATGTTCTCGGACAGGAAGTTGCCACGCTGTTCGCCGGAGAACGGAGCGCCGGTACCTATACGGCCACATTCAATGCTTCTCGGTTTGCCAGCGGAGTCTACTTCTACCGCTTGAGTGCCGGTAGCTTCGTCAGCATCAAGAAAATGGTTCTCATCAAATAGCGACATTTGTCGCCTTAGGATAGGTTATTCGTGAGAATACCTGAGGCGACAGATGAACGAAGACGACCGGATAGAAGCGAAGTAAGGAATGCGATTCGAGCGATTCCTTCGGAGGGGGAGAGTTCGTTTGGGAGTTAGAGAACTCAAACGAGCTCTCCCCGGATGAGGAGCTAGTTCCGTTTGATGTGGAAGGATTGCCTCTCCTTAAGCAGAACCCGTCCTGGCAGCAAGAACGTCGGAGCGGGTTTCTTATTGACGGTTGCAGTAAGAAATTCAGGGACGCGACACCGTGTGCAAGTGCGCTTCACATAACGGGAGCATGTAATCGAGCTCAAGGTGGCGGCTAGGCGTTCCTTAACTATATCATGACAACAGCCACAGAAATCCACACGAACGCTATTTCGTCTTTTCGTTTATCCGGCACAAAAATGGTGCACCTGTCAAAATTGTCAATGTTTTGGAGTGGGTACTGCGTTCGGCTCCAAGCAATTTGGCGAGTAGGGAAAATTGCCGTTTGCTGAAAGATTTGTGCTTGGGCAGCCGCCAGAAGAGTCTTCCCTCTTGTCGTTTTCCTAACGAAAGAAACGGCAATGTTCGCCGCCAAACAGTTCGAGTCATCGTCCTGCCCGAGGAGCGATAGAGATGCCCGGTGAAGTCATCGGGCTTTTTCGTATATGTCAGGATACTGGGTCTACATATTGTACTCTGAGAAAGGGGATGTGTATTACAAGGGGTCGTCGGGGAACCCTGCGATACGCCTTGTCCATCACAACACAACCGAACGAGGGTACACGTCAAGATATCGGCCATGGCGTCTGGTATTCAGGAAAGAATATCGGACGAAGGCCGAGGCACAGGCAGCGGAGCGGAGGCTGAAGGAGATGAAGAGCAAGCTGGGATTTCGACAGAGATTGGAATAATGGAATAGTCGGAATATTGAACAAGAGGTTGGATATGGCAAAGCAGGCATTGACGAAAGGAGACTCGGCAATTGCCCGGAGGGACCTGCAGATATTCGTGATGGAAGTTGAGCTGGTAAATAGACTTGGCGAGAAGAAAGAAGACAGAGGTCAGAAGTTGGAGGTCAGAGGACGGAAACCGGTAATGTCAAGCGAGGCGTATGCTCTCTTAAAGTACAATGCGGAGTATGTGATCGACAGGCTGCCGGAGAGGAATGGAAGAAGTGAAAAGGGAGAACGGAACGCGGAGCAAGGAGAAAGGAACAAGGAATAGAGGGACAAAGGGCGGAGGGCATGAAGCGCCATAGGCGCGACATGTTGGCAGAAATAGAAGCAAAATGCTGCCGGAAGATGCGAAGCAGATCGGGCGCGACCAGTTAGTCGCCGAGAATGCAGTGCTCGGGTTGGAGCCTGCAAGCGCCGTAGGCGCGACATGTCTGTAGAAAGAAATCTCCCCCCATCTTGGGGGACCCCTTTAGGGGTGACACGTTAGTGCGGAAATAAAGATAGAAGATATGGAGGTGAATGAAATATGCTTGTGAAAATGAGGGTAGTATTGATACTCAGCGCAATCATTGCCGGAAGCGCAGCAGCTCAGACATCCGGCACTGCATCGGGCCAGACCTGGCAAATCCCGTTCGGCTCCGAAGGGAACACGATATCGCTAAGCGTGGCCAACAATTCGTCCGTCGACGCGAACAATGTCACGGTGACGTTCACAAACCTCCCGGCATGGCTGGATTTCAAGTCGAACTCGATCGTGCTGAAGAGTATCCCCGCTAAGAGCACGGGAGATGCGGAATTCACATTTTCAGTTGACAAGAAAGCTCCTGTGGGAAAGGACACGGCGCTTACTGCGGTGATAAACACATCGGACGGTCAATCCTGGGATAAGGACATAACCGTCATGGTCAGTGCGCCGAAGGATTACAAGCTGTACAACAACTTTCCCAATCCGTTTAACCCATCGACAAAGATAGCCTTCGAGCTGCCGAAGGCATCGCATGTCACACTGACGATTTACGATGTGCTCGGGAGGGAAGTGACAGTGTTAGCCAACCAGGAATACCCGGCCGGATACAACGAGATAACCTGGAACGGCCTGAACAGGAATGGAGAGCAGGTTGCATCGGGAGTGTACTTCTACCGGATTGCGGCAGGTACCTGGAGCAAGGTGATGAAGATGTTGAGTCTGAAATGACGGAGTCATTAAGACGAAATCCGCCATTGTCTTGGCGGATTGATACTCAAGTAGCATCAGACCACGATGGAAGGATGGGCAAACATTGCAAGACCTTTTACCTATCCATTTCAACTTGATGGATCGGAAGCAGGACTGAATGGTTGCACAGAATCAGGCCCGTCGCTAAGAAGAAACATCTCTTTGATCGTCTTCGTGATAAGTGACCGGAGCCTCACGATCAGAAAGCTCGAGTCATCGTCTTGGTCGGGAGCGGTTGACCGCAGTTCTGCCAACCTGATGCTTCAAATTCATTCCGTGCGGCCTTCAGATGGCCATCCTACGTGGCGCATTATTCCCAATCCCCGTGCTTTTTCTCCGAAGGAAGGTCTCGATGTGAGGGATCCCAACAAGCCGTGCACCAATGTCCTTCCGAATTTCAACCTGCTCCGCAATATCCCGCGCTTCATGGATCTGTCGCGGCGGATGCCCACGAAAAGGCGATCGCCAAAAGTTCTACGAGGAGTTGACCACGAGGCTGAATATTATGGTTGGAATGAATTAGATTTAAAAAAAAGGAGGGAACCATGAAGCTTATAAAACTACTCAGTCCTTTACTGATTTTATCTATTCTCCTGATTCTGCCTTCGGCCTCTTCCGCCCAGGAAAACAAAGTCCGCCTGAGCCTGAAGGCCAGTGTCATGCAACGAATCGGAGTAAATACGGATATTACAATTGATTACAGCAGGCCCGGAGTGAAAGGGAGGAAGATATGGGGCGGACTCGTCCCCTACGGCATGGCTCCGGGAATTAAGGAATCAAAGGGGAAGCCTTTTCCCTGGCGAGCAGGCGCTAACGAAAATACGACCATACAGTTTAGCAAGGATGTTCTTGTTGAGGGCCATAAGCTGTCGGCGGGAAAATATGGCCTCTTTATGATCCCCGGGAAGAAAGAGTGGATCATCATATTCAGCAAGGACAACTCGGCCTGGGGAAGCTTCTCGTATAACCAGGCAGATGATGCGCTCCGGATTACTGTGAAGCCCGTCGAGGCGCCGCACATGGAGTGGCTGATGTATGGATTTGATCATCTTGCTGGTACTTCGGCGATTGCTTACCTCTGGTGGGATAAT
>JAJZNW010000075.1 GCA_021811615.1 Bacteroidota bacterium
GGTTTGACGAGGGTTCAATAGGATAACAGGATGATGACTTGCTTGAGCGGGAAACTCACCCGAAAGGAGAGAAACAGAATGGGCTCACAGAGTCTGCACATCACTGCACTATTGTCCTACTCTACGAGACGGGCAACTGGAACTAACAACCGCAAAAAAGACGCTCATCATGGCACATATGTCGAGTTCGCTTCATTCCGATTGCCGCTCTGCCATGGATGCAAAGCAATTATTTATAGGCGGCAATCGGGACGACTTCTTTTTGGTGGACGTTATCTGCCATGTGCCGCGAAAGGTTACAATAGGCTCAGATAATCTCTGGCTCCGTGAAGAATCCGATGGATATAGATGGTTTGTCTTTCCATTATATAGAAGACCAGGTAGTTCTCAACGACGAGATATCGATAGCCTAGTTTGGCCAGTTCTTCCTCTTTAGGACTTTGGCCTAAGTGCGGGTTAGCCGACAGGAGTCGGATGTTCCTTTCAATCTTTGTGGCCAGAGCTTCAGCTGCTGATGGACGATCAGCCGCAATATAGGTTATTACTTCAGCCAAGTCGTCCTCCGCAACTTGCAGAAAACGAATGGAGTACTTACGCCGACTCATGGATGCGCTTGCGGATATCTTTCATGACAGCAGATAAACCTCGGCCTGTGTTACCGCTTGCTCGCTCGGCTTGCGCTACTGCCAGCTTGCTGAATAGCTCCAGTTTGAGCTGAATCTTGCTATATTGAGCCATTGACATGACGACGAGGTCTCCCTCACCATTTTTGGTGATGAAGATAGGCTCATCGGACTCATGGGCAAGAGCCGATATCTCGTTCGCTTTGTTCCTAAGGTCTGAAATAGGTTTGATTACAGGCATTTGATGCTCCTCATTTACAATAGCAATATTATATCATTTAATTGAGAGAGTCAATCTTGCGGCACACGGCAGATAACAAGCGAAAGAAAGACGCTCCACATTTGTATATATCGTAGTCGCTTCATCCCGATTCGGCACATCGTCGATGCTACACAATATTCGCAGTGCCGAATCGGGACGACTTTCTTTCGCAGGACGTTATGTGAAAATGCGCAGCGCGGTCACAAGTGGTCAAATTGATTTCTCAATGTGATTTCAGTAAAATGTCCCATACTAAACGAGATAAGGAGTCCACTCAGTGCAGAAAATGCATCAATTTACAGCCGTGATCGAGCGTGAAGATGATATGTACGTTGCCCTCTGCCCTGAGCTAGACATCGCAAGTCAAGGCGAATCCGTAGAGAAAGCTCGAGAGAATCTCAAAGAGGCTATCGAGCTCTTCTTTGAGACCGCTTCGCAACAGGAGGTTCGAGAGCGCCTGCACGATGAAGTTTTTATAACTCGCGTAGAGATCGCCGTTGGGTAAACTGCGGATCCTCTCCGGGAAGGAGGTTAGACAACGCGGGGGTCATATTATTATGCAAAGGAAGTTTGGGGATTCAACCATCACCGTTCCCGTACCGGACCACAAGGAAATCAAGTTGGGGACCTTGAAATCTATCATCAGGCAATCTCAGCTTCCTTCCAAAGAATTCGAATCGTGAGGGTACGGCCGCGAGGAAAGTCGCCTGCTCGGCGCGCTTCACATAACAGCGGCGATCACGACGCTCATTATGAGACCCCTTTAATGGATGCGCGGCACTGCGTGATCGCCGCGGACGTTATGCGAAAAGCGCCGCCAAGGTTAAATGAGATGATCAAGATTTCGGGAAGCATGAACAACGCGGTGCACCTCAATCGGGTGGCCGCGAACGACGTAGAATACCAGATATGACTCAATAATCAATACGCGGTAGCCATACTCTCGTAACTTCTCGTGTCGCGGTGTTCGTCCCAGCAACGGGTTGCCCTCCAGTAACCCCACAGTCCTATCGAGTCTCTCGACAAATCCCATTGCCCGATTCAGGCTATCCTCAGCTATGTGGTCAAAGATGGAAATGAGATCATCCTGTGCAACAGGAAGGTACCGGAGTTTGTATCTACTTGGCATTCGCTCGGCGTCGGAGCTTGGTTATCATCTGTTTATGAGTGATACCTCTCTTACCTTGCGCCGATTGTGCTTGTGCAACTCCAAGTTTCTCAAAAAGTTCAGCCTGAGCCTTAATACGCTCATAATGATCTATGCTCATTACCACCAAGTCCCCTTCGCCATTCGTGGTAAGATACACCGGCTCATCCTGGTCGTGACATATGGCGGCGATCTCACGCGTCCGGTTTCTGAGGCTCGATATAGATTTTATTATTGGCATCTTTTACCTCGCATTGTTCATGCTTAAATTGAATCATAATTGTGACATAATCAAGTATCGATATGCGGCGCAATTCGCATAACAACGGGAATCACGACGCTCGACTATTGTCCCGGTCATTATTATTTGAATATGATATGCGTGATGCCGCAAGTCGAAGATCCCGCATCGCGGGGGCGGCATATATGATGGAGCTCGCTTCATCCCGATTGGGCGCTGGCGGTTGAGCTTCACAAGTTTGGAGCCCCGAATCGGGTCGACTATGTCCCGCGAGACATTATACGAAACCAAACCGCGAGGTATTTATGAAGGAATATTCGAAGCATTTTATTGACCCCGTTGCTCTCGCTTGCGTAGCTCTCGCCGTAATCACTGCTGCCTCCTACATCAAGCTGATTTCGAGAGAAGCACCTGCGCTTCCCCTGGTTCTTTTTCTATCAGTCGTCTTTTCTATTCTGGGCTCTATCCGCATTCTTCAGACAAGGACACCGACACGTGGTCTTAATCTCGGGCTCATCGTTTCAGGATCCGTTTTTATCTTAACCATCATGGCCACCATGGTTCACGAGGCATCTCCGACTATGATATACGTATCAGCCGTGTCGGCCGTGTTTGCAACTATCTTCCTATTTACTTCGGCCGGCTCCGACTCAAAGGATGTGACAGTCTCAAAGAGATATGCCGAGATCACCGTAAGGATCATTCTATTGAGTGCTGCACTCTTTGTAGCTGTCTATTTTGGGATAATCAAGGGTCGATTATTGTCAGAGTGCCGATGGGTTGCGCCAGCCCTCGCTCTTCTTGCTTTGCTTGCGCGCAAGCGAATATTGAGAATCACGACACCCAAGAAGGTCTAGAAAATGATTTGGCCGAAACGGATTACTAATCTACTCGATGGCGGTTTTGCTTCGCCTAATATTCGGAAAGAAAACGTTACGTGCAAGCAAAAGCACGTTGTGATCAAAAATCTTGTGGCAGTTCTAATCAATCCAGACAATGTTTCTATCTGAAAGCAAGACAAGCAGTAGTCAGCTGGACGATTCGGCACCATCGAATGAGCCGCAACGTACAAGCAGCGATGATTAACACCCCGCTTGAAACAGTGTGGGATTCAATATGGACCTTCCAATAATTGCGGAATATCATCCTATGAATAAAGACAGTGAATCGCCCATCAAATCTTTTGCATCGTCAAAGCAATGGAAAGAATGGCTTGCGAAGAATTCCACCACATCGCGTAACGGTATTTGGCTCAGAATCTTCAAGAGAGATTCCGGCGAGGCATCGATCACCTATAATGAAGCATTGGATGAAGCTCTTTGCTTCGGCTGGATCGACGGTCAGAAGAAGGCGTATGATGAAAAATCGTGGCTTCAAAAATTTACGCCGCGCAGATCAAAGAGCATATGGTCAAAGCGAAATAAAACACGAGCGTTCCAGCTTATCGAACAAAAACGGATGCAACCATCCGGACTGAAAGAAATAGAGACCGCAAAAAAAGACGGCAGATGGGACAAGGCTTATGATTCTCCAAGCCAAATGAGAGTTCCCGCTGATTTTCTGGCGAGACTTCAAAAAGACCAGGAGGCCTACGAATTCTTTAAAACATTGAATAAGGCAAACACATATGCAATTGCCTGGCGATTAGAAACAGCGAAGAAGCCAGAGACGAGAGAAAAACGAATGCAAATTCTTCTGAAGATGATGAAGCAACGACAGAAATTACACTAGTTCGCTCTCAACCCCGGCGGAATAAAGTATTGTTTGACTGATGAAACTCCCTACAAATATCGCTATAATACTGCACCAAGTAGCCAGAAAAAGGCCCTCTACGCAGGAAGGGTAATAAAGCCGTTTCGCGCTCTTGCCCGGGAGTTGGATGCTCAGCACATATTTGTAGCGATCATTCGTACGAACTATCTTTCGCAGGACGTCATAGGCGGATATTTCAAATCACAAAATCGGGAGGAATAAAATGAAGAACGTGATGCCTTACATCTACATGCTCATGGGGTTTCTCGTCGGCTTCATGGTCGGCGCCGAGCCTCAGCATACAGTTGGCTTTCCTCTTCAGAGGTTCGGGTACGTCGTAGTTGCGTTACTGGTCATCTTGCTGTACTTGTGGTTTGAGAGGACCAGCCACGATCGGCACCTCTTAAAATGGGAGAACCACAGAAGAAGGGGACGGCGGAATTTTGTACTCTTTCACTACGTCGTGGCTCGAGCTATCCCGATCCTGTTGATATCGACCGTGCCGATAAACTCCAGAGTACACCTGGCCAGGCAATCAATTTATGTCCTGGTATTTACTTCTTGTATTGCTCTGGTTGCGTTAACCTTCGTCGGGTATCAGGAATGGTCAGCGTGCGAGTCGGACTTCTCCGTCAGATCGATGAAGGAGGCTGCACAACGGTTCAAAGAGTCGGGGTCGGATCTTGCAAGCGGCGGCGTATAAGATGAGAGATAGACTCCCTCGTTATTATTGTGTGTCGAGCTTGCTTTCCTGCACGCAATGTTCGTGAAGACGGTCATCAAAGGCTGAGAGCTGCGATGAGCTTATCCTTGATTGAATGAGCGTAAGGACCAGGTGCCTTGTTGAATGTGTTACCGGCATGAATACCAGCCTCCATTTGAACGCCATTGAATCGGTTGTATAGTCCAAGTCTACTACAAAGCTAAATATGAATCATCAGCCGGAAGGAGAATACATAATGGGGGCATGGAGCAGAGCGACATGCGGTACAAACGGGATCGCGATAAACTATACAAGAACGGGGGGAAACAAGCCCCCTTTGATCCTACTTCACGGGTTGACTGCCAACGGGGCATGCTGGAGTGCAGTCGCTCATGCTTTGGAGGAAAACTACGACGTAATCATGCCGGATGCACGAGGCCATGGAGAGTCGGATGCGCCTGATGGAGGGTATCGATATGACGACCTCGCGAAGGATGTGGTTGGGCTGATAAAAGGGCTCGGACTTCATTTGCCGGTTTTGCTCGGACACTCCATGGGAGGTTTGACAGCGGCGGTGGTCGCAAGCCGCGAGAAGAGTTTGCTCCGTGGTCTGGTTTTAGCAGACCCGACTTTTATAAGTCCTGCAATTCAGCGCCAGGTGTACGAGAGCAACTTAGCGGATCAGCACCGGCAGATCTTGAACAAATCGCTGGAAGACTTAGCGGCAGAAGCGCGGACGAGGCACCCTAAACGTTCGTCGGACACCATTGAGCACATCGCAAGAGCCCGCCTTCAAACCAACGTAGGAGCCTTCGATATTCTTACACCACCTAACCCAGACTACACAGAGCTGGTGAAGGCGATTGATGTTAGAACCCTTCTCGTGATCGGCGATGCCGGCGTTGTGTCGCCCGATGTGGCCGCCGAACTTCAACGTATCAATCACCGGGTCCAGGTTGAGCTGATCAGGGAAGCGGGCCACGGTTTGCATTATGACCAACCGGAGCGGTTCTCTGCCGTCGTCGATTCGTTCCTCCGCTCACTCTGATGTGATCACATCGTGAACCTGCCCGCGTGATCGGGCGGGTGCGATGCCGATTGCCGCTGATCATGGTTTGTTGTAATTGAATTTATTAATATCAGGGAAAGAAAGGGCGGCGGTCTTATGAGGGCGGTTGTATTTATCACGTTGCGCCAATTTACGTTGGCTTTATTTGCGGCTACGATGCTCAGCTGCACTACCCCCAGGCAGAAGAATCCACAAGCTCAAATGTCCGGAGATACGGCTCAGCCGGCAAGAGTATCGGTGGAACCCAAGGCTGCAAATCCGTCGACCGGCGAACGCGGGCCGTCTCTGGCCGATGGACGGGTAGGAGTGTGGGTGGAATCTGCAATCCCCGCCGCGAACGAGACACCACCGCAGGGGCGATGGGGATATGCAAATGCGGCAGGGGAGCTCGCCATACCTGCCCGTTACGAGGCGGCCAGCGATTTCTCGAATGGCCGCGCGCTTGTCATGCTCGACAGCGAGTACGTATTTATCGACACCGCCGGCGTGAGGGTGGCAGCGCTGGTGGATTCATCCGAGATCAGCAAGCTCCCTGCGCTGCCTCCCGGGTGTCCGGACCTGGAAAGCTACATGAGCATTCTCGGCGGCGATTCGACGGTGTGCCTGCTCATCGCGAATCCGACAGAAGGCGAACAAAGCCTCGATCTCGAGGTGCGAAAACTGGGTTGCGGCGCAATCGATGTGCGTGAACGGGGTCGGGAAGGGTGGAGCCGCGTGCTAGTACTCCCCGGCCGAAGTGTCCAGGATGCGCGTGGGATTCTGGATGCACTCGTGGAAAGCGCGCATGCAACCGATGTGAGCGACAAACATATATTTGCCGACGATGTCGCGACATACCAGGTGACCGAAACGCAGTGGGCAGGGGAGTTCTATGGGATCCGTATGAGCAGGAGGGGAGTGGAGATTCATCATACCTTCTGGGCGAGCTAACATGCTTACCGGAACGCCGGGTGTGATGAAGGTCAGGCGGAAAGTCTTCTCGATATTCTCGGGACAAAGGAGCAAATATGAAGAGTTACGCTTTTCTAATGACGATTTCATTCCTTGCGTTTCCGGGTTGCGATGTTACCGGCGAAGATTCTTCAAGTCCCTCGTTCGCCATCTATCGCCTGCAGGACTCGACATTTGCTGCCAGCCAGATCTGGGATTTGCCTATCGACAGCTTATTGTTATCCGATGTACCCTTCTTGATGCAGGACTCCCTCACATCGTACCACTTGCAGACGCATGAGTTCACGGCAACTGCGTCTGTGGATACGCAATTAGCCATTCTCGGCAGGTATATCGGCCCAACGGGAGGCATTCCGTTTGTAGTCACAGTAGGGCACGACAGAATCTACATCGGTGCTTTCTGGTATCCATACTCGTCGCTGTCACCAGCTGTGCCCTACATCGACCTCTCGATCCACAATCATCAGATTCAAAAGGCGTGGTTCCCGTCCGATTCCTTGGACAGGCGGAGCGATCCTCGTATTTACTCGGCTCTGAAGTCCGCCGGAATTCTTGTTGAGTAGTCGCAGACAATAACGCTTACCGTCCTTCCGCGCCTATACAGCGACGAGCTGTACGTCCGATCTCAATCTGAAGGGTACCCTTACGGATAGTCCGTCCCGTCACTGGACAGAACGATGCCGATTGACAACAGAAGTAAGTGTGAGCATACGGGACATTGGGAACGAAATCGTATCTATGTGCCGATCATGACACAGGATTCGCCAGCGGCAGGGAGTCATCTCATTCTTCATTTGACCTTGCAAGAAATGCACCATTAGGAACTCGTTGATGCATTGGTAACCCATGATACAACAAGTTAAATTCTACCTGATATTTCTGAATCAAATCGCACGTTCACCTTCACAAATCTGAATTGAGTCTAAGGAGAAATTCCAAGATGCACTGCACTTTGAGAAGCACGATTCTGTTTTTAATTGTCATGGGTATTTCAGTAAGCCTTCAGGCGCACGTCGTGAACCGGAACAAATACGACGCGAAGGTACTTTGGAAGGATATCTCGCCTTATTTCACGCCGCCACCTCAATACCGCGGGAAGTTAGGTAACTATCGTTCACCACTGAAATTCTATGACGGCAAAACAGTTAGAACCCCCGAACAATGGAAGGAGAGAAGGGAAGAGATTTATGATCGCTGGATGGGAATGATGGGAAAGTGGCCGCCGCTTATGAAGAACCAGGAGTTGAAAATTATTTCTACCAAAAAGAGACAGGGCTTCACTCAATACGAAGTGTCCTTCGACTGGCTTCCTAACCAGAAAACGACTGGCTATCTTCTTGTGCCGCCGGGCAAAGGCAAGAAGCCGGCGGTAATTGTCGTATTCTACACGCCCGAGACGGCGATTAAGAGTCACGACAAGAAGCACAGGAACTTCGCCTACCAGCTTGCTGAGAGGGGATTCGTAACACTCTCGTTAGGCACGACGGCGACGACGAAGGCGGGGACCTATTCCCTGTATTATCCGGACAGGGCACACTCGACAATCCAGCCGATTTCCGTCCTTGCATGTGCCGCTGCCAATGCCTGGTATGCGCTGGCGAAGAACCCGCACGTAGATCCTTCGAGGATCGGCATCATGGGCTTCTCATACGGCGGAAAGTGGGCGATGTTTGCCTCGAGCCTTTTCCAGAAGTTCGCCTGCGCCGTGTGGGTCGATCCGGGACTCGTCTTTTCGGACAGTCATCCGCCGCTTATCAACTACTGGGAGCCATGGTACCTCGGCTACTATCCACCGCCGTGGCACGACACCTGGCGTGACAAGGGGATGGTCCCGGGAGCGAGAGGGCTTTATCCCAAGCTTATCAGGGGAGGTTACGACCTCCAGGAGATTGAAGCGTTGATGGCACCGCGGCCATTCCTGGTTTCCGGGGGCCTGGCCGATGGGCCAAATCGCTGGACAGTGCTGAACAACATCATAGCCGTCGACAGCCTTCTCGGGTACAGCGATCGCGTAGCCCTCACGGGACGTCCCACCCACACACCGACGATCGAGTCGAACCAGGTAATCCACCGGTTCTTCGAATATTTCCTTATGTGCAAAGGGACCCTGCAAAGCAAAACCCAATGATGGTTGAGTCTCGTAGAGAAGTCCATGGGCAGCTGAACCATGTTCATTTTGCGCATGGACTTTTTCATTCCTATTGCATGGACTGGCGGCCAACTCAGATCCCTGGACGCTAAGGGCTCGCTCAGGTAGACATCGGACTCTTGAAAATTACTCCGGGACTCTTTAACGTGTTTTTGTCGGCTGACCAGCGTGTCGGCTGCCGAGCCTCTGTGGCGTTGAAGAGTTGAAAAACGGATGAGAATCACGATGCGGCTTTCCATCGCCGGCTCATCATCGTGATGATTCTCATCGGCTATGAAAGTCTTCTTTCATAGATACGACGCCCGTTGAGAGAAATGCACCAAGCACTATCTTACCTATGGAGAAAACAATGTCAAGGCAAACTCTAAGATACCTGGCTTCGATCCTACTCGGAGTCGCTCTCTCGCTGCCTTCGTTCGCGGTGGCATCCCAGCGCGCACGCACGGGCGGGAGAAAATACCGGACATACGACCTCATCCGGTACGTAAATCCTTTCAGCGGCACTGCAAGAGATGGGGACGAATTCCCCGGTGCCACGATGCCATTCGGGATGATACAGTGGAGCCCGGATACAGGTCCTCACAGAAGACTCGGCGGCTACAACTATGCCGACTCGATAATTTACGGGTTCAGCATAGATCACCTCAGCGGCGCGGGATGCTATTACGGTGGGGACTTCGCCTTCTCGCCTCTTCTCGGGACGAAGGACATCATGCCTCCGGTAAAACGGACTTCGTTCCCGGAGCCGTTCTCGCATTCGAACGAGACGGCGCATCCCGGTTATTATGCCGTGAAGCTCGACAATGGAATTACCGTCCAATTGACTGCAACGACGCGGACAGGATTCGGCAGGTTCATATTTCCCGATCATGGCACGCCTACGATTGCTATCAATGCGGGCAGCAACATAATGAACGATTTCAGGGGATACAAAATGGAATCGTCAGTGACTATCGATCCTGCCGCACATTCGATAAGCGGTGCAGCTACCGGTGGTCACTTCTGCAGCACGAAGTATGACACCCGGACCATATATTTCTACGCGGTATTCAACCGACCCTTTGCCGGGTACGGTACATGGGGCGATTCGAAACTCATGAAGAACGACGTCAACGGGGAGGGGCATACTTCCGGCGCTTACGTTAACTTCAACCCTTCAAAAGGGCGCACCGTCCTGGCCAAAATCGGAATATCATACGTCAGTGTGGCCAATGCCAGACAGAACCTTGAGGTAGAAAACCCGGCATCGCGTTTTTCGTCGCGGGATTTCGATATCGCTGTCCGCAAGGCAGGGCGGATATGGAATTCATGGCTCAACCGGGTCGCCGTAACCGGCGGGACACTTGCGGAAAGAAAGACTTTCTACTCGATGGTCTACCACACCTTGCTTGGTCCCACGATTTGCTCTGACGTGAACGGTGAATATCCAGGAAGCGACGGCAAGGTCCACACGATGCCTCACGGCCACCTTATGTACTCGGACTTCTCGGGCTGGGACATCTATAGAAGCGAGGCCCAGTGGCTCGCTATGATCGCACCGCGGCATTCCGGGGACATGGCACAGTCTCTTCTTCTCGATTACGAGCAAGGGGGGACATTCCCCCGATGGCCGGTTCCGAACATGGACAGCGGAGTGATGATGGGCGATCCGGCTGCAGCTATTATTGCCGATTACTACGCGTTCGGCGCGCGTGGCTTCGATGTAGAGAAAGCCTTCCAGGGCCTGATGAGGGCAGCCACGGATACTTCGGTCTACGCTCCGCTCAGTCATACTTACGAGCGAGACGCGCTTGGAGATTATCTCAAGCTCGGCTACGTCCCCGAAAATCAGAGGGGCGGTTACGGAAATGTTTCGATGACCCTCGAGTACGGCGCGGCGGACTTTGCGCTGTCCCGGATGGCTAGATCGTTAGGACACACTTCCGACGCCGCTCTCTTGCTGAAGCACGCTCAGAATTGGGAAAATCTCTACAATCCCGCGACTGGTTTCATTCAGATGAAAAGGCGCGACGGTGCATGGGCGCCCGATTTTTCCGATTCCGTCCTCACATATGACCATGACCAGGCGTATGTCGAAGGGACTGCGTCGCAATATACATGGGCGGTACCCTGGAACGAGAAGGGACTCGCCGAAAAGATGGGTGGAATTAAGGTGGCGGCTGCACGACTCGACAAATTCTTCACAAGACTCAATGCCGGTACGAATTCCGTTTATTGCTACCTGGGCAACGAGCCTTGCCTAGAGACGCCATGGATCTACGATTTCTTCGGTATGCCGTATAAAACCCAGGAAATCGTTCGCCGCGCTATGAACCACCTCTATTCGTACAAGCCGCACGGTTTTCCAGGCAACGACGACCTCGGGGAAATGTCCTCCTGGTACATCTTTAGTGCTCTCGGAATATACCCCGAGCTTCCGGGATCCGCAAAGTTCGTCCTGGGCAGCCCCCTCTTCCCGAAGGCAGTGCTTCATCTGCACGGCGGAAATGTCACGATCATCGGCCGTGGTGCGAGTGACAGCGCTCCCTACGTGCACTCGATGACTCTGAACGGGAAGAAGTGGAATAAGACGTGGTTCAGGTATAGAGACATATCGAGCGGCGGAACCCTGATTTTCAACCTCGGCTCCAAACCCGATACTCGCTGGGCGAGCGCTCCGGAAGACGCTGCACCTTCTTATAAGTAAGAGGGATGCCCTGATCACTGAATCAGATCGTCAAAGCTAGACTGTCAGTTAGTATTGTATTATCGCGCGAAGTCCGATGCGCACCATCGGCTTCGCGCGTTCCTTAAGGAGAAGAAGCATTATGAAATTCAGACACAGAATCACAGCAGTGCTTGCGATATTGTCGGTCGTATTGCTCTCTGGCAAACTGTATGCTGCCGGTACAGGCTTCGAAGTCCTGAGGCACGGCTTATTCCTTCATACATATTTGACAGGCATCGGCCCGACAGATCCTGTGATGCAGAGGATCATAGAAGGAAGAGAAATAAATGCCTCACCGGGTGAAGTCGTGAGATTCCAAAACGGCAAAAGTGAGGCCTGGACCGAACACTCGCCCGATCCCGCGGGGTGGTTCAAAGGAAAGTATCTCCATAGCGGCTACGGACTATTTACGATTGATTCTCCCGACAACAGGGTAGCTTTGCTCGAAGGCAACGGCAATGATCTCGTCTATGTCAACGGCGTGCCGAGACAGGGAAATAAATATTCCTACACTGACAATTGGCCGAAATGGTCGCCGCATTTCGATTACTCGATTATTCCCATTCGACTTCATAAGGGGAAGAACC
Source organism: Bacteroidota bacterium (assembly GCA_021811615.1). Taxonomy (GTDB): domain Bacteria; phylum Bacteroidota; class Ignavibacteria; order Kryptoniales; family JAKASW01; genus JAKASW01. Next base: position 12,192 of record JAJZNW010000075.1, read on the forward strand.
AACTTCTTTTCGTCTGCTACCGAAGTCTGCTCAAGGTCAGACTCAAGTATATCCGGCCGAAAGTGTTGTTCAATACGAAGCATCTTACTCTTCCGGATTTACTTGTCGGTGTGGCTTCGCACTATTTCGGCGGCGTCACGCTCATCAATGCCACCGAAAAGCCTCTCCGGGATGCTTATATCAAGGCGTACAACGGCGATGGATACTCTGCCGAAACGAGAGTCCCCTTAATCCAACCTATGAGCATTCGGAAAATCGCCTTCAAACTTGTCGGCCCGGCACCTTCGTCGACCGGCGACATACCGATAAAACTTGCGCTGTACGAAGGCGATCCTTCGTCTTCAAACGAGATCGCTTCCTCGGAGATATCCGTCAGAGTCGTTCCTCCAAGTGCGACACACAACGTCACATTCATCAGCAGTATCGACGGCAGCGTTCAATACTATGCCATAGTGCCGCCGCGCGGACCCAACAACGGCGAGAAGAAAGCACTTTTCTTCTCCCTTCACGGCGCAGGAGTGATCGCAACCAATATGGCGAACTCTTATTATCCTAAGACATGGGGATACATCGTTTGTCCAACGAACGGCGGGCCGTACGGTTATGACTGGGAAGACTGGGGAAGACTCGACGCTCTCCAGGTTCTTCACATAGCAGAGTCGACTCTCAACATCGATCCTGAAAGGGTGTATCTCACAGGACATTCGATGGGAGGACACGGCACCTGGATAATCGGAGCGCAGTATCCGGATAAGTTCGGGGCGATCGGGGCCAGTGCGGGATGGATCGATTGGTGGTCTTATGTATTCAATAACAAGATGCCCACGACGCCTATGGCAAGAATGCTTGTCAGGTCATCGAATCCTGTCAACACCTATGCGCTCGATAAGAACTATAGGCAGCTGGGGGTGTACTTCATACAGGGAAGCAAGGATGACAATGTACCTATAACGGAATCCCTCGACATGAGAGACTCGCTGAGCAAGTTCGACAAAGATTTCAGATTTCACGAGCAGCCGGGTGTAGGACATTGGTGGACGCTGAACGACGAGGAAGGCGCCGACTGCGTCGACTGGCCTCCGCTTTTCGACTATTTCGGCAGGCACGCAAGGTCAGGCGAGATGAGGATCAGGGACATAGACTTCACCACGGCAAATCCGGGAGTGTCCGCAAAGGACTATTGGGTGACGGTCTATTCGCAGAAGAAGCTGCTCGAGCCGAGCAGAGTTATTCTGAGGTTCAATCCTTCAAGAAACAAGTTCTCAGGCACCACCGAGAATGTCGGGGTATTGGCGTTCGACTTAAAGATCGCGGACAAGTCGAAACCGCTTACAATCGACCTCGATACTACTCACATCGATAACGTTAAGGTACCTCCGGACGCCAGTAGATTGTGGCTGGAGAATAATTCCGGTCGATGGACCGTCGCGCAAAAGCCGTCACCGTTCGATAAAGGACCGGTCAGGTACGGGACATTCAAAGATGCCTTCCGGCACGATGTGATATTCGTTTACGGTACGCACGGGACGAAGGAAGAGAACGAATGGGCATTCGACAAGGCGAGGTCCGACGCGGAGTTCCTTTGGTACCAGGGAGGCGGATCGATCGAGATCGTCTCGGACAGGGAATTCAATCCGAGAAAGGATCCGAACCGTAATGTGATATTATATGGTAACGAGAAAACGAATTCTGCCTGGAACGAAGTACTGAAAGAATCACCCGTGAATGTCGCAGAAGGGAGAATTGATTTCGGAAGTGAAGTCATGAAAGGGAACGACTATTCTTGTTTCATGATACGGCCAAGGAAGGGAAGCGATATAGCGAGTGTCGGTATCGTCTCCGGAACAGGTCTCGAAGGGATGAGACTGACTTACATCGTTCCGTATCTTCAGCCGTGGTTTTCGTTGCCCGACGTAATGATAATGAACGCAGGCGTCTTCGGGCGAGACGAGGCCGGTGTTACTGGAGACGGTTTCCTCGGTCAGAAGAACGGCGGCTGGGTCGGAATCGGAGGAACACAGGGCGTGAAGTTGGCCGGTTATTTCGGACTCGACTGGTCCGTGAAGCATGGCGATTTTGTCAGGCAATAGAGTCGCCGACCACTCCCTCGAGAAGAAGAAGTATTCATGCAGCGGATCTACGAGGTTTAGTCTAAAGGATTACCTGTCTGAGATCCGCCGCTCTATATTCCATCCTGTCACCCGAACTTCAGGAGCGCTGCCGTGGAGCGCACTCGCATCGAACGTGCCGTATATTGTCTGCGTCTCGCCGGGCAGCAGGCTGATGTAGTTGTTGTTCCAGTATACCGGCAGCACTGCTTTCCCGGTGCGCTTCTGCCGGACGGAGAGACAGATCATGAAAGCCAGATGATCCGTAGGGTTTTGCAGCTTCACCGTCGCAAGCACCTTCCTGCCCTGCGTCTTGAACTCTGTTGCCGTCGACAGCCGTACAGGCGGCAGGTTCTGCAAATCGGTCAGATCAGCGTATGAAGTATCCGGGGTGACGTACCATGTCGACTTCTTCCAATCCAGAATGTCGGGGGTTGTAGAAAGCGCGTAGAAATTGTCATCGATCTGCTTTTCGCCTCGATACAGGCATAGATCGAGGAAGTATGTTTTGGTCAAAGTCGTGTCTTGCGGCAGGCCGACTATTTTTACCGAAGAGTTTGGCGGCGAGGACAGGTCAAAAGTCGAGTCATAATGAGTCCTGAGGTTCCAGTCCAATTCGCGGACGACGAGCCTGAGACCATTCGCTCCATTTAGTGTAGAGCTCACCAAATAAATGCTGCGGGACCCGTAGTCGTACGAGGCGTGAAGGGGACGGCATGCCTCTTGTGCGCCATAAAAGGCGCCGGTGGGATTCAGATAGTAATCGTAAAGCTGCCACCACATTTTCGGCCATGAAGAGTTGTACATCCACTGGATGACGCCGGTTGCTTTGAACTTCATCGCCCCGAACGCTTCGAACATGGCACGCATCGCCTCGTAACTTGTATACTGAGCTTTCCGTTCAAAGTCTGAAAGACTCTGAGGTTTTCCAAGCCGGCCTGATATGGCAGAATCATATCGATCCAGGTTGCCGAACTCGCCACGGGAGCAGTGAAAATACCATTGACTGTTTATCGGCCACAGAGAATCAGGGGAGAGCATCCTTTTCAGGGATCCCATCCGTGGGACTTGTGGCCCAGGACCGGTCTCGGTATTGAAGCCAAACGCACCGCCGTAAGAGCTGTCCTCATACCAGTAGTCCGGGGGAACATAATCATAAGGTCCCCTCATCTTGACTCCGGTTGGGCCGGTTACTGTGCTGACACGTTCGGCAGCAGAGGCGAGGGCAGGCCTGGTTGTGTCATATCTTGCGAGTATTGCAAGGTATCTCCTTTCCAGGGCCGGTCGTGGTATCTTGTCGCTGCCATAAAACCAGACAAAGATGCTCGGATGGTTGCGCAGCGAGAGTATCTCGTCCTTGAACGACCTGGCTGCAATGTTCATTTGTTCGGAGCTTTTTATTCCGCCGTACTCGTCAGTTGCAGCGCCGAAAAATTCCTTCCATTCCCATTGTGCGCTATAGCCGACCATTATCAGAATCCCCTTTTCGTCGCACAATCTGTACAGATCGCTGTTTTCCCCCCAGAAGCCTTCCAGCCGCAACGTGTTCAGGTGCATATTTACCGCATAGTTCACCTGTGCTTCAAGCTTCTTCCGGTTTTGTTCGAGAAATATCTGGTCGGCCCATCCGCCTCCACGAATAAGTATCCTGCGGCCGTTCAGCTTGAATCCTCTGAATCCCTGAGGCGTCATGTAATCGCTAATCTCCCTTATGCCGAATTCAGTGCCCGTTGAATCCGAAATGGTTCCCTTTGTCACGAACCTGAGGTGTAGATCGTAAAGATTCGGCTTTCCGAAATCGTGTGTCCACCAGAGTCTCGGATTCATGAAAACGAGCTGTGGATACCGGCGGGGAGAAAAGACCACTTCTTTCCCCGAGCGGGCCGGAATTGAGACCTCCTGCGAGAAGTGTACCTGTCCGATACTTCCCTCGAGTGTACCGCTGACATTTCCTGTGGAGAAATTCTTCAGGACCGACGATACGGTCAGTGACGCTTTCTTCAATGTGGCTGTGTCGACTTTTGAAGTTACGAAAGGATATGAGATAGACACGTTGCCGGAAATGTGCAGCTCGACAGGTCTCCATATTCCCATGTCATGATCGGCCGGCCTGGGATTCCAGTCGACGAACCCAAGCGTGACGGCTCCGTCGCCCGGGCGGTACACTTTCACGGCGAGGGCGTTCTTGCCGTCGAAAACGGCATATCGCGATATGTCAAAATTGAAATGCCTGAAGCCACCGACAACAGAGTCTGCGTCGGCTATCTTGTGCCCGTTGAGCCAGATGTCCGCTCTGTAATTGATCCCCAGGAAACTCAGTATTGCTCGCTCTGCCCCCGGTGATCTGGCCGGAAGCGAGAATACAATTCTGTACCACCATGGCGTCTCAAACAGTGAATCCGGAATTTGTTCCAGATGTCTTCCGGTGAAAACGTTTTTGAACAAACCGTCGGCGACGAGACTTCCCAGTACGGTACCAGGGACGGAGGCCTTGTACCATCCCTTTCCGTTGTAAGATGTCGTTGAAATCCGGGCGCCACCGGCTTTTGTGATTGACGATGATTGAATCGACCATCCGGTTCCAATTCCGACGACAGACGGCCCTGCGGAGGCTCTTCCGCAAGTGAGGAGGAAGAGAGATAGAAGAATAATCGATATCCGACCCACCATCAGTTACCTCATTTTGTGTCACTTCGCCTGTCGACAACGTGTTAAGTTATATGCTGTGACCGGTCACTGCAAGTGGAATTGAAACAGTGGGTCGGCAGCGTACAGAAGGAAAGAGTGACTCCGTCGGGTACTTCGGAGGATCAGTAATACTCAGGGAAAGAAGTTATGGGGTCGGTCAGTGAGTTAACGCCCAGTACACCAGGTCTGTTCCGAATTCCATCGCCTCGATATGTTTCGATTCAGGGTCGCCATGCACTTCCGTAGGATCCCATCCATCCGGCGGATCACCTTCTGAAGTGTAATAGACTGCCAGCCTTTTGCCGATGAAGAGTCCCCATCCTTCAGGATGTTTACCGTCACCCCAGTTTTCGATTTCCGGCGGACCGTCAGGGAAATTGTAAACACAGTGGTACATACCGTATGAGAAAGGAAGCAGAACCAGCGCCTTGTGAGGAAAAACCTTTTTCAGTTCCCTCGGGAAAGCCGGTCCCATGCCGTAGCTGTCGTTGGCGTAAAGGAAGCCACCGTCTTTGAGATAGGTTCGAAGGCGTGCCGCATCGCCTTTAGTGAAAAGGACGTTGCCGTGACCGGTGAGGAATAAGAATGGGAATGTGAACATTTCATTATCGGACATCTTTACCGGGTAGAAATTCGCGTCAACATTTATGTCCGTGTGGCTGCCGATAAACTTCAGAAGCGTGGGCTCTTCAAGAGGGAATACGTACCAGTCTCCGCCTCCCGCGTATTTCAACCTGCCGATTCGAAAAGCGCTCGACTTCTGCGCGACCGCAACTTGACTGAACGCGAGAAGGATGGCAATCAGGTACTTAACTGTCATGTGATTTTTCATTTTGAAAATGTAAAAATGATTCGAGGGACGATCAAGTGACGGGACGTGCTGTCTTACACAGGCTTCGGAGGCATTGCCACTTTGGATCATGGGAATCAGCAGTGTCCTGAGGATTTTAGCGGAGAAGTAATCGAGTACGTGATCGATGATCGGGTAATCACAAACCGTCTTGGGACCCTAAGACTTGGAGTGAATGTAGGTGCTGGCTTAGAAGATCGGGTGAATCGCGATGTCGATCTAAGGAAGAAGGGGGAAATCCGTACTGGCGGCGGGATTCGAACCTGCGACCCCTAGATCCACAATCTAGTGCTCTAACCAACTGAGCTACGCCAGCATGAAGTCATCTTTTGCGTTGCAATTTAACCGATTCGCGCGAGAATCTCAACGGTTTTTCAGCGTGCCTGGTAACCACTCAGTTACGGGGCTAGAATAAGAAGAAAGACTGGTTAGGGGCTGGACTCGCTGGGAAGGGTTGTTTATATTGGGGAAGAGACAATGCCAGAGACGAAGAGGTTCATAGAGACAGCGACGGAGGAAGATATAGAGTTAGTACGTCGGATGATAAGGGAAG